>CAZNVH010000001.1:0-2388 GCA_964576525.1 uncultured Enterobacteriaceae bacterium
GAAGTCGACATCAAACGGAAACGACATCTTGTCGCAATCGATGATAACCTCCTTGCTCGCATCGGCGAAGTCGCCAGGCAGAGGAGGGTCTCCTCTGAGGAACTCATCAACACCTGGTTGAGAGAAAGACTTCTGGAGTAGAGGCTGATTGCCGTCCACGTTCGTCCTTGGTGGTGCGATAGGGATCCACGCGCTTCGCTTTCAGATACCACTGTCTCCGACTGGGGCGGCGAGCGCTTGCGCGGCGACAAGCGCTGGCACTACGGCGTGCCGCCGGCCGGCAACGCGAACTTCGCCTGGGTGCAGCACATCGTCCACCACCTCGCGCCCGCGGGCATGGCCGGCTTCGTGCTCGCCAACGGCTCGATGTCGTCGAACCAGTCCGGCGAGGGCGAGATCCGCAAGAGCCTGATCGAGGCCGACCGCGTGGACTGCAGGGTCGCGCTGCCGGGCCAGCTCTTCTACTCGACGCAGATCCCCGCGTGCCTGTGGTTCCTCGCGCGTGACCGCAAGAACGGCAAGTTCCGCGACCGCCGCGGCCAGGTGCTCTTCATCGACGCCCGCAAGCTCGGCCGCATGGTGGACCGCACCCACCGCGAGCTGATCGACGAGGACATCGCCCGCATCGCCACCACCTGCCGCGCCTGGCGCCTGCCTGCCGGCAAGGCAGGCGGCGAGAAGGAGGCGGGCGAGTACGCCGACGTTACCCGGCTTCTGCAAGAGCGCGCCGCTTGCGGAGGCGCGCAAGCACGGCCACGTGCTCACGCCCGGCCGCTACGTCGGCGCGAGGCGCAGGAGGACGACGGCGAGCCGTTCGAGGAAAAGATGCAGCAGCTCACCGCGACGCTGCGCGAGCAGCAGGCCGAGGCTGCGAAGCTCGATGCCGCCATCGCCGCCAACCTGAAGGAGCTGGGGTATGGCTCGTAAGCGCCAGCGCCTGCCTGTCGGCAAGGCAGGTGGCGAAGCTTCGAGTCGGCTCGCCCTCGCCCGACAACGGGAGGAGGCACGGTTTCCGACCGCGCCGGCGAAGGCGGGTCTGCCGCGGGACTACGCGGACGCCCTCGGCGCCATCAAGCGGCGCATCCAGGAAGAACGCCTGCGGGTCGTCCTCACCGCCAACGCGGCGATGGTCCTGCTCTACTGGGACATCGGCCGGATGATCCTGGAGCGGCAGGATCGCGCGGGCTGGGGGGCGAAGGTGATCGACCGGCTGGCCGCGGACCTGCGCGAGGCATTCCCCGACATGAAGGGCTTCTCGCCGCGCAATCTCAAGTACATGCGCGCGTTTGCCGCGGCGTGGCCGGAGCGGGCAATCGTGCAAGAGGCTCTTGCACAAATCCCCTGGTATCACCACATCGCCCTCATGGAGAAGCTCGACGGCCCCGCCGGACGGCTCTGGTACGCCCGGCAGGCGCTGGAGCACGGCTGGTCGCACAACATCCTGGTGCTCCAGATCGACGGTCACGCCCACGAGCGCCAGGGCAAGGCCATCACCAACTTCCGAGACACCCTGCCGCCCGCCGAGTCAGACCTGGCCGCCCAGGTTTTCAAGGATCCGTACCTCTTCGACTTCCTCGGCACCGCCGACCCGCGCCGCGAGCGCGAGATCGAGCAAGCGCTGGTGGCCCATATCCAGCGCTTCCTGCTGGAGCTGGGCACCGGCTTCGCGTTCGTCGGCCGGCAGGTGCCGCTCGAAGTCGGCGACCAGGATTTCCAGATCGACCTGCTCCTCTACCACCTGAAGCTGCGCTGCTACGTTGTGGTCGAGCTCAAGGCCGTGCCCTTCGACCCGGCCTTCGTCGGCCAGTTGAACCTCTATCTCTCCGCCGCCGACGACCTGCTGCGGCATCCGGACGACCAGCCCACCATCGGGCTGCTCTTGTGCCGCGCGAAGAACAAGGTCGTCGTCGAGTACGCGCTGCGGCATCTGAAGCGCCCGATCGGCGTCGCCGGGTGGGAGACGAAACTGGTCGAGAAGCTCCCGAAGGCGCTGAGGGGCAGCTTGCCCACGGTGGAAGAGATCGAGGCGGAGCTGTCTGGTGAGCTGCGGCGGACGTCGAAGTCTCGTGGGAGGAGGTCGTGAAGCGCGCCGAGGCCGCGAAGCTGGATGCCGCCATCGTCGCCAATCTGAAGGAGCTTGGGTATGGGCGGGTGAGTGGCAGACAAGAAAAACATCGCCGCGCTTTATATTGACCTTGACCCAAACGTATCGCGTCACCCACAATGAAACGTCGTCCTCTCGTAACCATCCACAAGGAGGGTTCTTCATGTCGGCCTTCGCCGGCATCATTGCCGGGCTCATCCTCTACTTCCTCTACCGCTGCCTCCTGAGCGGCTTCTACACCGTGCAGCAGAACGAGCGCGCGGTCATCACCAGCTTCGGCCGGG
>CAZNVH010000002.1:0-149305 GCA_964576525.1 uncultured Enterobacteriaceae bacterium
CCGCTCTTCCAACCGCGCTCACGCTGCGCTCGCCGTTCGCGCTCGGCCTCGTGGACGTCCACGAAGACGAGTACGTCGCACAGCCGAGCGAGACCGTGCTGGGCGTCGTTCTCGAGCAGCAGCGGGACGTCCAGGACGATCCGGGGGACGCCGCCACGCCCACGCCATGCAGGCCGCCCGAGATGTGGTAGACGCCGTCGCCCGAGCGCGAGAACTTGCCGCCGGCGTGCAGCATGGTGAAGGCCACCTCGACCGCGGGCTTGCGTTCTTCCTTGTGCAGGTCGACCGGCACGCCGCGGCCCTCGTCGGTCACCTCGACCGAGCCGTCCTTGCGCAGCGAAACCGTGAGGCGCTTGCCGTGGCCGGCGAGCGCCTCGTCGACCGCGTTGTCGATCGCCTCCTGCACGACGTGCAGGGGATGGACCGTGTGGGTGTACATCCCCGGCATGCGCCGCACCGGCTCGAGGCCCTTGAGCGCCTGGATCGCCGATGCGTCGTAGACCGCCTGTTTTGCCATGTATCTAGTTCAGTTTATCGATTGGTCCACTAGATATTGTAGTCCGCGCCCCTTCAAGCCGCCTGCATCGCATAGCGGCGGCGCACCTGGGCCGCCGTCGAACGGCCCGGCGAATGCACCGCCACGCCCTCGGCGGCGGCGGCATCGGCCAGGTCGCGGTCGAGGGTGATTAGGTCGCCCCCCAGCCGCAGGGCGAGCTCGAGGTAGGAAGCGTCGTAGAGCGTCAGCCCGCGCCGCTCGGCGAGCGCACTGAGGGAGCGCATGTCCACCGGCGCGTCGTCGGTCCGCACGTAGAGCTGGGCGGCGTTGTCGAGGATCTCGAGCCGCTGCTCGCGGCCGATGCGCTTTTTCCGCTCGGCAAAAAGCAGCGCGTTCGGGAACTCCAGGCGCCAGATGAACGGCACCCAGCCCTCGGCGGTTTCCAGCAACTCGAACGCGCTATCGGTAAACGCCGTGCGCTCGTCCTTGAGGAACCAGGCGAGCGTGACCGAGCAGTCGAACACCGCCGCCATCAGTAGCGCCGGCCCGCCTTGATGAGGTCGGGAATCGTCGAGCCGGGCTTCGCCCCGCGGTCCCACCCGGCGCGCTTGCGCTTGATCTCGTCGATCAGCGCGCGCCGGCGCGCCCGCTCCTCCGCGTCGATGCCGGCGGGAACGAGTTTCGCAACCGCCTTCCCGTGACGGGTGATGGTCACCGTTTCGCCGGCCTGGACTTTGTCGAGCAGCTCGGCGAGCTTGGTTTTCGCTTCAAACGATCCGACGGTGACCATGGCCCCTCCAACTAGACAACCAGTTGGTAGTCTACCCCACGGCAGGCGAGACGCCTATTGCTCTGACCTCGCTCATTCGAATACGTTGCGCCCATGACACCGGACTCTCGAGAGAAGCTCAAAGCCGTATCCACCGCCACGCTGACCACGGTGCTCTTCAAGCGTGGCTTGCGTAACGTCTTCATTCAGGGCGTTTTTCTCCTGAACCGCGCTGCGCCGCGGATGGTCGGCGAGGCCTACACCCTGCGCTACATCCCGGCGCGCGAGGACATCGACCTGCTCGGCGCCTTCGAGGGGCGCGGCCATCCGCAGCGCGAGGCGATCGAGGCCTGCCCGCCCGGCCAGGTGCTGGTGATGGACGCGAGGCGCGACGCCAGCGCGGCGACCGGGGGCGACATCCTGATGACGCGCCTGATGGTGCGCGGGGTCGCCGGGGTCATCACCGACGGCGGGCTGCGCGACTCGCCGACGATCGAGAAGCTCGACTGGCCGGCGTACTGCGGCGCGCGCTCGGCGCCGCTCAACCTGGTGCGCCACCACGCGGTCGACAGCCAAGTGCCGATCGGCTGCGGCGGGGTGGCGGTCTATCCCGGGGACGTGCTGGCCGGCGATGCCGAGGGGGTGGTGGTGATCCCGGCGAAGATGGCCGACGAGGTGGCGAAGGAAGCCGAGGCGCAGACCCTGTTCGAGGACTGGGTCGAGGCCAGGGTCAAGGAAGGGCGCTCCATTTTCGGGCTCTACCCGCCCAGCCCCGAGACGCGGGCCGAATTCGAGGCGTGGAAGGCGTCCAAAAAATAGAATTCCTCAGTTATCATACAAGTGGACCTTAGAGGAGGACTCCCAATGAGGCAGTTGTTCGCAGCCGCCGTTCTGGCGGCCTTCTGCTCCGCGGTAGCGGCGCAGGAAACCCTGGTGATCTATTTCTCCAAGGGGTTCTATCCCCAGGAGGACAAGGCGCTCGACGACGTCATCGCCAAGTTCCAGAAGAAGACCGGCGTCAAGGTCGAGCTGTCGCGCTACGCGCCGCAGGAGATGATCCCGAAGACGGTCGCCGCCCTGGATGCGGGCAACCCGCCCGACATCGTCTACGCCGACGTGTTCGACTTCCAGGTGGCGGGCAAGTGGGCCTTCGAAGGCCGGCTCGAGGATGTCTCGGACATCATCAACCCGATCAAGGGCAAGTTCCTGCCCAACACGATCGAAACCACCTTCATGTTCAACGACAAGACCAAGAAGCGCGCCTACTACGCCTTCCCGGTCAAGCGCCAGACCATGCACATCCAGTACTGGAAGGACATGCTGGCGGAGGCGGGCTTCAAGGAGTCCGACATCCCGAAGACCTGGAAGGCGTACTTCGACTTCTGGTGCGGCCCGGTGCAGGAGGGCTACCGCAAGAAGACCGGCAAGCGCGTCTACTCGGTCGGCAGCCCGATGGGCGTCGACTCGTCGGACTCGTTCTATTCGTTCCTGACCTACATGGACGCGTACAACGTCAAGCTGGTCAACGACGACGGGAAACTCAACCTCGGCAAGGCGACGCGCGACGGGCTGATCAACGCGGTGCGCGACTACACCGACACCATCGGCAAGGGCTGCACGCCGCCCTCCGCCATCAACTGGAAGGACCCGGACAACAACGTCAGCTTCCACAACAAGACCATCCTGATGACGCACAACGCGACCATCTCGATCGCGGCGAAGTGGCTTGACGACATGAACAACGACAAGCTCAAGCCGGAAGACCGCGCGCAGGCGAAGAAGAACTACCAGGAGCTGATCGCCACCGCCGGTTTCCCCAGCAAGCCCGACGGCAAGCCGATGCAGTACCGCGCCGCGGTCAAGGTCGGCCTGATCTTCAACAACGCCAAGAACAAGAAGCGCGGCAAGGAGTTCGCGGCGTTCCTGATGGAAGACGAGAACCTGACGCCGTACGTCGAGGGCTCGCTCGGCCGCTGGTACCCGGTGATGAAGGCCGCGGCGGCACGCAAGTTCTGGACCGAGGACCCGCACCGCAAGGTGGTGCACAACCAGTTCTCGGCCGGCACGGTGACCTTCGAGTTCACCAAGAACTGGAAGTTCACCATCCTCAACAACGAGAACGTGTGGGCCAAGGCGATGAACCGCGTGGTCACCGACAAGTGGCCGGTGGACAAGGCGGTCGACGAGATGATCGCCCGCATCAAGGAAGTGGCGGGTTAAGAAAAAAGAGTAAAAAGGGGGGCCGGGTTTAGCGACCTGCGCCCCTTTTTTTATGTCCTCGATCGCCCTCCCGCACGTCCCCGCCGCGCCGCCGCGCCGCGGCCTGAGCACCTGGCAGACCTGGGGCCTGATCATGCTCGCGCCCTACGCGATCGTGTTCCTCGCGTTCGTGCTCTACCCGGTGAGCTACGGGCTGTGGCTCGCGCGGCACCCGGAGAGCTACGTCAAGCTGTTCGCCGACCCGATCTTCATCCGCACCGTGGTCAACACGATCCTGTTCCTGGCCATTGCGGTCAATCTCAAGTTCCTGCTGGCGCTGTGGATGTCGGGCTTCTTCGTCCACGAACGCAGCTGGATCCGCTGGGTGTCGGTGCTGTTCCTGCTGCCGTGGGCGGTGCCGTCGATCCCCACCATCTTTTCCATCCGCTTCATGTTCAACCCCGAGTGGGGCGTGATCAACTCGACGATTTTCAGGCTCACCGGGCTGGACGGGCCGAACTGGCTGAACGACCCGCACATCGGCCTCGGCCTGGCGATGCTGACGCACATCTGGAAATCCCTGCCGTTCTGGACGCTGATCCTGATCGCCGGGCGCATGAGCATCCCGCGCGAGCAGTACGAAGCCGCCGCGGTGGATGGCGCCTCGACCTGGCAGAAGTTCAAGTACATCACCTGGCCGTCGCTGCGCACGCTGTACCTGAGCTCGACCATCCTGTCGATGATCTGGTCGCTCGGCGACTTCAACAGCGTCTACCTGCTCACCGGCGGCGGGCCGGCGGACCTGACGCACGTGCTGGCGACGCTCGGCATCCGCTACATCAGGCTCGACCAGGTGGACATGGCGATGGCGACCATCGTCTGCGCGATGCCGCTGGTGCTGCCGCTCGTGTATTTCATGATGAAGAACCTGTCGCGGCCTGCGCAATGAAGCGGAAATTCTCGAAGGAGGCGCTGCTGGTCCTGCTGGCGATCCCGATCCTGCTGTGGACGCTGCTGCCGATCTACCACATCTTCCTGTTCTCCATCTCCTCGAAAGATTCCGCGTTCTCCGGCGCGCTGTGGCCCGACAAGCCGACCGTCCACAACTTCGGCACCATCCTGCGCCAGGAGCATTTCTACCTGCACCACTTCTGGTCGCAGATCTGGAACTCGCTGTGGATCGCGGTCGCGGTGGGGGTGATCACGCTGGCGGTGGCCACCTGTGCTGCATTTGCAATTAGCAGATTGAAAGTCAAAGGCGGTCGGGCGGTGATGAACCTGGCGCTGTTCACCTACTTCATCCCGGCGGCGTTCCTCGCCATCCCGATGTACAAGGCGATGGGGATGTACGGCCTGCTCAACAACCGCTGGTCGCTGGTGCTGGCGATGGTGACGCTCGCCTCGCCCTACGCCATCTGGGTGCTGAAGCAGGCCTCCGACAAGCTGCCCTACGAGCTCGACGAGGCGGCGAGGATCGACGGCGCGACGCCGCTGCAGCTGTTCCGCCTGGTGTACCTGCCGCTGATGGTGCCCTCGCTCATCGCCATCGGCACCTACGCCCTGCTGCTGGCGTGGAACGAGTACCTCTATGCTTATCTTCTTTTAAGTCATGAAAGAACGATTCCTCTGGCGGTCGCCCTCGGCCACTTCATCGCCGCCGACGATTCGCCCTGGGAACTGCTGATGGCGACCGGCCTGGTGTACGCGCTGCCCCCAGCGGCGATCTACTACGTGTTCCGGCGCTACATGGTTTCCGGACTGACCTCCGGGGCGGTGAAGGCCTGATGGCTTCGGTTTCCTTCAAGGAAATAAAAAAGGATTTTGGAAAAACCAAAATCCTGCACGGCATTTCCCTCGACATCGCCGACGGCGAGTTCATGGTGCTGGTCGGGCCCTCGGGCTGCGGCAAGTCGACGCTGCTGCGCATGCTCGCCGGGCTCGAGGACATCAGCGGCGGCACCATCGCCATCGACGGCCGGGTGGTCAACGACATCGATTCCAAGGACCGCGACATCGCCATGGTGTTCCAGAGCTACGCGCTCTATCCGCACATGACGGTGCGGGACAACATGGGTTTTTCCCTCCGGTTGCGAAAAGAAAGCGTCCGCAGGATCGCCGAAGGGGTCGCCCGCGCGTCGAAGATCCTCAACCTCGATCCGTACCTCGACCGCTACCCGCGCGAGCTCTCGGGCGGGCAGCGCCAGCGCGTGGCGATGGGCCGCGCCATCGTGCGCGACCCGAAGGTGTTCCTGTTCGACGAGCCGCTGTCCAACCTGGACGCCAAGCTGCGCGTGGCGATGCGCTCGGAGATCAAGGCGCTGCACCAGCGGCTGAAGACCACCACGGTCTACGTCACGCACGACCAGATCGAGGCCATGACCATGGCCGACCGCATCGCCGTGATGAACGAGGGCCGCATCGAGCAGCTCGGCGAGCCGCTCGAGCTCTACGACCGGCCGGCGAACCTGTTCGTCGCGCAGTTCATCGGCTCCCCGGCGATGAACGTGCTTGAAGGAATCTTCAAGAACGATGCGGTCGAAGGCCTGGGGGCGCGCTGGCCCTGCACCGTCAAGGCGCAGGAAGGCCAGAGCGTCACCTACGGCATCCGGCCCGAGCATCTTTCCCTGGCAAGCCAGGGCATCGCCGGGACGGTCGAGGTGGTCGAGCCGATGGGCGCGGAAACCGAAATCCTGGTCAAGGTCCAGGATCGGATCGTTACCGTGATGACCCATGGGCGCGCCAGCGTCGGGCCCGGCGAGCGCGTGTTCCTCGCGCCGCAGGCGGCGCACGCGCACCTCTTCGACGCCGCCGGCGGAAGTAGGCTTTAGAATTCGGGGTCAGGGTCGCAATTCGTTTTTGCGTACGCAGAAACGAATTGCGACCCTGACCCCGAATTCATATGGCTGAGCAAAAAGATTGGGCATTCCCGGCCGAGATGCGGCCGCGGCCCGAGGATTGGCGCTTCGACCTCGACCGCGCGCTCGACGCCGTGGTGCTGCTGCGCTCCGAGATCCCCGAGGACGCGTTCACCGCGCCGCTGCTCGGCACCGAGCGCGCCGGCAACGGCATCGTGATCCGCGACGACGGCCTGGTGCTGACCATCGGCTACCTGATCACCGAGGCGAGCGTCATCTGGCTCGCGACCAACAAGGGCACCGCGGTCGGCGGCTTCCCGATCGCCTACGACCAGGCGACCGGCTTCGGCCTGGTGCAGCCGCTCGGCAAGCTCGGCGTGCGCGCGATCGAGCGTGGCTCGGCCAGCGCGATCCGCGTCGGCGAGAACGTGGTGGTCGCCGGGCACGGCGGGCGCGCGCACGCGCTCAAGGCCACGGTGTTCGCCAAGCGCGAGTTCGCCGGCTACTGGGAGTACGTGCTCGACGAGGCGCTGTTCACCACGCCGGCGCACCCGCAGTGGGGCGGCGCCGCGCTGATCGGCCCCGACGGCAAGCTCGCCGGCATCGGCTCACTGCTGGTGCAGGAGAAGATCGACGCCGGCACCATCCAGGGCAACATGCTGGTGCCGATCGACCTGCTCGAGCCGATCCTCGACGATCTCCTCAAGACGGGCAAGGCCAACCGCCCGCCGCGTCCCTGGCTCGGCCTGTACACCGCCGAGGCCGGCAACCGCATCGTGGTCGCCGGCCTGGCGCCCGGCGGCCCCGCCGAGCGCGCCGGCGTCGCCGTCGGCGACATGCTGCTCGAGGTCGCGGGCGGGAAGCCCGCCAGCCTCGCCGACGTGTGGCGCAAGGTCTGGCGCCTCGGCTCGGCCGGCGCGGTGGTGCCGCTCAAGCTCGCCCGCGGCGGCAAGATTTCGGATCTAAGCGTCACCACCGCCGACCGCAGCGACTTCCTCAAGAAACCCCACCTGCATTAATCAGGCATTAATCAGGGACAGACCACGTTTTCCGCGGAAAACGTGGTCTGTCCCTGATTAATGTTTCTGGATGAAATCCAGGACTGCGCTGTTGAAGGCCTCGGGCTGCTCCCAGAAGGCCGAGTGCCCGCACTCGGGAACGATCAGCGACTCGCAGTTCGGGAAGCGCGCGGCGAGAAGCCGCAGCACTGAAGGCGGCGTGTAGAGGTCGGCGTCGCCGGTCAGCAGCAACGTCGGAAGCCTGATCGTCGCGAGCGCCGCGTAGGTGATGCGGTTACGCGCGGGCTGCGACTTCACATGCGATGCCAGGCCCGCCCAGCGCCGCGTCCCCTCGGGATTCGCGGCGCGGTACGAGGGGCCGAGCTCGCGCAGCTCCGCGGGCAGCGCGTTGAATTCGGGCGCGGGCCGCAGCCGGCGCGACATCTCGAGATAGTCCTCGTCCTGCACCCCGACGATGCTGTTGGCGATCACCAGGCTGCGCAGCCGCTGCGGGTGCGACAGCGCGTAGTCGACGGCGACGATGCCGCCGGCCGCGGTGCCGACGAGGTGGAAGCGCTCGAGGACGAGCTGCTCGACCAGCGCCTCGAGATCCTCGAGCGCCGCGCCCTCGCTCCTGCGGTCGTAGGCGATGAAGCGGTAACCGGCGCCGGTGAAGGCCGGCACCTGGTGCTCCCACATGCGGCTGTTCCCCGAACCCGCGTGCAGGAAGACGACCGGAGGCCCCTCGCCGCTGCCTTCGCCGCCGCTGTCCTGGTAGCGGATGCCCTTCCCGGGAAGCTCGAGCATCGCCGGCTAGCGCTCGATCCTGGCCTCGCGCAGGTAGCGGCGCACGCCGGGATGCAGCAGCTCGGCGCGCGGCGCGGCGACGAGCGTGTTCGCCATCGTGGTCTCGCGTGCCTGCTCCAGTCGCGCCGCGAGCGGCGCCTCCGCCCGGTGCACCGCGCGGGCGAGCAGGTAGGCCGCGTCCTCCTTCAAGTCCTTGCTCGCCAGGACATAGCTCCACGAGCCGACGGAATGGAGCGGCGCGTCCTGGCCCGGATAGCTCTTCGCCGGGAGGGTGACTGCTTGAAGGGCAGGATTTTTCTTCAAAATCATTTCTACTTCATTGGGGTTCGGCGCGATGAAGCGTCCGCCCGATTTCGCCAGCGCGGTGAACGCCGGCCAGCCCACGCCCGCGCCCCACAGCGCGTCGGCGCGCCCGTCGGTCAGCATCGGCGGGCCGTCGGCCGCCTTTTCGAGAAAGATTGGCGTGACCGGAATTGAAAGGCTTTCCAGCACAGTCCGCCCGAGCGCGGTGACACCGGAGGCCTGCGTTCCCATTACTACCGGCTTGCCTCGCAGATCGGAGATCGAGCGATGCGGGCTGTCGCCGCGCACGATGAACATGCCAGGCGAGGAGTACATCGCCGCGACGACGCGCAGCGGCGTGCCCGGTTTCGCCAGCGCCGCCGAGGCGATCTCGCCCGCCACCAGCGCGAGGTCGAGCTTGCCCGCCTCGAGCAGCGGCACGTTCTCGGTCGAGCCCTTGGTGTTGCGCGGCTCGACGCGCAGGCGCGGCTCCTGCGCGTTCACCATCTCGGCGAAGGCCGCGCCGTACAGCGGGAAGCCGCCGCCGGGCGTGGCGGTGCCGAGGATCAGGACGATCAGCGCCTCGTTCATGAGACGCTCATTCCACCCACTGCGGCGCCTTCGGCACCTTGGCGTGCTGCTCCAGGTCGTGGTTGACCCAGAGCTGCGCCCCAGTCTTCGCGGCGTAGGCCTTCATCGCGTCGATGGTCAGCATGCTGCGCTGCACGTCGAAGTTGAACGACGGCACGACGCGGAAGTTCCAGCTGTACTGCAGGTGCACCATGTCGCCCGACAGCATCACCGCGCCGGTCTTCGGCAGGCGCACCACCAGCACCTGGTGCCCGGGAGTATGGCCGGGCGCGGCCACCACCGTCACCGAGCCGTCGCCGAACACGTCGTACTCGCCGTCGATGATCATCGCGGGGTTGCCGCGCAGCTTGTCGAAGTTCGACGGGATGAAGCCGAACTTCTGCGGCTCGGCGCCGAACATCGCCGCGTATTCGGCGCGCTGCACGTACAGCGTCGCCGAGGTGAAGAGGTTGGCGTTGCCCGAATGGTCGCCGTGCGCGTGCGACAGGGCGAAGTGCTTGATGTCGCCGGGCGCCACGCCGAGCTCCTTCAGCGACTCGGCGAGCGGCTTCTTCATGAACACCGTGATCGTGCCGCCGGCCACCGCCATGCCGTCGGGCATCGCCGCGAGGCGGTCGGAGTTGCCGGTGTCCCACAGCATCCAGCCCTTCGCGTGCTTGATCAGGTAGCAGTGGTTGCCGAAGACATGCGCCTTGCCGACGTTGACCCCGGGCGTCCAGCGCGACAGGTCCTTGACGTGGTTCTCGCCGCAGCTGATGACGTACATGCGCTCGACGCCGCCGCTTTTCTCCGGGGACGTGGCGCACGCCGCCAGCAAGAGGAAAACAGGGACAGACCACGTTTTTCTCATTTCGCTCTTCATAATCTCCTCTTCCATCTCGAAAAAACGTGTGAATTCGGGGCCAGGGTCACAACTCGTTTACGCGTACGCAGAAACGAGTTGTGACCCTGACCCCGAATTCATCCCAGGGTCGGCATGTTCAGGCCCGGCGCCGGGGTGTCCTGGTGCGGCCAGCGCGTGGTGATCGTCTTGGTGCGCGTGTAGAACTTGACGCTCTCGGTGCCGTGCACGTGCAGGTCGCCGAACAGCGAGCTCTTCCAGCCGCCGAACGAGTAGTAGGCCACCGGCACCGGGATCGGCACGTTGATGCCGACCATGCCGACCTGGATCTCGGCGGCGAAGCGGCGCGCCGCTCCGCCCGACTCGGTGAAGATCGCGGTGCCGTTGGCGTACGGATTCCGGTTGATCAGCTCGATCGCGCTTTCCAGGCTTTCCGCCCTCAAGACGATCAGGATCGGGCCGAAGATCTCGTTCTTGTAGATCTCCATCTGCGGCGTGACGTGGTCGAACAGCGAGGTGCCGAGATAGAAACCGTCCTGCGGCACCTGCTGCTTGCGCGCGTCGACCACGAGCTTCGCGCCTTCCTTGACGCCGATGTCGATGTACGAGGCGACCTTGTCGCGGTGCTGGCAGGTGACCAGCGGTCCCATATCGACACCCAGCTTTATGGCTTTTGCTTTCTGCTCAAGCAAACGAACTAAAGGATCTCCTGCTGCGCCGACGGCCACCACCGCCGAGATCGCCATGCAGCGCTCGCCCGCCGAGCCGTAGGCCGCGCCGATCAGCGCGTCGGCGGCGAACTCGAGGTCCGCATCCGGCAGCACCACGGCGTGGTTCTTCGCGCCGCCGAGCGCCTGCACGCGCTTGCCGGCGCGCGCCGCGGTCTCGTAGATGTACTTCGCAATCGGCGTAGAGCCCACAAAGGATATTGCGGAAATTTTTTCATGCAAAAGCAAGGCATCTACGGCCACCTTGTCCCCATGCACGACGTTGAATACGCCGTCGGGCAGGCCGGCTTCCTTGAAGAGCCGCGCCATCAGGATCGATGCCGAAGGCACCTTCTCCGACGGCTTCAGGATGAAAGTGTTGCCGCAGGCGATGGCCATCGGGAACATCCACAGCGGCACCATCACCGGGAAATTGAACGGCGTGATCCCGGCGCAGACTCCGACCGGCTGGCGCAGGCTATGCGTGTCGACCTGCGTGCCGACGTTCTCGGAGTACTCGCCTTTCAGAAGATGCGGAATGCCGCAGGCGAACTCGACCACCTCGATGCCGCGCTGCACCGAGCCCATCGCGTCGGCGAGCACCTTGCCGTGCTCGTCGGTGACGATTTCCGCAAGCGGCTTCTGATTCTTTTTCAGCAAAGACAGAAATTCTTGCATCACTCGGGCGCGCCGCAGCGGCGGCGTATCGCGCCACTCAGGGAATGCCGCGGCAGCGGCCGTGACGGCCGAATCAATCAGGCTGTTGTCTGAAAAAACAACTCGCTTCGTCACCTGCCCGGTGGCCGGATTGAACACTTCGCCATAGCGCGCCGCGGAGGCGATGGGCTTGCCGCCGATCCAGGCGGGAACGGTGTCGAGCTCCAGTTCAGCTGGCTTGTTCATGCGACTGCCCCAGGTAGGCCGAGACCTTTGCGTCGGCCTCCAGCGCTGCGAAGTTCGGGTGGAGGGAAATTCTACCCCTCTCGACGTAGATGAAGCGCTCGCACACCTCGCGCAGGATCTCCAGGTGGTAGCGCTCGGTCGGGTGCAGGCAGAGGAACACCACCCTGCCCTCGGCGCGCAGCCGGCGGAAGAAGTCGAGCATGAAGCCGATGTAGCCGTCCTGGGTGTTGAACTGCGGCTCGTCGAACAGGTGGACGACGGGGTAAGGGGTCTTGGCGCGCGCCAGCAGGAACTCGGGCTTGCGCCGCCGGAACCGCCGCACCTGGTAGGACTGGTGATAGTGGATCGCCAGGCGGTCGCGCTCGCGCGCCTTGACGCTGTGGATGTCCTGCCCCATGCACACGACGCGGCCGGCGCTCGGCGTGTTGGAGCCGGTGATCAGCTCGAACAGCGTCGTCTTTCCCGAGCCGTTCGGGCCCATGACGCCGATGATCTCGGGCTTCTCGACGGTGAAGTCGGCCTCGAGGCGGAAGGTGGTCCGCCAGCGCCGCGAATATTCCTTCACCAGGCCCTGGACGCGGAGGATCGTCATGCGCCGAGGAGCTTTCCGCGCAGCGAGGAATCCTGCAGAAGATCGCGCGCCGGCCCGTGGTGCGCGATGCGCCCCTTGTCCATCACGTAGACCTTGTCCGCAACCGACAGCGCGGTGAGCACGTTCTGCTCGACCAGCAGCACCGCGACGCCTTCGGCCTTTAGTTTCCGGATCACGGCCAGGACCTGCTGCACCATGCGCGGCGCGAGACCCTGGCTCGGCTCGTCGAGCAGCACCAGCCCCGGCGAGCCGAGCAGCGCGCGCGAGATCGCCACCATCTGCATCTCGCCGCCGGAGAGGTTCTCGCATTCGCGGTGTCTCAGGTACTCGAGCGCCGAGAAGAACTCGAAGCACTCCCCGGTGGACCAGGCGCGGAACTTCGACCGCTTGCGCGCGATGCTGAGGTTGCGCTCGACCGTCAGGGTGGGGAAAACCCGGCGGTCGTCGGGCACCCAGCCGATGCCGCGCCGGGCGATCTCATGCGTCGCCATGCGGGTGATGTCGGCTTGATCGAAGCGAATCGAGCCCCGGCGAGCCGGTGAAAGGCCCAGAATCGACCTGAGGGTCGTAGTCTTGCCCGCGCCGTTCGCGCCGAGCAGCGCGACAACCTCGCCTGCGGCCACGTCGAGGGAGACCCCGAAGAGGGCCTGGGTCTCTCCGTAGTAGGTCTGGATTTCGTTAACCGACAACATTTCCCAGATTGGAGCGTTGCACCCACGGATTCGCCTGCAGCTCGGCCGGCGCGCCCTGGGCGATCACCTGCCCCCAGTGCATGACGTAGATGTGGTCGGCGAGGCCGAAGAGAAAACCCATATCGTGCTCGATCAGCACGATGGTGAGCGAGCGCTTGAGCCCGGCGATCAGCGCGGCGATGCGCGCCGTCGCCTCGGTGCCGAGCCCCGCAGTCGGCTCGTCGAGGAACAGAAGGCGCGGGCGCGCCGCGAGCGCGACGCCGATCTCGAGCGCGCGCCGGTCGCCGTAGGACAGGTCTTTCGCCCTGACGTGGGCCTTATCCGCCAGCCCGACCTGCTCGAGCACGTCGGTCGTTCCGCCGAAACGCCCGAAGAAGCTGTAGCCGCGGTCGCGGATCTCCGGCGTCGCCACCAGCACGTTGTCGAGCGCGCTGTAGTCGTCGAAGAGATTCATCACCTGGAACGAGCGCGAGATGCCCAGGCGCGCGATGCGCCGCGGCGGCAGGCCGGTGATGTCGCGGCCCTCGAAGCTGACGCGGCCGCGGTCGGGCGCGTAGCGCCCGGTGAGCAGGTTGAAGCAGGTGGTCTTGCCGGCGCCGTTCGGACCCATGATGCCGGTGAGGCGCCCGGGCGCGAAGCGCATGCTCACGTCCTCGAGGACCACGTGGTCCCCGAAGCGCTTATGCAGGTGCGTGGCTTCGAACATCTTTCCGGAACAGTCCTGCCAGCCCTTCGGGCTTGAACAGCACCACCAGCATGAAGAGCAGCCCGTACCACAGGAGCCAGGTCTCGGTATAGGCGCCGAGCAGGTCGCGCGCGACGAAGAACAGCACCACGCCGAGCACCGGCCCCCAGAACGACACCAGGCCGCCGCCGATCAGCGCCATCATCACCACGAAGCCCGACTGGTGCAGGCTCATGACGTTGGGATACGCCGACTGCTGCGCCAGCGCGAACAGGCCGCCGGCGAGCCCGGCGACCAGCGCCGAGAGCGTGAAGGCAAGCCACTTGTAGATCCACACGTGGTAGCCGACGAAGCGGGCGCGCGTCTCGTTCTGCCGGATCGCGGCGAGCACGCGGCCGAACGGCGAGTGCTGCAGGCGCCACAGGAACAGGACCGCGACCACGAATATTGCGAAGCAGAAGTAGTACAGGCTGTTCAAGTCCGCCAGGAACGCGGGCCGTTTGATGTTCAGGAGCCCATCCTCGCCGCGCGTGACGCTATGCCACTTGATCGCCACGAACCAGAAGATCTGGCCGAAGGCGATGGTGAGCAGCGCGTAGTAGATGCCGCGGCGGTGCGAGATGAACAGCCCGACGAGCGCACCGGCGATCGCGCCGGCCAGCACTGCCCCTCCAAGAGAAATCCATAAGCCGCTTCCCCAATGGATCTGCGACAAGCCAAAAGCGTAGGCGCCGACGCCGAAGTAGGCGCCGTGGCCGAAGGACGGCAGGCCGGCGGTGCCGAGCAGCAGGTTGAAGCCGAGCGCGTAGATCACCCAGATCATCACCTCGACCCCCAGATACGGGTACAGGCCCACTGCCTTGATCCAGAAAGGCAAGGTGCCGAAAGCGACGCAGGTCGCCAAAAGCGGTAGGAGCCGTTGCAACATTTGTTCTGTAGTAGTATTGTTCTAGAACATTCATTCTAAAGTCAAGCGCGACCCGATGCCCGCCACCGCTCGCAGCTACGATGAGCTGAAAGGCAGCCTTTCCCGGCTGTACCCGGGAATGTCGCCGCAGCTGCAGCGCATCGCCACCTTCGCCCTCGAGCACCCGCAGGACATGGCGCTCGATACCGTGGCAACGCTCGCCCGCGGCGTCGGCGTGCAGCCCTCCGCCGTGGTGCGCTTCGCGCAGGCGCTCGGCTACGGGGGTTTCTCCGACTTGCAGCGCGTGTTCCGCGGCCGCCTGGTCGAGCGCTCGAACCATTCGCCCGGGCTGCACAACTACCGCGAACGCATCGTTGCGTTCCGCGCCGACCAGGCGCGCCCGGGCCCCGGGGGCGTCCTCGCGCAGTTCATCACCGACGGCATCGCGTCGCTCGAGCGGCTCCACGAGCAGGTGTCGCCGGCGGACCTGACGGCCGCCGTGCGCATCCTGTCCGCGGCGAAAACGATTTACACGCTGGGCCAACGCCGCTCTTTCACCGTGGCGTACTACCTGGCGTATGCGCTCACCCAGCTCGACCTGAATGCCCACCTGCTCGACTCGCTCGGCGGCATGCTGCGCGACCGCGCGGAGCTCATCGGGCCCAAGGACGCGCTGATCGTCATGTCCTTCAAGAACTACACCGCCGAGGTGATCGAGGTCGCGCAGGCCTGCCACGCGCGCAAGGTTCCGGTGATCGCGATCACCGACAACGCGCTTTCGCCGCTCGTGCGCCACGCCAGCGTGTGCTTCCAGATCGAGGAGAAGGCGTCGAAGCCGCTCGGCATGCTTGCCGGGCCGGTGTGCTTCGCGCAGGCGCTGGTCGTTGCGGTAGGAGAGCAAATCTCAAAATGACACTGCAAAAGATCGGCTTCATCGGCCTGGGACTCATGGGCCACGGCATGGCCAAGAACCTCCTCAAGAAGGGCCATCCGCTTTCGTTCCTGGTCCACCGCAACCGCTCGAACATCAGCGACCTGCTGGACTTGAAAGCCAAAGAACTGAAAACGGCCGCGGAGATCGCCAAGGAGAGCGACGTCGTCATCCTGTGCGTCACCGGCACGCCGCAGGTCGAGGCGAACGTGTACGGCGCCGACGGCCTGCTCGCCGGCTGCCGCCCGGGGCAGATCGTCATCGACTGCTCGACGGCGATGCCGGAGTCGACCGAGCGCATCCGCGCCGACTTCCAGGCGAAGGGCGTGCGCTTCGTCGACGCGCCGCTCGCGCGCACGCCGCAGGCGGCCGAGGAAGGCAAGCTCAACTGCATGGTTGGCGCCGACCCGGACATCTTCGCGGCGGTCAAGCCGGTGCTGGAGAAGTTCTGCGAGAACATCTTCCACGTCGGCGGCCCGGGAACCGGGCACAAGATCAAGCTGGTCTACAACTTCGTCGCCATGGGGCACGCCGCGATCACCTGCGAGGCGCTCGCCGCCTGCGCGCGGGTCGGCATCGACGGCGAGGCGTTCTACAAGCTGGTCTCGGCGGGCGGCGCCAACTCCAACATGTTCCAGATGGTGGTGCCGAAGGCGTTGCAGGGCGACCTCACCGGCCTGATGTTCACCCTGGGCAACGCCAAGAAGGACATCGGTTACTACCAGCAGATGGTGGCGGGAGCACCGCTTGCCGGTCCCATGGGATCGGCGCTCCACCAGGTGCTGGTGCAGGCGAACGCGCTCGGCCTCGGCGAGAAGTTCGTCCCGTCTTTGATCGAGGCCTACGAGAGGGTCAACGGACTGAAAGTCGTCAAACGCTGAAGGAGGAGTCATGAAGCGCAGAAAGCTATTGCAGATGCTGGCCGCAGGCGCCGCGTTCTACGGTCCCTGGAAGGTGCACCACGCCTGGGCGCAAGCCGGGCAGAAGAAGCCGCTGGTGATCGGCCTCACCATGGACGCGAGCGGCCAGTTCGGCGCGAGCGGCATGGACGAGCGCCTCGGCGCGATGCTCGCGATCCGCGAGTTCAACGACAAGGGCGGCGTGCTCGGGCGCCGCATCGAGGCGCTGCACATGGACACGGAGACCACCCCGGCCACGGGCTCGCGCATCGCCGAGCGCATGATCACGCGCAACGAGGCCGCGGTGCTGATCGGCGCGGTGCATTCCGGCGTGGCCAACGCCATCTCGCAGGTGGCGCAGAAGTACGGCACGGTGTTCTTCAACACCAACTCGAGCTCGCCCACCGAGGCCGGCCGCGACTGCCACCGGGTCAAGTTCGTCTGGGACGGCAACGGCACCAACTTCAACCACGCCATCGTCAAGAACGCGCTGCGGGTGAACGGCCGCAACTGGGTGCTGCTGACCAACGACTACGTCTGGGGTCACAACACCTCGAAATCGACGCGCGCGCTGGTCGAGGCGAACGGCGGCAAGGTGGTCGACGAGCTGATGGTGCCGCAGAACACGCGCGACTTCAGCTCGTTCCTGCTCAAGCTGCAGCAGATCAAGCCCCACGTGGTGGCCACCGCGGTCGGCGGCGACGACATCAAGGCGCTGCGCCAGCAGGTGGTCCAGAGCAAGCTCGACAAGCGCTTCGCCTGGATCAACAACCAGCAGGACTGGCCCGACGTCTACGGCCTGGGGCCCGACGCGGTGTTCGGTGTCTTCGGCACCACCTGGTACTACCGGCTGGACCTGCCGGGCGTAAAGGAGTTCGTCGCCAAGTACCAGAAGACCTATCCGGGCGTGCAGATCAAGGTTCCGGGCAACGTGTTCCTCAACGGCTACCTCGCTACCCGCGAGTACCTGCGTGTCGTCGAGGAAACGGGCAGCACCAACAACATCGCCGTGATCAAGAAGCTGGAGGGCCGCAAGATGTCCGCGGCCGACCGCATGCAGCACCACGATGCGTGGATCGATGCAGCCACGCACCAGGTGCAGCAGACGATCTACATGGCGAGCTACAACGACGCGCCCGCCGAAAAGGACGACATCTTCAAGATCCTGACGAGCGTGCCGCCGCAGGAAGTGGTGGACCAGGACGCCCCGAAGGCCTGCAAGCTGGAAACCTACGAGTCCACACCCAGCTACGAAGCCTGAAGTTGGACTTTGCAGTCAACCTCCTCCCTCACCTCCTGAACGGGGTGAGCCTGGGGCTGCTGTTTGCTCTCATAGCCCTGGGCTTCATGCTGATCGTGGGGGTGATGGAGGTCATCAACCTGGCGCACGGCTCGTTCTTCGCGCTGGGCGCGTATGTCGCGATTTTTCTGCTGGGTTTGAAGTTTCCCTTTTATGCGGTTTTTTTCCTCGCGCCATTGTTGGTCGCCATCCTGGGCATGCTGCTCGAAGTCTGCATGCGCCGGACGTACGGCAAGGACGCGCTCTACGGCCTGCTGCTCACCTTCGGCGCGGCGCTGGTGATCGAGGAGATGATCCGGCTGGTGTGGGGCTCGGGCGAGAAGCAGCTCATCCCGCCGCCCGAGTTGTCCGGCGCCATGCTGGTCGGCGGCCTGATCTACGCCAAGTACCGCCTCTACGCGAGCCTGGCTGCCATTGGCCTGATTCTGTTCCTGTGGTTGTTTCTGCAGAAAACCCCCTACGGCGCCATGATCAAGGCCGGCGCGCATGACTCGGAGATGGTGCGCGCGCTCGGCATCAACCTGACACGGCTGCGGCTGTTCGTGTTCGCCCTCGGCACGGCGCTCGCCGCGATCGCCGGCATCGTGCTCGCGCCGATCTGGGGCGTACGGCCGCACATGGGCGTCGACGCCGTGATCCCGGCGTTCCTGATCATCGTGCTGGGCGGCGTCGGCAGCTTCTGGGGCGCGGTGCTCGCCGGCATCCTGGTCGGCATCGTCGTCGGCGTCACCGGCGCCTACGCCTCGGAATGGTCGCTGCTCTCCATGTACCTGCTCCTCATCGCGCTGGTGACGTTCCGCGCGAGGGGCCTGTTCGGCAAGAAGACCGCGCTTGAAAACTGAGCTCAAGGGAAAAACCGCCGTCGTCACCGGCGCCTCGGGGACGATGGGGCGCGCGGTAGTTTCGTTCCTCAAGGAGGACGGCCTGAACGTGATCGGCCTGGACGTGAAGGGCGATTGCCTTCAGTGCGACATCAGTGATGCTGTTTCTGTAAAGCAGGCAATAAAGCAGATCGGCCATGTCGACGTATTGGTCAACAATGCCGGCATCCTCTCCAACAACAAGGCCGAGGCCACGACGCCCGACGAATGGCACAGGGTGCTCGCCGCCAACCTCGACGGCGCGTTCTACCTCGCCCGCGAGGTGATTCCCGGCATGAAGGCGCGGCGCTGGGGACGCATCGTCAACACCTGCTCGCTCGCCGCGAAGACCGGCGGGCTGACCGCGGGCACCGCCTACTCGGTGTCCAAGGGCGCTCTCACCTCGCTCACCTTCTCGCTGGCGCGCGAGCTGGCGCCGTTCGGCGTCACCGTCAACGGCATCTCACCCTCCTACGTGCGGACGCCGATGGTGACCGAGCAGCTCACCGAGGCGCAGCGCCAGGCGCTCATCGCCCAGATCCCGGTCGGGCGCTTCTGCGAGCCCGAGGAATTCGCGCACGTCGTGCGCTTCCTCGTTTCGCCCCTCGCCGGCTTCATTACCGGCGAGATCGTCGACCTCAACGGCGGATTGTTGATGGACTGATGATGCTCAAAGGGAAAATCGCATTCGTCCCCGGAGGCTACGGCGGCATCGGCCGTGCGGTCTGCCGCGCGCTCGCGCAGGTGGGCGCCAAGGTCATCGTCGCGGGGAGGGATTTTTCAAAAGCCTCCCGCCTTGCGAAGAGCATCCGTGGAATTCCCTTGAAGGTCGATGTGCGCGATACCCCGTCCATCGAGAAAGCACTCAAGCCCTTCCGCCGCATCGACCTGTTCGTCAACTGCGCCGGCGTCAGCCGCGAGGAAGCGCTCGACGCGGTCACCGAGGCCGCGTGGGACGAAGTGCTCGGCACGAACCTCAAGGCGGCCATGTTCCTCGCGCAGGCGGTGGCGCGGCGCCAGAAGCGCGGCGGCAAGCAGGTGCACCTGCTGTCGGTGCGGGCGCAGCTCGGGCTACGCGGCCGCGGCTATTCCACGTACTGCACGAGCAAGGGCGGCCTAGTCATGCTCGTGAAGCAGCATGCGGCCGAGCTCGGGCCCCGGGGCATCTGCGTGAACGGCGTGGCGCCGACCGTGGTGCGCACCGAGATGGGCGCCCACTGGCTGAAAAACCCGAAGACGCGCGCGTGGCTCGCGCAGCGCATTCCGCTCGGACGCGTCGCCGAGCCGGCGGATGTCTCGGGTGCGGTGCTGTTCTTCTGCTCCGCGGCGGCCGACTATGTTACTGGGCAGATCCTGTACGTTGATGGAGGCCTGACGGCTTCGCAATAGCCGCGTTGACGCGCGGCATGACCTGCTCGGCCATCAGCTGCATCGAGCGCTTCTCGAGCCTGGCATCGACCCAGTCCATGCCGGCGTACACCAGCTCGCCGAAGTCGCCGGTCTGCTCGCGCAACGCCAGGATCTGGTCGACCACCTTGTTCACCGTGCCGTACATGCACAGGCGATCGAGCACGAAGTCGTAGGTGATCTCGCTGTCGGGCTGGTCCATGCGCTCCTTGAACACCGCGTGGCGCCCGGCCTTGGTCAGCTTGGTCTGCAGCTGCTTGTAGTAGAAGCGGTAAGGGCTGTTGGCGTCGTGGCGGCCGTACGCCGCGGCGACCTTGTCGTCGTCGGCGACGAACAGCGTGCGCGCGACGCGCCATTCCGCCGGGTCGGGCTTGATGCCGGCCTTGGTCTTGCCCTCGGCGTAGTTGGTCCAGTGCGTCTTCAGCCAGTGCGGCAGCAGGAAATTCGCCGACAGCGGGTGGAAGTCGCGCTCGCCCATGATCACCACGCCCTTCGAGAACGGCGCCACCACGGTGCCGACGATCTCGGGCCGCGGCTTCTGGTAGGGCGTCGGCATGATGCCGGTGCCCATGGCGGGATCGAAGTTCTTGCGCGTAGTCACCTTGTAGCGGTTGCCGGGGAAGTCGATGTCGTAAGGCGGCTCGCGCTCCCAGATCGCCAGGATCACGTCGATCGCCTCGGCGAACATCTTGTTGCGGTCCTGCTCGAGGATGCCGATCGCTTCCGCATCCGAGGGCAGCGCGCCCGGGCTGACCCCGAGGATGAAGCGCCCCTGCGCCAGGTGGTCGAACATCGCCGCCTGCGCCGCCACCAGCGCCGGGTGCTGCTGCGACAGGTTGCAGGTGCCGGTGCCGAGCTTGATGGTCTTGGTCGAGTGGATCAGCGTGGCGAGGAACAGCAGCGAGTTGGTGATGTTCTCGGCCTTGTCGGTGAGGTGCTCGCCGATGAAGGCGTCGTGGTAGCCGAGCTGGTCGGCGAGGATCACCGTCTCCCGGTCTTCCTTGAGCGTCACGCTGGGGTCCCGGTGCAGGGGGTGCACCGGCATCATGAATATCCCGAGCTTCATCCGCGGGATTCTATACTCCGCCGCCATGCCCGAAGCCCTGATCCCGGCGACCCTGCGGTTCCACGAGGGCACGCCCTATTCCGACGCCTTCGGCGACGTCTACCACAACGCCAACGGCGGCATCGAGAAGAAGCGGCACGTGTTCCTCGGCGGCAATGGCCTGCCGCAGCGCTGGGCCGGCCGCGAGCGCTTCGTGATTCTCGAGACCGGCTTCGGCCTGGGCCTCAACTTCCTGGTCACCCTGCAGGCCTGGCGCAACGACCCGGCGCGCTGCCGGCGGCTGCACTTCGTCGCGGTCGAAAAGCATCCGTTTTCCCTGCGGGACCTCCGGACGCTTCACGCGCGGTACCCCGAAGTGGAAAAAGAAGCGGCCGAGCTGCATGCCCGCTGGCCCATGCTCGTCCCGGGAGGGCACCGTGTGGAACTCGAGAACGGGAGAGTGGTCCTCACGCTGTTCTTTGCCGACGTCAAGGTGCTGCGCGACCTCAGGCTCGCGGCCGACGCCTTCTACCTCGACGGCTTCTCGCCGGCGAAAAACGCCGACATGTGGTCGCCGGCGGCGTTCCGCGCGCTGTCGCGGCTCGCCGCGCCGGGCGCCACGGCGGCGACCTGGAGCGTCGCCGGGCCGGTGCGGCACGCCCTCGAAGAGACCGGCTTCGCGGTCGAGAAGCGGCCCGGCTTCGGCAACAAGAAGGAAATGCTGGTGGCGCGGAACATCCGACCGGGGAGTGGGAGTGGATTTTCCGGAGAAAGAAAAGCTGCGGTTATCGGCGCCGGCCTGGCCGGCGCGGCGGTGTGCGAGCGGCTGTGCGCGCGCGGCTGGGAGGTGGACCTGTACGAGCGCCACGCCGCGCCCGCGCAGGAAGCCTCGGGCAACCACGCCGGGACGTTCCACCCGGTCGTGACGCCGGACGACAGCCTGTTCGCGCGGCTCACGCGCGCGGGATTCCTCGCTTCGCTTTCACATTTCAGAAAACTAGCGGAACTTCGCTGGGACCCCTGCGGCGTCCTGCAGCTCGCGCGCGACGCGCGCGAGGAAGCCTCGCAGCGCGCGTCGATCGCCGCGCTCGCCCTGCCGCCGGAGTACGCGCAGTACGCGACGCGCGAGGAGGCTTCGGCGCACGCCGGCGTGCCGGTGGCGGCAAGCGGCCTGTGGTTCCCGCAGGGCGGATGGATCAAGCCTTCGAGCCTGGTGCGCGCGCAGTTGGAGGCTTGTGGCACTCGATTGAGATCTTTTTTCGGAAAAGAGCTTTCTGTGCTGCCGGAAGCGCCGGTCGTCATCCTCGCCAATTCCGCCGGGGCGCCGAAGCTGCACCCAGTGCCGCAGCTGCGGCTGCGCAAGGTGCGCGGCCAGCTCACCTACGTCCCGGCCGACGCCATCGAAGCGCCGCGCGCCGTGGTGCTGCGCGGCGGCATGGTGCTGCCGCCGGTCGACGGCCTGTGCATGGTCGGCGCCAGCTACGACCTCGACGACGACGACCCCGCGCCGCGCGCCGAAAGCGACCGCGGCAACCTCGAGCGGCTGGAGAAAATCCTCGGCACGAAGGTAAAAATTGCGCAATTCGACAGCCGGGTCGGTTTCCGCTCGGTGACGCCTGATAGATTGCCGGTCGTGGGGAAAATCGCGGAAAACGTCTACGGCGCCTTCGCCTACGGCTCGCGCGGGCTGGTCTGGTCCGCGCTCGCCGCGGAGCTGATCGCCTCCGAGCTCGACGGCGAGCCGCTGCCGCTGGAAGCGAAGCTCGCCGACGCCTTGCACCCGGACCGCTTCGGGAAAAAGAGATGACGAAGCCCTGGAATCGCCGGCGCCTGCTGCAGGCCGCGCTGGGCGTGCCGTTGCTCAAGTGGCATGCCACGTGGGCGCAAACACCGGGTCGCACGCTGCAGGTCGAGCCGCGCCCGGCTGCGGCCGCTCCCGGGGTCGCGGCGCCGAGCGGTTCGCTGCTCACCGCACCACGCCGCGCGCTGGTCATCGGCAACTCCAGCTACGCCGTCGGCCCGCTCAAGAACCCCGCCAACGACGCCAAGGGGGTTGCCGACGCGCTCAGGGGCCAGGGCTTCGAGGTGACCCTCGGCCTCGATCTGAAGCGCAGCGAGATGGTCGAGATGATCGGCGCGTACGGCCAGTCGCTCGCGCGCACCAAGCCGGTGGCGCTGTTCTACTTCGCCGGCCACGGCCTGCAGGTCGCCTGGCGCAACTACCTGGTGCCGGTGGATGCCGCGATCAAGGCCTCGGCGGATGTCCAGGCGCAGTGCGTCGACGTCAACGCGGTGATCGAAGGTATCGGCAAGGCGGCCAACCCGATGAACGTGATCGTGCTCGACGCCTGCCGCAACGATCCCTTCGGGCGCAGCGAGCAGAAGGGCCTGTCGCAGCTCGACGCGCCGCCGGGAACCCTGCTCGCCTTTGCCACCTCGCCGGGCAACGTGGCGAGCGACGGCGAGGGCGTCAACGGCCTGTACACCGAGCACCTGCTGCGCGAGATGAAGGTGCCGGAGGCGAAGATCGAGGACGTGTTCAAGCGCGTGCGGCTCGGCGTGCGCCGCGGCTCGAACGGCCGGCAGATTCCGTGGGAGAGCACCTCGCTCGAGGAAGACTTCTGGTTCATCCCGCCCCGGGAGCTGATGCGTGTCGCGCAGGAGGCCGCCGAGCGGCGGCGCCAGGAGCAGGAAGCCGAGCGCCGTCGGCAGGAGCAAGAAGCCGAGCGGTTGCGCCAGGAGCAGGAAGCCGAACGGCGCCGCAAGGCGCAGCTGGAGCAGGCGCGGCAGGAGGACCTCGAGCGCGTGCGCCGCGAGCAGGACGCCGAGCGGCGGCGCAACGAGCAGCTCGAACGAGCGCGGCAAGAGGAGCTCGAGCGCGAACGCCGCGCGCAGGACGCCGAGCGGGCACGGCGCGCAGCGCTCGAGCGGGCGCGCCTGGAACAGATCGAGAAAGCGCGGCAGGGGGACGCTGAGCGGCTGTTCAACGAGGAATTCGCGCTCTGGGAACGCGTCGACGGCGCAACCGTCCCGAGTCCGCTCGAGGACTACCTCAGGCGCTACCCGAGCGGGCGCTTCTCGGAGCTGGCGCAGCTGCAGCTCGACACGCTGCTGGCGCGGCAAGGCGAGCAGCGCATCCAGCTCGCTTCGTCGGAAGGCAATCCCTTCACGCAAGGTTCGGCGCGCGCCGACGTCGACTACAAGGTCGGCGACAGCTACGCCTATGTGCGGCGCGACCGCGACACGAAGGAAAACATCGGCAAGGCGGTCACCCGGGTAACCCAGGTCAGCGACACGCAGGTGATCTTCAACGACGGGCGGCTCATCTACGACCGCCTCGGCAACGCGGTCAAGCTGCCCAACGGCGACCGCTTCACCCCGCGCCAGGACCAACCGCTCGAATACTCGGTCGGCAAGAAATGGTCGACGCGCTATTCGATGAAGAACGAGGACAAGGGCGTGGCGGCGCAGGCCGAGTTCCATTTCAGGATCGCGGGGCGCGAGAAGGTCACCGTTCCGGCCGGAACCTTCGACTGCTTCGTGATCGAAGGCGACGGCTGGTCGACCACCACGCAGGGCTTCCAGATGCGGCTCGGCCTGAAGCGCTGGATGGCGCCCGACAAATGCCGCCGGCCGATCGTGATCGAGCAGTTCCGCCAGCACGAGGGGCGCGTCGGCCAGGGCTCGCGCGGCAACCTCGGAAAGGCCGGGCAGTTCGCCGTCAACGAGCGCCAGGAGCTCGTCGCCTTCAGCCAGTCCTAGGCGCGCAGGATCGCCGGGCTCGCGTCCTTCACGTCGCGTATTCCGCACAGCGCCATCGTCACGTCGAGCTCGGCGTGGATGATCTCGAGCGCGCGCATCACGCCCGCCTCGCCCATCGCGCCCAGGCCGTAGGCGTAGGCGCGCCCGATCAGCGTGGCGTGGGCGCCGAGCGCGAGCGCTTTCAGCACGTCCTGCCCGCTGCGGATCCCTCCGTCGAGCCACACTTCGACCTGATTTTTTGTAGCCTCGACAATCTCCGGGAGCGCACGGATGGAGGAAATGGCGCCGTCGAGCTGGCGCCCGCCGTGGTTCGACACCACGATCGCGTCCACGCCGAGGCCGGCGGCGATCTTCGCGTCCTCGGCATCGAGGATCCCCTTGAGGATCAGCTTGCCGCCCCACAGGCGCTTCACCCACTCGACGTCCTTCCAGGAGAGCGTCGGGTCGAACTGCCCGGCGATCCATTGCGACAGCGTGGTGAGGTTGCTTGCGTCCGGGATCTGGCCCTCGAGGTTGCCGAAGGATCTGCGCTTTCCGCGCAGGACGTTCAGGGCCCACGACGGTTTTCGCAGTACATCAAAAAAAGTACCCCACGTGAGGCGGGGAGGAACGGCCAGCCCGTTCTTCAGGTCCTGGTGGCGCTGGCCCTGCACCTGCAGGTCGAGCGTCAGCACCAGCGCCGAGCACTTCGCGGCCTTCGCGCGCTCGATCAGCGAGGCGGCGAAGCCGCGATCGCGCATGACGTAGAGCTGGAACCAGAAAGGCTTGCCGGTCCCGGCGGCGACGTCCTCGATCGAGCAGATCGACATGGTCGACAGGGTGAAGGGCACCCCGAAGCGCGCGGCGGCGCGCGCCGCGAGGATCTCGCCGTCGGCCCAGTTGAGGCCGGCCAGGCCGACCGGGGCCAGCCCCACCGGCATGGCCGCCTCGTGCCCGGCCATGGTGGTGCGCGTCGAGCGCCGGTCGACGTCGACGCCGACGCGCTGGCGCAGCCGCAGCGCCTCGAAATCGGCGCGGTTGGCGTGCAGCGTGGCTTCGCTGTAGGAGCCGCGGTCGACATAGTCGAAGATGGCGCGCGCCACGCGCCTTTTCGACAGCTGGCGCAGGTCCTCGATGCAAGTCACCACCGGCATGGCGGGCGATTCTACACGCGGTAAAATGCCTCGCGATGCCCACGAACGACGAGCAGCAGAAGAGCCCGATCCAGGTGATCGACCGCATGATGCGGCTGCTCGAGGTGCTCGCGCAGCACCCGGAGCCGCTCGGCCTGAAGCAGATCTCCCAGTACAGCAAGCTGCACCCCTCGACCGCGCACCGCATCCTGTCGTCGATGTCCGCCGACCGCATGGTCGACCGCGTCGAGCCGGGCAGCTACCGCCTGGGCATGCGGCTGCTCGAGCTCGGCAACCTGGTCAAGTCGCGCATCAGCGTGCGCGATCTCGCGCTGCCGATGATGCGCGAGCTGCACGCGCAGACCGGCGAGACCGCCAACCTGTCGGTGCGCCACGGCGACGAAATCGTCTACGTCGAGCGCACCTCGTCGGGCCGCTCGGCGATGCGCGTGGTGCACGTCATCGGCGCGCGCGCGGCCCTGCACGTGACCGCCGCCGGCAAGCTGTTCCTGCTTGAGGAAGGCTTCGCGCGGCTGCGCGACTACGCCAAGCGCACCGGGCTCGCCGCGCACACCAAGAACACGCTGTCGAGCGTCACCCTGCTGGAACGCGACCTGGAGCGCATCCAGCGCCAGGGCTGGGCGAGCGACAACGAGGAGGCCGAGCTCGGCGTGCGCTGCGTCGCCGCCGGCATCCGCGACGACGGCGGCATGCTCGTCGCGGCACTTTCCCTATCCACGCCCGCCGACCGCATGAAGCTGCAGTGGGGCCCGCTGGTGAAGGAGACCGCCGAGCGCATCTCGCGCACCCTCGGCCATCGGTCGCAGCCTGCGCGCATCGGAGCTCATTGAGGCACACTGAGGCCATGAACGCTTGGCTCACCCGCGCCGCGCTTGCCGCCGGGCTCGCCACGGCTGCGGCTGCCGGCGCGCAGACCGTCGCAGGCCAGGCCTACTCGCACATCCTCAGCGCCTTCACCACCACCGTCGACCCGCGCGTGCTCTCCGACAGCGTCGTCCTCGGGCCGGCGCTGCGCGGCCAGCTCGGCGCGGAGACCGACTCCCGCAAGGTCTACCAGGCCCTGGTGGAGCTTTCCTCCGGCAGGCGCGTGGAGGTGCGGACCCTGCCGCCGGCGGACGCCGCGCGCTACGCGTCGCTTCCGGGCGTAAACGCGGGTGAGCTGCTCTTCACGCTGCAAGCCGGCGAGCTCGCGCTTCTCCTCCAGTACGCGCCGGCGCAAAAGCGGGTGTCGTTCGTCGAGCACCTGCAAGGACCCGCGCCGCGCAGCGCCGCCCCGGCGCCCAAGCTCGAAGTGCCGAAGCCCGCCCCGGCGGTTGCTCCTGCTCCGGTAGTTACTCCTGCCCCGGCGGTCGTTCCAGTCGCCGTTCCCGCGATCATTGCCCCGGTCGCGCCTCCGAGCAGGCCGGCGGCGGCGCCAAGCGCCACGCAGTTGCGGCCGACCGGCCCCTGCGTGATCAAGCCGGTGATGTCCGAACAGGACCTCGCGAACTGCGCCGCCGCTGCCGCCGCGCCGCGCCCGGTCGCCGCCGACCGGCCGGCGCCGGCGCCGTCCCCCGCGCCGCCGACGTTTACCCTTCAGCCGCCTGTACGCTCGACCCAGTGCGTGATCAAGCCGGTAATGTCGGACGAAGAGCTGCGCAACTGCGGCGTCAGGCGGTAAGGCCGAACAGGGCGAACAGCCCGCGGCGGTCGGTCCAGATTTTCGTGCTCCGGTAACCGGCCCTGCCCGCAAGCGCGGCGAACTCCGCGGGCGAGTACTTGTAGGAGTTCTCGGTGTGGATGGTCTCGTCCGCGGCGAAATGCCAGCGGTATCTGCCCAGCTTCACGCGCTGCGCCGCGAGCGCGACGAGGTGCATCTCGATCCTGCCGGCCGCCGGGTCGTAGAACGCGTGGTGGCGCCAGCGGCTCAGGTCGAAATCGGCGCCGAGCTCGCGGTTGATGCGCGCCAGCAGGTTGAGGTTGAACGCGGCGGTGACGCCGGCGGCGTCGTTGTACGCCGCGTGCAGGCGCGCCGGGTCCTTCTTCAGGTCGACGCCGACCAGCATGCGCGAGGCGACGCCGCGCGTCATCGAGAGAAAGGCCTGCGCCTCGCCGGGATCGAGGTTGCCGATGGTCGAGCCGGGAAAGTAGGCCACACGCTCGGCCACACGCCCGGCCACGCGCCGCTTCTGCTTCCCCGGGAGGGGAATATCCAGAGGGCGCGAAAAATCGCCGGCCACCGGAATGATCTCGAGCCACGGGAACTCGCGCGCCAGGCGCCGCACCGCACCCTGCAGCGCCTCGGGCGAGATGTCCACCGGGACATAGGATGCCGGGCGCAGCGCGCTGACCAGCAGCCGCGTCTTCAGGCCCTGGCCGCTGCCGTATTCGACGAGCTGGCCGCCGCGCCCGGCGAAGCGCGCGATCGACGCCAGGTGGGCGCGGGTGAGCGCCAGCTCGGCGCGCGTCAGGTAGTACTCGGGCAGGCGGCAGATGCGCTCGAACAGCCGGCTGCCGGCGGCATCGTAGAAGTACTTGGGGGACAGCGCCTTCTGCGGGAGCGAGAGCCCCGCGACGACGTCCTCGCGAAAGCCCGCTAGCTCGAGGGCCCGGAGGCCGCGCCGCTCTCGAGCCACTTGCGGATGCGCTGGGCGTCGCCGACTCGCGAGTGCTTGCCCCAGGAATCGAGCAGCACCACGATCAGGTCCTTGGACGCGACGCGCACCTGCATCACCAGGCAGCGGCCGGCCTCGCTGATGTAGCCGGTCTTCGACAGCCCGATTTCCCAGTAGCTGGAGCGCACCAGGTGGTTGGTGTTGCCGTAGGCGAGCGGCCGGCCGGAGGCGCGCACCGTGGCGCGGTGGCGCGTCGAGTACTCGCGGATCAGGGGATAGTCGTGCGCCGCGCGCACCAGCCTGGCGAGGTCGCGCGCGCTCGACACGTTGGCGGGCGACAGGCCGGTCGGCTCGACGAAGCGGCTGTCGGTCATGCCGAGCGCCGCGCCCTTGGCGTTCATCGCGTCGACGAAGGCTTCCAGGCCGCCCGGGTAGCTCGAGCCGAGCGCCGCCGCCGCGCGGTTCTCCGAAGACATCAGCGCGAGCAGCATCAGGTCGCCGCGCGTCAGCTTGAGACCGGTGCGCAGCCGCGAGCGCGAGCCCTTCATGCCGACCGCGTCTTCGCGGCTGAGGACGATCTGCTCGTCGAGATCCAGCTTGCTGTCGAGGATCACCATCGCGGTCATCAGCTTGGTGATCGAGGCGATCGGCACGATCGCGTCGGCGTTCTTGCCGTAGACGATCTCGCCGGTGGCGGCGTCCTGCACCAGCGCGGAAGAGGAGCGCAGCACCACCTTGCGCACGTCGCCGCGCTGGTCGAGGCGCGTGTCGCCCCGAATGTCCCCTGCGTTCGCGAAGCCGACCGTCAACGCGACCGCGAAAAACAGCGCGCAGATGGCCACGATCCCTTCTAACGGGTGCAGTTTTCTTTGCATGGAGCAGCGGAGTCTAGCGCAGCGGCAAAAAAATGTGCAAGTAAAACAGTGGCTAGGGACTCATTCCGCGAATCAACGTGAAATTTTTAACGCGGCGCAGGGCTCGCCATCTCGAGCACTTCCTTGGCCTGCTCCTGCTGTTGCTGGAGGGCCCACATCCGGGCGTATTCCCCTTTCGCTTCAAGCAATTGGCCGTGGGTGCCGTGCTCGACGATGCGCCCCTGGGCGAGCACCAGGATCTGGTCGGCGTCCATCACCGTCGAGAGCCGGTGCGCGATCACCAGCGTAGTCCTGCCCTGCGAGATGCGCTCGAGCTCGGCCTGGATCGCCTTCTCGGCGCGCGAGTCGAGCGCGGAAGTCGCTTCGTCGAAGATCAGGATGCGCGGGTTCTTCAGCAGCGCGCGCGCGATGGCCACGCGCTGCTTCTCGCCGCCCGAGAGCTTCAGGCCGCGCTCGCCGACCATGGTTTCGTATTTCCTCGGCAGCGTCTCGATGAAATCGTGGATGTGCGCGGCGCGCGCCGCCTCGAACACCTCGGCGTCGCTCGCTTCCGGACGGCCGTAGCGGATGTTGTAGAGGATGTTGTCGTTGAACAGCACCGTGTCCTGCGGCACGATGCCGATCGCCGCGCGCAGGCTCGCCTGCTTTACGTCCTTTATGGAAATGTCGTTGACCCGGATGCTTCCCCCGGAAACATCGTAAAAACGGAACAGCAGCCGGGCGAGCGTCGATTTGCCCGAGCCCGAATGCCCGACCACCGCGACGCGGTGGCCGGCAGGAATCGTGAACGAGACGCCGAACAGGATCTGCCTGTCCCGTTCGTAGGAAAAATCCACGTGCGAGAAGGCCACTTCGAGGCGCCCGGAGGGCAACGGTACGGCCCCCGCTGTGTCCTCCACCTCGCGGTGCTCGCTCAACAACCGGAACATGCGGTCCATGTCGAGCAGCGCCTGCTTGATCTCGCGGTACACCATGCCGAGGAAGTTGAGCGGGATGTAGAGCTGGATCAGCAGGCCGTTCACCAGCACCAGGTCGCCGAGCGTGAAGCTCTTCGCCGCCACGCCCTCGGCGACCAGCAGCATCAGCACGGTCACGGCGAGCGCGATGATCAGGCTCTGGCCGATGTTGAGGATGCCGAGCGAGGCCTCGTTGGTCGTGGCCGCGTCCTCGTACTTGTGCAGCTGCTCGTCGTAGCGACTCGCCTCGAACTCCTCGTTGCCGAAGTACTTCACCGTCTCGTAGTTGAGCAGGCTGTCGATGGCGCGCGTGTTGGCGCGCGAGTCGAGCTCGTTGGCGCGGCGGCGGATCTCCATGCGCCACTCGGTGATGGTGACGGTGAAGGCGATGTAGATCGCCACCGCGCCGAAGGTGATCGCGGCGAAGCGCCAGTCGAACTTCGCCAGCAGCACCGCCCCCACCAGCGCGAACTCGAGGATGACCGGAACGATGGAAAAAATCAGATAACTCAAGAGCGTCGAGATGCCCCGCGTGCCGCGCTCGATGTCGCGCGTCATGCCGCCGGTCTGGCGGTCGAGGTGGAAGCGCAGCGACAGGCTGTGCAGGTGGCGAAACACGCCGAGCGCCACGCGCCGGATGGCGCGCTGCGTGACGCGCACGAACACCACGTCGCGCAGCTCGGCGAACATCGTGCTCGAGAAGCGCAGGCAGCCGTAGATCGCGAGCAGCGCCACCGGCACCGCGACCAGGGCGAGCGTCGGGTCGAGGCCGTCCACCACTTCCTTCATCACCAGCGGCACGCCGACGTTGGCGAGCTTCGCCGCCACCAGGAAGGCCAGGGCAAGAATGACGCGCCCCTTGTATTCCCACAGGTAGGGGACCAGCGTCCCGAGCGCCTGCCATTCGTTGCCCCTTAGGCGCTGGGCGGGCGCGGCGCTGTGTGCCATAGCCGATTATCGGTCTTGACTGCACTCCGGGCCGGCAGTTATATTTCAAACGTTCGTTTGAATACCCGGAACAAGCCATGACTCTGCGCGCCGTCAAGCCTCCGCACGAAACCCGCACCCGCATCCTCGATGCCGCCGAAGAGCTCTTCATGCAGCACGGTTTCGAGGGCACCTCGATGCGCCTGCTCACCGCGCGCGCCGGGGTGAACCTGGCCGCGGTCAACTACCACTTCGGCTCGAAGCACGCGCTGATCGAGGCGCTGTTCCGCCGGCGCCTGGACCCGATGAACACCGCCCGGATCGCTGCTTTGGATGAACTTGAAAGAGAAGGTCGTGTGCTGGCGGCCGAAAGCATCATCCGCGCTTTCGTCGGCCCGAGCCTGCGCATGATCGAGGACGCGAAAGGCGGCGGGCGCAACTTCATCCGCCTGCTCGGGCGCACCTACTCCGAGCCGGCGAAGGCGGTGCGCGCGCTGATCGGCCAGATGTACGCGCCGGCGATGCAGCGCTACAAGGCGGCGCTCGAGCGCGCGCTGCCGCAGATGCCGCGCGACGAGCTGGTGTGGCGCATGCACTTCATGTTCGGCACCCTCGCCTACACCCTCGCCGCCACCGACACGGTGCAGCTGATCGCCGGCTGCAAACCCGAGGACCGCTACGACTCGCGCCTGCTCGAGGACCGGCTGACCGCCTTCCTCGCCGCCGGGCTGCACGCGCCGCTGAAAACCTCAATCAAGAAAGCCGCCTAGGAGACCGTCATGGCTGGATTCGCGCTCGGCGTCATCGCCGTCTTCCTGATCTTCGGCTACTTCGGCCTGCCGATCGCCTGGTGGACCCTCGCCGCGGCGCTGCTGACGTGGTACCTCAGCGTCATCGCAGGCCTTGGGTTTGCAACGAATGCGGTGTTCGGAATTGCCTTCCTGGCCATTGCTGCGGTTCTCAATATTCCAGCCCTGCGCAGAAAAGTCGTTTCGGATCACATCCTCGCCCTCTACCGCAAGATCCTGCCGGACATGTCGCAGACCGAGAAGGAGGCGATCGACGCCGGCACCGTGTGGTTCGACGCGGATCTGTTCTCGGGCAAGCCCGACTGGGACAAGCTGCTGGCGACGCCCGCGCCGCGCCTGTCGGCCGAGGAGCAGGCGTTCCTCGACGGCCCGGTCGAGGAGCTGTGCGCGATGTGCAACGACTGGGAGATCACCCACGAGCGCCAGGACCTGCCGCCGCGCGTGTGGCAGTTCGCCAAGGACAAGGGCTTCCTCGGCATGATCATCCCGAAGAAGTACGGCGGCCTCGGCTTCAGCGCGCTGGCGCATTCGGCGGTGGTGATGAAGCTCTCGACCCGCTCGGCGACCGCGGCGATCTCGGTGATGGTGCCGAACTCGCTCGGGCCGGGCGAGCTGCTGCTGCACTACGGCACCGAGGCGCAGAAGGACCACTACCTGCCGCGCCTCGCCAAGGGCCAGGAGGTCCCCTGCTTCGCGCTGACCAGCCCCGAGGCCGGCTCGGACGCCGCCGCGATCCCCGACTACGGCATCGTCTGCAAGGGCGTGTGGCAGGGCAAGGAAGTGCTCGGCATGCGCGTCACCTGGGACAAGCGCTACATCACCCTCGGCCCGGTGGCGACGCTGCTGGGTTTGGCTTTCCGCCTTTACGATCCTGAAAAAATCATTTCTGAAAAAACGGATCTGGGCATTACCTGCGCCCTGGTGCCGACCAACACGCCCGGCGTCAACATCGGCCGGCGCCACCTGCCGCTCAACACCGCGTTCCAGAACGGGCCGAACTCGGGCAAGGACGTGTTCATGCCGCTCGACTGGATCATCGGCGGCGCCGAGTACGCGGGCAAGGGCTGGATGATGCTGATGGGCTGCCTCGCGGCGGGCCGCGCCATCTCGCTGCCGACCTCCTCCACCGGCGGGGTCAAGGCGCTGACGCGCTTCACCGGCGCGTACGCGCGCGTGCGCAGCCAGTTCAAGACGCCGATCGGCAAGCTCGAAGGCGTCGAGGAAGCGCTTGGCCGCATCGCCGCGAACTGCTACGTGATGGACGCGACGCGCGTCATGACCGCCGGCGCGGTCGACCTGGGCGAGAAGCCCGCGGTGCTCTCGGCGATCGCCAAGTACCACATGACCGAGCGAGCGCGCCAGTGCGTCAACGACGCCATGGACATCCACGGCGGCAAGGGCATCTGCCTCGGGCCGAACAACTGGCTCGGGCGCGGCTACCAGATCGCCCCGGTGGCGATCACGGTCGAGGGCGCCAACATCCTGACGCGCACGCTGATCATCTTCGGCCAGGGCGCGATCCGCTGCCATCCCTACGTGCTGCGCGAGATGCGCGCCGCCAAGGAAATGAGCGGCGCCGAAGCTTCACGCGAGTTCGACGACGCCTTTACTTCGCACGTCGGCCACGTGCTGCGCAACGGCGTGCGCACCTTCGTGCACGGCATCACCAGCTCGCGCCTCGGCCATATCCCACGTAACTGCGCCGCCGAGATGAGGCATTACTACCGCTTCACCTCGCGCCTGTCGGCGGCCTTCGCCTTCCTCGCCGACATGTCGATGCTGGCGATGGGCGGGGCGCTCAAGCGCAAGGAGAAAATCTCCGGGCGCCTCGGCGACGTGCTGTCCATGCTGTACCTGGTTTCGGCGACGCTCAAGCGCTACGAGGACCAGGGGCGCATCCGCGAAGACCTGCCGCTGATCCGCTGGGCGGTGCGCGACGCGCTCTACACCGCGCAGGAGGCGATCGACGGCATCCTGTCGAACTTCCCGGTGAAATCGCTGGCGACGCTGCTGCGCTGGACCATCTTCCCGCTCGGCATGTCGTTCCGCCCGCCGCTCGACTCGCGCAACCACGAGTGCGCGGCGATCGCGCTCTCGCCGGGCGCGGCGCGCGACCGGCTGACCGCCGGCATGTACTTCCCGAAAGGCGAGGCCGACGCCACCGGCCAGCTCGAAGCCGCGTTCCTCGCCACCGTCGCCTGCGAGCCGATCGACGAGAAGCTGCGCAAGGCGGTGAAGAAGGGCAAGATCGTGCCGCGGCCCGGGGTGGACCTTGGTTCTCTTGCCAGAGAAAAGGACCTGATCTCGGCGGAGGAGCTTGCGCAGTGGAGCCGCAAGGAGGCGCTGCGCAAGGGCGTGATCAAGGTGGACGACTTCCCGAAGGACTTCGGCCGCGCCGAGCTCGCGCGCAGCGCCGAGGAAACCACCGTCACCATGAAGGCGGCCTGAGATGCTCGCCCAGCCGGTCTACGTCGTCGACGGCGCGCGCACGCCCTTCCTCAAATCGAAGAACCGCCCCGGCCCGTTCGCGGCGAGCGACCTCGCCACCCAGGCCGGGCGCACGCTGCTCGCGCGGCAGAAGTTCGCGCCGGATGAGCTGGACGAAGTGATCCTGGGCTGCGCGGCGCCTTCGGTGGACGAGGTCAACATCGGCCGCGTCGCCGCGCTGCGCATGGGCTGCGGCCAGAAAGTCCCGGGCTGGACCGTGATGCGCAACTGCGCCTCCGGCATGCAGGCGCTCGACTCGGGCGTCAGCAACGTCCTCGCCGGCCGCTCGCACCTGGTGCTCGCCGGCGGCGTGGACGCGCTGTCGCGCGCGCCGCTGCTCTACAACGACAAGATGGTGAACTGGTTCTCCGACATGGCCGGCGCCAGAACCACCGGGCAAAGATTGTCTTTGTTTTCTCGTTTACCTATTAAATCTCTCTTGGCCCCTGTGATCGGCATCATGAAGGGGCTCACCGACCCGATGGTCGGGCTGCTGATGGGGCAAACCGCGGAGAACCTGGCGCACCGCTTCGGCATCACGCGCGAGCAGATGGACGCGTTCTCGGTGCGCTCGCATGAACGCGTCATCAAAGGCCAGGACGAAGGCCGCCTCGCGCCCGGCGGCGGCGAGGTCGAGGCGCTCTACGATGCCAAGGGCAATACCTACATCCTCGACGACGGCGTGCGGCGCGACGCCTCGCTGCCCAACCTGGCAAAGCTCAAGCCGTTCTTCGACCGCAAATACGGCAACGTCACCCCCGGCAACAGCTCGCAGATCACCGACGGCGCCGCCTGGCTGGTCCTCGCCTCGGAACAGGCTGTCAAGAAATTCAATTTGTCCCCCATCGGAAAAATCCTGGATTCCGAGTGGGCGGGGCTCGACCCGGCGCAGATGGGCCTCGGCCCGGTGCACGCCGCGACGCCGATCCTGAAGCGCAACAATCTGGGCCTGAACGACCTCGACTACTGGGAGATCAACGAGGCCTTCGCGGCGCAGGTGCTCGGCTGCCTCGCGGCGTGGAAGGACGAGAAGTACTGCCGGGAAGAACTCGATCTTGAAAAGGCCATGGGAGAAATCAACCCCGACAAGCTCAATGTGGATGGCGGCGCCATCGCGCTCGGCCACCCGGTGGGTGCGTCAGGCGCGCGAATCGTTCTGCATCTGCTGAAGACACTGAAACGCAACAACGCGAAGCGCGGCATGGCGTCGATCTGCATCGGCGGCGGGCTGGGCGGCGCGATGCTGGTCGAAGCGCTGTAGCACCATGGCCAAGCATTTCCGCTGGGAGACCGACCGCGACGGCCTGGCCTGGCTGACCTTCGACAAGCAGGGCGAATCGGCCAACACCTTCTCGCGGCAGGCGCTGGAAGAACTTTCTTCGGTTTTAAAAGAAATAGAAGCCACCTCTCCCAAGGGCCTGATCATCCGCTCGGCGAAGGACGGCTTCATCGCCGGCGCCGACGTCGAGGAGTTCACGCGCTTCAAGTCAGGCGCCGAGGCGCTGTCGTTCGTCAAGCTGGGCTGGGACGTGTTCCAGCAGCTGCGCGAGCTGCCGTTCCCGACCACCGCGATGGTCAACGGCTTCTGCATGGGCGGCGGCGTCGAGCTGGCGCTCGCCTGCCGCTACCGCGTGGCGCTCGACGACAAGGCGCGCTTCGCGCTGCCCGAGGTGATGCTCGGCATCATGCCGGCCTGGCACGGCGTGCAGTGGCTGCCGAAGCTGGTCGGCCCGGGCGCCGCGCTCGACCTGCTGTTGACGGGGAAGTCGGTCGACGCGCGCCGCGCCAAGCGCATGGGACTGGTCGACCAGTCGGTGCCGCTACGGATTCTCGAAAATACGGCCCGCATCGTCACCTTGGAAGCTCCGAAGAAAAAAGAACTGAGCTTGATGAACAAACTGCTCCTGGGGCCGCTGCGTAGCATCGTGGTGTCCCAGGCCAGGAAGCAGGTGGCGCGCAAGGCGAAGCGCGAGCACTACCCGGCGCCTTACGCCATCCTCGAGCTGTGGCGCAAGTACGACGGCGATCCGTTCGCCGCCGCGAACGACCCGTCGTGCTCGATCGAGACACTGTTCGGCCATCCGACGACCGCCAACCTGATCCGCATTTTCTTCCTGCAAGAGCGCCTCAAGGCGGTGGCCAAGGGCGTGCAGTTCGCGGCGCGCCGCGTGCACGTGGTCGGCGCCGGCGTGATGGGCGGCGACATCGCCGCGATCTGCGCGATGCGCGGCCTGACGGTGACGCTGCAGGACACCTCGCCCGAGCGCCTCGCGCCGGCGGTGAAGCGCGCCGCCGAGCTGTTCAAGCGGCGGCTGCGCGATCCGCGGCGCGAGCGCGACGCGCTCGACCGGCTGATCCCGGATGTGAGCGGCAGCGGCGCGCAGCACGCCGACGTGCTGATCGAGGCGATTTTCGAGAACCTGGAAGCCAAGCGCTCGCTGTTCGTGAAGCTCGAGTCGCTGGCGAAGCCCGGCGCCATCCTCGCCACCAACACCTCCAGCCTCAAGCTCGCCGACATCGCCACCGCCCTCAAGGACCCGTCGCGGCTCGTCGGCATCCACTTCTTCAACCCGGTGCCCGTGCTGCAACTTGTAGAAGTTGTTTTTTCAAGTTCAACCAATACTGAAATGTCGAAGAAGGCGGCGGCGTTCGTGCGCCAGATCGACAAGCTGCCGCTGCCGGTGAAGGACTCGCCCGGCTTCCTGGTGAACAGGGTGCTCGGCCCCTATATGCAAAACGCGTTTCAGATGATTGATGAAGGTGCGAAACCCGAGACGCTGGATCGCGCAATGGAGGACTTCGGCATGCCGATGGGCCCGGCCGAGCTCGCCGACACGGTCGGGCTGGACATCTGCCTTGCCGCCGGCACGGCGCTGGCGAAAGGCGCCACCTCGGTGCCCGAGGTGCTGGCGAACAAGGTGGCCCTCGGCCATCTCGGCAAGAAAACCGGCCAGGGCATCTACCGCTACGAGGAGGGCAAGCGCGGCAGCCGGCCGGTCAAGGGCCAGCCCGACGCCTGCGACCAGGCGCTGGTCGACGCGCTGATCGAGCCCTATTTGCACGAGGCGCAGGCGGTGCTCGGCGAAGGCATCGTCGCCGACGCCGACCTGATCGACGCCGGCCTGATCTTCGGCACCGGCTTCGCGCCGTTCCGCGGCGGGCCCCTGCACTATCTCCAGTCGAGTAAGAAGTAGGAGAAAAGTGGACGACCAGCTCCCGCAAGGCAGGATCCCGGCATTGCGGGTGATGCCGATGCCGGCCGACGCCAACCAGAACGGCGACATCTTCGGCGGCTGGATCATGGCGCAGGTCGACATCGCCGGCGGCACGCTCGCCGGCCGCGTGGCGCGCGGCCGCGTCGCCACCGTGGCGGTCAAGGAGTTCGTGTTCAAGCAGCCGGTGCAGGTCGGCGACCTGCTGTCGTTCTACGTCGACCTGGTGAAGACCGGCACCACTTCGATCACGGTGAACGTCGCGGTGTATGCCGAGCGCCGGCCCGCCGATCCCAAGGTCGTCAAGGTGACCGAGGCGACGCTGACTTACGTCGCGATCGACCGCGACGGGCGTCCGCGCCCGGTGCCGCCCGCCTAGATTGCTGCTCGACGCGCCGACGCTCGCGGCGATCGCCGCGCTCGCGGTGGTCGCCGCCGTGGTGAGCGGCATGAGCGGCTTCGGCACCGGCGTGATCCTCGCCGCGGCGCTGGTGCCGCTGATCGGCGTCAAGGCGGTGATCCCGGTGCTGGCCGTCGCCGGCATCATCATCAACGGCGGGCGCTTCTGGTTCTACCGCAGACACCTCGACCGGCGCGCGTTCGCGCTGGTGTTCGTCGCCGCGCTGCCCTTCCTGGTGCTCGGCACCTGGCTCTACAGCGTGCTCGACGTGCGCGCGCTCGGCACCGTGCTCGGCCTCGCGGTGATCTCGTCGGTGCCCCTGAGGAGGGTTTTACATTCGAAACAAATAACTTTAAAACCTGTAGGGCTCGCGGTCGGCTCGGGCGTGTTCGGCTTCGCCATGGGCATCGCCACCGGCTCGGGCGTGATCCTGGTGTCGCTGCTGCTCGGCGCCGGGCTTGCTACCCCGGCGGTGCTCGCCACCGACGCGCTGGTCTCGATCCTCCTCGACATCTGCAAGGCGGCGCTGTTCCAGCGCTTCGACCTGCTCAACGCCGAGGCCTTCTTCACCGGCGTGGTGATCGGCATCGCCACCATTCCGGGCAGCGCGATCGCCGCCTGGCTGGTCGGCCGCCTCGGCGCGCGGCTGCACATCCTGTTCATGGAGGTGCTGGTCCTGGTTGGCGGCGCCTCGATGCTGTGGCACGCCTGGAAATGACGGAGAGCGCATGAAAGAGCTGAACGGCAAGGTGGCGGCGGTCACCGGTGCGGCGAGCGGTCTCGGCCGCTCGATGGCGCTCGCCTTCGCCGCCGAGGGCATGCACGTCGCGCTGGCGGACGTGGATGAAACGAGCCTGTCGTCGGTCCAGGAGGAGGTCCTGGCGAAAGGCGTGCGCGCGATTTCGCTCAAGGTGGACGTCTCGCACGCGGAGCAGGTCGAGGCCTTCTGCGACCACACGCTGGCGCGGCTGGGCGGCGTCCACGTCGTGTGCAACAACGCCGGCGTGTCGCCGCTCGGCGCGGTGTGGGAGGCGAGCCTCGCCGACTGGCAGTGGATCCTCGGCGTCAACCTGTGGGGCGTGATCCACGGCGTGCGCGCCTTCGCGCCGCGCCTCATCGCGCAGAACGAGGGCCACATCGTGAACACCGCCTCGGTGGCGGGGCTGATCTCGCCGCCCGGATCGGGCGCCTACAACGTCACCAAGCACGCCGTGGTCACGCTGTCGGAGTCGCTGCTGCACGACCTGCGCAGCCGCGGCTCGGCGGTCGGCGTGTCCGCGCTGTGCCCGGCGTACGTGCCGACGCGCATCAGCGAATCCGAGCGCAACCGGCCGCACGCGTCTTCCCCGAAATCGGATGAGACCCTGGCGCGCGAGGCCATGCTGAAGAAGGCCGTCGCCTCCGGGAAGGTCTCCGCCGACCAGGTGGCCCAGGCCGTGGTCGCGGCGGTGAAGGAGAACCGCTTCTACATCCTCACGCACCCGCGCATCAAGGGCGCGATCCGCGCCCGCATGGAGGACGTCCTCGAGGAGCGCGCGCCGCGCGATCCGCTGCAGCTCTAGGCCAGGCCGGGAAACAGCTCCTTCAATCCCTCGGCCATCGTCTGGATGGCGAGCGCCGCGAGCAGCAGGCCGAGCAGCCGCGTCGCGACATTGAGCCCGGTGGTGCCGAGCCGGCCGCCGATCGCGTTGGCGCCGCGCAGCACGACCCAGGTCAGCAGGCTGACCAGAGCGATGCAGGCGATGACCGCCGCCAGGTGGGCCGCGCCGCCCTTCTGCGCCGCGATCACCGTGGTGCTGATCGCCCCCGGCCCCGCGAGAAGCGGCACCGCCAGCGGCACCACGCCCTGCAGCTCGCCGCTTTCGAGCTCCGCCGCCTCTTCCCGCGACTGGCGCAAGCCGCCCGCGCGGGCGTTGAGCATCGCCAGCGCCATCAGCAGCAGCACCAGGCCGCCGCCGACGCGGAACGCCGCCAGGCTCGCGCCGATCAGCGTGAGGATCGACTCGCCGAGCAGCGCGGAGGCGGCGAGCACCGCGAACACCGTGATGGCGACGACGCGCACCAGCGCGGCGCGCGCCTCGGCGCTGCGCGAGGCGGTGAGCGCGAGGAAGATCGGGACGGCGAGAAACGGGTCGAGCACCGCGGTCAGCGTTACCAGGAACCGCAGGTACTCCTGGACAGCGCTCACTTCTTCGCGGTCAGCGCGGCTTGCGCCGCCTTGCGGTCGTCGTTCACCTTGCGGAACGCGGGGCGCTCGCCGAGCATCTTCAGATAGGGCTTGAGCGGAGCGATGTCCTCGAGGGAGTCGCGGCCGAAAGCGTGCTTGGTCGCGAGCGAGACCAGGGGCAGGTGCACGAAGGCGGCGCAGTCGGCCAGCGTCAGCTCCTTCCCGGCGATGTACGGATCGAACCGGGCGAGCGTCCTGAACGCGCGCACCCCCTTCGCCAGGTCCTTGCCGACCGCCTCCTTCACTTCCTCGGAAACCGGGCGCTTAAAGAAGACCTCACCGTAGAGCCGGCGCGCGACCAGCTCCACGTGCACCTCCATGACCGTGATCAGCTCGCGCACCTTGGCGCGCTCGAAGGGGTCGCGGGGCAGCAGCGGCTTTTGCGGGTAGGTCTCCTCCAGGTACTCGGAGATGACCTCGGACTCGGCGATGCGCCGGCCGCCGTCGAGCTCGAGAAACGGCACCTTGCCCATCGGGCTGCGCGCCAGGAACTCGTCCTTCTGCGAAGGCGGGCAGCCCGGGTCGTCCTGGTGCTCGATGCCCTTTTCGAGCAGTGCAAGGCGCACCTTGTTGTGGTAATTACTGATGTGAAAGCCGCAGAGCTTTAGCATGACGGCATTATAGGGAGGTCAGACCATGTCCGATTCACCTTACCGTCCGCCGGCGGCCCCGGTGGGCGACCCCGCGAAAAGCGCGGGGGAACTGAAGCACTCGGGCCTGGGGATCGCTTCGTTCGTCATCAGTATCCTCTCGGGAATCCTGATGTTCTTGCTGTTCGCCATCGCCGGCGTCGTCGGGGCAACCACGCCGGGCGGGATGGACGAAAAATCCATGGTCGCGATCGTGATCGGCCTGTCCTTGTTCGCCGGCCTGTTCGTGGCGCTCCTCGCGCTGGGGCTCGGCATCGGCGGCCTGCTGCAGAAGGAACGGCGGAAGCTCTTCGCCATTCTCGGCACCGTGGCCTCGGCGGCGACGATCCTCGGAGCGGTTGCGCTCCTGGCCCTCGGGCTGGCGATGAAATGAGCCGGGGAAGCTAGAACCGCTCGGCGCGGTAGGGCGCGGGATCGACGAACGGCGTCTCGCCCGTCACCATTTCGGCGAGCAGGCGCCCGGTGACCGGGCCGAGCGTCAGGCCGTGGTGCGCGTGGCCGAAGCCGAACCACAGACCGGGGTGGCGCGGCGCGGCGCCGATCACCGGCATCATGTCCGTCGTGCAGGGGCGCGAGCCCATCCAGGCCTCGGTATCCAACCGCTCGGCGAGCGGGAACAGCTCGCGCGCGATCGGTTCGGCGCGGCCGAGCTGCACCGGCGTGCGGATCGCGTCGCGCAGGGCGAACTCGGCGCCGGTGGTCAGGCGGATGCCGCGGCGCATCGGCGCGAGAAAATAGCCGCGCTCGGTATCGAGCATCGGGGTGTTCAGCACCGCGCGGCCGGCCGGCCGGTAGTGCATATGGTAGCCGCGCTTCACCGCGAGCGGCAGATCGTAGCCGAGCGCGCGCGTCACCACGTCGGCCCAGGGCCCGAGCGCAATCACCGCATCGCGCGCCGAGACAGAACCCTCCACCGTCCTTACAACCCAGGAATTTTTTTCAGGTTCCAGGCTGGCGGCATTGCCCTGCACGAAACGCCCGCCGAGGCGCTCGAACAGCGCGAGGTAGGCGAGCGCCAGGCCCTGCGGGTCGGTGACGCTGACCGGGTCGGTCCAGTGCAGCGCGCCCTCCAGCACCGGCGCGACGTGAGGTTCTTTTTCCTGAAGTTGTTTTCGATCCAGAAGGGCAAAGTTGATTCCGAACTCGCCGCGCCAGCGCTCGGCTTCGGCAAAGCGCAGGTCGCGCTCGCGCGCGCTGCGGAACACCTTCATCCAGCCGCCGCGCCTGAGCAACCCGCCGGCGCCGGCCTGCGTAGCGAGCGCGTCGTGCTCCGCCACGCAATGCTCGATCAGCTTGGCGTACCAGCGCGCGATCTGCGCGTGCCGCGCCGGGCGCGATTGCTTCCAGTAGCGCCACAGGAACGGCGCGAGCCGCGGGATTGCCGACGGGTGGTAGTGCGCGTCGATGGTGCGGTTGAGGCTGTAGCGGAACAGCGCGCCGAAGTCGTGCGGGAAGCCGTACGGGTAGACGCCTTCGCGCTGGATCAGGCCGGCGTTGCCGTACGAGGTCTCTTCCGCCGGGCCGCGCCGGTCGACCAGCACGGTGGCGCGCCCGCGCTTCTGCAGGTGCAGCGCGACGCTGATCCCGACGATTCCCGCGCCGAGAACCAGCGCGTCAGCGGTGGCGCTTGGCAAGCGCCTCTGTAACCGTGGTTTGTTCGCCGATTTCCAGCTTCGCTATCTGATTGCGGTGCACCTCGTCCGGGCCGTCGGCGAAGCGCAGGGTGCGCGCGTGCGCGTAGGCGTGGGCGAGGCCAAAGTCGTCCGACACGCCGCCGCCGCCGTGCACCTGCATCGCCCAGTCGATCACCTGGCAGGCCATGGTCGGCGCGAGCACCTTGATCATGGCGATCTCCTTCTTCGCCATCTTGTTGCCGACGCTGTCCATCTTCCACGCCGCGTTGAGCACCATGAAGCGCGCGCTGTCGATCATGATGCGCGCCTCGGCGATGCGCTCGCGCGTCACGCCCTGCTCCGACACCGCGCGGCCGAAGGCGATGCGCTCGGTGGCGCGCTTGCACATCTTCTCCAGCGCGCGCTCGGCCTGGCCGATGAGGCGCATGCAATGGTGGATGCGCCCCGGCCCGAGGCGGCCCTGCGCGATCTCGAAGCCGCGTCCTTCGCCGAGCAGCACGTTGGACGCCGGCACGCGCGCATCCTTCAGCTCGATCTCCATGTGGCCGTGCGGCGCGTCGTCGTAGCCGAACACCGGCAAATGGCGCAGCACTTTAATTCCTTTTGTATTTGAAGGAACCAAAACCATGGATTGCTGGCTGTGCCTGGACGTGTTGTCCGGGTCGGTCTTGCCCATGACGATGTAGATCTTGCAGCGCGGGTCGCCGGCGCCGCTCGCCCACCACTTGGTGCCGTTGATCACATACTCATTTTTTTCAAGAAGAATCCTTGTTTGGATGTTGGTTGCATCCGAGGAGGCGACGTTCGGCTCGGTCATGAGGAACGCCGAGCGGATTTTCCCCTCGAGAAGCGGCTCGCACCATTGCTTCACCTGCTCGGGCGTGCCGTACTTGAGTAGCGTCTCCATGTTGCCGGTGTCCGGCGCCGAGCAGTTGAACGCCTCGGGCGCCCAGGTGACGCGGCCCATGATCTCGCACAGCGGCGCGTACTCGAGGTTGGTGAGCGTGCCGCCGTGCGACTTCGGCCGCCACAGGTTCCACAGGCCGGCGGCGCGGGCCTTTACCTTCAGCTCCTCGATGACCGGCACCGGCTCCCAGCGGCGCTCGCTTTTCACGTGCTCGTGCCATTTGTGCTCGTTGGGGTAGACGTGCTCGTCCATGAAGGCGATGACCTGCTTGCGCAGGTCCTGCACCTTCGGCGTGTAGTCGAAGTTCACGCTGCTCTCCTAAGGATCTTCTCAGCTTGCTGCCAGCCGAGCTCGGCCAGCGGCACCGTCTTGGTGGCCGCTTCGGCGGCGAACGGGCTCGCGGCCGTGCCTTCGAGCACGCGCTTGGCGATGCCCTGGCAGATCGCGGCGATGCGGAACAGGTTATACGCGAGATAGAACTCCCAAACCTTCGCGTCTACTCCTGCCCTGCGGGTTCTTCGACAGTAGCTTTTCACGTATTCCGATTCCGAGGGAATGCCGAGCTCATCGATCGGCAAACCCGCGACGCCGCGGAACTTGTCGGGCGGGATGTGGAAGCCCATGCAGTGGTAGGCGAAGTCGGCGAGCGGATCGCCGAGCGTCGACAGCTCCCAGTCGAGCACCGCCAGGATGCGCGCCTCGGTCGGGTGGAAGATGGTGTTGTCGAGGCGGAAGTCGCCGTGCACCACCGTGGTTCCGCCTTCCGGCGGGATGTTCTTCGGCAGCCAGGCGATCAGGCTGTCCATCGCCTCGATCTTCTGCGTCTCGGAGGCGCGGTACTGCTTGCTCCAGCGCTCGACCTGCCGCCCGATGTAGTTGCCCGGCTTGCCGAAATCTTGAAGTTGCAGTTTGAGGAAATCAAGGGTGTGCAACAGCGAAATGACGCGGTTCTGCTCGTCCCAGATCGCGGCGCGCTCGGCCTTGGTCATTCCCGGCAGCGCCGGGTCCCACAGCACGCGGCCCTCGACGCAATCCATGACGTAGAACACGGTGCCGATCACCGACTCGTCCTCGCACAGCGCCAGCGGCTGCGCCACGGGAAAGCCGGTCGGATGCAGCGCCTTGATCACGCGGTATTCCCGGTCCACCGCATGCGCCGAGGGCAGCAGCTTTCCCGGCGGCTTTCTCCGCAGAACGTATTTTTTTCCGTCCGTGGCGTTGAGCCGGTACGTCGGGTTGGACTGGCCGCCCTTGAATTGTTCAATGGTGGAAATGCGCAAGCCGAGAAACCTCTCCAAAGCCGCGGCATCGATCCGGTGGCGCTCCTCGACGGGCTTGGTGCCGATGAACTGCTCGAACATGCCCGGGAAAGCTTACCTTAGAATCGGCGTGATGCGCTTCAGCGTCCGCCATCTCAAGGGAGCGAAGTTCGCGCGCCGCGGGCTGCGCAGCTACTTCGAGTATCGCGACCTCGGCATCCGCCGCGCGACGCGCGGCAGCGTGCTGGCGCACGTGATCCGCGCGCGCGCCGGAAGCGCGCCGCACGGCGAGTGGCACGCGCACGACTGCAAGCTGCAGTTCGTCTACGTGCTGAAAGGCTGGGTGCTGTTCGAGTACGAGGGCGTCGGCCGGGTGAAGATGAAGGCCGGCAGCTGCTTCTACCAGCCGCCGCGCATCCGCCACCGGGAACTCGGCCACTCGCGCGACCTCGAGCTGATCGAGATCGTCGCGCCGGCGCGCTTCAGGACTTATTCTTCGGCGAAACCTGCAGCCAGAAAGTCACCGGCCCGTCGTTCACCAGGCTGAGCTGCATGTCCGCGCCGAAGCGCCCGGTGGCGACGCGCGGCACCCATTCCTCCACCTTCTCGATGAACTTCTTGAACAGCCGCTCGGCCGTCTCGGGCGAGGCGGCGGTGGAGAAGCTCGGGCGCGCGCCGCTGTTGGTGTCGGCGGCGAGCGTGAACTGCGGCACCGCGAGCAGCTGGCCGTTCACTTCCTTGAGCGAGCGGTTCATCTTGCCCTTGTCGTCGGGGAAGATGCGGTAGCCGACCACGCGCTCGGCCAGCAGCAGGGCTTCGACCTCGGTGTCGTAGCGCTCGACGCCGATCAGCGCGACGATGCCCGCGCCGATGACGCCGACCGGGGCGGCGCCGACCTTGACGTTGGCGCCCGTGACGCGCTGCACAAGCGCGATCACGCGATGATGTCCGGGATGAGGCGCGTGCGCAGGCGCTGGATCTGGTCCTTGAGGACGAGCTTGCGCTTCTTCAGGCGCTGCAGCTGAAGCCGGTCCTGGCCGGGGTCGCCGGCGAGCTTGTCGATGACATAGTCCAAGTCGTGGTGCTCGACTTCGAGCGCGTGAAGGCGCTGACGAATCTGGGCTTTTTCCTCTTCGGACGGCGAATGATCGCTCATGTGACAAACATCATGCCGTTGCGCCGATCCTATCCCTATACTTGGCGACGCGAAAGCCCCAATGCGCCGCAGTGATTACGACGTAGCCGACAGCATCCGGACCACCGACCCGACGGCGGTGTCGAGCGAGGTGATCCGGGTCGGCAGGAAGCTGTTCCCGAACGCGCCCGCGCCCGCCCTGGAGCGCGCCTTCGCCGACGCCGCCCGCATGTACCGCGGCGAGCATCCCGACTACCTGCCCTGCGACACCGAGTACCACGACATCCAGCACGTGCTCGACGTCACGCTCACCATGGCGCGGCTGATGGACGGCTACCAGCGCGGCGGGCGCAACGGCTATCCCGCGCTCAACAAGGAGCTGTACCTGGTCGGCGTGCTGGCGGCGCTGTTCCACGACTTCGGCTACCTGCGCCGGCGCAACGACCACAAGCACCGCTACGGCGCCGAGTACACGCTCATCCACGTGTCGCGCGGCGCGACGTTCCTGCGCGGCTACGCGCGCGAGCTCGGGGTCGACGAGAGCCTGGCGTCGGCGGCCGCGACGCTGGTGCATTTCACCGGCTACGAGCGCGCGGCGGAGAGCATCCGCGTGTCCGACGACACGCGCCGCGTCGGGCAGATGCTCGGCACCGCGGACATCATCGCGCAGATGGCCGACCGCTGCTACCTGGAGAAATGCCGCGATCGGCTCTATCCGGAATTCGTGCTCGGCGGGCTCGCCCAGGGCGGCCTCGCCGGCGGCCGCAGGCTGCCGCTGTTCAGCTCGGGCGACGACCTGGTGAGCAGGACGCCGGACTTCTACCAGGGCGCGTGCAAGCGCCTCGACGGGCAGCTCGCGCGCAGCTACGAGTACGCCGCCTGGCATTTCGGCGGCGCCAACCTCTATCTCGACGAGATTCGCAAGAACATCGACTATGCCCGCACGGGCGAGCGGCTCCGGCGGCACCCGCCGAAGACTCTGGCGCCGGACGTCGAGCCTTACCCGAAAGACCTAGTAGGTTTTTGAGGGCCTGAAGTACTCGATGCGGTCGATCGAGCGCACCGTGATGTCCCGCAGCCGCGCGCCCTGCAGCACTTTCAACGGCACCTCGGCGCCCGCCGCGCCGCGCGCCCACACCTTGCGGTAGAAGTCCGAGAGCGAGCTGACTTCGTCGTCGCCCACCGCCAGCACGATGTCGCCGCTCTTCAGGCCGGCGCGCTCCGCCGGCCCGCCGGGCGACACGCGCCCGACGAACAGGCGCCCGCGCAGCTCGTCGGCGTTGACGCCGAGCCAGGGCCGCGCCGGGGCATTGCGCCGCCCCTTGGCGATCAGGTCATCGAGGATCGGCTTGAGCAGATCGATCGGCACGAACATGTTGCCGGGCGACTGCGTGCCGGGGCTGCCGGCGTCCGGGACGATCAGCGAGCCGACGCCGAGCAGCTCGCCCTTCGCGCCGATCAGCGGCGCGCCGGACCAGTCCATCACCGGCGGGTAGGTGTAGATCGCCGAGTCGAGCAGGTATTCCCAGTTGCCCGAGAACGGCCGGCGCGACACCACGTAGACCAGGCTCGGGGATTCGCGCGCCGAGGCGCTGACCACCATCGCCGGCTCGCGCTCGGCGAGTCCCGCCGAATCGCCGAGCGGCAGCGGCTTGCCGCCGGCGCCGCCGACCAGCTTGAGCAGCGCGAACCCCGAGGCGTGGTCGTAGCCGGCGAGGGTCGCCGGCAGCGTGCGGCCGTCGCCGCCGACCACCTGGATGGACTCGGCCTCGATCACCAGGTAGCCGATCGTCAGCACGTAGCCTTCGCGCACCAGTGTCCCGGTGCCGCGGCGCTGCGTGCCGAGCGTCTCGGCGCTGCGCGCATTCGCCTGGATCTTCGCCTGCACCGCCACCACGGCGTTCAGGGTCTCGTCCGACCGGTCCTGGGCGAGCACCGGCGCGGCAGTCAATGCGAGAATGGCGGCGAGTGTACGCATAGGTCCCTCCCTCCCCCGAATATGCGCCTGCTGAGCTGGAACGTGCAATGGTGCCGTGGCATCGACGGCCGGGTCGATGTGAAACGCATCGCCGCCGAGGCGAAGCACCTGGCCGACCCGGACGTGTTCTGCCTGCAGGAAATCGCGGTCAATTTCCGCGAGCTGCCGGGCGGCTCGAGCGAGGACCAGGTCGAGGCGCTCGCGCGCGAGTTCCCCGGCTACGCGGCGTTCTTCGCGGTTGGCGTCGACTTCCCCGCGAGCGGCGGCCGGCGCCGGCAGTTCGGCAACCTGATCCTGTCGCGCCTGCCGGTGGGACGGGTCCGCCGCCACGCCCTGCCCTGGCCGCCGTCGCCGGAGGCCTACAGCATGCCGCGCGTCGCGGTCGAGGCGGTCGTCGAAGCGCCGTTCGGGCCGCTGCGCGTGACCACGACGCACCTCGAGTACCACTCGCTCGAGCATCGCGCGGCGCAGATCGGCCGGCTGCGCACGCTGCATGCCGAGGCCTGCGCCGAGCGGCTGCCGGTGGACGAGCCGGGAACCTACGAGACCGGGAAGCCGGTGGCGAGCGCGGTGGTGTGCGGCGATTTCAACCTCAAGCCCGAGGATCCGATGCACGCCCGGATGTGCGACGGCGGATTCGCCGACGCCTGGCAGGCGCTCAACCCCGGCAAAGCGCGCCAGCCGACCTTCCACCTGCACGACGGCGAGACGCCGTATTGCTGCGACTACGTGTTCGTCACGCCCGACCTGCTGCCGCGGCTGAAGGCGCTGCGCATCGACACCGCGACGCAGGCCTCCGACCACCAGCCGCTCATCATCGAGCTTGGATAAGCGCCCTTAGCTGCTCGACGCGCTTGCGGTTGACGCCGAAATCCCGCCGGCCGAGCCGCGACGCCGAACGCACGTGGATGACGTCGTCTCCCTGCAGGAATTCGACGTCGTCGACGAAGCGCAGGACCGGCGTGCGGAACTCGGCATACAGGTAGTTGCCCTTTTCCTCGATAACCGTGGCCCCCGGCATCGATTCAACTGCTTTCCTCACCTCGGAAAACTTTCCCTTGATCGGCAGGATGTAATGTTCCCGGTCTGCCGGATCGGCTTGCGAGGACACGCAATTGGGCGTGCTTTTCGGGCGCGCGAGGCGCCCGTCTTTCACGCCGAGGTACTGCGGACGCTTCCAGGAAAACATCGCGAGGATGCTACCATCGCCGCACTACCGTACGGGGGGATGCGATGGAGATCTCGGCACAACAACTCGCTGAATTGCTGCTCGGCATCGCTCGCGCGCAAGCCGCGATCATCCAGGGGCTGGAGAACGAGATGCCCGGGGTGCGCAGCGGCCGCGTCATCCCGGCGCTGCATAACGTCGCGCACCTGCGCGACCATCCGAACCCGACCCTCACCGACCTGCCGGCGCGCGTGCTGCTCGGCACACTCGGACGGGCAGTTCCCGACACGGCCGGAATCGTGCGTGACCTCGAAAGGCTGTTCGGCAAGCCCGCCTAGAAGTCTTTCGGTTCCGGCGGAAACGAGGGATCCCGCTTCCCCCGCAGCGACGCGAGACCTTCCTTCACTTCGGGGCCGGTAAAGCCCAGCACTTCCAGCGCGAGCGAGGCGTCGAACGCCGGCCCCGCCATGCGCAGCCAGTTGTTGAGCGAGTACTTGGTCCAGCGCAGCGCGGTCTGCGGGCCGGCCGCGAGCTTGCGTGCGACTTCGAGCGCTTTCGCCTGCAGCTCGGATTCCTCGCAGGCGAGCGACACCAGCCCGAGGCGCTCGGCTTCCTCCCCGCTGATCGTCTCGCCGGTCAGCAGGTAGTACTTGGCTTTCGCCATGCCGCACAGCAGCGGCCAGACGATGGCCGCATGGTCGCCCGCAGCGACGCCCAGGCGGGTATGGCCATCAATGAGTTTTGCATTCTTGCTTGCAATGGATATATCGGCCATCAGCCCGGCCGCCAGGCCCGCGCCCACCGCGGGCCCGTGCATCGCCGAGACGATGATCTTCGAGCAGTTGAGCATGTTGTAGACCAGGTCGCGCGCCTCGCGCCACACGCGGGCGCGCGCGGCGAAATCGCGCGTCATCTCCTCCACCATCGCCAGGTCGCCGCCGGCCGAGAAGCCCTTGCCGGCGCCGCGCAGGATCGCAACGCGCGTCTCCGGGTCGCGGTCGACGTCGAGCCAGACGCGCGCCATCTCGGCATGCGCGCGCGCCGTGGCCACCGCCAGCCTGCCCTCCTCGCCCATCACGATCTCGAGGATGCCGGGCTCGAGCGTGCGAATTTTTAGGTCCTGGTACGCCGAATAGTCCATGACTTTCATTCTACAATCCGCTTCGCCATGGTTACCTTCGACGACATCAGCGCCGCGCACGAGCGGATCAAGGGCCACGCGGAGCGCACGCCGGTGCTGCGCTCGACGCAGGTGGACGCCATCACCGGCGCGCAGGTGCTGTTCAAGTGCGAGAACTTCCAGCGCATGGGCGCGTTCAAGTTCCGCGGCGCCTACAACGCGCTCGCCCAGCTCAAGGACGAGGACAGGAAGCGCGGCGTGGTCGCCTTCTCCTCGGGCAACCACGCCCAGGCGGTCGCCCTCGCCGGGAAAATTCTCGGCATCAAGGCCGTCATCGTGATGCCGCAGGACGCGCCGAAGGTCAAGCTCGACGCGACGCGCCAATACGGCGCCGAGATCGTGCAGTACGCCAAGAGCGAGGCGCGCGAGCAGCTCGCCGGCAAGCTCGCCACCGAGCGCGGGCTGACCCTGATTCCGCCGTTCGACCACGAGCATGTGATCGCCGGCCAGGGCACCGCGGCGAAGGAGCTGATCGAGGACGCCGGCGAGCTCGACCTGCTGCTGGTGCCCTGCGGCGGCGGCGGGCTGCTGTCGGGCTGCGCGATCGCCGCGAAACACCTCGCGCCCAAATGCAAGGTGATGGGCGTGGAGCCCGAGGCCGGCAACGACGCGACGCAGTCGTTCGCCAAGAAGCGCCTGATCGCGATCGCCGTGCCCGACACCATCGCCGACGGCGCGCGCACCTCCTCGCTCGGCAAGCTCACCTTCCCGATCGTGATGCGCTACGTCGACGACATGCTGACGGTGAACGACAAGGAGCTGGCGCGCGCCATGTTCTTCCTGTGGGAGCGCATGAAAATCGTGGTCGAGCCGACCGGCTCGCTCGCCGCCTGCGCCGCGCTCGAGAAGAAGACCGACCTCAAGGGCAAGAAGGTCGGGGTGGTCCTGTCAGGCGGAAACGTCGACCTTCACTGGGCGGCCACGCAGCTGCACAAAGCCGAGCGCTAGCGCGCCGAGCACGGTCGCGCCGAGTTGCACGTCCCAGCGCGGCACGATCGTCGCGATGCAGCATCCCCAGAGCAGCAACCGCAGCGGCCAGAAGATGTCTCTCAGGCCGAGCAGCCCGTGCAGCGCGAACGACGCGAACACCGTGCAGGCGGTGCCGAAGAAGCATGCGATCAGGATGTCGCCCAGGCTGCCCACCAGGGTGAGCCCCGGATTGAACAGGAAGAAGAACGGCACCACGAAGCCGCCGATGGCGAGCTTGACGGCGTAGGGCCCGAGCGACCCGGGGTTGACGCCCGCGATCGCCGCGGCGGCGAAATTCGCCACCGCCACCGGCGGCGTGATCGCCGACAGGCAGGCATAGAACAGCATGAACAAGTGAACCTGGAACTCCGGCAGGCCGAACCGCTGGCGCAAGAGCGGCGCGAGCAGCGCCGCGCCCATGATGTAGACCGCCGGCGTCGGCATGCCCATGCCGAGGATGATGAGAAACAGGCCCGAGAGCAGCAGCGCCGGCACCAGCATCCCGCCGGAGAGGAAGTTGATGACCAGCGTGAACTTGCCGGCGAGCGCGCTGATCTCGATGGCGCCGATCACCGCGCCGGCGGCCGCTACCGCGCCGATCAGCGGCACCACTTGCGTGATGGTCTCGGTGCAGCATTCGACGAAGCGCTTCGGGCCGATGGCGCTCGGGCGATGGAACCAGGAGAGCACGATCACCGCCGCCGTGGAGCCGGCGGCGACGTACACCGGGGTGTAGCCGTCGAGCAGCAGCCACATCATGGCGCCGATCGGCAGCAGGTGGCGCCAGCCGGAGGCGAGCGCCCGGCGCAGCGGCACGATCTGGTCTTCGGGCATCGGCGGCTCGTTGTGCCGCACCGCCTCCTGGTGGACCAGGATGTAGATCGCGACGTAGTAGAGGATCGAGGGCAGCCAGGAGGCCGCCACGATGTCGGCGTAGGGAATGTTGGTGATGTCGGCCATGATGAAGGCCACCGCGCCCATCACCGGCGGCAGCATCGCGCCGCCGCTCGACGAGGTGGACTCGATCGCCGCCGCGCGCGACGGCGGCACGCCCTGCTTGATCATGATCGGAATGGTGAGCGGGCCGGTGGTGGCGACGTCCGCCGTCGGGCTGCCGGAGACCGAGCCGTACAGCCCGCTCGCGGTGACGCAGGCCTTCGCCGCACCGCCGCGCATCCTCCCTGTGACCGCGCTCGCCACGTCGAAGAACAGCTGCCCGCCGCCCGCCTTGTTGTAGAAATTGCCGAACAGCACGAACAGGAACGCATAGGTCGCCGCCACCTCGAGCGGCGCGCCGAAGATGCCGTTCTCCTGGATGGTCATCATCTCGATGAAGTAGGTGACGCTGAAGTTGTCGTGCCGCAGCGGGCCGGGCATCCATCGTCCGAGCACGGTGAACAGCAGCAGCGCCACCAGCAGCGAGGTCAGTCCCCAGCTGGTGCTGCGCCGGCACAGCTCCACCACCAGCGCCACCAGGGCGAAGCCGGCGACGATGTCCCAGGCCGTCGGCTGCGAGAAACCGCGGCTCCAGTTGAGGAACTTGTCGTTGAGGACGATGTAGTAGAGCGCCACCGCGAGCGACAGCGCGGCGAGCGCGACGTCGGTCCAGGCGAGGCGCTTGCGCCCGGGGCCGGCGGTGGTGGTGAGGAAGGCGATCGGGAAAGTGATCGCGATGAAGATCGAGATGTCGAGATGGAACCGGGAGGTGAAACCACGCGCCCAGCTCGCGAACGGGATGAGGAAATCCAGGTTGAAATTCGCAGCAAGCCAAAGCAAGGCGTTGCCGGTGAGGATGGCGAGCGCGCCGATCCACAGCACGTAGAGCGCCGCGGCGACCGACCCTGCCTGGATCAGCAGGTTCCAGCCGCCGCCGGGACGATGCCGGCTCCCCTCCCTTAGGAAGCCCAGCAAGCTACTTCACCAGCCCCTTTTCCTTGTAGTAGCGCAGCGCGCCGGGGTGATAGGGCAGCTTCGCCGGATTGGTCGACATCTTGGCGGTGGTGAACGAGGTCTTGAGCGAGCCGCCGATCGCCTGCACGCTGCTCTCGTTCTCGGCGAGCGCCTTGACGTACTTGTAGACCACTTCATCGGGCACGTGCGCGCCGGCCAGCAGCGAGACCCACATGCGCACCGTCGGATAGTCCTTGTCCATGAACGGATAGGTGCCCTTCTCGACCATGTCGGCCCTGAAGTTGAAGGTCTCGGCCGCTTTCTGGATCACCGCGCGGTCGCCGTCGATCCACAGCAGTGCGCGCTTGCCGGCGATGTCCTTGACCAGCGAGTCGCCCAGGTTGCGCGCGTTCATGAACACGTCGGCCTTGTCGTCGACGATGGCGTCCAGGCCGATCTGGCTGTTGCCCAGGACGTAGTTGCCGCCCCACTTCTCGATGTCGCCGATGCTGAAGCCGTGCGCCTTCATCACTTCGTACGGCCCGCCGATGGTGGTCTGCGGATTGTCGGGACGGTTGATGGCGAGGCGCATGCGCGGCTTCTTGGCGGCGATGTCGGCCCAGGACTTGATGCCGTTCGCCTCCGCCCACTGCTTGGTCATCAGGAAGTGGATGAACTGGTTGTCGTAGAGCTGCATCACATAGCTGAACTTGCCCTTGAGCGGCGCCTTGAAAGGGGAAGCACCGTCGTTGGCGAGCTTGATCTCGGTGCCGGTGGCGGTGGCGGTGAAATCCGCCTGCCCCTCGGCGATGGCGAGCACGCCGCCGCCCGGCGAATTCGGCTTGAACGACACCGCGGAGCCGGGATACGTGTCGCGCACCACCGCATTCAGGCCTTCCACCATGGTGCGCGGGTAGCCGCTCGGCGTCGCGCCGGTGATCGTGGCGGTGATCGGTTTCTTGTCGTTGAAATCGGCCAGCGCGGGACACGCGACCAGGATTGCGAACAGGACCGCTGCTCTTCTCATCGTCTCTTCCTCCTGCCCGTATCATGGCATAGATGAAAGCGATCGAGATCAGGCAGCCCGGCGGACCCGAGGTTCTGCGCCCGGCGGATCGCCCGCGGCCCGCGCCCAAGCCGCACGAGATCCTGATCAAGGTCGCCGCGGCGGGCGTCAACCGCCCCGACGTGCTCCAGCGCATGGGCCACTACGCCGTCCCGCCCGACGCCTCCGACCTGCCCGGCCTGGAAGTCGCCGGCGAAGTGGCTGCCCTTGGCTCTTCGGCAAAAACATATCAACTGGGGCAAAAGGTCTGCGCCCTGGTGCACGGCGGCGGCTACGCCGAGTACTGCGTCGCGCCCGAGGTGCAGGCGCTGCCGGTGCCGAAGGGCCTCAGCCTGGTCGAGGCCGCATCGCTGCCCGAGACCTTCTTCACCGTGTGGAGCAACGTCTACGACCGCGGCAGGCTCGCACCGGGCGAATCGCTCCTGGTGCAGGGCGGCAGCTCGGGTATCGGCGTGACCGCGATCCAGATGGCGGCCGCGACCGGCAACCTCGTATTCGCCACCGCCGGCTCGGACGACAAGGTCGCCGCCTGCCTGCGGCTCGGCGCGGCGAAGGCGTTCAACTACAAAACTCAAGATTTTGAAAAAGAAACTCTTTTGGCTACTGCGGGCAAGGGTGTGGACGTGATCCTCGACATGGTCGGCGGCGACTACGTGCCGCGCGAGCTGAAGTGCATCGCCGAGGACGGGCGGCTGGTGTTCATCGCCTACCTGCGCGGGCCGAAGACCGAGCTGAACATCGACGCGGTGATGCGCCGGCGGCTGACGATCACCGGCTCGACGCTGCGGCCCCGCACGGTGGAGTTCAAGGGCGCGATCGCGCGCAGCCTGCGCGAGAAGATCTGGCCGCTGATCGAGGCCGGCCGCATCAAGCCCGAGATCTACAAGACCTTCCCGCTCGAGCAGGCGGCCGAGGCGCACCGCCTCATGGAGAGCTCGCAGCACATCGGCAAGATCGTGCTTACACTCTGACCGTGACGCGCCACAGCAAACCCGTGGTGGTCGTCTCCGCGATCGTTCGGTGCCTCGCACCGTCGATTAGGAGAGGTACGGCGCGGCACCCTGCGCCTTCCGGCCGGCAAGCGTAGAACCTCCCTCTCGGACTGGAGCGAAAGGTTGGGGCGGAGTTTTTCCGGGCGCGTGCTCCCGATCGACGAATCCGTCGCGCTGCGTTGGGCGGAAATCGCGGCACGCGCGGAGCAGTCAGGCCGGCCCGGATCGTTCGCCGACGGATTGATTGCCGCGACCGCGCTCGACCACGGACTGACGCTTGTCACGCGCAACGTGACTGACTTCGAGCCCTTCGGGGTCTCGCTCCTGAATCCGTGGACAGCGACCTGATCAAGACAGGAAGTATCAGATCAAGCAGCATATCGTCGTTTCAGCGCAAGCGGGAACCCACGCTGCTCGATGGTCCGCTACCAACCCGGAGCGGACGTTCGCTTAACTTATGATTGGTCCTAAGAACCTGGGCAGGTCATTGCAAAAAGGGTAGTTCGTAAAACGCCACCCCAATGTATCCCTTCGTCCAATGCGACCCAGAGCCCCTATGACGTGGACGAGCGCAAAAGTTCTGGCAGTTCCTTCGTCCCGGCCCTTACTTCAGGCAATTTTCCAATCAGGAGCCGAAACTGTTCGGCGGAGAGTTTTCCGTATTCCTTAGTCGCCATATAGGGTCCCTCAAAGTACGTCGCCCTGTGCTTACGGGAGTATCCTTATAACCGCAATTTCCAAGTGCCCCATTAGGGTCATCCTCGTTTTATACATGTTAGGCGTCACAGCTGTACCAAGAGCCCAAAATTCGATGACGAGAACAGACACCTCTAGTGAGGGCGCATTTGTTTTTCGAAAGCACGACAACGTGGGCTCTGCCTCGGCTGAGGAAGATTCCCAGTTCCTCAACGATTGTTTCGTTGACACCGGAGATCTTGCTCAGCTTGCCGATTGCAAAGGTCCAAAAAGGATCATTGTCGGAAGGACCGGCACAGGTAAGAGCGCTTTGATATATGAGTTAACGCGTTCGTCCGATCATGTCGCCCAGCTCTCGCCGCACGATCTTTCGCTCAACTTTATTGCCACAAATAAAGTAATCGCATTCTTCGAAGAGGCAGGCGTCAATCTAGTACCTTTCTATGTCCTGCTCTGGAAACATCTTCTCGTTGTTGAGCTATTAAAGAAAAAGTTCAACATCGTCAACGAAGACGCGCACCGAGATTTCATGCGCAATGTCCGGTCCCTCCTTTATAAAAAGGATCGGTACAAAGAACAGGCGATAGACTATCTCGAACAGTGGGGCAATAAATTCTGGTTGACGACGGAACAACGAATTCACGAATTAACCAACCGTGTCGAGAGCACGTTAACTGGTGCAGTAGGCGGAAAGCTGGCGGGCATCGAGCTCTCGGCTACCGGCGCAAAAACACTTTCTACTGAACAGCGCGAAGAGGTCGTCGAGCACGGCTTAGATGCGGTCTCGAAGATTCAGATTCGAGAGCTCGACAACATGATTCAACTGCTAGCGGACAACGTCTTCGATGACCCGAAGAATCGCTACTATGTAACAATAGATATGCTCGACGAGGATTGGGCCGATGATCGAATTCGGTTCAAGCTTATTCGCGCCCTAATAGACGTAGTACGACGATTCAAGGCGGTCCCCAACGTTAAGGTAGTCCTGGCTCTCCGACAGGATCTACTCGATAAAGTTATTCATTCCGACCCTATTCCAGGTTTCCAAGAAGAAAAATACAGATCGATGTACATGGGCCTTCAATGGAATCATAAGGATCTAGTAGATGTGGTTGAGCGAAGAATTAACCAATTAATTCGCCGTCGTTACACGAAAGGCGATATATTTTTTGGTGACGTGTTTCCAAAGAATGTGGATAGCAAAAACACCCTTACCTACATGTTAGATCGCACGTTCCTCCGTCCTCGCGACATCATCGTGTTCATAAATGAATGCCTCGAATTATCCGAAGGGCGGACTAACATATCGGGAGCCGTGATAAAAGAAGCGGAACCCCGCTATTCGGCGGAGCGTCTGCAGTCCCTTGCCGATGAGTGGCGTACGATTTACCCGAACCTTTTTCATGCTGTCCAACTCTTTCACGGATTGTCCGAACATTTTTCTATAGGTGAACTTACTGAGCAGGTCCTTGTAGAGCGATATAACCATATTGCGTCGGATATTCTCGACGTTCACTCTGATCCAATTACAAGGTCGCTTTCCACCTTATATACAGAGAGTGGGAACTTCCTTGCAGTCCGAAACTTCGTGCTAAGACAGTTTTATGTCACGGGACTTATTGGCATTAAAGCCGGTCCGACCGACCCCACCACTTGGTCTCGCCTGTTTACCGCACGCGCAAGCCTAAGCGCCGGCGACGTTCGACCATCCTCGTTTGTTGTCATACACCCAATGTTTCATCGGGCTTTGGGGATCAGGTACTCGCACTAGGGGTAGAAGTGGTCCCACTCGTTAAGACAGTCCCGAGGGGTTTCTTAGGTGCAGTCCCAGCAGATTGAGGGTTATCCACGGCGGCGCGCGCGTGGCGCAAGCCACGCATACGAGCGCGACGCGGTGGGAATGATCCAGTCGTAGCCGGAGAACGACAGGTCCCGGCCGGCCTGAGGTCCGTCATGTCCGCGCCCACGTCAGCTCTACAGCCTTCCATGAAGGTCTGGTGCATCGTGGTGCAAAGTGGTGTATCCTGAGGCCATGTCGATCGCCGAACGGCCCGTGCGTCAAAGCGTAAGTCTTCCCGCGCGCGTCGCTCGCCGGGTGAAGTCACTGGCGCAAACGAGCAAGACGAGCACCAGCCGCGTCATCGCCGATCTCATCGAGTCCGGGCTCGACGCCCGGGAGCAGGAAAAAAAGCGCTTCTTCGAATACGCCGACCGCCTTTCGCGCTCCCGCGACCCGGAGGAGCAGAAACGCCTCAAGGAAGAACTCTCCCGCATCACCTTCGGTGAGTAATGCCGAAGATCCAGTGGACCGGGCTTCCTCCAGCGCTTCGCGACCACCTGTTCGAGAGGCTGCGCGAGCGCAGGATCACCGCCGAGGACCTCTACCTGCTGAAGGTGTGGCGGGAGTCTGAACCCGAGGCGCCGGATGGACCCTGGTACAAGGACTTCGGCTCCTTCAAGATCTGCGGCGAAGGACAGTATCCGAAGACGTTTTTGCTCCGAGGCCAACCTGCCAAAGGAGAAAAACTCTAACGACATTCTGTGCCGCGCCTTGAATGTTCCCGCCATGCCGCGGATTCACATCGCGCAATGAGCGCCTGAGCTGACCTTACAATAGCGGTCTACTGCACGGAGGGTGCATGTTCAAGGAAGGTGTACTCAAGGGTAAGCGCATCCTGATTACCGGCGGCGGCACCGGCCTGGGCAAAGAGATCGCCGCGAAGTACCTCGAGCTCGGCGCCGAGCTGTGGATTTGCGGACGCAGGGGTGGTGTTCTCGACCAAACCGCCAAAGAGCTCACCGCGAAACACGGCGGCAAGGTCAAAACCCATCCGATCGATATCCGCGACGCCGCCGCGGTCGATGCGATGGTGCAGCGGATCTGGGACGAAGCCGGACCGCTCACCGGCCTGGTCAACAACGCCGCCGGCAACTTCATCAGCCCGACCAAGGACCTGACGCCGAACGGCTTCAACGCCATCGCCAACATCGTGTTCCACGGCACGTTCTACGTGACGCAGGCCGTGGGCAAGCGCTGGATCGCAGGCCACCACAAGGGCTCGGTGATCTCGATCCTGGTGACCTGGGTGCATACCGGCTCGCCTTTCGTGGTGCCCTCGGCGATGTCCAAGGCCGGGCTGCACGTGATGACCAAGTCGCTCGCGGTCGAATGGGGCAAGTACGGCATCCGCCTGAACGGCATCGCGCCCGGGCCATTCCCGACGGAAGGCGCGACCCAGCGCCTGCGCCCCGGCGCCAAGGACGGCTTCGGCGACGCCACCGCGCTCAATCCGATGCGCCGCGTCGGGCGCATGGAGGAGCTGCAGAACCTCGCGACCTTTCTGATGGCCGACGGCTGCGAATGGCTCACCGGCGAGACCATCGCGGTCGACGGCGCGGGCTACCTCGCCACCGGCGCCGCGGGCTACTACGTCGAGTTCGACAAGCTCTCCGACGCCGACTGGGAGCGCATGCGCGCGATGATCAAGGCGACGAACGACAAGGACCGCGCCGGCAGGACGGCGTAGATGCGCGCCTGATGGCCACCGCGCCCCGCCCTGCCGCGACGCTGATCCTGCTGCGCGCGGGCGCGGCGGGCCCCGAAGTGCTGATGCTGCAGCGCGCGCAGAACGCGGCCTTCCTCGGCGGCGCCTACGTGTTCCCTGGCGGCGCGATCGACGCCGCGGACAGCGACCCGCGCGTCCTGCGCCGCATCGTTGGGCTAAGCGAAGCCGAAGCGAACTCCCGGCTGCAGCTGCCTTCGGGCGCGCTGGCGTATTACGTCGCTGCGGTGCGCGAGTGCTTCGAGGAAGCCGGCGTTCTTTTGGGGGTCAGCGGCGAGCGCGCCGCGTCGCTCATGCATTGGCGAAAGAAATCGTTTCTCGAAATGCTCGAAACCGAAGACCTCAGCCTCCCGGTGGGCGAGCTCGCCTACTTCGGCCACTGGATCACCGCCCCGGGCCGCTCGCGGCGCTTCGATGCGCGCTTCTTCGTGGCGCTTGCGCCCGAGGGCCAGCAGGGCTCGAACGACGCGCACGAGACGGTGCACGACGTCTGGATCACGCCGCCCGAGGCGCTGCAGCGGGCCGAGCGCGGCGAGATCGAGCTGGTGAACGCGACGCAGTCCTCGCTGCGCGATCTCGGCTGCTTCGCCGAGCCGCGCGCCGCCTTCGACTACGCCAGGGCGCTGCCCGAGATCGAGACCAACCGCGCGTGCTGGGCGCAGGGCCAGAACGGTCCGCAGATTTTCCGGCGCGCGGACCCGCCCTACTTCGAGATCCACTGGAGCGATCCCGAAGAGACCGGCGAGACGACCTACGATCTCATCGCCGGCGCTCCCAAGCGCCTCGACCGCTGGGTGAGCCGCGTGATCGCGTCGAATCCCGGCCTGATGACCGGGCCCGGCACCAACACCTATATCGTCGGCGCCGGGGAGCTGGCCATCATCGATCCCGGGCCGGCGATCGATTCTCACGTGGAAAAGCTGCTGTCCGAAACGAAAGGCCGGCTGCGCTGGATCCTGTGCACCCACACCCACCTGGACCATTCGCCCGCGGCCGCGGCGCTCAAGGCGGCGACCGGGGCGCAGCTGCTCGGCCGGCCGGCGCCGCCGGGCCAGAACCAGGATGCGACCTTCAAGCCGGACTTCGTGGTGGAGAACGGCCAGCGCATCGACCTGGGCGGAATCTCGCTGCGCGCCATCCACACGCCGGGCCATGCCTCCAACCACCTGTGCTACTTCCTCGAGCAGACGAAAATGCTGTTCACCGGCGATCACGTGATGCAGGGCTCGACGGTGGTGATCAACCCGCCCGACGGCGACATGCGCGCCTACCTGGACTCGCTCGAGCGGCTGCTCGGCGAGGACATCGCGGTGATCGCGCCCGGGCACGGCTACCTGATCGGCGCGCCGCACCGGGAGGTGAGGCGCCTGATCGCCCACCGCCTCAATCGCGAGCGCAAGGTGCTCGCCGCTCTAGAGCGGCTCGAGCACCCCTCGGTCGAGGAGATGCTGCCGCTGGTCTACGACGACGTTCCCGAGCGCGTGCACCGCGTCGCCGCGCGCTCGCTCACCGCGCACCTGGAAAAGCTGGTCGCCGAGGGCGCGGTGCGCGCCGAGGAGAGCCGCTATACGCTGGTAAAATCGCCCCGGGCTGGCTAACATGGCTTCCAGGAGGTCGCTCCGATGAGCAGTGACAGCGAAAAGACGATGAAGCTGGTGACCAACCTCGATCGCAAGGCGATCGAGGCGAAGCTGGCCGAGGTGCGCACGGAGGCGCAGACGGCCAACCTCAAGGAGCTGGCGGCGATGTTCAACGGGGTCGAGGGCATGCCGCGCGCCCAGATCGAGCAGAAAGTGAAGAACGCCCTGAAGTGGCTCGCCGACAAGCCGCAGCACAACCGCCTCACTTCGCAGCTCGAACTCATCGGGCTGAACCTGCCGAACCTGAAGTAAAGCGTCACGTAAGTCACGTAAGCTGGCTTTCGACTACGACCTATTCACCATAGGGGGCGGCTCCGGGGGCGTGCGCGCCAGCCGCGTCTCCGCAGGGTACGGCGCAAAGGTCGCGATCGCCGAGCCGGGCGCCTTCGGCGGCACCTGCGTCAACGTCGGCTGCATTCCCAAGAAGCTGTTCTCCTACGCCGCGCACTGGCGCGAGGAGTTCGAGATCGCGCGGGCCTACGGCTGGAGTGCCGGCGAGCCGCGCTTCGACTGGCCGACGCTGCTGGCGAACAAGGACCGCGAGATCCTGCGCCTGAACGGCGTCTACGAGCGCGTGCTGGCCAACGCGGGCGTGGAGATCCTTCGGGATCGCGCTGTTGTTCTTGATAAGAATTCAATACAGGTCAACAGCCGCAGATTCACTGCCAAACATATTCTCGTCGCCACCGGCTCCTGGCCGGTGATCCCGCCGATCCCCGGCCGCGAGCACGCCATCACCTCCAACGAGGCCTTCCACCTCGAGCGCCTGCCGCGGCGCGCGCTGGTGGTCGGCGGCGGCTACATCGCGGTCGAGTTCGCGTCCATCTTCCACGGCCTCGGCGTGCAGACCACCCTCGCCTACCGCGGGGCCGGCCTGCTGCGTGGATTCGACAAGGAACTCGGCGCGCACCTCGCCGGGGAAATGGCGCAGAAGGGCGTCTCGATCCTGCTCAATGCCAATGCTTCTCGCATCGACAGGAAGCCAGCGGGCCTGCAAGTTTCATTTGAAAAGCAAACCGGCGAATTCGACCTGGTGATGTTCGCCACCGGCAGGAAGCCCAATACCGCGAACCTCGGGCTCGAAGCGGCGGGCGTCAAGCTTGCCGCCGACGGCGCGATCGTCGTCGATTCCTATTCGAAGAGCTCGGTGGACTCGATCCACGCGATCGGCGACGTCACCAACCGCATCAACCTCACCCCGGTGGCCACCGCCGAGGCGATGTGGCTCGCCAGAACGCTGTTTCGCGGCGAGCCGACCCCGATCGACCACGACAACGTGCCGACCGCGGTGTTCGCCAACCCGAACCTCGCCACCGTCGGGCTCTCGGAAGAGAAGGCGCGCGAGCGCTTCGGCGCGCTCGACATCTACAAGGCCTCGTTCCGCAGCCTCAAGCTGACGATGACCGACAACAAGGAGCGCACCTTCATGAAGCTGGTGGTCGACCGGGCGAGCCAGCGCGTGGTCGGCGCGCACATGATCGGCGCCGACGCCGGCGAGATCATCCAGGGCGTCGCCATCGCGGTGAAGCTCGGCGCCACCAAGGCGCAGTTCGACGCCACGATCGGCATCCATCCGACGGCGGCCGAAGAGTTCGTCACCCTGCGCGAGAAAGCCTCGTGAAACTCAAGCCCGGCTTCACGGTCCGCATGACCATCGAGCGCAGCCCCGCCCACGTGTACGTGTTCGTCTCCAATCCGAAAAACCTCAAGGCCTGGGCCTCCGGGCTCGACGCCGCCGCCAAGGTACGCTTCGTCGCGCGCAACCTGCTGGGCGTGCTCGACCATTACGTCAACGTCGCAGGCCGCGAGGGCGAGGTCTACGTGCCGATGCGCGTGGTCGCGAACGGCGAAGGCGCGGAGGTGCTGCTGACGATCTTCCGCCAGCCCGGCGAGAGCGACGAGAAGTTCGCCCAGGACACGCTGTTGGTGCGGCGCGACCTCGAGACGCTCAAAGCAGTGCTCGAGAAATAAGCGACACCCCGGAAGCGAGCAGCAGGATCGCCACCGCGCGCAGCAGCGCATCGCGCGAGATCCTGAGGAAGATCAGGCGCGCCACCCAGATGCCGGCGAGGCAGGCCGGCACCGCCGCCAGCGCTGCGAGCCACACCCGGGCGTCGAGCAGCAGGCCGGTGAGCAGGAACGCGATCAGCCGCAGCGAGATGCTGGTCAGGGTGGCGAGGCCGAGCGTGGCGCGGAACTGTTCCTTCGACAGGCCGCGCTGCGACAGGTAGATCGCGTACGGCGGGCCGCCCGCGCCGAACACCGTGCTGGTGATGCCGCCGGCGAACCCCGCGGCCCAGGCCCAGCGCGGCGAGACGGTCTTCGCCGAGGGGCGGCGCAGCAGGCTGAAGACGCCGAACCACAGCACGAACAGCCCGAGCAGCAGCATGCCGGCGGCGCGCGGCAGGTTGACCAGCAGCGTGACGCCGAGCGCGGTGCCGACGACGATCATCGGCACGAGGCGCGTCCATTCGCCGCGCACCGCGTTCTTCGGGTTCTCCAGGCCGACGCTGAGCGCCGCCGCCAGGTCGGCGAGCACGAACAGCGCCAGCGCGAACTTGAGCGATACCAGGTGGGTGGCGAGCGGGATCGTGACCAGCGCGGCGCCGAAGCCGGTGACGCCGAACACCAGCGCGCCAAGGAACGCGATCCCCGCGAGCAGGACGACCTCGGCGATGTCGATCGCTACGGGACTTTTACGGCGGGGTTGAGCGAATACAGGCCGGTCAGCTTCGCCGTGCCCAGGACGTGGCCCTTCATCACCTTCAGCACCTCGGCGACGGTGAACTTGCGCTTCACCGGGCACTTGTCCATGTCGAGGGCGAACAGCGTGAAGATGTAGTGGTGCGGGATCGAGTCGTTCCACGGCGGGCACGGCCCGTCGTAGCCGAAATAGTCGCCCGCCATTTCCGGGTCTTTCGCGAACCAGCTGGTGTAGTCGTTCACGCCCTGGCGCGTGCCGCGCGCCGCGAGCGGGCCGCTCTTGCCTTTGGCGGTGACGCCGCTGGAGAACTCGCCGTCGCGGACGGGTGAGCCGCTCGCCGGCATGTCCACCAGGACCCAGTGGCAGAAGTTCACGCGCGGCAGCGACGCCGGGATCGTGCGGCCCTCCCGGTTCACGTCGTCGCCCTTCGAGGGCACGTCGGGATCGTGGCAGACGATCACCACCGACATCGAGCCCTTCGGCAGCCCGGACCATTCGAGCTGCGGGTTGCGGTTCTGCGCGAACTTGATGTGGTTCTCGGGATCGGGCACCGCGAAGGCGTGCAGCCCGGGGATCGCGCCGCCGTCGGCGAAACTGTTGCTGGTGAATTTCATCCGGCGATTATAAGCTCGGCCGCCGTGCACCGGTTCATGGCGCGCAGCCGCGAGACGTAGCGGGTGAACGGCAGGCCGAGGCGTGCTTCCAGCTTTTCTGCTTTGTCTCTCAAAACATTCCACGGCATGCTCGGTGCCGTCCCCTTCAGTGCAAAAGCGATGATGTTCGGATCGTAGAGCGCGGGCAGCGCCAGCACCGCGCCGCCGAAAGCGCGCTCGAGGCGCTCGAGCGTCAGGTCGAACTTCGGGTCGTCGTTCATGAAGTTCACCACCAGCGCGCCGGGCTCGGCGAGCGCCAGGAAGGCGCCGTCGTAGAACTCGCGGCTGGCGAGCCGCGGCACGTGCAGCTCGTCCTCGAAAGCGTCGACCACCAGCAGGTCGCAGCATTCCGGAAAGAGAGCGTTGGCGCCGTCGCCGATCTCGACCGAGAAGCGCGCGCCGTCGGGCGGCAGCGCGAAATGCTCGCGCGCCGCCGCGAGCACGCGCGGGTCGAGCTCGACCACTCGAACTCGGGTTTTTCTCAAAAATTTATTAAAAAACTTCGCGAGGGAACCTCCGCCCAGACCGATCATCAGCGCCTCGCGCGGCTCGGGGTGGAACAGCAGGAAAGCCATCATGCAGCGCGTGTAGTCGAGCGCGAGCGCGTAGGGATCGTCCAGGCGCATCGCGCTCTGGATCGCCTCGCCGCCGACGTGCAGGCTGCGCACGCCGCGGGCGTCGCTAACCGCGACCGGGCCGTTCGTCTTTTTCATACAGCAGGATCGCGGCGCAGGCCGCAGCGAGAAAGGAAAATCCGGCGCCGGCGAGGATCGGCAGGTCGTAGGAGCCGAGCGCGTCGTAGGCGACCCCGGCGAGCCAGGGGCCGAGCAGCGTGCCGACGCCGCAGCCGGTGTAGAGCGAGCCGATGATCCCCGAGACCGCGCGCGGGCCGTACAGGTCCATGACGATCGTCGGCAGCAGCGCGACATAGGCGCCGTAGCAGACGCCGAACACGAACGCGAACACCGCGAGCAGCCAGTAGGCGCTCGCCGCCCACCACAGCAGGAGCATCGCGCCGAGCCCGGCGTACATCGCGCCGAGCGAGGCGACGCGGCCGAGCCGGTCGGCGAGGCCGCCGATGCCGAAGCGCCCGATCAGGCTGCCCAGGCCGATCAGGCTCACCAGCGCCACGCCCTGGGCTTCGGCGTAGCCCAGGTCGGTGGCAAAGGGGCCGAGGTGCACCATCGGCACGAACAGGCCGACGCAGCTGAACACCAGCGACGCGAACAGCAGCCAGAAGGGCCTGGTGCGGAGCGCTTCGGCCAGGCTGGCGCCCGCGATTTCGCCGGGATTTCTCGAAACGGGTTTTTGCTTCAAGACCGCGGCTGCCCCACCGCCCAGCACCAGCACGAACAGGGCCAGCGCAAGATAGGCGCCGCGCCAGCCGAAAGCATCGATCCACCAGGCGGCGAGCAGCGGGCCGGCGATATTGCCCGCGCCGATGCCGGCGACCGCGAGCCCCGAGGCGGTCGCGCGGTTGGCCGCGAACCACGGCTGCACCGCGCCGATCGACGGCACATACACCAGGCCGACCCCCAGGCCGATGCCGATGCTGTAGGTGGCATAGAGCACGCCGAGCGAGCTTGCTTCGGCGGCGAGCCACAGCGCGACCGCAAGGCAGGCGACACCGGCCAGGGCGACGCGGCGCGGGCCGTAGCGGTCGGCGAGCATGCCGCCCGGCGCGCCCAGCAGGAACCAGAGGAAAGCCGCCACCGAGAACACCAAGGCCACGTCGCCGCGCGCGGCGCCGAACTCCGCCTCGAACGCCGAGAAGAAAGCGGCGAACGAGTACGCCGCGGCGAAGCCGACGAACATCAGGGTGAAGGCCGCCGCGACCACCACCCAGCCGTAGCGGGAGCCGCCGGTCAGTAGACCGCCCCTCTCCCCGTGATCGGCCAGAGCGCTTCCACGCGCCCGACGCGGACGCAGACGTACCAGTCGTAGAGATTGATCGTGGGATCGCAGTGGCCGGGGACCAGCAGCAGCTTCTCGCCCAGCGGCGGCGGGGTTTTCCCCTCAACCCACCCATGCTCATCGGAAGCATGGGTATACGTGAGGCCAGGCCGCTGCCAGATTCCGGGCATTCCCGAATCCACGCTCGAGGCCTTGAGCCCGGCGTCGACGATCGCCACCTCGGGCGACGGGCGGCTCATCACCGTAGCGAGCACGAACAGCGCATGCTCGAAGCGCGGCAGCGGCGCGGCCCACTCGTTCTTCGCGTAGTCGGCATCCATGAAGGCGTATGAGCCGGGCTGGATCTCGTCCCAGGCGCCGGACTCGACTTCCAGCATGAAGGTGCCGCTGCCGGCGCCGGTGACTCGCGGGCAGGGAATCCCGGCCTCGGCGAGCAGGCGCTTGGTGTGCTGCACGTGCTGCGCCGCGGTCTCGATCACCGCGTGGCGCTCCTCCATGCTGCGGATGTGCTGCGCGCGGCCGTGGTAGGCCTGCAGGCCCGCGAAGCGAAGATGGGGGTAAGAAAGGATCTGCCTTGCAAGTTCCACGGCAGGTGCGCCAGGCGCCACGCCGCAGCGGCGCATGCCGACCTCGATCTCGATGTACACGTCGAGATTGCCTTTGAGCTGGGAAACATTCTCCGCGTTGTCGACGCAAACGCCGATCTTCGCGCGGCGCGACAGCGCGGCGAGGCGCTCGATCTTGCGCGCGCCGACGATTTCGTTGGTCACGAGGACGTCCTGGACGCCGCCGTCGACCAGTGCCTCGGCTTCCGACACCTTCTGGCAGCACATGCCGACCGCCCCGAGCGCGATCTGGCGCTTCGCCACCTCGGGGCACTTGTGGGTCTTGGCATGCGGGCGGATGCGCACGGCGCCGCCCACGGCGCTCTTCAGGGTGGAAAGGTTCTTCTCGAAAGCATCCAGCTCCAGGATCAGCGCCGGGGTGTCGACCTCCTCGAGCTTCTGCCCGATGCGGGCGGGCGCCGGCTGGCTCATGCCGCCTTTCGCTTGTGCAAGGCGTACCACAGCAGAGCGACGAGGACCGCCGCCACCAGCGGCAGCGCGAACAGGTTGACGCGCTCCCAGCCCGCGGTCGCGACAGTCATGCCCGAGCTGAGCGAGGAGACCGCCATCACGATGAAGATCGCCTGCTCGTTGGCGCCCTGCGCCTTGGCGCGTTCCTCCGGGCGGTAGGTTTCAGTCAGCAGCGTGGTGCCGCCGAGGAACAGGAAGTTCCAGCCGACGCCGACCAGCACCAGCGACCACCAGAATTGCGTCACGGAGATGCCCGAGAGCGCGACGCCGATCGCGGCGAAATTGATCAGCGCGCCGCAGATCATCACCGGCAGCACGCCGACGCGCCTGATCAGCGGCCCGGTGACGAACGACGGCGCGAACATGGCGATGACGTGCGAGGAGATCACGAAGGCGGCGTCGCTGTAGGGGTGGCCGCAGGCCTGCATCGCGATCGGCGTCGAGGTCATCAGGAAATTCATCACGCCGTAGCCGATCGCGCCCGAGAGCACCGCGACGATGAACTTCGGCTGCGCCGCGATCACCGCGAGCGGCCGCCCGGGCGCGGCCTGCTCCGCGGCGCTCGGCATCGGGATGCGCACCCAGCGCAGCAGCAGCATCGTCGCGATGGCGAAGCCGATCAGCACCAGGTAGGCGCCCATGAACTTCGACCCGAGCAGCTCGATGGTCCAGCGGCTGGTGGTCGGGCCGAGCACGCCGCCGACCAGGCCCCCGGCGAGCACCAGCGAAATGGCGGTGGCCTTGAAGTCGGCCGAGGCGACATCCGCGGCGGCGAAGCGGTAGTACTGGCCGTAGGCGTTGTAGACGCCGAACACCAGCGTGGCGAAGCACAGGAGCCAGAAGCTCTGCGCCCAGATCGCGAGGGCGCACAGCAGCGCGCCGGCGACGCCCCACAGCGTGCCCAGGGTCAGGCCGCGCTGGCGCCCCACCCGCTTCATGTGCAGCGACGCCGGCATGGTGCCGATCGCGCCGCCGAGCACCCAGAAGGTCACCGGCAGGGTGGCGAGCACCGCGTAAGGTGCGAGCGCCAGCCCGGCGAGGCCGTTGATCGCGATCAGCGTCGAGTTGTTGGTGAACAGCAGCGCCTGGCAGGCCGCCAGCAGGCCGACATTGCGCTTGGTGCTGTCTATATATACAGTATCGGCCATGGAACCCAAGGAAGATCCCCGCTATCTTCGGGGAGCGCGCTCGTTCCTGCAGGGCCGTTTCGAACCCGCGGCGCGCGAGCCGTTCGACGACGGCTGGACGCCCGAGGAGCCCGACCGCCGCGAGCTGCAGACCAGCGTGACGATCGAGCGCGCACGCTCGATCGTATCGCGCAACGACTCGCCCGACATCGGCTTCTCGCAGTCGATCAACCCCTACAGGGGCTGCGAGCATGGATGCATTTATTGCCTCTCGGGTGATACCCCGATTCTCATGGCCGATGGCAGCACTCGCCCTCTGGCCGACGTGCGCCCCGGCGACGTCCTCTACGGCACGCTGCGCCAAGGCTGGTACCGGCGCTATGTGAAATCGCGCGTGCTGGCTCATTGGAGCGTGATCAAGCCAGCGTACCGGATCACGCTGGCGGACGGCACCAGCCTCGTGGCCGGCCCCGATCATCGCTTCCTCACCGAACGCGGCTGGAAATTCGTAACCGGCGCGCGGCGACCCCGTCTCACCACCTGCAACAAGCTTATGGGCACCGGGGCGTTCGCGCCGCCGCCGGCGAAGAATCCTGCTTACCGCCTAGGCTACCTGTGCGGCCTCATCCGCGGCGACGGGATGCTTGCTTCGTACCGCTACAAGCGCGCCGGCCGCACTCACGGCGACCAGCACCACTTCCGCCTCGCGCTCTGTGACGCGGAGGCGCTGCTGCGCTCGCAGGATTATCTGCGCCGCTGGCAAATTGAAACGCAGCACTTCGTGTTCAAGGCGGCAAGCGCAGGACGGCGGCTGATGCACGCAATCCGTACGCACGCGCGGCCGGACGTCGAGCAGATCCGCGCGCTCATCGCCTGGCCGTCCGCGCCCTCCCCCGCCTGGTGCGCCGGTTTCCTCTCTGGAATTTTCGATGCCGAAGGCAGCTATAGCAAAGGCATTCTGAGAATCTGCAATACCGACAAGGACATCATTGCCTGGATCGAGCGCTGCCTGCGGGCTCTGGATTTTCGTTCTGTGGTGGAACACGTGCACCGCGAGACATCGAAGCCGATCGACGTTGTCCGGGTCCTCGGCGGCTTACGCGAGCATTTGCGGTTCTTCCACAGCGTGGATCCGGCGATTCTTCGCAAGCGCGACATCGCCGGACAAGCGGTGAAAAGCGCGGCCGATCTGCGCGTCGTCAGCATCGAGCGTCTCGGCAAAGCGATGCGTCTATACGACATCACCACGGAAACGCAGGACTTCATCGCGAATGGCGTAGTGAGTCACAACTGCTACGCGCGCCCGAGCCATGCTTATCTCGAGCTTTCGCCCGGGCTCGACTTCGAGACCAAACTGTTCGCCAAGACCAACGCCGCCGAGCTGCTGCGCGAAGAGCTGGCGAAGCCCGGCTACCGGCCGACCCCGATCGCGCTCGGCGCCAATACGGACTGCTACCAGCCGATCGAGCGCAAATACCGCATCACGCGCGGCATCCTGGAGGTGCTGACCGAATGCGAGCACCCAGTGACGATCGTCACCAAGTCGGCGCTGATCGAAAGGGACCTGGACCTGCTGGCAGCCCTGGCCGCGAAGAACCTGGTCAAGGTGTTCGTGTCGATCGGCACGCTCGACCGGGAGCTCGCTCGCAAGCTCGAGCCGCGCGCAGCGAGCCCGCAACGACGACTGGATGTACTGAAATCTCTTTCAAGAGAAAAGATTCCTTGTGGCGTCATGGTGGCGGCGCTTATCCCCGCGCTGAACGACAAGACCCTCGAGCACGTGCTCGAGGCCGCGGCCGCCGCCGGAGCCGCCGAAGCCGCCTACGTCATCCTGCGCCTGCCGAACGAGCTGAAAACGCTGTTCAAGGAATGGCTCGCCGAGCACGTGCCGCAGCGCGCCGACCACGTCATGAGCATCGTGCGCCAGATGCGCGGCGGCCGCGAAAACGACCCGAACTTCGGCAGCCGCATGTCGGGCACCGGAAACTACGCCGAGCTGATCGGCAAGCGCTTCGAGCTCGCCTGCCGGCGCTTCGGCCTGAATGGTCAAATGAGTGCTCCCCACGGCGCGGGGCGCGAGCCGCCCGAGCTCGACTGCAGCCGTTTTCGCCCACCTTCGCTTGGGGGTCAGCTAGAGTTGCTTTAATGAGAAAAGCCTTCGTCGCCGCCGGCTGGGCCTGGGTGGCGGCGATTGTCTGGCTCTCGCTGACCCCTTCCCCGCCGCAGCTCGACGTTGCGTACGGCGACAAGCTCGGGCACTTCGCCGCGTATGGGCTGCTGATGCTCTGGTTTTCGCAGTTGTACGTGAAAAGGCAAGCGCGGATCTCGTACGCCGCGGGCTTCGTGGCGTTGGGAATCGCGCTTGAATTCGCCCAGGGCCAGCTCGGCTACCGGACCTACGAGGTGTTCGACATGTACGCGAACACCCTCGGGGTGCTGCTGGGGTGGGCCGCGGCGCTTCTTCTTCCCAAAGTCAGGATCTCTTGAAAGACCGGACCGAAAAGCTGCTGTCGGCGCCGATCCTGCCGACGCTGCTGCGCCTGTCGGCGCCGGGCCTGCTGCTGGTCGCCTTCCAGTCGATGGTCTCGGTCGGCGACACCTATTTCGTCGGGCGCCTGGGCACCGAGCCGCTCGCCGGCCTGGCGCTGGTGTTCCCGCTGATCATGCTGCTGCAGATGACCTCGGCGGGCGCGATGGGCGGCGGCGTGTCCTCCGCGATCGCGCGCGCCCTGGGCTCGGGCGACGCCCGCAGCGCCCGCAGGCTGGTGGTGCACGCGCTGGTGATCGGCGCCGGCATGGGGATCGTGTTCACGGTGCTGGTCCTGCTCCTCGGTCCCTCCCTGTACCGATTGCTGGGCGGAAACGGCGAGACGCTCGCGCACGCGCTGCGCTATTCGGACATCGTGTTCGCCGGCGCGATCGCGGTGTGGCTGGCGAACACGCTGTCGAGCGTGCTGCGCGGCAGCGGCAACATGGTCCTGCCCGCCGTCACCCTGGTCGGGGCGGCGATGATCCACCTGCCGCTTTCCGCGACGCTGGTGCCGCGCATCGGCATCGCCGGCGCCGGCATGGCCTACGTCATCACGTTCACGCTGGCCGCCCTCATCATGGGGGCGATCGTGTGGCGCTCGAGCCTGCTGCGGCCGCAGCGCGAGGACTGGAAGCTCGAATGGCGCCTGTTCCGCGAGATCCTGCGCGTCGGCGCGCTGTCGGTCGCCTCGGCGCTGCAGACCGTGCTCACGGCGGTGATCCTCACCGGCTTCGTCGGCCGCTACGGCGCTGCGGCGCTCGCCGGCTACGGCGTCGGGCTGCGCCTGGAGCTGCTGCAGATCCCGCTGGTGTTCGCGGTCGGCCAGGCGCTGGTGGTGCTGGTCGGCACGCATATCGGCGCCGGCCGCGTGGAGCGCGCCCGGCGCATCGCCTGGGCGGGCGCGGGGCTCGCCGCCGCGATCAGCCTGGCGATCGGCATCACGGTCGCGTTGTTCCCGCTCGCCTGGGTCGGCCTGTTCAGCACCGACCCGGCGGTGCTGCAAAGCGGCGCGGACTACCTGCGGACCGTCGCGCCGTTCTACCCGATGCTCGCCGCCGGCATCGCGCTCTACTTCGCCTCGCAGGGCGCCGGGCAGGTGCTCTGGCCGGTGCTCGCGGGCACCGCGCGGCTCGTGCTGGTGATCGCGGGCGGCATGCTCGCCGTTTCGCTGCAGGGCGTGTACGTGGTGATCGCGGCTGCGATGATCCTGTTCGGGCTGCTGACCATGGGATTCATCGCGCGGGCGAAATGGAGCGCATGAAGGAATCGATCGCCGAGAAGCTGGCCGATGCCGTGACGGCGTCGGCCGAGCCGCCGCGCGAAATGGTCGAGAAGCTGCTGATCGACGTCGCCGGCCTGTGCGTGGCGGCGCGCAACGAGAACTACGTGCGCGCCGCGCTCGACAGCTGGGAGGCTTCCGGCGGGTGCAGCGCGATCGGCCACGCGCGCGCGCTCGACGCCGGCGGCGCGGCGTTCGTCAACGGCACCGCGGCGCACGGCGAGGACTTCGACGACACCTTCGAGGGCGGGCCGATCCACGCCGGCGCGGTCATCGTCCCGGCGGTCCTCGCCCTGTCTGAAAAAGAAAAGACTTCCGGAAGAACTGCAATGAAGAGCATTGCCGTGGGCGTCGAGCTGATGTGCCGCGCCAGCACGGTCGCGCCGAAGATGATCCACAAGGCGGGCTTTCACCCGACCGCGGTGCTCGGCGCCATGGGCGCAGCAGCTGCTTCTGCTGTTGTATTGAACCTATCCAAAAACGAATTCGTGAACGCGCTGGGCATCGCCGGCTCGATGGCCGCCGGCATCATCGAGTACCTGGCCGAAGGCACCTGGACCAAGCGCATGCATCCGGGCTGGGCGGCGCAGTCCGGGATCCGCGCCGCCGAGCTGGCGCGCGCGGGATTCGTCGGCCCGCGCACCGTGTTCGAGGGCGAGCACGGCCTGTACCACGGCTTCGCGCGCACCACCCAGGGGGACTGGGGCAAGCTGCTCGACGGCTTCGGCCGCCGCTGGGTGACCGACACCGTGGCGTTCAAGCTCTACCCCTGCGGCACCATGACGCACCCGTACATCGATTGCGCGCGCCGCCTGGGGAAAAAGCTGGAATTCGAAAAAATAGCGGAAGTCGTCTGCGAAGCGGCCGAGGGCACGCTGCACCGGCTGTGGGAGCCGCTGGCGGCGAAGCAGCGCCCGCCGAATGCCTACGCCGCCAAGTTCAGCCAGCCCTACTGCATCGCCGCGGGCTTCGTGCTCGGCAACGCCGGCCTCGACGCCTTCACCGAGGAGCGCGTGCGCGACCCGCGGCTGCTCGCGCTCGCCGGCAAGGTGCGCTACGCGGTCGACCCGGACAACCCGTACCCGAATAACTACACCGGGCACGTCAGGGTTCTTTTAAAAGACAAACGAGTCTTTGAAGAAAGACAACCCCACCTCCGCGGCGGGGCGCACGAGCCGCTGTCGCGCGCCGACGTCGAGGACAAGTTCAGGCATAACTGCGCGCACGGCGGCTGGAGCGCCGCGCAGGCGAAGGGCTTTCTCTCCTGGGCGAAGGGCGCATTCGACGCGCCGGCGCTGGACCTCTCCCCGTTCAGGGGATAAAAGCGATCAGCGCATCGAGCGTCGCGTCCGGCGCCTCGGCCATCAGCGAATGGCCGGATGGAGCGATCGTGACGCTTTTTGATTGTTTGAGTGCTTCTGACAAAGCAGCCGTTTGCTTCGGTGGCGTCATGACATCGCGCCGGCCGAGGATGAACAGCACCGGGCATTTCACCTTCGCCGCCGCTTCGAAGCCGCCGGCGTAGTCGTTGCTCGCCTTGAGGCCGCTGTAGAGCACCCCCGGCGCGAGGCGCTCCAGGCGCGCCTGCGTGTCGCCGTACATCCACATCCCGGGGTTCGGGTTGCCGGCGAATGGCACCTGCGCGGCATGGCCCCAGATGGTGTGCATGTCGAAGGCGTCGTAGTGGTTGCGCTTCGCCGCGTCGAGGAAAGGCTCGGCGACCTTCATCGGGTAGGAGACCCCGATCATCGCGACGCGCTCGGCCTGCGCCGGGTGGCGCGCAGCGAACTCGAGCGCGATAAGGGAGCCCATTGAGTGGCCCACGATCGCTGCGCTTTGAATCTTCAACTGAAGAAAAACCAGGGCAATCCAATCTGCCATCGCCTCGATCGTAGGCAGCGGCGGGCCTGCGCTGCGCCCGTGACCGGGCAGGTCGAGCGCGAGGACGTTCTTCCCGTGGTAGCCGAAGTAGCGGCTTTGCAGGCCGAACCAGGAATGGTCGAGCCCGGCGCCGTGCACGAAGACGACCGTGGGCTTCGCCGGGTCGAGCTCGTGCGCGGCGGTATAGGCGAACGCCCGCTTGCCGCCGACCTCGAAATTCACGTTGCCGAGGCGCGGCTTGCAGCCTGCAACGCGCGCTCGAGGTCGTCGATCAGGTCCGCGGGATCCTCCAGGCCGACCGACAGGCGCACGGTGCCGGCGGTGATGCCGGACTTCGCGAGGTCCGCGTCGCTCATGCGGTAGTGCGTGGTGGTCGCGGGGTGGATCACCAGCGACTTCGCGTCGCCGACGTTGGCGAGGTGCGAGAACACGCGCAGCGACTCGATGAAACTTTTGCCGGCGGGCCGGCCGCCCTTGATCTCGAACGAGAACACCGCGCCGCAACCCTGCGGCAGCAGCTTCTTGGCAAGTTCGTGATCCGGATGATCAGGGAGTTCGGGATAAATAACCCGTGAGACTTGCGAATGCCCTGCCAAAAACTGCACCACCTTGCGCGTGTTCTCGACGTGGCGCGGCATCCTGAGATGCAGCGTCTCGATGCCCTGCAGGATGTGGAAGGCGGTCATCGGCGCCATGCAGGCGCCGAAGTCGCGCAGGCCTTCGCGCCGCGCGCGCAGCAGGAACGCGCGTGTGCCCGACTCCTCCTCGAAATCCATGCCGTGGAAGCCGGCATAGGGGGCGGTGAGCGTCTCGAACTTGCCGGCAGCCTCCCAGTCGAAGCGCCCCGAGTCGACCAGCACCCCGGCGATCGCCACGCCGTGGCCGCCGAGGAACTTGGTGGCCGAGTGGACCAGCAGGTCGGCGCCGAGCTTGAAGGGCTGCATCAGCACCGGCGTGGTGAAGGTGGCGTCGACCAGCAGCGGGACCTTCGCCTCGTGCGCGATTGCGGAGACGGCCGGGATGTCGAGCACGTCGAGCCCCGGATTGCCAAGGGTTTCTCCGAAAAAAAGCCTTGTTTCAGGACGAACCGCAGCGCGCCACGCTTTTAAATCCCTGGGATTGATAAAAGTGGTATCGATGCCGAAGCGCTTGAGCGTGTAGCCGAGCAGGTTGTGCGAGCCGCCGTAGAGCGAGGTCGAGGCGACGATGTGCCCGCCCGCCCCCATCAGCGTCGCTACCGCAAGGTGCAGCGCCGCCTGGCCCGAGGCGGTGGCGATCGCGCCCACGCCGCCTTCCAGCGCCGCGACCCGCTCCTCGAGGACCGCGACTGTCGGGTTCGAGATGCGCGAGTAGACGTGGCCGGCGCGCTCCATGTTGAAGAGCGAAGCGGCGTGCTCGGTGTCGCGGAAGACGAACGAGGTGGTCTGGTAGATCGGCACCGCGCGGCTGCCGGTCGCCGGATCGGGCGACTGCCCGGCGTGCAATGCCAGGGTGTCTAGAGCGGGATACTTCGGGCCGGGGACCTTCGGTGCTGCCACTTAATGCAGGTTTTTTCTCGAGGGGCGGGTGTAGCTCTCGAAGGCGCGCTCCGGCTTCTTCGGCTGCGTGGCCTTTTCCTTCCAGTCGCGGTCGAACAGCTCGTTGACCAGCGTGGTGGCTTGCGCGACGTCCTCCTTGCCGAACTGGCGGCCGAGCACCGCGGTGACGTCCTCGACCATGCAGCGGCGCTGCGCCTCGTGGATCGCGTGCGCCGTCGGGCCGACGAACAGCAGCCTGGATTCCTGCTCGCCGTTCTCGTGGTATTGCGTCAGGTCCACCTCGACCGCCTCATAACAGTACGGGCCGATCGCGTCGAGCGCCGCCTCGAGCGCGCCGTGGAAGCTGCGGCCGATCTCGCCGGTCCAGCACAAGGTGAACAGCAGCTCCTTCTCGTCGTACTTGAAGCCCGGCTCCTCGAGCTCGAGGCTCTTGACGTCGGCGAGGCCGTCGGCGTCGAGGTACTCGAGCAGCGGCGTGAACGCCTGCTCGATCTGGCGCCGCGAGACGCCTTCAAGAATGGGAATGTCGGCGTGCAGATGGACTTCGTGGCGCATTTTTTAATTGTACGCCTAAAATCCCGGCATGCGACCCGATTACTCCGGCGGTGGCCTGGTGAATCTCATGGCCTCGATCGTCGCGGCCTGCGGCGGCCGGCCGCTGCACGCGCAGCTCGCGAACACGCACGCCGCCGAGCTGAAAAACGCGCGCAACGTGGTGCTGCTGATCGTCGACGGGCTCGGCGACAACTACCTGATGCGCCGCGGCGCGGGCAGTGAGCTCGCGCGCCGGCGCCGCGCTTCGCTCACCTCGGTGTTTCCGTCGACCACCGCGTCGGCGATCACCACGTCGTACACCGGACGCACGCCGCTCGAGCACGGCCTCACCGGCTGGTTCACCTATTTCGGCGAGGCGGGCTGCGTAGCCGCGGCGCTGCCGTTCAAGAGCCGCGGCGACCTGCAGCCGCTCGGGCAGCGCGGCGTGACTCCGGACCAGATCTACGTCTCGAGAAGCATCTTCGAAGATCTGCCGCTGCGCTCGATCGTCGTCACCTACCGCGAGATCCTCGACTCCGAATACAACGCGCGGCACTGCCGCGGCGCCGAGCGCGTGCCCTACGAGACGCTCGACGAGTTGGTGGAGCGGATCGAGGCGGCGGTCAAGTCGGGTCCCGAGCGCAAGCTCGTCTACGCCTACTGGCCGGTGTACGACATGGTGTCGCACCGCTACGGCTGCGGCAGCGGCGAAGCGCTGGAGCAGTTCCTCAAGCTCGACGAGGCGTACGGCCGGCTGCTCGCGCGCCTGGCGGGCACCGAGTCGGCGGTGATCGCGACCGCCGACCACGGCTTCATCGACGTCCCGCCCGAGGAGTCCCTCGAATTGCCGGGATTTCTCGCCTCCATGCTGCGATTTCCCCTGTGCGGCGAGCGCCGCGTGGCGTACTGCTACGTGCATTCGGAAACCGAGTTCATGAAAAAAGCGAAGGACTGGCTCGGCGATCGCGCCGACGTCCTGCCGAGCCGCGAGTTCGCCGCCGCCGGCTGGTTCGGCCCGGGCACGCCGCACCCGCGCTTCGCCGAGCGCATCGGCGACGTGACGCTGCTGATGCGCGGCGGCACCACGGTCAAGGACTGGGCGCCCGGCGAATCGCACAGCCTGCACATCGGCAACCACGGCGGCACGAGCGAGGACGAAATGCTCATCCCGCTGATCCTGGAGGCGACATGAAAGCCAACGTCAACGGCATCGAGATCAACTACGAGATTCACGGCAAAGAAGGCGCGCCCTGGCTGGTCCTCAGCCACTCGCTCGCCTGCAGCGTGCGCATGTGGGACCCGCAGATCGAGGCCTTCAAGGGCAGCTTCCGGATACTCGCCTACGACATGCGCGGTCACGGCCACAGCTCGGCGCCCGCGACGGCCTACACGCTGGACATGCTTGCAGACGATATTTCGGGCCTGGTTTCCTTTCTGAAAATAAAAACCGCCTGTTACTGCGGGCTGTCCATCGGCGGCATGATCGGCCAGACCCTCGCGCTCAGAGGGAAAGGCCCGTTCGAGCGCATGGTGCTGTGCGACACCACGCACACGCAGCCGCCCGAGGCCCTCAAGCAGTGGGAAGACCGCATCCGCATCGCCGAATCGAAAGGCATGGCCGGGCTGCTCGATTCAACGATGGAGCGCTGGTTCACCGCGCCTTTCCGGTCGAGCCCCGGAGCGAAAAAGATCGCCGCGCTGATCCTCGCCACGCCCGTCGCGGGCTTCGTCGGCTGCGGCCGCGCCATCATGGGGCTCAACACCACCGCGCGCCTGAAGGACATCCGGCTGCCGCTGCTCGCGATCACCGGCAACGACGACGGGGCGGCGGCGGGCACGCGCCACATCGGCGAGAACGTGCCGGGCGCAAAGTTCGTCGGCATCCCCCAGGCCGCGCACATCTCCAACGTCGAGCAGCCCGAGGCCTTCAATCGCGCTCTGCGGGAATTCCTTTCATCCCCCGCCAGCGCGCGAGCCTAGCGGAGTGCACGCCGAAGAGATCGAGGACCCGCGCCACGGTGTGCGCGACCAGGTCGTCGAGCGACTTCGGCCGCGCGTAGAACGCCGGCACCGGCGGGAACACGATGCCGCCCATCTCGGTGACCGCCACCATGTTGCGCAGGTGCGCGAGGTTGAGCGGCGTCTCGCGCGGCACCAGCACCAGGCGGCGGCGCTCCTTCAAGACCACGTCGGCGGCGCGCGACAGCAGGTCGTCGGCATGCGCGTGCGCCACCGCGGCGAGGGTCTTCATCGAGCAGGGCGCGATCACCATGCCCTCGGTCAGGAAGGAGCCGCTGGCGAGGGTCGCGGCGATGTCCTTCGGGTGGTGCGCGAACGCGGCGAGCTTCTCGAGCTCGCGGCGCCTCATCCTCAGCTCGTGCCACAGGTTGAGCGCGCCCGCGTCGGACAGGATGAGATGACTTTCCCAGCCTTTCGTTGCGCGCAGGGTTTTCAGGATCTCGACGCCGTAGACCGCGCCGGTCGCGCCGGTAATCCCGACGATCAGCCTCTTTTTCATGGCGCCTAGCCTACCCGTGAACGCGATGCTCGTGGTGTTCTGCCCCTTCGCGGCGGGCTACTACCTTTCGTATTTCTATCGCTACGTGAACGCGGTGATCGCCAAAGACCTGGTGCGCGACTTCGGGCTCGCGCCCGGCGATCTCGGCCTGCTCACCAGCGCGTATTTCCTGTCCTTCGCCGCGGCGCAGCTGCCGCTCGGCGTGGCGCTCGACCGCTTCGGCCCGCGGCGCTGCATGGCCGCGCTGATGCTGGTCGCCGCCGCCGGCGCGCTTGCCTTCGGCATGGCGCGCGACCTCGCCGACCTCTCGGTGGGGCGCGCGCTGATCGGCCTGGGCGTGTCGGCGGGCCTGATGGGATCGATCAAGGCGTTCACGCTCTGGTTTCCGCGCGAGCGCCTGACTTCGCTCAGCGGCTGGATGATCGGCATCGGCAGCCTGGGAACGCTGTCGGCGACCGCGCCGCTCGAGGCGCTGCTCGGCCCGCTCGGCTGGCGCTGGCTCTTCGTCGGGCTGGCGGGGCTCAGCGTCGCCGCGGCGGCCCTGGTGTTCTTCGTGGTTCCCGAGCGCGAGCTGCCGGGGAAGCGGCAGCCCTGGAGCGAGGAATTCCGGGTGCTCGGCGGCATCTTCGCGCGCCTGGACTTCTGGCGCCTGGCGGCTCCGCTGGTGCTTTCGCAGGCGAGCTTCCAGGCCCTGCAGGGGCTGTGGTTCGCGCCCTGGCTCGCCGACGTGCACGGCCTCGAGCGCGGCGCGATCGCGGACTACCTGTTCGCCTCGGCGCTCGCCTACTTCATCGCTTCAATAGGGCTCGGCAGGCTGGCGGACGCTGCCGCAAAGCTCGGCATCTCGCAATTGCGCCTGTACCAGGGGGGAATGGTGCTGACGGCCGCGGCGTTCGCGCCGCTAGCGCTCGGCGCGCGCAGCGGGGTGCTGGCCGCCCTGGCGCTGTTTGCCGCGATGAGCATCGCGGCGATCATCGCCTACACGCTGCTCACGCATCTGGTGCCGCCGGCGCAGACCGGGCGCGTGACCACCGCGTCCAACCTGCTCCTCTTCGGCACCTCTTTCGTCTTCCAGTGGGGCGTAGGCGCGATCCTCGGCCTGTGGCCGGTCGCAGACGGGCGCTACGACCCGGAGGCGTACCGCGCCGCCTTCGGCCTGCTGCTCGCCGCGCAGGCCGCCGCTGCGGCCTGGCTGCTTACCGCGCGCCGCTAGCCCTTCTTGTAGACAATCTTCTTGGCGCCGCCGTCGCAGGTGCCGACCACCTTGCCGTCGGCCTGCGCGCTGGCGTCGACCACGTCGAGCGAGAATTTTTCGACGCCGTTCTTCTTGATCTTGGCCTCGATTTCGCCCTTCAACTCCCCGCAGTCCTTCTTCTGGGCCAGCGCCGGCCCGGAAACCGCCATGCCCAACACCACTGCCGCCGCAATCAGCTTCACCATGACTTCTCCCTTGTCGGAGCCCCCGGTCCGGGTCGGACCGAGCAGCATAGAATGACTTGATTCCGCGGACTTTGCAAAAGCTCAGGCATCGCGCGCCAGCCGCAGGCCGGAAAACTGCCAGCGCGCCTCGGGCGGGAAGAAGTTGCGGTAGGTCGCCCTCACGTGGCTCGCCGGGGTGGCGCAGGACCCGCCGCGCAGCACGTACTGGCCGCACATGAACTTGCCGTTGTACTCGCCGACCGCGCCCGGCGCCGCCCGGAACCCCGGGTAAGGGCCGTAGTCGCTGCGGGTCCATTCCCATACGTCGCCCAACGCCAGGGCGGGCATTCCCCCGGCCGCCACCTCCCACTCGGCCTCGGTCGGCAGCCGGGCGCCGGCCCAGCGCGCGAAGGCTTCCGCCTCGAAGAAGCTGATGTGGCACACGGGCGTGCTGCGCTCGACCGGCACCTCGCCGTAAAGCGTGAACACCTGCCAGCGGCCACCCGCCTGCTGCTCCCAGTACAAGGGCGCCTGCCATCCGCGGGCGGCTATGGCGTCCCATCCCGCCGCAAGCCACAGGTCTGGCCGGCGGTAGCCGCCGTCGTCCATGAAGTCGATGAAGTCGCCCTGGGTCACAGGACGCGAGGCGATCTCGTACCGGTCGAGCCACACGCGGTGGCGCGGCGCCTCGTTGTCGAAGCAGAAGCCCTCGCCGGCGTGCCCGATCTCGCACAAGCCGCCCGCGACAGCGATCCATCCCGGCTCGCGCGCCTGGACCGGCGCCAGCGGCCAGGGCTTGCGGTACGCCGGCTTCAACGGATTGCGCGACAGCAGGTGCTTCACGTCCGTAAGGATCAGCTCCTGGTGCTGCTGCTCGTGCTGCAGGCCGAGCTCGACCAGCGCGGCGGCCTCCCGCGGCAGCCGCGCGCCGCCTAGCGCGTCGTCGACGTGCCGCCGGTACGCCACTACCTCGTCCAGCCCGGGGCGCGACAGCATGCCGCGCTCGGGCCGCGGGTGGCGCTCGCCGACGCCGTGGTAGTAGGAATTGAACAGCACGCGGTACGCCGGATCGAACGGCCGGTAGCCGGGCAGGTGCGGCTCGAGCACGAAGGTCTCGAAGAACCAGGTGGTGTGGGCCAGATGCCACTTGACCGGGCTCGCGTCCGGCATCGACTGGATCGCGCAGTCCTCCGCCGAGAGCGGCGCGGCGAGCGCCTGCGTGGCGGCGCGGATCGAGCGGTAGCGCTCGGCATGCGCGCCGGCGGGCAGTTTGGAAGCCTGCTCCATGGAGCCATAATAGACGCTCAAGGGAGCCAATTCATGCTCGAAACGACGATCGCCGGCAGCCTGCCCAAGCCGGCCTGGCTCGCCGAAACCGGCAAGCTGTGGCCGGCGTGGCGCGCGCAGGGCGCCGAGCTGGCGCGCGCCAAGCGCGACGCCACGCTGCTCTGGATCAAGGAGCAGGAGGACGCGGGCCTCGACATCGTCACCGACGGCGAGCAGTCGCGCCAGCACTTCGTCCACGGCTTCGTCGAGTTCGTCGAGGGCATCGACTTCAGCCGCAAGGTGAAGATGGGCATCCGCAACAACCGCTACGACGCGATGGTGCCGGTGGTGACCGGGCCGCTGCGGCTGAAAGGCCGCGTGCACCAGAGCGAAGCCCTGATCCTGCGGGATCATACGAACAGGAAGATCAAGATCACCCTGCCCGGGCCGATGACCATCGTCGACACCCTCGCCGACGAGCACTACGGCGACAAGCAGAAGCTCGCCATGGTGTTCGCCGACCTCCTCAACCAGGAGGCGCGCGCGCTCGAGAAGGACGGCGTCGACGTGATCCAGTTCGACGAGCCGGCGTTCAACGTCTACATGGACGACGTCACGCGCTGGGGCATAGCCGCCCTGCACCGCGCCATCGCCGGCCTCAAGTGCACGACCTGCGTGCACATCTGCTACGGCTACGGCATCCAGGCGAACATCGACTGGAAGAAGACGCTCGGCGAGTCCTGGCGCCAGTACGAGGAGATCTTCCCGGCGCTGGCGCAGAGCCGCATCGACCAGGTGTCGCTCGAGTGCATCCACTCCAGGGTTCCAGTTGAATTATTGAAATTATTGAAAGGAAAAGATGTCCTGGTCGGCGTCATCGACGTCGCGAGCGACAAGGTCGAGACGCCCGAGGAAGTCGCCAAAGTCATCCAGACCGCCCTGCGCTACGTCCCGGCGCGCCACCTGTTCCCCTGCACCAACTGCGGCATGGCGCCGATGGACCGCGAAGTCGCGGTCGCCAAGCTCAGGGCCCTAGCCGAAGGTGCTGCGCTGGCACGAAAGAAACTCGGAAAGAAAAAGTAGCAGCATGCTCGCGGCGCCGACCTATGCCACGCGCGGCATGGTGGCCTCACCGCACGCGGCCGCTTCGGCCGCGGGCGCCGACGCGCTGCGCGCCGGCGGCTCCGCGGTTGACGCCGCCATCGCCGCCGCCGCCACGCTCAGCGTGGTCTATCCCCACATGTGCGGCGTCGGCGGCGACGCCTTCTGGCTCATCTACGACGCCGCGGCGCGCAAGGTCTCGTACCTCGACGGCGGCGGCCGCGCGGCGCAGACCGCCACGCGCGACAAGTTCTCCGGCCAGGCCGAGATCCCGCTGCGCGGCCTCGCGCCGGCGACGCTGACCACGCCGGGCGCGGTCGCCAGCTTCTGTGCCGCGCACCAGCGCTACGGCAGGCTTCCCCTCGCGCGCTGCCTGCAGGACGCGATCCACCACGCGCGCGAAGGCTATCCGGTAACCGCACGCCTCTCCCGCTGGATTTCCGAAACGGCGTCCGAGCTGGCGCGCGATCCCGCCTCCGCCGCGCTGTTCCTTCCGGCAGGACAGGCCAAGCTCAGGAATCCGCGCCTTGCCGATACGCTGGAGGCGATCGCGGCGCAGGGCCGCGCGGGGTTCTACGAAGGCGAGGTGGCGAAAGCGCTCGCCAAGCTGGGCGGATTCTTCACCGAGAGCGACCTGGCCGGGCAGCAGGCACACTGGGGCGAGCCGATCCGCGGCAGCTACCGCGGCGTCACGATCTGCGAGACCCCGGCGCCGACCCAGGGCTTCACGGTGCTGGAGATGCTCAACCTGCTCGAGCCGCTCGAGCTTGCGCGGCGCGAGTTCCTCGGCCCGGACCATGTCCACCTGCTGGTGCAGGCGAAGCAGATCGCCTACCACGACCGCGACCGCTGGCTCGCCGACCCGCGCTTCACCGAAGTCCCGATGGAGAAGCTGCTGTCGAAGGCGTATGCGGACCAGCGCCGGCGCCTCATCGACCCGGCGCGCGCGCTGCCCTGGGACAAGCTGCCCTCGGAAGGCAGCCTCGCCGGTGACACGGTGTACGTCGCGGCGGTGGATGCGGCGGGCAATGCCGCCTCGCTCGTCTTCAGCCTGTACGGCATCTTCGGCTCGTGCGTCACCTCGGCCGCGACCGGCGTGGTGCTGCAGAACCGCGGCGCCTATTTCTCGCTCGACCCGAAGCACCCGAACTGTCTGGAGCCCGGCAAGGTTCCGCTGCACACGCTGATCGCCTCGCTCGCCTTCCGCGACGAGCGCCTGTGGGCGGTGCTCGGCTGCATGGGCGCCGACGGCCAGCCGCAGATCCACGTGCAGGCCTACGTGGCGATGATCGACTTCGGGCAGGACATCCAGCAGGCGCTCTCCGCGCCGCGCTGGCTCTCCGGCCGCTTCGGGCTCGGCGAGGCGCGCGACACGCTGCACATCGAGGCGCGCTTTCCGCGCGCGACCATCGACGAGCTTGCGCGGCGCGGCCACCCGGTCAACCGCTGGGGCGACTGGAACGAGCTCGCCGGCCACGCCAACGGCATCACGATCGACCCCGAGAGCGGCGTCCTCGCCGGCGGCGCCGATCCGCGCAGCGACGGCGCGGCGGTCGGATACTAGGGCGAAGCTGCGCCGCTAGGCGCTACTTGCGCTTCGCCTCGTGGTCGGCGATCGCCTTTTTCAGGTCGGCGAACTCGCTGCAGCCGAAGAAGCACAGCTTGTCGAGCTGGCCGAGGTGCTCCTTGGCCTTGGCGACGTTGCCAACCATCAGGTAAGCCTCGCCGACGTATTCGTGCGCGCCCTTGTGCTTGGGATCGATGCGCAGCGCCTCGTTGTAGTGCTTGAACACCAGGTTCATGTCCGGGCTCGCGCCCTTGCGGATCGCGTACGCGTACAGGTTGTGGTAGCTGGCGTTGCCCGGGCTCGCCGCTACGGCGTCCTTGAGCACGCCCGCGGCCCCCGCCCAGTCCTTGCGGGCGGTCGCGGCCGTGACCTTCTCCAGCACTGGGTCCTTGGCCTCAGCGGCCGGGGCCGGGCCGGAGTCGCCGGCGCCGAGCGCGGCGCCGGAGGCAAGCAGACCGGCTAAGATCAATGGACGAAAAAGCGTTTTCATGTGTTCCTCAGGCATTGAGTACGGGGAGAACTACGAGTCAATGAGGCTCCCGGATTCGGCGGTTGGAATGGTACTACTTGTTGCCGCGCTAACAGCCGTGGCGCCGGCGGCATTCCCGGAGCCGCCCAAATCGCGCGCCGAGGCGCTCGCCGCGTTAAAAAATACCGATGCGGCGACCCGCGCCGAGGCGGTGGTGTGGATCGCCAACCGCGGCGGCATGGCCGACGCGGCGCTGCTGCACGAGCGCCTGCGCGACGAGAGCGCCTTCGTGCGCAGCTTCGCCGAGCAGGGGCTGTGGCTGCTGTGGACGCGCTCCGGCGACGCCGCGATCGACCGCCAGATGGCGCGCGCCACCGAGGACATGCAGGCCGGAAGCTACGCCGAAGCCATCGCGGCTCTTTCCCAGGTGATCCAGAAAAAACCCGAGTTCGCCGAAGGCTGGAACCGCCGCGCCACCGTGTACTACCTGGCGGGCGAGTTCCGCAAGTCGATCGCCGACTGCGACGAGGTGCTGAAGCGCAACCCGCGGCATTTCGGCGCGCTCTCCGGAATGGGCGAGATCCACCTGCAGCTCGACCAGCCCGAGGAGGCGCTCGCCTGGTTCCGCCGCGCGCTCGAGGTGAACCCGAACATGCTCGGGGTGGAGATGAACATCAAGCAGATCGAGGACCTGCTGGCGCGCAAGCGGCGCTCAACCTAGCTCGCGCAGGAGCCCGGCGAGCGCCGCCGCCGCCTCGCTCGGCCGCTCGAAGGGGAACAGGTGCCCGCCGGGCACCTTGCGCAGGGCGAACTTCGGCCGCATCCCGGCGAGCCGCACGCGCCGCACCACGTCCGAGTCCGCCCCGCCGATGAAGCCCGCCGGCACGCGCAACTCGCGCAGGCTGCGCATCATGTCGTGCGGGATGGTGCGATAGATCTGGTACTCGATCTGCGGGTCGATGCGGAGGTGGAAGCCCTGGTTCTGGACCAGGCCGTGGGTTACGTAGTCCTCAAGACATTGATCCGTGAAATGGCGGAACAGCTTGCGGGTGCGGAAGTGGGCTCTCGCCTCCTCGCGCGTCGGCCAGTGGCTGCGCCGGTCGCGGGTCGCTCCCGCCGGCGTCACGCGGTCGACGATGCCCAGGCGCTTGACCGCGCCGAGCATGCCGCCGCGGAACGGCCCGATGATCGGCGCATCCAGCAGCACGATGGCGCGAAACAGCTCCGGCCGGCGCGCGGCGGCGAGGAAATTCAGGTACCCGCCCAGGGAATGCCCTACGCCGTAAACCGGCTCCTTCAATTTTGCAACGCGTGAAATCAGCTGATCGACCAGCTGCGGCCAGCCCTCGGTGGGCGGGTAGCGCGGGTCCATGCCGATCGCCTCGATCCACGAGACGCTGAAGCCTGCCGCGAGCGGCTCGAGCATCGCCGCGTAGCACGCCGCCGGGAAGCCGTTGGCGTGCGCGAAGTGAAGCGCCGGCCTAGACGTAGGGCTTCGCCGCGCTGTCGGAATCGACCGGCCGGCCGACCAGGTAGCCCTGGATGAAATCGCAGCCGCAGGCGCGCAGGAACTCGCGCTGCGCCTCGGTCTCGACGCCTTCGGCGACCACGCGGATCTGCAGCGCGTGCGCCAGCGCGACGATCGCCGACACGATCGCGCCCTGGTCGCGGTCCGCCGGCACCTCGGCGACGAAGCTGCGGTCGATCTTCACCTTGTCCACCGGGAAGCGCCGCAGGTAGGACAGGCTCGAGTAGCCGGTGCCGAAGTCGTCGATGGCGATCGTCACGCCGAGCTGCTTCAGCTTCTTCAGCGTGCGCAGCGTGACGTCGGTCTGCTGCATCGCGGTCGACTCGGTGATCTCGAGCTCGAGCAGGCGCGGCGGCAGCCCGGTCTCCTTGAGCGCGCGCGCCACGACCCGCGGCAGCTGCGGGTCGTTGAACTGGCGCGCCGACAGGTTGACCGCCACCTGCAGCCCGCCGCCGTCATGACTGCGGGCGCCGATGAAGGTCGACCAGCGGCAGGCCTGGCCCAGCACCCATTCGCCGATTTTCAGGATCAGCCCGGTGTCCTCGGCGAGCTGGACGAAGTCCACCGGGTAGACCAGGCCGCGCTCGGGATGCTGCCAGCGCGCCAGCGCCTCGTGCGCCGCGACGCGCCCGGTGGCGGTCTCGACGATCGCCTGGTAGTGCACGCGCAGCTCGTCCTTGCTGATCGCGCGCCGCAGGTCGCTTTCCAGCGCCAGGCGGCTCGACGCCGCCTGGTTCATCTGCTCGGTGAAGAACTGGTAGTTGGCGCGCCCCAGCTCCTTGGCATGGTACATCGCCGCGTCGGCGTTGCGGATCAGCGTCTCGGCGTCGCGGCCGTCGTCGGGGTAGACCGCGATGCCGATCGAGGACGTCACCACCAGCTCGCGCTCCTCGATCACCACCGGCTGCGACAGCTGCTCGATCACCTTCTGCGCCACGTGCGCGACGTCGGCCGAGCGCTTGACCTCGGGCAGCACCACCACGAACTCGTCGCCGCCGATGCGGCAGATGGTGTCGCCGGTGCGCAGCTGGCGCACCAGGCGCAGCGCGATCTCCTTCAGCAGCGCGTCGCCCACGGCGTGGCCGAGCGAGTCGTTGATGTTCTTGAAGCGGTCGAGGTCGACGAACATCACCGCGGTGTTCTTGCGGTTGCGCTGGCCGAGCGCGAGCGCCTGCGTCAGGCGGTCCTCCAGCAGCCTGCGGTTCGGCAGGCTGGTGAGCGCGTCGTGGTCGGCGAGGTGCTGGGCATGGGCCTTGGCCTTCTCGAGCTCGGTGGTGCGCTCGGCGACCGCGCGCTCGAGCTCGCCCAGGGCCTGCTGCACGCGCAGGTCGGCTTCGCGCTCGGCGGTCACGTCCTCGTAGCTCCAGATCCACTCCTGCTCGCCGTCGCCGGGGTCGATGCGGCGACCGCGCATGTAGCACAGGAAGGTCGAGCCGTCGGCGCGCTTCAGGCGCGCATCCGCGGTGTGGATGCCGCCCGGCGGCGTCTCGTCGAACGCGCGGCGCGCCGCCTCCTTCCAGTCGGCCTCGTTGGCGAACAGCGCCGCGGAGCGCGCGCCGACCAGGCCGCCGCGCGGCGCGCCGACCATCTCCTCGAGGAAGCGATTGCAGCGCTGGATGATGCGGTTGCGCACGAAAGCGATACCCACAGTGGCGTTGTCGAGGATCAGGTCCTGCTCGGCGAGCGCGCGCTGTACGCGCAACTCGGCTTCCCTCTCCGCCGTGACGTCCTCGAAGCTCCAGATCCACTCCTGCTCCGCGTCGCCGGCGTCGATGCGCCGGCCGCGCGCGCGGCACAGGAAGGTCGAGCCGTCGCGGCGCTTGAAGCGGCGCTCGGCGTGGTAGGTCTCGCCCGGCGCGGTGCCGCCGTAGGCGAGCCGCCCCGCCTCCTCCCAGTCCTCGCGTGACGCGAACAGCACCGCCGAGCTCTGGCCGACGAGCTCGCCCGGCCCGGCGCCGACCATGTCCTCGAGAAAGCGGTTGCAGCGCTGGATGGCGCGGCTGCGCACGAAGGCGATGCCGACTGCGGCGTTGTCCAGGATCAGCTCCTGCTCGCCGAGCGCGCGCTGCACGCGCTCCTCGGACTCGTGCTCCTGCGTGATGTCGTCGAACAGCCACACCGAGCCCTGCGCCGGGTCGCCCGCCTGCACCGCGCGCCCGGAGAGGGAGCACCAGATGAGCGCGCCGTCCTTGCGCGCGTGCCGGCGCTCGACGTACACCATCTCGCCGCGCCACACCGGCTCGTACAGCGCCTCGCCGCCCGCCTCGTAGTCGGCGTCGCTGCCGAACATGAAGCGCGTCGACAGGTTGAGCAGCTCGCCGGGGGCGTAGCCGAAGATCTCCTCGAAGCGCCGGTTGCAGCGCACCACCCTGCGGTCCTTGACGAAGATGATGCCGGTGACCGCGTTCTGCAGCACCGCGTCCTGCTCGCGCACCAGGCGCTCGAGCGCCTCGTCGGCGCGGCGGCGCTCGGTGACGTCCTCGGTGAGCCAGACGTAGCCCCGCGCCGGGTCGCCGGCCGCCACCGCGCGGCCGGAAACGCGGCACCAGAAGCCCGAGCCGTCCTGGCGTCGCAGCCATTGCTCCCTTGCGTGGGTACGCCCCTGGTCGAGCTCGGCGTAGACCCGCCCGCGCGTCTCGAACTCCTCCTCGGTGAAGTAGATCTCGCGCCACGAGGCGCCGATCGCCTCGCCGGCGCCGAAGCCGAACATCTCCTCGAAGCGCCGGTTGCAGCGCACCATGCGCCGCTCGCGGCTGATCGCGATGCCCACCACCACGTTGTCGAGCAGCGCCTGCTGCTCGGCGAGCACGCGCTGCAGCTCGTCTTCGGCGCGCCGCTGCTCGGTGATGTCCTCGACCGTCCACACCGAGCCCTTCAGCGGATCCTGCGGGTCGACCGCGCGCCCGTCGGCGCGGGTCCAGAACACCGAGCCGTCCTTGCGCCGGCGCTGCTCGACGCGCCGCGCGGTCAGGCCGCGGCGCAGCTGCTCGTAGGCGGAGGTGGCGTTCGCCTGGTCCTGCGGGTCGGCATCGAGCTCGGCGGTGGCCTTGCCGTTCATCTCGCCCGGGGCGTAGCCGTACATCTCCTCGTAGCGGCGGTTGCAGCGCACGATGCGCCGATCCCGGAGGAACACAATGCCGATCGAGGCGGTGCCGAGGATCGCCTCCTGCTCGCGCAGCAGGCGCGCGATCTCGTCGGCGTGGCGCCGGCGGTCGGTGATGTCCTCGACGATCCACACCGTGCCGCTCTGCGTGTCCGCCGGGTCGATCGCCTTGGCGATCAGGCGGCACAGGAAAGTCGTGTTGTCCTTGCGCCGCACTTCCCATTCGAGGTCGAGCTGGCGGCCCGCGCCGAGCACCGGGCCGGCGATCTGGCCGAGCGCGAGGTAGCTCTCGCGGCTCGGGTAGACGCTCTCGCCCGGCATGCCGATCAGCTCCTCCGGCCCGTAGCCGAACATCTCGGCGAACTTCGGGTTGCACAGGAAGAAGCGCCGCTCGCGCGTGAACGCGATGCCGAGCGACAGGTTGGCGAGCAGCGCCTCGTATTCGAGCTGGGTGTAGCGCGTGCGGCCGGCATAAGCGGTAGGAACGTCGGCCGCAGGAAGCGGCTCGGCGAGGCCGCGCAGGGGCTTCGGATCGTTCACTGGGCGGCGAGCGCGTCGAATTCTTCGGCGTAGCGGCGCAGATGCGCCACGCCGCGCGCGCGCTGTTCGGGCGTGAGCGAGCGGTCGATGTCGCCGAGCAGGGTGTAGAACTGCGCGCGCCAGGTCTCGAGCCCGGCGACGAAGGCCGGCTCTCGGCCGCGCTCCCACTGGGCGACGCGCGAGGCCAGCTGCTTCCTGGACTCCTTCGCGCGGATGATCGCCAGCACCTCGTCCTGCAGGCGCTTGCGGTCGCGGTCGCGCAGCTCATCGAGCAGCGGCACGCGCTCGGCGAACTCGCGTACCCGCTCCACCTGCGCCTGCGACAGCTTGCCCACCCAGTCCTCCAGTCGGTCGACGAGCAGCTTCGCCCGCTTCCTGCGCCGCTCGCGCTCGGCTCCGCGCAGGTGGTCGCGGTGGAACTGGCGGTTCTCCTCGGCGACGCGCCGCTCGATCTGCGCCACCTGCTCCGGAGTGAGGCGGTCGAGCAGCGGCGCGAGCATCTCGGCCGCCTTGCGCACGCTGTCCCCCGCCCGAACCCTCAGGGAATCGTACCCCCAAACCATGTCCTGGCGCGAGAGTCCGCCGGCGAGGCGCGGCGACGCTTCGCGCGCGAGCCGGGCGTAGCGCGGCAGCTCGTTCAGGCGGTGCCAGGAGTGGAATTCGGCGATGCGCCCGGCGAGCTCGTCCGCTTCCTCCCCCTGCAGCGTGACGTAGCTGTCGATCTTCCAGCGCACATAGACGTCGGCGTTGTCGTACGCGAAGCGCAGCGTGCTGCAGCCGCTCAGGACCAGCGCCACCCCAAGCGCAATCAGTTTTTTCACCAGAAGCTTTCTACGGTGATGTGACCTGGGGCGCGCCGGCGGTGCTTGCGCAGGCCGCGCCCGGCAAGCTCCGCCGCGGCATCCTTCAGCATGTCGGGATTGCCGCACAGCATGACCTGCGAGCCTGTCGCGTCAAGCCGCAGGCCGGCGGCGGTCTCCAGCCTCCCGTCGCGGATCGCCGCCGGAATCCGCCCGGCGAGCGACCCCGCGGCCTGCTCGCGGCTCACGAAGCTGACGTAGTGCAGGCGATGCTCTTGCGAAATCTGACGAATCATGTCGCGATAAACCAGCTCGCGGGCGTGGCGCACCGCGTGCACCAGCACGACCTCGCGGTAGCGCCGCCACGGCGCCTCGGTCCTCAGTATCGATAGAAACGGCGCGATCCCGGTTCCGGTGGACAGCAGCCACAGCGTCCCGGCATCGGGGACCTCCGACAGCACCAGGAATCCCGCCGGGTTGGCGGCGATCAGCAGGCGGTCGTTCTTCTCCAGCCGCGCGAGGCGCGGCGACAGCGGCCCCTCCGGCACCACGATGCCGTAGAACTCGAGCACCGGGTCCTGCGGCGGGTTGACGAAGGAGAACGGCCGCGCGAGACCTTCCTCCAGCGCGATGCGCACAAACTGGCCGGCCTCGAAAGCCAGGCGCGGCGCCTCGACGCGCAGCGAAAACAAGGCGTCGGTCCAGTGCCGGTTCTCCAGCACGCGGCCTTCGAGCCATTTCGTGCTCATTGCAGGCGGAAGGGTTCCATCTGCAGGTCCTGGAGGTCGCCGCCGAGCATCACGATCGCGCCGTGCCGCCGGTTGTTGCCGGTGTCGGAGAACTCGAAGCTGTAGGTGCGCGCGATCCTGAGCTGACCTTCCGTGTCGCGCGCCAGCCGCACGCGCGTGAACGACACCGTGTCGTCGAGGAACTGCAGGTCCTGGCGCTCGCAGGCGGCGCGCCCCGCCCTCAGCGCGCGCTCCCGCGCGCGCAGGCTGTCGAGCCACAGGAATGTGCCTGCCACGAGCAGGACGATCGCCGCTGTTTCCCACATGCCGCTATTGTGCCGCGTCCTCCCTGACGAGGTCCGCGGCCTTCTCGGCGATCGCGACCACCGCCGCGTTGATGTTGCCCGAAGGCACGGCCGGGATCACCGACGCGTCGATGACCCTCAGGCCCTGCAGGCCTTTTACTCTGAGCCTTTCGTCCACGACGGCCCCCATGCTGCAAGTCGAGGTCGGGTGGAACACCGTCTCGCCCATCTCGCGGCAGTAGGCGAGCCACTCGTCGTCGGTTTGCACGCGCTCCCCGGGCATGAACTCGCCCGCGACGCAGTCGCGCATCGGCGGCGCCGCGCAGATCCGCCGGATCAGCTTCAGGCCCTCCACCATCGTGCGGCGGTCGTTCTCCGTCGCAAGATAGTTGTAGCGGATCGCGGGCGGTGCCGCCGGGTCTGCGGAGCGGATGTGGCAGGAGCCGCGCGACTCCACCTGGAGCTGCGACACCGCGCAGGTGAAGCCCGAGTGCGGGTGCAGGATGCCGCCACGCCGCGCGCTGGAGAAGTTGATGAAGTAGATCTGCGCGTCGGGGCGCCGCAGCTCCGGCCGCGTGCGCACGAACGCCGCGGCGTGGCCGGCGGCCACCGTCAGAGGCCCGGTTTTCTTCAGCAGGTATTCCAGGCCGATGCGGGCCTGGCGCCACAGGCTCGCCATGTCGTCGTTCAGCGTGATCTTCTTGCGCGCGCGCCAGAACGTGCGCGCATAGAAATGGTCCTGCAGGGCCTCGCCGACTTGCGGCGCGTCGTGAACCACCGGAATGCCGTGCCGCTCGAGCAGCGCGCCCGGCCCGACGCCGGAAAGCTGGAGCAGCTGCGGCGAATTGAACGTGCCGGCTGAGAGGATGACTTCGTTTGCCCTGATCTGTTTGTTGCAGTACTCAACCCCGACTGCCCGTTTGCCTTCGAAGATGATCTTCGTGGCCAGCGCGCCCGTTTCCACCTTGAGATTCGGCCGCTTCTCCGCCGGCCGCAGGTAAGCAGTGGCGGTGCTGCGCCGGCGCCCGCGATACGTGGTGGCCCGGTAGTAGCCCGTGCCCTCCTGGGATGCGCCGTTGAAGTCGTCGTTGCGCGGGATGCCGAGCGAGGCCGCGGCGGCGATGAAGGCATCGCAGAGCTCGTGGCGCTCGAGGTCCGAGACCTTGAGCTCGCGCTCGGCTTTCTCGAAGTACGGCAGGAGCGCGGCGAAGTCCCAGCCGGGGATGCCCCAGCCGTCGAAGTCCTGCGGCTGGCCGCGGATGTAGACCAGGCCGTTGATCGACGAGGAGCCGCCGAGCACCTTGCCGCGCGGGGTGAAGATGCGCCGGCCGTTCAGCGCCGCTTCCGGCTCGGACTCGTAGGCCCAGTTGACGTCGGTGCGCGCGAACAGCTTGCCGTAGCCGAGCGGCACGTGGATCCACGGGTTGGTGTCGCGCGGTCCCGCCTCGAGGAGCAGTACTTTTTGGGACGAATCTTCCGAAAGGCGGTTTGCGAGGACGCAACCCGCCGAGCCGGCACCGACGATGATCGTGTCAAAGGCAGTCAACGAAACTTAGCGCGGCGACGCTATATGCATGCCGCCGTCGATGTAGACGATCTCGCCGGTGACGGCGCGCGCGCCCTCGATCAGCCAGGCGATGGCCTCGGCGACGTCGTCGGGCTGCGGCGCGGCCTTGAGCGGCGCGCGCTCGGCGTACTGCCGCTCGCGCTCGGCGGCACCCTCGGCGCCGTACGCCGCGACCTGCCAGGGGGTGCGCACGTAGCCGGGCGCGACGACGTTGACGCGGATCTCGGGCCCGAGCGCGCGCGCCAGCGACACGCTCATGGTGTTGAGCGCGGCCTTGGACGCGGCGTAGGCGATCGAGGAGCCGGTGCCGAGGATCGAGGCGACCGACGACAGGTTCACCACGCAGCCGCGCGCCGCCTTCAGCGCCGGGGCGCAGGCGCGGATCATCTGGAACGGCCCGACCAGGTTGACGCGGAAGATGCCCAGGATGTCCTCGGCCGACAGGCCTTCGAGGTCGGCGTGGGCGACGAACTTGGTGGTGCCGGCGCTGTTCACCAGCGCGTCGATCCGGCCCCACTTGTCGAGCACCGCCTTGGCGACCCTGCGGCAATCGGCGTCCTCCGCGACGTCGCCTTGCAGGCAAAGAATTCCTGCCATTTCGGTTTTTTTTCTTGATACGACAGCAACGTTCCAGCCGCGCTTCGCCAGTTCCTTGGCGGTGGCCTCGCCCATCCCCGACGAACCGCCGGTAACGATCGCTACTTTCATACGGTGGCGATCGGCGTCGCCGGCGAGCCGACGGCGCCGGGCAGCCGCAGCGGCGGCGCGGTGAACAGGAACCGGCTGCGCTGGTGCGCGCGCAGCCAGCGCGCCAGCTCGGTGAAATAGAACATCTCGCCGAGGTGGATGCCGTTCTTGAACAGGCAATGCTCGTGCAGCGGCAGCCACGGCTGCGCCTTCGGCAGCGGGTCGGTGAGGCTGGTGGCGATCAGCTCCACCGCGTAGTTGTCGGCGAGCAGGCAGGCGAGCCCCGAGTCGGAGATCCAGCGCAGCAGCTTCTCGTCGCGCCCCTGCAGGCCGGTGCAGGTCTCGTTGACGAGCTTCGGGTCGGGCTTCTTCTTCATCTCGAGCAGCACGTCGGCGAAGCCGGTGTACAGGCACACCATGTCGCCCTTCTCGACCTCGACCTGGTCTTTCTCCAGGACCCGCATCAGGTCGTCGTAGCCGATTGCCTTTCTCTGCCGTTGAAAATGGTGATGCAGATCGATCAGCACGCCGCGCCCCTGCGCGCCGTGCTCGGCGAGGCCCTGGATGCCGAGCGCCTTCGCCTCGCTGCCTTCGAAACGGTCCCAGGCTTCGGTTTTCTTCTCGGCAGCGGGAACGATATGCTCTCCCGCCCGCCAGCCGTTGTAGAACACCAGCTCGGCCTTGCCGTCGCCGTCGGCGTCGAAGCGGCTGCCGACGTGCGCGAACGAATCCCATTGCGTGGAGTACTGCAGCGCCATCAGGACCTGGTCGTCGCAGATGACGTCGGTCATGTTCTCGTTGTACTCGACCAGCGGGCGGCAGAAGAACTGCTTGCCGTCGCGCGAGGTGGCGGCGAGCCGCGGCGGCGCGCGCCGCGGGTTGAGCACCTGGCCGCCGGGATAGTCGAGCGGCAGCGAGCAGCAGAAGGTCAGGCCCTGCTTCACCTCCGCGATTCCCTGCAGCACTTTCTCGCGCGTCACGAAGTTCATGCGCCCGCGCTGGTCGTCCGGGCCGAATTCGCCCCAGTTGGAGTTGGCGGGCCGGTTTTTCCATCTCATTGGTAGTAATGCCTCCCGAGCCATTCGGCGACCAGCACCGGCTTGTCGGCGCCTTCGCGCTCGACCACGGTGTTCCAGGTCACCTGCACGCCGCCCTCGATCTTCTCGTACTTGTGCAACGTGAAGCGCGCGCGCACGCGCGAGCCGCTCGGCAGCGGCGCGGTGAAGCGCACGCGGTTGAGCCCGTAGTTGATTCCCATGCGCCGGTCCGAGAACGAGAAGGTGCGCTCGGCGAGGTGCGACAGCAGCGACAGCGTCAGGAAGCCGTGCGCGATGGTGCCGCCGAAGGGCGAGCCGGCGGCGCGGCTGCGGTCGACGTGGATCCACTGGAAGTCGTCGATCGCCTTGGCGAAGTTGTCGATGCGCTCCTGCGTCACCTCGACCCAGGGCGAGACGCCGACTTCCTCGCCCACGCGCTGCTCGAGGTCGCGAATGGCGGTGCTCAATCGGACTCGACGCGGCGGCGCAGCGTCGCCCGCACCCGGGCCTCCTGCGCGGCGCGGCGCTGCGCGCCCGCGGGATCGAGGCGGTCGAGCTCGGCCTTGAGCGCGTTGACGGCCTCGACCTGCTGTTGCAGGCCGCCGCTCGTGCGGTCGAATCCCGGCGTCAGCGGCAGCTCAGAGACCTGCTGCATCAGGATCGCCCAGCGCGCCTCGAGCTGGGCGGCCGCGGCGGAGACGGCGGCCGGCTTTTCCGGCGCCGGCTTGGCGCCCGCGGGGCCGCGGTAGGGGATCACCTCGACCGCGGGGGCGTGGCGCTCTTTCTCCGGGTCGCCGAGCCAGGGCGGCGGCAGGCTGGAGAACTTCACCGAGCCGGTCTGCGGATCGACCCAGCGGTACAGGTCGGCCTGCGCCGGGAGGGCGAGCAGCAGCGCGGCCAGGAGGGCGTACTTCATCTAGAAACGCGAGAAATCAGGCTTGCGCTTCTCCAGGAAAGCGCTGAGCGCCTCTTTCGCCTCGGGCGAGAGCAGGCGCTCGGTGAAGATGCGCGTCTCCTCGTCGATGGCCGCGCCGAGCGTCTCGGCGTAGCGCGCCTTCATCAGGCGCTTGGTGAGGCGGATGGACTCGGGCGGCAGCGCCGCCAGCGCCATTGCAGCTTTTTCTGCTTCGGAAAGAAGATTCTCCTGTGAAACCACGGCGGTAACAATCCCCGCCTCATAGGCCTTCTGCGCGGTAAACGGCTGTCCGAGAAGCAGCAGCTCCGCGGCGCGCTGGTAGCCGGCGAGCAGCGGCAGGAGAAAGGTCGAGCCGAACTCGGGAACGATGCCGAGCGGCACGAACGGCAGCTGGAAGCGCGCATTCGGTGCCGCATACACGAGGTCGCAATGCAGCAGCAGCGTCGTGCCGATGCCGACGGCGGGCCCGCCGACGGCAGCGACCACCGGCTTCTTCATGTGCGGCAGAACGCGGAACAGCGCCTGCGCCGGCGAGCTGCCCGGCTGGCGCGCCACGTTCAGGAAGTCGCCGACGTCGTTGCCGGCGGTAAAGCACTCGGCGGTGCCGTGCAGCAGGATCGCGCGCACCTGCGGATCGGCGTCGGCCGCCGCCAGGGCGTTGCCGAGCATCGGGTACATCTCCGCCGTGATCGCGTTCTTCTTCTCGATGCGGTCGAACCGCACCCGCGCCACGCGGTCTTTCGTTTCACTTCGGATCAAGGCTGCCGCTCCCCAATTGATATTCCTTGAATTGCTGCCGCAGGGTGAGCTTGGAGAGCTTGCCGGTCGCGGTATGCGGCAGCTCCTGGACGAACACCACGTCATCGGGCATCCACCACTTGGCGATCTTGCCTTCGTAGAAGCGCAGCAGGTCTTGCCTGGACACCTCCTGCCCGGGCTTCTTCACCGCGACCAGGATCGGGCGCTCGTCCCATTTCGGGTGGCGGATGCCGATCACCGCGGCCTCGGCGATCGCCGGGTGCGCCACCGCGATGTTCTCCAGGTCGATCGAGCTGATCCACTCGCCGCCCGACTTGATCACGTCCTTCGAGCGGTCGGTGATCTGGATATAGCCCTCCGGGTCGATGGTGCAGACGTCGCCGGTCGGGAACCAGCCGTCCTTCAGCGGATCGCCGCCCTCGTCCTTGAAGTAGCTGCGGATCACCCAGGGCCCGCGCACCTGCAGGTCGCCGAAGGCCTTGCCATCCCAGGGCAGTTCCTTCCCGTTCTCATCGACGATACGCAGATCCACCCCGAAAATCGCGCGGCCCTGTTTCCGCTGAATTTCTTCGCGCTCGACTTTGGAAAGAGCGGCCTGCTTCGCCTTCAGCGTTCCCGCAGTGCCGAGCGGGCTCATCTCGGTCATGCCCCAGGCGTGCAGCACCTGCACGCCGTAGTCGTCCTGGAAGGCGCGGATCATCGCCGGCGGGCAGGCCGAGCCGCCGATCACCACGTTCTTCAGCGTGGAGAAGCGCAGCTTCTTCTCCTTCATGTAGTTCAGCAGGCCGAGCCACACCGTGGGCACGCCGGCGCTCATCGTCACGCCCTCGGACTCGAACAGCTGGTGCAGGCTCTTGCCGTCGAGATGCGGGCCGGGGAACACCATCTTCGCGCCGGTGAGGGTGCAGGAGTACGGCAGGCTCCAGGCGTTGACGTGGAACATCGGCACGACCGGCAGCACCACCTCGCGCGCCGACAGGTTCAGCGTGTCGGGCAGCGCCGCCGCGTAGGCATGGATCATGGTCGAGCGGTGCGAGTAGAGCGCGCCCTTCGGGTTGCCGGTGGTGCCCGAGGTGTAGCACAGGCAGGCCGCGGTGTTCTCGTCGAAGCTCGGCCAGTCGAAGTCGTCGCCCTCCTTCTGCAGCAGGTCTTCGTATTCGTCGGTCAGGGGGACGAAGCGCTTGACGCTCTTCAGCTGGGGCTTGAGCTTGTCGACGAGCGGCGCAAACGTGCTGTCGTAGAAGACGATCTTGTCCTCGGCGTGATTCGCGATATAGGCGATCTGCTCGGGAAACAGCCGCGGGTTGATGGTGTGGATCACCGCCCCGGAGCCGGCCACCGCGTAGTAGATCTCGTAGTGGCGGAAGCCGTTCCACGCCAGCGTGGCGACGCGGTCGTGCCGGCCGACGCCGAGCCGTTTCAGGGCGTTGGCGAGGCGGCGCGCGCGCCGGTGCGCCTCGCGGTAGGTATAGCGATGGACCTGGCCCTCGACCGTCTTCGAGACGATCTCGGTCACGCCGTGGTGGCGGTCGGCATGGCGGATCAGGCCGCTGATGAGCAGCGGCTGGTCCATCATCAGGCCCTGCATGATTCCTCCTCGCGAAGTAGTTTATCCTAGCGGAATGAACCTCAAGGACGTCGCTGCGCTCCTGGAGCTGCCGTTCTCCGAGCTCGTCTACCGCGCGCAGACCGTCCACCGCGCGAACTTCGACCCGGCCGCGGTGCAGCTTTCCACCCTGCTGTCGGTGAAGACCGGCGGCTGCCCGGAGGACTGCGCCTACTGCCCGCAGTCGCGCCGCTTTTCCACCGGCGTCGAGGATGAGGATGTGCTTCCTCTGGATACGGTGCTCGCAAGCGCCCGGAGGGCAAAAGAAAATGGAGCAACCCGGTTCTGCATGGGCGCGGCGTGGCGCGGGCCCAAGGACCGTGACCTGGAAAGCATCCTGCCGATGGTCCAGGGCGTGAAAGCGCTCGGCCTGGAGACCTGCGTCACCCTCGGCATGCTCAGGCCCGGCCAGGCGGAGCGGCTGCGCGGCGCGGGCCTCGACTACTACAACCACAACCTCGACACCTCGCCCGAGTTCTACGGCGAGATCATCAGCACGCGCGCTTACCGCGACCGCCTGGAGACGCTCGAGCGCGTGCGCGGCGCCGGCCTGCGCGTGTGCTGCGGCGGCATCGTCGGTATGGGCGAGTCGCGGCGCGACCGCGCCGCGCTGATCGCGCAGCTCGCCAGCCTCGATCCGCAGCCCGAAAGCGTGCCGATCAACGCCCTGGTCGCCGTGAAGGGAACCCCGCTGCAGGACGCCGAGCCGCTCGATCCGCTGGAGTTCGTGCGCACCGTCGCCGCGGCGCGCATCTGCATGCCGAAGGCCTGGGTGCGGCTGTCCGCCGGGCGCGAGGCGATGCCCGAGGCGGTGCAGGCGCTGTGCTTCCTGGCCGGCGCGAACTCGGTGTTCTACGGCGAAAAGCTGCTCACGACCGGAAACCCCGAAGCGGTCCGCGACCGGGCGCTGTTCGCCCGGCTGGGACTGAGACCGACCGTTTAATCCAGGAGTGCTTTTCGCATGAGCGAGGTCGCGCAGTACCTTGTCCGCGACGGCATCGCCGTCATCAGCATGAACAACCCGCCGGTGAACGGCCTGGGCAACGCGCTGCGCGCGGCGCTGATGGCGTCGCTGAAGCGGGCCGAGGCAGACCCGGCGGTCAAGGGCGCGGTGATCATCGGCTCGGCCAAGGCGTTTTCCGGCGGCGCCGACATCCGCGAGTTCGGCAAGCCGCGCGAGAAGCCCGACCTGTTCGAGGTGAACGACCAGCAGGACGCGATGAGCAAGCCGCTGGTGGCCGCCATCGGCGGCTTCGCGCTCGGCGGCGGCCTGGAGCTCGCGCTCGGCTGCCACTACCGCGTCGCGGCGCCCAGGACGCAGCTCGGCCTGCCCGAGGTGAAGCTCGGCATCCTGCCCGGCTCGGGCGGCACCCAGCGCCTGCCGCGCATCATTCCGATGGCCGAGGCGGTGCGCATGATGACCACCGGCAGCACCATCCCGGCGGAAAAGGCGATGGACCTCGGCCTGGTCGACGAGATCGTGCAAGGGGACCTGCTGGATGCTGCTCTGGGCTTTACCAGGACTCTTCTTTCTCAAGGCAAAGGACCACGCCGGATCCGCGACATGAAGGCGCGGCTCGACGGCGATCCCGAGGCGTTCTTCGCCAAGCTGCGCGACGAGGTGGCCAAGGCGTCGCGCGGCTACCCGGCGCCGCTCGAGATCGTGGCCTGCGCCAAGGCCGCGGCGACGCTGCCCTTCGACGAGGGCCGCAAGGTCGAGCGCGAGCGCTTCAACCGCCTGGTCAACACCAACGAGTCGAAGGCGCTGCGCCACATGTTCTTCGCCGAGCGCCAGACCTCGAAGATCCCGGGCGTGCCCGAGGACACGCCGCTGCGCGCGGTGAACAAGGCCGCGGTGATCGGCGCCGGCACCATGGGCGGGGGCATCGCGATGTGCTTCGCCAACGTCGGCATTCCCGTGACCGTCTTCGACATGACGAAGGATGTTTTGGAAAAAGGTTTCGAAAAAATAAAAGCGAACTACGTCGCCACCGTGGCCAAGGGGCGGCTGAAGCAGGAGGACATGGACAAGTGTCTTGCCCTCATAAAACAATCAACTCAGCTGAATGATGCGAAAGACGCGGACATCATCGTCGAGGCGGTGTTCGAGCGCATGGACGTGAAGCAGGAGACCTTCAGGAAGCTCGACGCGGTCGCCAAGCCCGGCGCGATCCTCGCCACCAATACCTCGACCCTCGACGTCGACCAGATCGCCGCCGCGACGAGGCGCCCACAGGACGTCGTCGGCACGCATTTCTTCTCTCCCGCGAACGTGATGCGGCTTTTGGAAGTTGTCAGGGGAAAACACACTGATAAAAGTGTGCTGGCGACCACCATGAAGCTCGGCAAGACGCTGAAGAAGGTGCCGGTGGTCTCGGGCGTGTGCGACGGCTTCATCGGCAACCGCATGCTCGAGAAGTACGTGCAGCAGAGCCTGTTCCTGCTCGAGGAGGGCGCGACGCCGGCGCAGGTCGACGGCGCGCTGCAGCGCTGGGGCATGGCGATGGGGCCGTTCACGATGTACGACATGGCGGGCAACGACATCGGCTGGGAGATCCGCAAGCGCCGGGCGCAGGAGCGGCCCGACCTGGTGTATTCGAAGTTCGCCGACCGCATCTGCGAGCAGGGCTGGTTCGGGCAGAAGGCCGGGCGCGGCTGGTACCGCTACGAGAAGGGCAGCCGCAAGCCCGTTCGGGATCCCGAAGTGGAAACGCTGCTTGAATCCTATAGAAAAGAAATCGGCGTCAAGCCCCGGAAAATCCCAGACGAGGAGATCGTCGAGCGCTGCATCTTCGCGCTGGCCAACGAGGGTGCGCAGATCCTCGAGGACGGCATCGCGCTGCGCGCCTCCGACATCGACATGGTGTACCTCACCGGCTACGGCTTCCCGCCCTACCGCGGCGGGCCGATGTTCTATGCCGACCACGTCGGGCTCGACAAGGTCCTGGCTTCCATCAAGAAATATCAATCGGCATATCAAGGGGCGCAGTGGAAGGTCACTGCGCTGCTGGCGAAGCTCGCCGGCGAAGGCAAGCGCTTCAATCCATGAGCCGGGCGCTCTGGCTGCTCGCGTTGTTGCCGGCAGTGCTGCCGGCGCACGCGCAGGGCCTGCCGGGGAGCGAAACCATCGTGCTGCGCGTCGAGTCGGAATCGATCTACGCGCATCTGTTGCGGCCGAAGGCGCGCGGCGCGGGCAAGGCCCCGGCCATGGTGATCGTGCACGGCTTCGGCGGCGTGAGCGACGCGCGCGAGGGCTTCTGGGCGCGCGAGCTCGCGGCGTTCGGCGTGGCGGCGCTGGTCATCGAGAGCTTCACGGCGCGCGGCGCGAGCACCAGCGTCGAGGACCAGTCGCGCGTCAGCACCGCCAAGGGCGTGCGCGACGCGTACGCCGCGCTCGCGTACCTCGCGCAGCAGGATTTCGTCGATCCGGCGCGCATCGGCGTCATGGGCATGTCGTGGGGCGGCTCGGTCGCGCTGCGCTCCGCCGACCGTCGCAAGCGGGCCGGGGACCCGGGCTTCGCGGTGAGCATCCCGCTCTACCCCGGCTGCGTCGCGCAGTACCGCAATCCGCAGCCCGGCGCGCCCCTGCTCGTGCTCATCGGCGAGCGCGACGACTACACCGGCATCAAGACCTGCGCGGACTACCTCGGCCGCATCCGCGCCGCCGGCGGCGCCGCGCAGCTCAGGATCTACCGCGGCGCGCACCACGGCTTCGACGGCGACCCGCGCGCCGCCGGCGAGTCGTTCAGCCCGGAGGCGCAGAACTTCCGCGACTGCGTGCTGTACATCGAGGACGACGGCCGCACCACCTACGCGCGCACCGGCGAGCCGCTCGACTCCGCCCCGCAGGCCTTCGAGGTGATGCGGCGCGACTGCATGCGCACCGGTGCCACGGTCGCTGCGAACGCCCGTGCCCGGCAGGAGGCGCTGCGCGACGTGAAAGCCTTCCTGAAAACCACTTTGCTGCACTGAGGAGCGCGACATGAACGAAGCAGTCATCGTATCCACCGCCAGGACGCCGCTGTGCAAGAGCTGGCGCGGGGCCCTCAACATGACGCACGGCGCGAAGATGGGCGGGCACGTGGTGCACGCCGCGCTCGAGCGGGCGAAAGTCGACGCCGACGAGGTCGAGGACGTGATCATCGGCTGCGCCAACCCGGAGGGCGCGACCGGCTGGAACATCGCGCGCCAGATCGCGATCCGCGCCGGCTGCCCGGTGACGGTGCCCGGCATGACGGTGAACCGCTTCTGCTCCTCCGGGCTGCAGAGCATCGCGCTCGCCAGCCAGAGAATCCTGGCCGGCGAAGGCGGCGTGTACGTCGCCGGCGGCATCGAATCGATCTCGATGGTGCAGAACGAGATGAACAAGCACCACTTCCAGGACGAGTGGCTGCACCGCCACCACCCCGAGACCTACTGGCCGATGCTGCAGACCGCGGAATACGTGGCGAAGAAGTACGGCATCGCGCGCGAGAAGCAGGACGAGTTCGGCGCGCGCAGCCAGAACCGCGCGGCGAAGGCGCGCGCGGAAGGCAAGTTCAAGGACGAGATCGCGCCGATCACCACCAAGATGAAGGTGGTGGACAAGAACACCAGCCAGGAGTCGATGAAGGAAGTGACCGCCGCCGAGGACGAGGGCATCCGCGCCGACACCACCTACCAGGGCGTGTCGCAGATCAAGCCGGCGATCGAGGGCGGCTGCATCACCGCGGGCAATGCCAGCCAGTTTTCCGATGGGGCTTCTGCATGTGTAGTTATGTCTTCCAAAGAAGCTTCGCGCCGTAACCTCTCACCTCTTGGGATATTCCGCGGCTTCGCCGCCGCCGGCTGCGACCCGAAGGAGATGGGCATCGGCCCGGTGTTCGCCGTGCCCAAGCTGCTGCAGCGGGCCGGCAAGAGCATCTCCAACATCGACCTGTGGGAGCTGAACGAGGCCTTCGCGGTGCAGGTGATCTACTGTCGCGACCGCATCGGCATCCCCGACGAGCGCCTGAACGTCAACGGCGGCGCGATCGCCCTCGGCCACCCCTACGGCATGTCGGGCGCGCGCCTCGTCGGCCACGCCCTGATCGAGGGCAAGCGCCGCGGCGCGAAGCTGGTGGTGGTGACGATGTGCATCGGCGGCGGCATGGGGGCCGCGGGACTGTTCGAAGTGACCCCCTAACAAGGGGGTCGGAAAGATCGGGGTCAGAGCCCGATTAGCGGCGCCCGGCCCTCACGCGGTCGGCCGTTTCCTCGTACACCGTGCGCCGGTGGCCGAAGGCCACGATCACCACTGTCCTCGATTGGATGGCCTGCCCCACGGCCCGCTTCAGTTCCGGCGCAAGGCTGCGAATACGCTCGGCGACGGGAGGCGCAATGAGCGGCCGGTAGCCGGCCACTACCGCGCGCGCTTTTTCGCGCGCCGCAGCGGCTCGCCGAAGACCTCCTCGAAGGACCAGCCTTTGCCGCCGCGCGCGAAATGGCGCTCGCTGGCCCGAATCTGGCGCATCAGGTCCGGATCGCCTAGCACGTCGAGCGTCGCCTTGAGGCGCTCGTACTCATCGACGTTGACCAGCACCGCAGCGGGCCGGCCGTTGCGCGTCACCAGGACCTCCTCTTCACGCTCCATCACGCCGGCCACCAGCTCGGGGAGCCGGGCCTTCACCTCGGAGATCGGCAGCGTCTTTGCCATCGGCGGCGCTCCATGCGTTTGGCCATAATTCTGGTCTGCCGCGATTCTATTACCCCCCGCCGGCGAGCGGCAGCGCCACGGTGAACGTCGATCCCGCACCGGCCGCGCTTTCGACCCGGATCGTCCCGCCATGCAGCTCGACGAAGCGCTTGGCGAGCGCGAGCCCCAGGCCCGTGCCTTCGGCCTTGCGGCCCGCGTCCGTGCCGACCTGCTTGAACTCCTCGAAGAGCTGCGCCTGGTCCTCGGGCGCGATGCCGATGCCGGTGTCCTTCACCGCAATTTCGAGGGATTTCCCATTGGGAGAAGCAGAAACATCCACCCGCCCGCCGTCGGGGGTGAACTTGACCGCGTTGGACAGCAGGTTGAGCAGGATCTGCTTCACCTTGCGCTCGTCGGCGGTCAACTGATCCAGCCGCGGGTCGATCGCCGAGTCGAGCTGGATGCCGTGGCGCTGCGCCCTCTCGCGCACCAGCGTCATGGCGTTGGCGATCGCCGACGGCAGATGGAAAGTCGAGAGCTCCAGCTCCATGCGCCCGGCCTCGATCTTGGAGAGATCCAGGATATCGTTGATCAGCGACAGCAGGTGCCGCCCCGACTCGTGGATGTCCTTCAGGTAGTCGGCCTGCTTGTCGTTCAGCTCGCCGAACATCCTTTCCATCAGCGCTTCCGAGAAGCCGATCACGGCGTTGAGCGGCGTGCGCAGCTCGTGCGACATGTTGGCGAGGAACTCCGACTTGTGCTGGTTCGCCACCTCGAGCTGCGCGCTCTTCTCCTGGATCTCGCGGAACAGGCGCGCGTTCTCGATCGCGATCACCGCCTGGTTCGCAAACGTCTTGAGCAGGTCCATCTGCGCGTCGCTGAACGGCCCCGGGGTGTTGCGCATCATGTGGACCGAGCCGATGGCGGCAGCTTCGCGCAGCATCGGCGCGGCCGCGATGGCACGGAAACCGACCAACCGGCCGCTGTCGCGCGCGAAGGTCGGCGAATCCGGCGCCTCGGTATCGCCGATATTGATGGTCGTCCTGTCCAGCATCGAACGCCCTGCGCTGCTGTCCCGGTTCAGCGGGAAGACGAATTCGCCGCGAGGATCGGCGCTTCCGGCGGTCGCAATGCTGCGGATCGAATCGCCTTCGAGCACCGTGATCCCGACGTGCGACACGCCGAACAGGCGCAGCGCGCTCTGAGCGATCGCGTCGAACACCGGCTGCGCGTCGGCAGGCGTGCCTGCAATCACACTCAGGACTTCCCCTGACGCCGTCTGGCGCTCCAGCGCCTCCTTGGTCTCGTTGAACAGGCGCACGTTCTCGATCGCGATCACCGCCTGGTCGGCGAAGGTGGAGACGAGCGCGATCTGCTTGTCCGTGAACGGCCGCACTTCGGTCGTCCACACGGCGATGACACCGATCAGCTTGCCTTCGCGCAGCATCGGCACGCCGAGCATGGAGCGGAAGCCGCCGATGCGCTGCGCCTCGTGCAGGGTGAACTCGCGGTCCGCGAGCGCATCGGGAATGTGCACCGGTCGGTGCTCGAGCAAGACGCGCCCGACCAGGCTGCCGCGGCCTGGCGCGAGCGGCGTGGCCTCGATCAGCGCGCGGTAGGCGGGCGGCGCGTTGTAGGAGTACGCCAGTCGCGCCAGCTCGCCGTCGAAACGGAAGATAAACCCCTGGTGCGCCCCGGCGAGCCGCGTGGCGTTCTCGATCAGCACCTGGAGCACGGCGTTCAGGTCGAAGGTCGAGCGGCTGATCGCTTGGAGGACTTCGCTGGTAGCGGTCTGCTGCTCGAGCGCCTCCTTGGTTTCGTTAAACAAACGCGTGTTCTCGATCGCGATCACCGCCTGGTCGGCGAAGGTCTGGAGCAGCGCCATCTCCTTGTCCGAGAGAGCGCCGGGTTGGGACGACGTCACCGAAATTACGCCAACGACTCCGCCTTCGCGCAGCAACGGCGCCGCGGCCATCGCGCGATAGCCGCCCTTCGCGCCGCGCGCCGGTGCGAATGCCGGTGCGTCGGGCGCCTGGATATCGCCGATCTGAAGCGCGGTGCGCTCGAGAACAACCCGGCCGCCGATGGTGTCGCGGTTGATGGCGAGCGACTCGTCCGCCGAGTCGGCATGCGTCTGCCGGTCGCTGCGCGCGCGAAGCCGCAGCTCGCCGCCCTCGAGAAGGCGGATGCGCCCCGTGCGGCCGAAGAGCCGCGCCGCGCTCGCCACGATCGCGTCGAACACGGGCTTCTCGTCGGTGGGCGAGCCGCTGATGACTTTGAGGATCTCGGCGGTCGCGGTCTGCCGCTCGAGCGCCTCCTTGGTCTCGTTGAACAGGCGCACGTTCTCGATCGCGATCACCGCCTGGTCGGCGAAGATGCCGAGAAGATCGATCTGCTTCTGCGTGAATGGCCGCACTTCTGTTCGGCGAACCGTGATGCCGCCGACTACTCCTCCATCCTTGAGCATTGGAACCGCCAGAAATGTCCGCGCTCCACCCAGCTCAACCGTGGCGACGGCCCGCGGATTTCGTTCCTGGTATGCAGGCAGCTCCCTGTAGTCCGGGACGTGAACAGGTCGTCGCCCGGCGACCATTTGTCCCAAGGTGTGGGTGGGATCCGGAACGAATGGCCCGCTTAACAGCCAGGCAACGAATTCCGGGCTGCCTCCGCGCTGTGCCACATGCTGATAGTTCTTCCCGTCGTAGAGCCCGACGGTGCCGAGTTTCGCATCGCAAAGGCGCATCGCATTCTCAATGATTGCATCGAACACTGGCTGCACATCGGTGGGTGAGCGGCTAATGACCTTGAGGATGTCCGCGGTCGCCGTCTGCTGCTCGAGCGCCTCCTTGGTCTCGTTGAACAGCCGCGCGTTCTCGATCGCGATCACCGCCTGGTCGGCGAAGGTCTTGAGCAGCTCGATCTGATGGGTGCCGAACGTGCCCGGCTCGCGGCGAGTGACGGTAATGGCGCCAATCGACACGCCGTCGCGGACCATCGGAACGGAGATGCTGCTGCGATAACCTCTTGCACGCGCGAGACTCCGCGACGCGGCCGTCGCGTCGGGGTCGCTTTCAATGTCTGTGCGAATCGTCGTCGATCCAGTACGTATCGCCTGGGCCGCCGGTCCATGCCCATCGAGCGACCTTGGAAAACTGTCTTTCAGCGCACGGTCGCCGGACTTGCCGGTGGACGTATACGCCGCGAGATGAATCTTGTCCCCGTCAACCCGCGCGACCAGCGCAGAAAAACCGCCGATCAGCCGCCGCGCGCTCTGCGCGATTGCGTCGAAGACCGGCTGCACGTCCGAGGGCGAGCTGGCGATTACCTTGAGGATCTCCGCCGTCGCGGTCTGCCGTTCCAGCGCCTCCTTGGTCTCATTGAACAGGCGCGCGTTCTCGATGGCGATTACCGCCTGGTCGGCGAAGGTCTCGAGCGTGCTGATCTGGTGCTTGCTGAATTCGCCGGGTTGCTTGCGCGAGACGCCGATGGAGCCAATCGCCGCGCCGTGGCGGATCATCGGCACGACCAGCAGGCTGCGATAGCCCCTCTTGCGCGCCATGCTCTTCAGCGCCGCCATCGACGCCGGAACCTTTTCGGTATCGGCGACGCAATACGGGCGGCGGGAACGGATCGCCCGTCCATGGAAGATCACGCCGCCGATCGGCCGCGGGTAGAAGCGTCTCAATGCGTCATCGCCGGATGCGCTGGTCGAGCTGTGCGCCGCGAGATGCAGCATGCCGTCGGCAATTCGCAGTACGAGCGCGGAGTGGCCGCCCACCAGCCGCAGCGTGCTCCGGACGATCGCAGCGAACACCGGCTGCGCGTCGCCGGGAGATTTCGACATCGCGCGCAGGATCTCGGCGCTCGCCGCCTGCTGCTCGAGGGCTTCCTTGCTGGCCCTCAACGCAGCGGCTAGTTTCTCCCGCACCACGGAAATTCGCTCTAGCCCTTGGGGGCGGCGGCGCGTTCCCATGTCAGGAGTTCGGGCTCTGACCCCGATTTTTCAGGACGAAGGCCGGCACCGGCTGTGAAAAGCCCTTCAGCGTGAGCGGGCCGACCGGGTCGAAGGCGAACGCGCCGTCGAGCGCGGCCATCGACTTGCGGTCGAGCAGCACCTGCCCGCCCTTCGCCTCGGCGCACAGGCGCGCGGCGAGGTTGGTGACGTTGCCGATCGCGGCGTAGTCCCAGCGCCCCTCGAAACCGATGGCGCCGAGGGTGGCGTAGCCCTGCGCGATGCCGACGCCGAGCGCGAGCTCGTAGCCGCGCTTGCCCCAGTGCTGCCCGATCGGCACGAAGGCCTCGTGCATGGCGAGCGCGGTGCGCACCGCGTGCTCGGCCGGCTTGTCGATCGGCAGGGGATCGTTGAAGAACACCATCACCGCGTCGCCGGCGAAGCGCTCGAGCGTGCCCTGGTGCTCGAGGACCAGCTTGCCGAGCGCGGCGTGGTAGCCGCGCAGCAGCTCCATCACCTCCTCGGGCTCGGCGCTCTCGGTGAAGTGGGTGAAGCCGCGCAGGTCGAAGAACGCCACCGTGATCTCGCGCCGATGGGTCTTGAGCAGCTCCTCGCCCTTGCCGGCGGCGATCGCCTCGGCGAGCTGCGGCGAGAAGAAGCTCTTCAAGCGCGCCAGGCGCTCGTCCTGCAGCCCCTTGATGCGCAGCAGCGATTTGACGCGCGCGAACAGCTCGGGCTGGTTGACCGGCTTGGAGAGGAAATCGTCGGCGCCCGCCTCGATGCCCTTGACGCGCTCCTGGTTGGGGTCGAGCGAAGTGCACATCACCACCGGCAGCAGCGCGGTCTCCGGGCTGGCGCGCAGGCGCTTGCACACCTCGTAGCCCGAGATGCCCGGCATCATGACGTCGAGCAGCACCAGGTCGGGCTTCTCCTTCGCTACCTGGGCGAGCGCCTCCTCGCCGTTGGTCGCGGTGCATACCCGGTAGCCCTTCACCGACAACAGATCGCCAAGCAGCTTGACGTTGGCGGGCGTGTCGTCGACCACCAGGATCTTCGCCGGGGTCATTTTTTTCCCTCGCCAGCGAAGCGCTTCACGGTGTCGATGAACTCCTTCAGGTTGATCGGCTTGCCGAGGAAGGCGTCGAAGCCGGCGGCGCTGATCGCGCTGCGGTCGGTCGGGGTCACCGAAGCGGTGAGCGCGACGACCGGGATCCCTCTGGTCGCGGCATCGGCGCGGATCTGCCGAAATGCCTCGATGCCGTTGATGCCGGGAAGCTGGATGTCCATCAGCACCAGGTCGGGCTTCTTTTCCTTGGCGAGCTTCACGCCCTCTTCGCCGCTCACCGCCTCGAGGGTCTGGTAGCCCTTCACTTGCAGCACGTCGCGCGCGAGCTTCATGTTTTTGTCGTTGTCCTCGACGATCAGCACTGTGCTCATTGGCGCACCGGTAGCGTTATGGTGAAAGTGGATCCCTTGCCAAGAGCGCTCTCCAGCCGCACCTCGCCGCCGTGCAGCTCGACGAAGCGCTTGGTGAGCGCCAGGCCGAGGCCCGTGCCCTCGGCCTTGCGCGTGTAGTCGCGTCCGACCTGCTTGAACTCCTCGAACACCGCCGCATGGTCCTCGGGGGCGATGCCGATGCCGGTGTCGCGCACCGCGACCTCGAGCTTGCCGTCGAAGCGCTTCGCCGAGACGTCGACCTTGCCGCCGTCGGGGGTGAACTTGACCGCGTTGGACAGCAGGTTGACCACGATCTGCTTGAACTTGCGCTCGTCGGCCTCGAATGCCCCGAGGCGCTTGTCCACCTCGAGCGACAGCCCGATGTTGTGGCGTTGCGCGCGCTCGCGCACCAGCGTCATGGCGTTGGACAGCGCGCCCGGCAGGTCGAAGCTGGAGAGCTCGAGCTCCATGCGCCCGGCCTCGATCTTGGAAAGATCCAGGATGTCGTTGATCAGCGACAGCAGATGCTTGCCCGACTCATGGATGTCCTTCATGTAGTCGGCCTGCTTGTCGTTCAGCTCGCCGAACATGCGCTCCGACAGCACTTCGGAGAAGCCGATGATGGCGTTCAGCGGCGTGCGCAGCTCGTGCGACATGTTGGCGAGGAACTCCGACTTGTGCTTGTTCGCCACCTCGAGCTGCGCGCTCTTCTCCTGGATCTCGCGGAACAGGCGTGCGTTCTGGATCGCGATCACCGCCTGGTCGGCGAAGGTCTTCAGCAGCCGTATCGCCTTGTCGGAAAACTCGCCCGTGTACTCACGGCCGACATAGATGCAGCCGATGCCGCGCCCCTCCCAGAGCATCGGCGCAAACAATCCCGACTTGATGTCGAAGGCGCGCGCATTCACGATCAGCGCCGGCGGCACGTCCTTCCCACCGAGGATATCGGGATAGTGCTGGACTTCCCGCGAAGAAATCGCGCGCCCGGTGGCGGACTGATCGCTGACCGGAACCGGCGTTATCTGCTTGCCGTCCCCCAGCCGGCGGTAAAGCGCGGCCGCATGAGCGAAGCCGTCCTCGCGCACCAGCAGGATGCCCACCTGATGGCCCTCGAAGAGGTTCACGCAACTCTGCAGGATCTTGTCGAACACCGGCTTGGTGTCGGCAATCGAGCTAGAGATCGCGCCGAGCACTTCCGCGGAAGCCTTCTGCTGCTCGAGCGCTTCCTTGGTCTCGTTGAACAGCCGCACGTTCTCGATGCCGATCGCCGCCTGGTCGGCGAAGATCCTGCTCAGCGCAATCTGCTTGTCGGTAAACGGCCGCACCTCGGTGCGGCGCAGGAACATGGTGCCGAACGGGCGCCCTTCGCGCATCAGCGGCACCGCGAGCATCGTCTGCTGGCGCCCGACGCTCTGCGCCCGCTCCCAGGTCATCGGGAATTCGGCCTGCATCCGCTCGAGGTCCTCGATGTGGATCGGCTTGCCTTCGGCGATCACCTTGCCCGTCAGGGTGCCGGGCATGTAGGGCAATGTTTCGCTGCCTTGCAGCTCTTCCGGCCCGTGAACCGCGGTGCGCCGCAGCATTGCGCCTTCCAGCACGTAGATGGCGGCCGCAGCTGCCTCGCAAAGCCGCGCCGCGCGCCCGGCGACCGCGTCCAGTATCGGCCTCACGTCCGACGGCGAGTCGGAAATCACGCGCAGGATCTCGCTCGTTGCAGTCTGCTGCTCGAGCGCTTCCTTGGTCTCGTTGACCAGCCGCGCGTTCTCGATGGCGATCACCGCCTGGTCGGCAAACGCCCTGATGAGCGCCACCTGCTTGTCGTCGAACGTGACGGTTTCCCGGTGCGCCGTCACCACCGCCCCCACGACCCTGTCTTCGCGGATCATCGGCGCGCAAATCACCGCTTCGTACCCGACCTCGCGGGCGAGCTTCTGGCTGCGCGCCGGAATTCGCGGATCGCTCTTCATCGACGAAACCTGCACGACGCGCCTCTCCACCATGGCACGCCCGGAGACGGAGTCCTTGTCGAGCGGTTGCGGGTAGAAACCCCGGATCGCCTCGAATTCCGGCTCCGCGGTGAACGCCACCAGCTCGATCTGCTCGTCGCGGAGCAGCTGGACGGCCGCATAGTGCGTGCCGAACAGCTTCTTGAGATTACGTACGATGGCGTCGAACACGGGCTGCGTGTCGGCGATCGAACTGCTGATCGACGAGAGGATCTCGCCGCTCGCGCCCTGGAACTCGAGCGCCTGCTTGAGCTCCACGGTGCGCTCTTCCACCTTGCGCTCGAGGCCGGCGTAGGATTCACGCAGCTGCGCGGTCATGCTGTTGAACTGCTCTGCCAGCCCCTGCAGCTCGTCGCCGGTGCGCACGTCGATCTGGCTATTGAGGTCGCCGGCGCCGATCCTCTGCGCGCCCTCCTGCAGCGTGCCGATCGGGCGCACCATGCTGCGCGCGAGGTACAGCGCGGCGAGCGCCGAGAACAGCAGGCCGGCGGCGATCAGCGCCACCGTGCGCAGGATGATGGCGTCGAGCGCGCCGTAGGCCTCCCTCACCGGCTGCTCGATGAACACCTTCCAGCCGAGCGTGCTGGCGCGCGCTTCCGCGGTGGGTTGCTCGCGCGCCGGCTCGATCGGGGCGTGGGCGGAGAGGACACGGTTGCCGGCGAGGTCCAGCGCCTCGATCACCAGCGACTCGTCGGCGCCCGGCTGCAGCGCGGCCTTCACCTGCTCGAGCGCGGAAAGGTCGGTTTTGCGCAGCACCAGGCCGATCTCGGGATCGGCGATCAGGTGCCCCGAGGCGTCGACCACGTAGGCCTTGCCCTCCTTCCCGACCTTGATGCGCGTCACTACGTCCCAGATGAATTTCAGGTTCACCTCCGCGACGGTGACCGGCGAGGACGTGCCGCCCGGGCGCAGCGCGATCGTCATGTAGGGCTCGGTCTCCTTGCGGAAGTACACCGGCCCGTACCAGGTGCGCCCCGGGCGTGCGTTGCGGAACGCCGGGTCCTGCGAGCGGTCGGGAAGCTTGTTGATCTCGTCCATCTTGAGCCGCGACACCGAGAGCTGCTCGCGCCCCCGGGCGTCGAGCTGCGCGATGTCGGTCACGCCCCGCGCCAGCCGCAGCAGCTTGAAGTACTCGATGCGCCGTGCCTCCAGGTCCTCGCCGCCGACCTGCGGCAGCGCGACGAAGGCGAGCTGCTGCTCGATCTCGCGCACGAAGTGCTCGATGTGCGCGGCGGCGGTGACCGCCTTCTCGCGCTGCAGGCTGGCGAGCGCGACCTTGTTCTCCTGGTAGGAGAAATACAGCCCGACCCCGCCCGACAGGAGCAGCGCGCCGCACACCAGCGCCAGGATCAGCAGGAAATACTTGCGGAACAGGCGCCCGCGGTGCTGCGTGGGCTTCACTCGATCACCCGGTCGGCGCGCACGAAGATCGAAGGCGGAATGGTGATGCCGAGCGCCCTCGCGGTCCTGACGTTGATCACCATTTCGAACTTCGTCGGCCGCTCCACCGGCATCTCGGCCGGTCGGGCACCCTTCAGGATGCGGTCGACGTAGCGCGCCGTGCGGCGGTAGTGATCGATGCGGTCAGGGCCGAGCGACATCAGGCCGCCATCATCGACGAATTCGCTGTATCCGTACGCCACCGGCAGATTCGCGCGCGAGGCCCGGGAAACGATCTGCTTGCGGAAGCTCCAGAGCACCGGGTCGTCGAACACGATCACGCCGTCGGGCCGTGCTTCCGGGAACATGAAGGCGCTCTCGATGTCTTCCGCCTTGCGCGCATGCTTCACCAGCAGCCGCACGCCGAGCGATGCCGCCGCGGCCTGCGTCTCGGCGAGGAATACCTCATGGCTGCGGTTATCGGGATTGAGGAGCAGCGCCACGTTCTCGGTACGCCCCAGAACTTCAACCAGGAGCTGAAGGCGCTTGCCGCTCAGGTCCGGCGTGAGCAGCGTCAGCCCGGTGATGCTGCCGCCGGGACGCTGCAGGCTCGCCACCAGGCCGACCTTCACGGGCTCGCCCACGGCGACCATCACCACGGGGATGGAGCCCGCGCCTGCCTTGGCCGCCAGGCCGGCCGGCGTCGCCGCGGCCACGATGACATCCACCTTCAGCCGCACGAGCTCCGCGACCAGCGCCGGCATGCGATCGTGCCGCCCTTCGGCCCAGCGCGGCTCGAGAACGATGTTCTTTCCTTCGACGTAACCCAGATCGCGCAAGCCCTGCCGGCACGCCTCCCAGAGGTGCGCCCCCTCCGACGGCACGAACGAAAAGAGGTAACCGACGCGAGGCAGCTTCGCCGGCTGCTGTGCACGCGCGGCGCTCCCCAATAGCGCCGCGGCGCACAGGCCCGCCAAAGCGTGACGTCGCTTCATTCGATCACCCGGTCGGCGCGCAGCAGCACGTCCTTGGGGATGGCCAGCCCGAGCGCGCGCGCGGTTTTCAGGTTGAGCGTGAGCTCGTAGTGCTCGAGGATCTCGATCGGCAACTCGCCGGGCCTGGCGCCCTTGAGAATGCGGTCGACGTAGCTGGCCATGCGCCGGAAGGCCTCGCGCTGGTTGGCGCCGTAGCTCATCAGCAGGCCGAGCGCCGCCTGCTCGGCGGCGCCACCCGTGCTCGCAAGACGGTGCTCGAGCAACAGCCCGGCGATGCGCTTGCTGTGCTGGACCAGGAAAATGTCCTGCACCACCACCACCGCGCCCGGCTTCTGCTGCGCCATCGCGGAGATCGCGCCCTCAAGCGCGTCCGCGCTTGGCGCGTCGAACTGCGTGACGCTCAGGCCCAGCCGCGCCGCGCCCGCCTGCAGCGAGCCCTCGATGCTCTTGGTGAACGGATTGCTCGAGTTGCCAAGAACCGCTACGCGCTTGAGCCCGGGCAAGGCTGCGCGCAGGAGCTCCAGCTGCTGGATTGAGACATCCGCGCCGATGTTGGTGACGCCGGTCACGCTGCCGCCGGGCCGCGCCAGGCTCTTGGCGAAGCCGCCGCCGATCGGGTCGCCGAGCAGCGTCACGATCGGCATCGCCGGCAGCGCCCGCTGCACCGCCCGGACGTTCTGCGCGCCGACGGTGACGATCACCTCGACTTTCAGCCGCGCGAGCTCGGCCGCGACCTCCGGCACCCGCGCCAGCAGGCCGCCGGCGTGGCGGCGCTCGATGACCAGGTTCTGTCCCTCGACGTAGCCGAGCTCGCGCAAGCCCTCCTCGAGCGCACGCATGAGGGGCAGGGCCAAGGGGTTCGTAGAAGGGTCCGAGAGCGCGAGGAAGCCAATGCGCCGCACCCTGCCCTGCGACCGGGCCGCGGGCGCGGCGAGCAGAGCAGCGGCGCAGGCCAGCACCTGGCGCCGGTTCATTCGACCACCTTGTCGGCGCGCATCACGACCGTCTTGGCCACCTTGACGCCGAGCTCGCGCGCGACGCGCAGGTCGACCATCAGCTCGTAGCGGCCCGGCTGCTCGATCGGCAGCTCGCCGGGCTTGGCGCCCCGCAGGATGCGGTCGACGAAGGCGGCGGCGCGCCGCGGCACGTGCGCCTGGCTGGGCGCGGTCAGGAACAGCGCCCCGGGCCAGTCCCAGTGCAGCGGCCCGGCGAGCGTCGGCAGGCGCTCGCGCCGCGCCAGCGACATGATCTCGCGGCGGTTAGGGATGATGAGCTGCGCGCTGGGCAGGATGATCAGGGCCTCGGCGCGCTCCTTCCTGATGCGCGCGAACGCCGGGTCGAAATCCTCCGGCTTGCGCACGCCCACCGAGCTGAGCTCGACCTTGCGCTCCTTTGCCGTGGCGGCGAAGTGCTCGGCGTAGGTCGGGTGAGCGGTATCCGTTGCGTCCCAAAGCAGCGCGAGCCGCTTCAGGCCGGGCAGCGCCTCCTGCAGCAGCTCGAGCTGCTTGACGTAGGTCTCGAAGCCGTGATCCCACGAAAGGCCGGTGAGGTTGCCGCCCGGGCGGTTCAGGCTCTCCACCAGGCCGGTGGCCACCGGGTCGGCGGAGAACACCATCACGATCGGCACGCTGTCGGTGACGCTGCGCGCTGCGACGATCGAGGGCGGCGCTGAGGCGACGATCACGTCGACCCGACGCCGGAGCATCTCGCGCACCAGCAGCGGGATGTCCTTCGTCTGCCGCCATTCCATGAAGTCGTAGACCACCTCGCGGCCTTCGCGGTGGCCGAACTCGGCCATCGCCCGGACGAACTCCTTGCCGGCCCAGCGGTCCGGCCAGAACGCGCCGGCGGGGGGGTTGATCACGCCGACGCGCCGCGGCGACTGCGCGAACGCCGGCAGGGCGGCTGCCGCAAGGGCGCCGCCCAGGCCGCCTAGCCACCGGCGCCGGTTCAAATCCGTGGATCCCCCCTTCAGAGGGCGAGTATGGCTGGTTTGCCCTAGGGCTGGTTTTCCAAGGCTTCGGCCATCGGATCGACCAGGGCGAGGGCGGCGGGCTTTTCGGCCGGCAGCGGCAGGTCGGCCATCGAGACCGCGGCGGCGGCCAGGATGAGGAGGGTCGGGATCATCAGTACCAGAAACTGCAGGTGTCCGGTCTTGGTCATGGGCTTGCTCCCCTGAGCGAGTGCAGCCAGATTAGGCCCGTCTGGCCGGGCGGTCAGCGACCCACGGCGACCCCCGGAAGTGATTTATTCACCCCACTGCCGCACAATCGCCAAATCGCTCACAGGAGGGAGGCTGAAAGACCGCTCGGCCGAGATTCTGCCCGCGCCGCTGCTCGACCAGATCGCGGCGGTGGCGACGGTGCGCGCCTTCGCCAAGCGCTCGATCATCGTCACCGAGGGCGACGACACCGATTCGCTGTACGTCATGCTGTCGGGCAAGGCGCGCGTCTTCGTCTCGGACGACAAGGGGCGCGAGGTGCAGCTGAACCACGTCAGCCCGGGCGAGTACTTCGGCGAGGTGACGCTCGACGGCGGCCCGCGCTCGGCGTCGGTGATGGCGCTCGAGGACTGCCGCTGCGCCCTGGTGAAGCGCACCGAGTTCGACAGCTTCCTCCAGAGCCATCCCGAGCTGGCGCTGCACATCGTGCGCAAGCTCGCGCACCGCGTACGCGAGCTCACAGAGAACGTGCGCAGCCTCGCGCTGATGGACGTCTACGGCCGCGTCGCGCGCCTGCTGCTCGAGCTGGCCGAGGAGAAGGACGGCAAGCTGGTGGTGAGCGAGCAGCTGACGCACAAGGACATCGCCTCGCGCGTCGGCGCCTCGCGCGAGATGATCAGCCGCATCTTTTCGGACCTGTCCGAAGGCGGCTACGTGCGCAAGGAGGACGGCCAGCTGGTGATCGCGCGCAAGCCGCCGCCGCGCTGGTGAATTCGGGGTCAGGGTCGCAACTCGTTCTTGCGTACGCGAAAACGAGTTGCGACCCTGACCCCGAATTCAGCGCAGCGACTTGAGGCGGAAGGCCGGCACGGGCTGCTGAAAGCCGCGAAGCGTTAGCGCGCCGACGAACTCGGTCTCGGCCACGCCGACCACGTCCTGCTCGGTCTGGCCGTCGAGGATGATCTCGCCGGCGCGCGCCGAGCCGCACAGGCGCGCTGCGAGGTTGGGCACGTTGCCGATCGCCGCGTACTCCCAGCGCTGCTCGAACCCGATGACGCCGAGCGTGGTCTCGCCCTGCGCGATGCCGATGCCCAGGCCGACCTCGTGGCCGAGCTTCAACCAGGCGGTAGAGATCGGCTGGAACGCCCGTACCAGCGCGAGCGCCATGCGGATGGCGAGCTCCGCCGGCCGGTCGCACTCGATCGGGTCGTTGAAGAAGATCATGATGCCGTCGCCGGCGAAGTGCTCGAGGGTGCCGCCGAATTCGTCCACCGTGCGGCCGAGGGTGGCATGGTAGGCGCGCAGCAGCTCCAGCACCTCGTCGGGGTCGGCGCGGTCGGTGAAGGCGGTGAAGCCGCGCAGGTCGAGGAACACCGCGACGATCTCGCGCCGGTGCGGCTCGAGCATCTCCTCGCCGCCGGCGACGATCGCCTCGGCCACGTCCTTGGAGAAGAAGCGCTTCATCCGGCCGAGGCGCTCGAGCTGCGTCACCTGCTCGCGCACGCGCTGCTCGAGCTCGGCGTTGAGCTGCTTGACCTCGTCCTGCAGCGCCTTGACGTGCAGCAGCCGCTTGACGCGCGCGAACAGCTCGGGCCAGTTGACCGGCTTGGCGATGAAGTCGTCGGCGCCCGCCTCGATGCCCTTGACGCGCTCGGTGAGCGGGTCGGCCGAGGTCACCAGGATCACCGGCAGCAGCGTGCTCGCCGGGTCGGCGCGCAGGCGCCGGCACAGCTCGTAGCCGTCCATGCGCGGCATCATGATGTCGGAGATCACCAGGTCCGGCGGGTGGCTGCGGATGCCGGCGAGCGCGCTCTCGCCGTCGAGCGCCACCTCCACCTCGTAGCCGAGGTTGCGCAGCAGCCCCGACACCATCTCGGCGTTGGTGCGCTGGTCGTCCACTACCAGGATACGCGCGGCCATCCTAGAACTGGATCACACCCCGGGCGTTGCGTCCGGACTGCAGGTCGGCGAAGGCCTGGGGCGCCTCGGCGATCGCATAGCGCTTGCTGATCATTTCCTCGAGCTGCAGCTTGCCCGCCAGGTACAGGCCCAGCATGCGCGGGAAGTCGACGCGCGGCACGCACGAGCCGAAGGAGCTGCCGGTGAGCGTCTTCTCCTCGAACGGCAGCGTCATGGTGCGCACGCTGGTGAGATCAGACGGCTGCGCCACGCCGACCACCACCGCCAGGCCGCCGCGGCGGATGGCGCGATAGGCGGTCGCGGCGAGCTCGCCCGAGCCGACGCATTCAAAGGCGTAGTCGGGGCCCCCGCCGGTCAGCGCCTTCAGCGCTTTTACCGGGTCTTCCTTTCCAAGGACCACATCGGTGGCGCCGAACTTGCGCGCCATCTCCAGCTTGGGCTCGAGGGTGTCGATGGCGATGATGCGCTCGGCGCCGGCGATGCGCGCGCCCTGGATCACCGAAAGCCCGACACCGCCGCAGCCGAACACCGCGACCGACGAGCCCGGCTGCACCTTTGCGGTGTTGAACACCGCGCCGACCCCGGTGGTGACGCCGCAGCCGACGAGGGCCGCGCAATCGAGCGGGATCTTCGGGTCGATCCGGACCAGGTTCTCGGCCGAGACCGTGGCGTACTCCGCCATCGCGCCGCAGCCCGAGAAGATGTTGAGCGGCGCGCCCGCCGCATCGCGCGCCCTTGGCGTGCCCTCGAGCGGCGTGGTCAGCGCCTTTCCCGCCTGGAGGCACAGCACCGGCCGGCCGGCGACGCAGAAACGGCACTTGCCGCACATGTAGATGAAGGAGAAGACGACGTGGTCGCCCTTCTCCAGGTCGCTCACGCCTTCGCCGACTTCTTCGACCACGCCGGCGCCCTCGTGGCCGAGGATGAGCGGCAGGGGCAGCGCGATGGTGCCGGTGATCGCCGAAAGGTCGGAATGGCATACGCCGCAGGCCGCGAGCTTTACCGTCGCTTCGCCGCGCTTCGGTGGATCTATTGCGATCTTCTCCACCACGACCGGCTTGTCGCGCTCGCGGCACACGACTGCCAAGGCAGTTCGGGACATCGCCCCAGTATAGCCGGATAAAATAACCGGTCACCTGGGGAACCGAATTCGGGAGACCGGATGCATGTGAAAGCGAAACTGTTCATCGGCGGCGCCTGGGTCGCGCCGTCCGGGCGGCAGACCATCGAAGTGCACAACGCCGGTAACGGCGCGGTCATGGGCAGCGTGCCGCTCGGCGATGAGAGCGACGTCGGCCGGGCGGTAGCGGCGGCCCGTGCTGCGCTCGAAGGATGGGCTGCGACCTCGCCTGAGGCGCGCGCAGGATTTCTTGAAAAAATTTCGGCGGGCCTGAAAGCTCGCAGCGATGAGCTGGCAAAGCTGATCGCGCAGGAAGTCGGCATGCCGCTGAAGCTCGCCGCGCGCATCCAGGCGGGCTTGCCCATTGCGAATTTTTTGAATTACTCAAAAATACTCAGTACTTTCAAGTTCGAGGAACGCATCGGCCACTCCCTGGTCGTGCGCGAGCCGGTGGGCGTGGTCGGCGCGATCACGCCGTGGAACTACCCGCTGCACCAGATCGCGCTCAAGGTGGCGCCGGCGCTCGCCGCGGGCTGCACCGTGGTGCTCAAGCCCTCCGAGGTCGCGCCGTTCAACGCCTTCCTGCTCGCCGAGGTGATCGAGGCCGCCGGGCTGCCGCCGGGCGTGTTCAACCTGGTCACCGGCCTCGGCGCGCAAGCGGGCGAGGCGCTGGTGAAGCACCCGGGCGTCGACATGATCTCGTTCACCGGCTCGACGCGCGCGGGGAAGCGAATCTCCGAATTGGCTTCTCATTCAATAAAAAGAGTTGCTCTTGAGCTGGGCGGCAAGAGCGCCTCGCTGATCCTCGACGACGCCGACCTGGCTGCCGCGGTGAAGGGCACGGTGAACGGCTGCTACCTCAACTCGGGCCAGACCTGCACCGCGCTGACGCGGATGCTGGTCCCGGTTTCTCTTTATCAGGAAGCTTCCAGGATTGCGGTCGAAGCGGCGAAAAGCTTCGTGGTGGGGGATCCCCTGTCGGAAACCACGCGGCTCGGGCCGCTCAGCTCGCAGGCGCAGCTCGAGCGCGTGCGCGGCTACATCCGCAAGGGGGTCGCGGAGGGCGCCGAGCTCCTCGCCGGCGGCGCCGAGCCGCCCGAGGGCGCGCCGGCCGGCGGCTACTACGTGCGGCCGACGGTGTTCGGAAGCGTGAAGAACAGCATGGCCATCGCCCAGGAGGAGATCTTCGGGCCGGTGCTCGCGATCATCCCCTACCGGGACGAGGAAGACGCGGTGCGCATCGCCAACGACAGCCCCTACGGCCTCGCCGGCGCGGTGTGGTCGAAGGACGAAGCGCGCGCGCAGCGCGTCGCGCGGCGCATCCGCGCCGGCCAGGTCGACGTCAACGGCGGCGCGTTCAACATGAACGCGCCCTTCGGCGGCTTCAAGCAGTCGGGCCACGGGCGTGAAGCCGGCGTCTACGGGCTCGAGGAGTTTCTCGAGTACAAGTCCCTGCAACTCAAGGGATGAAGCAGGGGTTTCTCAATAAAATCCAGGAGCGGACGGCCGTCGTCGCGGTCGTCGGCCTGGGCTACGTCGGGCTGCCGCTCGTCCTGCGCTTCTCCGAGTGCGGCTTCCGCGCCATCGGCATCGACACCGACGCCGAGCGCGTGGCGCAGCTCGCGAAGGGCAAGACCTACATCGCCCGCTACGGCGCCGAGCGCATTTCCGCCGCCCTGAAGCGGGGTTTTCTGCCGACCACGTCGTTCGCCGAGGCGGCGCAGGCGGACGCCCTCATCATCTGCGTGCCCACGCCCCTCACGGCGCAGCGCGAGCCCGACCTGAGCCACGTGCGCGGCGCGGCCGACGCGCTCCTGCCGCACCTGCGCCCCGGGCAGCTCGTGTCGCTGGAGAGCACCACCTATCCGGGCACCACCGATGAGGAAATCCTTCCCCGGGTGGAAAAGCGCGGCTTGAAGGTCGGACGCGATGTTTTCGTCTGCTTCTCGCCCGAGCGCGAAGACCCGGGCAACGCGCAGTTCCCGACCCAGGCGATCCCCAAGGTGCTCGGCGGCGCGACCGATGCCTGCCTCGAGGCGGGGCGCGCGCTCTACGGAGCGGCGATCGACCGCGTCGTCGCGGTGAGCTCGACGCGCACCGCCGAGATGGTGAAGCTGCTGGAGAACGTGCACCGCGCGGTCAACATCGGCCTCGCCAACGAGATGAAGATCATCTGCGAGCGCATGGGGATCGACGTGCACGAGGTGATCCGCGCCGCCGCCACCAAGCCGTTCGGCTTCGTGCCCTACTGGCCGGGGCCCGGCCTGGGCGGCCACTGCATCCCGATCGACCCGTTCTACCTCGCCTGGAAGGCGCGCGCCTACGGCGTGCCGACGCGCTTCATCGAGCTCGCCGGCGAGATCAACGCCGCGATGCCGCAGTGGGTGCTGGGCAAGGCGATCGCGGCCCTGGAGGCGCGCGGCAAGCGCGTGCACGGCGCCCGGGTGCTGGTGCTCGGCGTGGCGTACAAGAAGAACGTCGACGACCTGCGCGAGTCGCCGGCGCTGGAGCTGATGCGCCTGTTCGCCGAGAAAGGCGCGCAGGTCTCGTTCAGCGACCCGCACGTGCCCGAGCTGCGCTGGGCCGTGCACGAGGCGGTGCCGACGCTGGGGACCGCGCTGTCTTCCGCTGTTCTCAAGGCACAGGACCTGGTGCTGCTCGCCACCGACCACGACGCCTTCGACTACGGCCTTATTCTGCAGAATTCGGCTCTTGTGGTGGACACGCGCGGGCGCTACCTGGAGCCCGCCGCCAACGTCGTCAAAGCCTGAGATGCGCGCCTGATGCGCCGGCTACGCCTGATCACCGGGCTGGTGGTCGCGGTGTTTGTCCTCGGCCATTTCTCGAATCACGCCCTCGGCGTGGTGTCGATCGAGGCGATGGACCGCATGCGCGTGTTCCTCGCCGCCTGGTGGCGCAGCCCGGCGGGTTCGATCCTGCTGTACGGCTCGCTGCTCACGCACTTCGCCCTGGCGCTGGTCTCGCTCTACCGGCGCAGCACGCTGCGCATGCCGCTGTGGGAAGCGCTGCAGCTCGGCCTCGGCCTGGCAGTGCCGCCCCTGCTCATCGCGCACATCGTCGGCACGCGGCTGGCCTGGACGCTGCTCGGCCACAACATCGACTACGAGCGCGTGGTCGGCGTGCTGTGGTCGAGCGAATTGACCACGGCGAAGCAGACGCTGCTGCTGCTCGTGGTCTGGGCCCACGTCTGCGTCGGCCTGCACTACTGGCTGCGCCTGCGCACCGGGTACCGCGACCTGCAGCCGCTCGCGTTCGCGGTGGCGCTGCTGGTGCCGACGCTCGCCCTCGCGGGCTTCGCCGGCGCCGGGTTCTACCTCTGGCCGAGCATCGCGACCGTCGGCGGCATCCACAAGTACAACGTCGACCTCGCCGGCATGACCCGGCAGGACCGCGAGCTGCTCGCCGCCTGGAGCTCGGGCCTCGAGTGGGGGTTCTGGTGCGCGCTCGGCGCGACGCTGCTGGCGCGCTGGCTGCGCACACGCATCGGCGCCACCTTCCAGGTGCGCCATGCTTCGGGGCGGGTGATCACCGCACCCGTGGGCCGCAGCCTCCTGGAAGCGATCCGCGACGAAGGCGTGCCGCACGCCTCGGTGTGCGGCGGCCGCGCCCGCTGCACCACCTGCCGCGTGCGCGTCGGCGACGGCCTCGCGCACCTGCCGCCGCCGGCGCGCATGGAGGCGCAGGCGCTGGCGCGCATCGAGGCGCCGCCGAACGTGCGCCTCGCGTGCCAGTGCCGCCCGACGCGCGACGTCACGGTGACGCCGCTGCTGCCGCCGAACGCCGGCCCGCCCCAGGCCGGCGGCGAGCGCGGCGCGCAGGGGCGCGAACGCGGCATCGTCGCGCTGTTCGTCGACCTGCGCGATTCGACCAAGATCGCCGAAGGACGACTGCCCTACGACGTGGTGTTCCTGATGAACCAGTTCTTCGCCGAGATGAACGAGGCGCTGCGCGCAACCGGCGGCTACTACGCGCAGTTCCGCGGCGACGGCCTGCTCGCGCTCTACGGCCTGGAAACGGCGCTGCCCGCGGCCTGCCGCGCCGCGCTCGCCGGGGCGGCCGAGATGCAGGCGCGCATCGAGAAACTCAACGGCAGCCTGGCCGCCGACCTCAAGGCGCCGCTGCGCATCGGCATCGGCGCGCACGCCGGGGTCGCGATCGTCGGCACCATGGGGCCGCCGGATGCGCCGATCTACTCGGCGATCGGCGACATGGTGAACACCGCGGCGCGCCTCGAGGACATGACCAAGGCCTACGCCTGCACGCTGGTGGTGTCGGCCGAGGTGCTGCGCCAGGCCGGCGTCAATCCCGGCTCCGCAGCCCCGCACCAGGTACGGGTGCGCGGGCGCGGCGAGCGCATCGACGTCTACGCGGTGGCGGACCCGCGCGCGCTGCTTACGGCCGGGTCCCGCTCAGCGTCCGCGACAGCTGCGCCGTAGTATTGGCGAGCCGCCCGGCGAGCACGCGGATCAGCTCGAGCGCGGCGTCCGGGTTCTCGCGGATGATCTTGGTGAACAGCTCCTTGGAGATCTTCAGCGTCTCCAGCCGCCCCTGCGCCGTGGCGGTGGCGGTGCGCGGCACGTCGCCGAAGATCGCGATCTCGCCGATGATGTCGTTGCGCCCGAGGGTGTTGACCACGATCGGGCCCGAGGGCGTCGGCACGCTGATCTCGACCTTGCCCTCGATCACGATATAGGCGGCGTCGCCCATGTCGCCGGCCTTGAACATCACCTGGCCGGGATCGAAGTTCAGGCGCTCGGCGCTGAAGCACAGCAGTTTCTGCATCGCCGGCTGGATCTTGGCGAAGATCGGGAACTGCCGGATTAGCTCGACTTCCTGTTCCAGACTCATCCGGTCCTCCTTATCGGCTCGGCGGCGGCGTTCTCGACCAGCCGCCCGTGGTCCATGCTCAGCACCTTGCCGAAGCGCTCGGCGAACTCGGGACGCGACAGCACCCAGGCGAGGCCGCAGCCCTTGCGCTCGGCCAGCACGCCCGCGAGCACGCGCTCCTGCGAACCGGGGTCGAGCACCGCCACCGCCTGGTCGAGCACCAGCAGCGCCGGGCGCTTGAGCAGCGCGCGCACCAGGGCCACCTTCTGGCGGTCGCCGAGCGCCAGGCGCGCGCCGGCCACCCCGACCTGGAAGTCGAGGCCGATCTTCACCACCATCGGCCTCAGGCCCAGCTCGTCGAGCAGCTCGCGCACCAGCGTGGTGATGCGCGGCGCGGCGCCCGCCTGCGCGGTGACGATCTTGCCGAACAGGATGTTGTCGGCGAGCGTCGCCGCGCTGTTGTAGCGCGCCGGGTCGAAGAATTCCACCGCGCCCTTGAGCGCGGCGGGCAGGCTCGCGGCGAAGTGGCGCCGCGCCTCGATCACGCGCGCCTCGAAGCCCGCGTCGATCAGGCCCAGGCGGTGCCGGGCGGCGATCAGCTTGAAGGGCAGCGCGAGCAGCGCCAGGCTCTCGGCCTCGGTCAGGCCCTTCAGGCCGACGTCGGTGACGCGCTTGAGGATCTCCTCGAACTGCGGCAGGTCGTCCTGGTTGATGAAGCTGTACTGGGCGAAGAACTCGTGGCCCGGCGGCAGGCCGCTGAACAGCTCGACCATGGTCTCGGCGACCTTGTGGCCGGTGCGCACCAGCAGCTCCTCCAGCCCGGTGCCGCGCAGCACCTGGCGCACGTAAGCGTTGCCGGCGAGGTTCTCGACGTCGAACACGCGGCCGACCGGGGTGCCGAACAGCAGGTTCTCGGCGAGGGTGGCGTTGCGGTTGTACTCGGCCGGGTCCCAGCGCTCGACCCAGTCCTTGATGCCCAGCGATTCGAGCCGCTCGAGCATGCGGCCGCGGGCGTCGAGCACGCGCGCGGCGACGTCGGCGTGAGCGCCGCCTTTGCCCCCCAAGTCGGCCGGGCTGCGCAGGCCAAGCTCGAAAATGGTCTCCTCCAGGTCGACCACGCGCAGCAGCTCGACGATGCGGGCGTCGAGCTCCTCGGGCCCGCTGCAGCCGGCGCCCTGATAGTCGATCCAGTCGGCGTCGATGTCGAGCTCGCTGTTGCCGGTGCGCCGCGCCTCGCGCAGCTGGAATTCGCGCTCGGTGGCGGCCTCGCCCGCCTCGATGCCGCGGCCGCGGATCGGCCGGTGCTTGAGCGCGTACACCACGTTGTCGCGCACGCGCGCCGGGAACAGGTAGGCCGGCGAGCCGACGTAACCGAGGAAGCGCCCGGTGATCGCCTGCGGCGCGCGCGTGACATCCGTGCCGCACAGCTCGATCGAGCCGCTGGTCGGCGGCATGAGCCGCGCCAGGAGCTGCGCGAGCTCGCTCGCGCCCGAACCCTGCTTGCCGACGATGGCGATGTGCTGCTCCAGGGGTACCTCGAAGGAGATGCTGTCCACTACCCGCGTGCCCGCTTCGTCGACCAGCGACAGGTTGGAGACCTTCAGCTGGCCCTCGCGCGGCACCGGCGGCGTGTCGACCAGGGCCTGCAGCTGCGGGTCCGCCACCTCCCCGTCAGTGAACTGCTCCACCACCTGCTGGTACTTGATGTCGGCGTCGAGGCGCTGCTGGTCCCAGTCGATCAGCTCCTTCACCGGGCCGGGCAGGTCCTTGTAGGCGGCAATGACCGCGACCAGCGCGCCGAGGTCGAGCCGGCCGACGATCACCAGGTAGCCGCCGACGGTGTAGAACAGGAACGGCGTCACCTGCGACAGGAAATTGTTCAGGAACTTGACCATGAACTTGCGCTGGTAGAGCTCGAAGCGGATCTTGAAGATGCGCCCCAGGCGCGCCGAGATCTCGGCGCGCTCGTAGTTCGAGGTGCCGTTGGCGTGGATCTCGGCGGCGCCGTCGACCGTCTCGGCGATGCGCCCGGCAAGCGCGCGCGCCGTGAGCTGGCGCTCGCGGCCGAGCACCAGCAGGCGCTTGCGCATCTTCGGGATCACCATCGCCTGGATGCCGACCACGCCGAGCGCGATCAGGCCGAGCGCCCAGTGCTGGTACAGGATGAAGAACATCGCGGTGAGCGCCTGCCCGCCGAGGAACAGCGGCGTGATCAGCGCCTCGCCGACGAAGCCGCCGAGCGGCTCGACCTCGTCCTTGATCATGGTGGCCATCTCGGCGGCCTTGACGCGGCGGAAGCGCGCCAGCGGGAAGCGCAGGATGGTGTCGTACAGCGAGTAGCGCAGGCGCCGCAGCATGCGCTCGCCCATCCAGCCCTTCATGGTGTTGATCTGGAATTTGAGCCAGCCGTTGAGCACGATCAACGCGAGGAACACCACGCTGAGGGCTAACAGGTATTCGATGCGCGGCAGCTCGAAGCCGAGGAAGCGCGCGGTGGCGTCCGCCTGCGGGAAGGCCCCGCCCTGGATCGCCTGGTTGATGATGGTCTTGGGCAGGTCGAGGGTCAGGTAGTACACGACCATCGTGGCGAGCACCAGCGGCACGATCAGCAGCTGGTCGCGCTTGCTGTAGCGGATGATGAAGCCGAACAGGCTGCGATCCATCCCCAGACCTTCCCCCGTACCGCGTTTGTCCCCGATACTGCATCTTACAATCCCGTGTCTGGTTTGCCGCTATAGTTGGTGCCATGCCTTCGGGCGACTTCACGGTGCGTTTCTGGGGAGTGCGCGGCTCGATCGCCTGCTCCGGCCCGCGCACCGTGCGCTACGGCGGCAACACCTCGTCGCTCGAAGTGCGCTGCGGCGGCCGGATGCTGCTGTTCGATGGCGGCACCGGGCTGCGCTATCTCGGCAACTCGCTGGCGAGCGCCGGGCCCGCCTCTGCACCGATCGACGCCGACCTGTTCCTCACGCACACGCATTTCGACCACGTCTGCGGCCTGCCCTTCTTCCGCCCGTTCTTCGACCCGAAGAACCGCTGGCGGTTGTGGGCCGGGCACCTCGGCGAAGGCATGACGCTGCGCCGGGTGCTGGGCGAGTTCATGATGGCGCCGCTGTTCCCGGTGCCGCCCCAGGTGTTCCGCGCGCGCATGGAGTACCGTGATTTCAAGCCGGGCGAGACGCTCTCGCCCGGCCCGGGGATCGCTCTGCGCACCGCGACGCTCAACCATCCCGACGGCGCCACCGGCTACCGTATCGAGTACGGCGGGCGTTCGCTGTGCTACCTCACCGATACCGAGCACGTCCCGGGCGCCCCCGACCGCAACATCCTCAGCCTCATCGCCGGCGCCGACCTCGTGATCTACGACAGCATGTACACCGACGCGGAGTACAACACCTACGTCGGCTGGGGGCACTCGACCTGGCAGGAGGGCGTGCGGCTTTGCCGCGCCGCCGGCGCCAAGCGCATGGTGGTGTTCCACCACGACCCGGAGCACGACGACGACATGCTCGACGGCATCGCGCGCGAGGTGGAGAAGGAACTGCCGGGGTCGGTGGTGGCGCGCGATGGTCTCGTTATTGAGCTTGATTGAAAGTTATTCGGCGGAATTGGAAGCGATCGGCTCCGCTCCTCCGCCTGCCCCGCGCTGGGACCAGGACTGGTTCCCGCGGCTGGACGCCGCCGCGGCCTACGCCATGGTGCGCGAAACGCGGCCGCGCCGCATCGTCGAGGTCGGCTCGGGCCATTCGACACGCTTCCTCGCCCGCGCGGTCGCCGACGGCAAACTGGGCACGCGGTTCACCGCAATCGACCCTGAACCTCGCGCAACGCTGGCGGGGTTGAAGGTCGAGCTGGTTGCCCTGCCAGTCCAGGAAGCCCCCAAGCAATTTTTTTCGGAACTGCAGGGTGGCGACATCCTGTTCATCGACTCGAGCCACCAGCTGAAGCCCGGCAGCGACGTGGCCTTTCTTCTCGAGCAGGTCATTCCCGGCCTTGCTGCCGGGGCGCGCGTGCACTTCCACGACATCTTCCTGCCCGACGCCTATCCCGCGCAGTGGGCCTGGCGGCGGTACAACGAGCAGGAGGCGGTCGCCGCCCTGCTCGAGCAAGGCCTTTTCAAGCTGGAGTTCTCCAGCCATCAGGCCGCCCGGAACGGGCTTTCCGGCGTGCTGGCGCGCCTGCCGCTGGTTCCCGGCGCCCTCGAGTCGAGCCTGTGGCTGACCAAGAACTGAGCATCGAGCCGATCGTCGACTGGCTGAACGAGGGGGCGCTCTCGGCGCGGCTGCCGCAGGACGTGCTGCAGCAGCTGTGCCGCAGGCTGGTGGCGCAGGGGATCGCCCTGCACCGCGTCGCAGTTTTCGTGCGCACCCTGCACCCCAACGTCGCCGGGCGCGGCTTCTTCTGGCGTGAGGACCGCGAGGAGGTCGAAGTCGATTCGGCCGACCACGACTGGTTCGGCAGCGAGGAGCACCTGAAAAGCCCGATCTATGCCGTGTGGACGGGCAACCGCGAGATCCGGCGCCGGCTCGCCGATGCCGACTGCCCGATGGACTTCCCGGTGCTCGAGGAGTTCCGCAAGGAAGGCGTCACCGACTACCTGGCGATGCCGCTGCGCTTCATCAATGGCGAGGTCCACGTCGCCACCTTCGCCACGCGCCGCGCCGGCGGCTTCGCCGACGCCGAGCTCGCCGCGCTGCGCCGCCTGCTGCCGCCGTTCAACCGGGTGGCGGAGATCTACGCCGGCATGCGCAAGGCACGCAACATCCTCGACGCCTACCTCGGCCCGAGCGCGGGGGAGAAGGTCCTCGCCGGGCAGATCAAGCGCGGCGACGGCCAGGACATCAACGCGGTGATCTGGTTCTGCGACCTGCGCGATTCCACGCCGCTCGCCGATTCGATGAGCCGCAAGGCCTTCCTGCAGCTGCTCAACGACTACTTCGAGTGCGTGCTCGGCCCGGTACAGGAGCGCAACGGCGAGGTGCTGCGCTTCATCGGCGACGCCGCGCTGGCCATCTTCCCGGTCGGCGCCGACCCCGCCGCCGTTGCCTGCGCCAAGGCGCTCGACGCGGCGAAGGAGTCGATTTCCAGAATGAAGAAACTCAACGCAAGCCGCGCGACGCCGCTGCGCTTCGGCATCGGGCTGCACCTGGGCGAGGTGATGTACGGCAACATCGGCACGCCCACGCGCATCGAGTTCACCGTGATCGGCGCCGCGGCCAACGAGGCGGCACGCATCGAGTCGCTGTGCAAGAAGCTCGGGGTCGACCTGCTGGTGTCCGCGCCCGTGGCGCGGCAGCTGCCGGAGCCCTTGAAGTCGCTCGGCCGCCACGCCTTGCGCGGCGTCGGCAACGAGATCGAGTTGTTTACGCTGTGACGGGCTAGGCGGGTGTTACGTCGAGGCCGCGTAAGCGGCCAGGCAGGCGAGCAGCACGATGGCGAAGGACTCGAGCAGGACGGCGAACCGCCCCGCCTTCTCTACCGTCCCCGCGTCCCGCATCACCGGAAAGTTTTGAGTCTCGCCCATGCGCTGACCGAAGCTAGCAAAGACGGCGCGGCGGCGCCGTGACTTAATTCACGCCCGCCTAGCGGTACATCACTTTCTTCGTCACCGAGGCGATCAGCATGCCGAAGGTGGCGATGCCGGTGCCGGCGTTGAGCACCGAGAGGAAGCGTCCCCAGGCGCCGACCGGCGCGAGGTCGCCGTAGCCGACCGTCAGATAGGTGATGCCGCTGAAATAGACATGCTCCCAATAAGTCTTCTCCGGCAGGGCGTTAACCCAAAACAGCACCGTGCCGAAGATCAGGATGTTCACCACCATGACCAGCCCCAGGCGCCAGGGCTTCTCGCCATAGCCCCAGAGCCAGTTCTGCAACAGCGAACCCGCCCACCGCGGCCACTCGCCCCGGTCGTAGAGCGCGCGGCGTTCGTAGGTCTTCTCCAGGTAGGTGAGCTCGCCGGCGTCGGCGAAGTTGCCCATCGACATGGCATTGAGCTTGAGGCTGCGGCACACGCGCACCATCGCCTGGGCGCTGGCATCGGCACGGAAGCGGATGTTGGCCAGCCCGATCTCGCAGTTCGTGAACGAGGCGAAGTCGATGCGGCTGCCGGCGATCACCGCCTGCGAAAAATCGCAGTCGACGAAATGCGAGTTCACCAGGTCGCAGTTCTCGAACTGCGCGCGGCGCAGGTAGCAGTCCTCGAAACCCGCCTGGCTCAGGTTGCAGTTCACGAAGCGCGCGTTCTTGAAGCCGACGTCGCGGAACAGGGCCCAGCGCAGGTTGACGTTCTTCAGGTAGGCCTTGTCGATCTGCGTCTGCTCGACGCGCAGGCCGCGCAGGTCGAGGTAGGTGACGCCGTCGTGCTCCATCGTCGGCAGGTCGAACGCCGTCGGGCGCGACTCGAGAAACGCCACCGCCGCCGCCGTCGCCTCCGGCGTCCAGCGCGCTCTCAAATCAGCTACGCGGTCTTCCATTGCTTCCCCTCTTCGGTCAGGTCAATCGTTTCAGGCTTCAGGCAGCAGCTTGCGGATCATGCCGAGGAGCTGGAACGGGCTGTAGGGCTTCGCCAGGTAGGCGCTGGCGCCGGCGTCCTTCGCCTTCTGCTCGTCGCCGCTCAGCGCGAAAGAAGTGATGACCAGAATCGGCGTCGCCGCTGTTTCCGGCGCGGCGCGCAACCTGCGCGTCGCCTCGATGCCGGAAATCTTCGGCAGCTGCACGTCCATCAGGATCAGGTCCGGGCGCTCTGCCAGGGCTTTCGCCACTCCCGCCTCGCCGTCGTGCGCCTCGACCAGGCGGTAGGCGGTGCGCTTCAGCAGATCGCGCACGATCTTGCGGTTCATCTCGTTGTCCTCGACGTAGAGGATCGTCTTCGCGCTCATGCCGTCGCTCCTTGGCGCACGCGCAGCGGGATCTCGAACAGGAACGCCGAGCCCTTGCCCAGCTCGCTCTCGACCCAGATGCGGCCGCCGTGCATCTCGACGAATTTCCTGCTGATGCTCAGGCCGAGCCCGGTGCCGCCGTATTCGCTGGCGATGGTGGCGTCGCTCTGCCGGAACTCGGCGAACACGGTTTCGATCTTGTCGGGCGCAATGCCGATGCCGGTGTCGGCAACGCGGTAGAGGAGCGCGCCGTCCTTCAGCGCGACCGAAATCTCGACCTTTCCGGCCTTGGTGAATTTGAGCGAATTGCCCGCGAGGTTCATCAGGCATTGCGTGATCCGGCCGACGTCGCCGTAGGCGAGCGGCAAGTCATGCGGAACCGCGGTGACGAACTCGAGCCCCTTGTCGGTAGCGAGCGGGCGCAGCGTGGAGCGAACGCTCTCCACCGTGTCATGAACCGAGTAATCCGCGAGCGCGAGCTCCATCCTTCCGGCCTCGATCTTGGCGAGGTCGAGCACGTTGTTGATCAGGCGCAGCAGGTGCTTGCCGCTCGCCTGGATGTCGGCGAGCGGCTCCAGCATCTCGGCCGGCACCTCGCCGTAGATCTGGCCGAGGATCATCTCGTTGAAGCCGAGGATGGCGTTGAGCGGCGTGCGCAGCTCGTGGCTCATGCTGGCGAGGAAGTCCGACTTGTGCCGGCTCGCCACCTCGAGCTGCCTGCCCTTCTCCCCGATCTCGCGGAACAGCCGCGCGTTCTGGATCGCCAGCGCCGACTGGGTGGCGAAGGTCTTGAGCAGCTCCACCACCTCGGGCGCAAACGCGCCGGGCTCGTTCCGGCTGACGGTGAGCGCCCCGATGATCTGCTCGTCGCGCAGCAGCGGCACCGCGAGAATCGCCCGGTAGCCCTGGCGGATGAGCAGTTCGCGGTAGCGGGTCTGGTAGCTCTGGTCCTGGATGTCCGGGACCTGCATCGGTTCGCGCCTGGCCGCCGCGCCGCCGACGATGCCCTCGCCGAGCCGGATCGGCATCCTGCGGTACACCTCGACCAGCTCCTCAGGCATGTTCTCGGCGGCGCGCAAATGAAAATCGCCGCTGCCCTCCTCGAACTCGTAGATCGAGCCGCCGTTCAGCCCCGTGAGCTGCACGGCGCGCGACACGATCGTCTTCAGCACCGTCCCCAGATCCAGCGTCGAGCTGATCGCCTGCCCCACCTCGCCCAGCGCGGTGAGCTGCCCGACCGAGCGCGTCAGCGCCTCGGTGCGCGATTGCAGCTCCTTGAACAGCCGCACGTTCTCGATCGCGATCACCGCCTGGTCGGCGAAGGTGCGCAATATGGCTATCTGCTTGTCGCTCAAGGGCCCGGGAACGGCGCGTGTCACGCTGATTGCGCCGATGGCGCCCTCGCCGCGCAGCATCGGCATGATCGTGACCGCGCGATTGCCGCTCAGAAGGAAGTTGCGGACGCCCGGCCCGAGCGGTCCGTCCTTCTCGGCTTCCGCGTCCGGAAAATCGATGAGCTTGGCGTCGAGAATCGCCGCGGCGTGCAGGCGATCGCGGGAGAGCGGAGTCGTGAATCTCTCTCTCCATCCAGCGACCATTGTGGTGTCCTCGTGCGCGATCGCCGCCGCCCGCACGGTCCCGCCGTCGGGACGCGCCACGGTGATCATTGCGCCCGGGAACAGCCGCACTCCACTGTTTACGATCGCATCGAACACCGGCTGCGCGTCCGTCGGCGAACTTCCGATGACTTGCAGGATCTCCGCCGTCGCCGTCTGCCGCTCGAGCGCCTCCTTCGTCTCGTTGAACAGGCGCACGTTCTCGATCGCGATCACCGCCTGGTCGGCGAAGGTCTGGAGCAGCTCCTCATGGTGCTTCACGATAGGCCCGGGTTCGTCCCATGCCACCACGATGACCCCGAGCGGTGTGTTCTCGCGCAACATCGGCACGCCGAGCATGCGCCGCCAACCCCCGCTCCTGACCCCGCTTGGATCGTAGTGGGGATCGAGAAACGAATCCTCGATGCGAACCACCGCCTTAGTGAGAATGACTCTGCCGGATGCCTGCGAGGCATCGGGTCGCATCGGATACTTGGCCTTCAGAAATTCCAGACCCCGCGGAGCAAGGTTCTCGGTGGCCATGAAATGCAGCAACCCACCGTCGTAGCGGAATACGTTTGCGTACATGCCCTTGCAAAGCGCGAGTGCGCTCTTCACGATGGTGTCGAAAACCGGCTGGACGTCCGACGGCGAACTTGCGATGACCTTTAGGATGTCCGCCGTCGCCGTCTGCCGCTCGAGCGCCTCCTTTGTTTCGTTGAACAGCCGCACGTTCTCGATCGCGATCACCGCCTGATCGGCGAACGTCCGGAGCAGTTCGACCTGCGCGTCGGCGAAGTAACCCGGAGTCGTCCGCGCCACGAAAATCACGCCGATGACCTGACCCTCGCGGACCATCGGCACCCCGAGGGCGCCTCGCCAGCCGCCCGCGCGTGCTGTGTGCTTCTGCGCATATTCAGGGTCGGCGAGGACGTCCGCGATATGCACGACGGCAGACTTCCGGAACGTTCGCGCCGTCACCGACTCCTCGTCCAGCCGCATCGGGAACACACGCCGCACCGTCTCTACAGCCTCCTTGGCCACGCCGTGGAGGGCCGCTAGCTGGATCAGCGCGCCGTCAAACCTCGATACGACGCTGATCTCGGCCGCGCACAGTTTTTCCGCCAGCCGCCCGATGATGTCGAAGACGGGCTGCACGTCCGTCGGCGAGCTGCTGATCACCTTCAGAATCTCCGCCGTTGCCGTCTGCCGCTCGAGCGCCTCCTTGGTCTCGTTGAATAGGCGCACATTCTCGATCGCGATCACCGCCTGGTCGGCGAAAGTGTTGAACAGCTGCACGTCCTTGTCGTCGAAACCGCCCAGCTCCCGGCGCAGCACCGACATGCCGCCGATGGCCTTCCCGCCATGCATCAGCGGCGCGTAGATTCCCGAGTGGAAGCCGTGTTTCAGGCCCAGCTGCCGGATTCGCGGAAACTCCTTTGCCGCCTCTTCGAGATCCGGGAAGTGGATCGTGCGCCCATCGACCACGCAAGCCCCGATGGCGCTGGTACGGTCGATTGGCAGCGACCCCACGGTCGGGTAGTCGACGCTCGCTTTGACGTGCAGGCGACCGTCGGCGGCGAGCCGCAGCATGACTCCGCTGTTCTTGAAGAGGTCGCGGCAGTTCTTCACAATCGCGTCGAATACCGGCTGCGTGTCGGTCATGGACCCGCCGAGTACGCGAAGGATCTCGGCGGTCGCCGTCTGCCGCTCGAGCGCCTCGGTCAGCTTTTTCTCAAGCCGCGCGCTCTTTGCCTTTTCGCGCTCGAGTGATTTGCGCAGCGCCTGCAGTCCGGCCGCGGGGCCGGTTTTCCTGGTCGTGGCCTTCGCCGTCATTCGATCGCCCGGTCGACGCGCGCCAGCACGTCGCCCGGGATGGTGAGCCCGAGCGACTTCGCCGTCTTCAGGTTGATCACCAGATCGAACCTCAGCGGCCGCTCGATCGGCAACTCGCCCGGCTTCGCGCCCTTGAATATCTTGTCGACGTAGCCCGCGGCGCGTCGCCACATGTCCTCGATGTTGGCCGAGTAACTCATCAAACCGCCCTCCTGCACGAACTCGGGCTGGAAGTACACCGCAGGAAGGCGCAGGCGCGCCGCATGCTCGACGATTTGCGCGCGCCAGTTGATCAGGTCCGGGTCGGGCATCACGTACAGCGCGTCGCAGGCGCCTTTGCCGCACATTGCCGGCAAGCGCGCGAGATCGGCGCTCGCGCCGACGCGCACGTCGATCAGCTCGATCATCAGCGCTTCCGCCGTCTTCCGCGCCGCGCGCCATGCTTCGTGGTGAAAAACGTAGTTGCCGGTGTTCAGCACCGCCAGGCGCGAGGTGCGGGGGGCGACGGCTTTCAGCAGTTCAATGTGCTTGGGTGTCAGTTCTTCGGTCTGCGTCTCGACCCCGGTGACGTTGCCGCCCGGGCGCGCGAAGCTCTTCGCCAGGCCGAGCTTCACCATGCCGGCGCCGTTAGCCTGGACGATCGGCACGCTGCGGCTGTGCTTCTGCACGGCCGCGCTGGAAAGCGTCGGTGCGCAGACGAACACGTCGGGCTTCTCGCGCAGCAGCTCCGCCGCCAGGTCCGGGAGTCGTTCCAGGCCGGCGTCGTTCCAGCGGGCAACGATGGTCAGGTTCCGGCCCTCGGCATAGCCGTACTCCTTCAAACCCGCGCGCAGCGCGTCGAACCGTCCCGCATAGGAGCGAGCCGTGCCGTGAACCAAAATCGCGATGCGGTAGCTGCGCTGCGCGGCCGCGTTGCCGCTCGCGAGCGCAGCCAAGCCGCCGATCAGGAACCCCCGCCGGTCCATATCCCTCCCCCGGCCGCTATTCTAGGTCCGGGCGGCGCTGCTGTAGGGATCGACCGCCGCCGCCGTCGCCTCCGGCGTCCAGCGCGCGCGCAAATCCGCTACTCGATCTTCCATGCGTTTCCCTTATTGAATGACATGGTCTGCTTGCACGAGAAACGCCGGCGGGATGGAAATCCCCAACGCCTTGGCCGCCTTCAGGTTGATCACGAGGTCGATCTTGGACGCTCTTTCGACAGGCATGTCGGAAGGCTTCGCGCCTTTGAGGATCCGGTCGACCTGACGCGCCGCGGCGCGATACAGGCCCGGGATGTCGGCGCCGTAGGAAACGAGGCCACCGGCTTCGGCGAACAGGCGATTCTCCCAGATCGTCAGCATCCGGTGCCGCGCCGACAGCGCGACCAACTGCTGCCGGTTCGCATTGAAAGAAGACGAGGGAAGCACGATCAACGCTTCGGCGCCGGCGTTCATGGCGACGGCGTAGTTGCTCTCGTAGTCTTCGGGCCCCGCCGGACTGAGGACCATGACCTGCACGCCGATGCTGCGCGCCGCCTCCTCGGATGCGCTGATCTGGTCTATGCCGCTTCTCAGTACCGGATCCTGGAAGATGGCGATGCGCCTGACCCCGGGCATCAGGTCTTTGACCAGCTGCACGCGCTTGCCGCTGATTTCCGGACTGAGGATCGAGAAGCCGGTGACGTTCCCCCCGGGCCGGCTCAGGCTTTGGACCAGCCCCTCGCCCACCGGGTCGCCCGATGCCGGGAATACGATCGGGATCGACTTGGTGGCGCGCATCGCGGCTCGCACCGACGGCGCGCCACCGCCGGAGAGGATGACGTCGGGGTTGGTTTTGACGATGTCTGCGGCGATGGAGGGAAATCGCTCAGGACGTCCCTCTGCGCTGCGGAAGTCGAACGCGACGCTTTCCCCTTCGGCGTAGCCCAACTCCAGCATGCCGCGGCGAAACGCATCGGTGAGCGGATTGGGCAGAGGCGGAGCGCTCATCACCGCGACCCGCGACAGCTTTGCGCGCTGCTGGGCGTGCACCAGCGGAGCGGCGCACATCCCTGCCAGTGCGAGAACCAGTTTGCGCCGCTTCATCCGCCACCTCCCCGAGCCTGACGCTATGCCGGGCGGGTCGGCGCGTCAAGAAAACGTGGTCTGTCCCTGGTTTAGGTGCGGGCGGCGCTGCTGTAGGGGTCGGCCGCGTCGCGCAGGCCGTCGCCGAAGAAGTTGAAGGCGAGGACAACAATGAACACCGGCAGCACGGAGAGCATGAGCCAGGGGTAGAGCGCGACGACGTTGATGTTCTGCGCCTCGTTGAGCAGCACGCCCCAGCTTGTGATGGGTGGCCTTAATCCCAATCCCAGGAAAGAAAGGGCAGTTTCGCCCAAAATCATAGCCGGCACCGAAAGCGTCGCCGAGGCGATGAGGTGGCTGGCGAACGAAGGCAGCAGGTGGCGGCGGATGACGCGCGCCGGGCTCGCGCCCATGAGGACCGCGGCCGTCGCAAAATCTTCTTCCCGCAAGGCCAGAAGCTTCGAGCGCACCGCGCGCGCCAGTCCCGGCCAGTCGAGCAGCCCGAGGATGATGGTGATGCCGAAGTACACCAGGATCGGGCTCCAGTTCACCGGCAGCGCCGCCGACAGCGCCATCCACAGCGGCAGCTCGGGGAAGGAGCGCACCATCTCGATGAAGCGCTGGATGACGTTGTCGATCCAGCCGCCGTAGAAGCCCGAGATGCCGCCGAGCGTGATGCCGATGAGGAAGCTCACCGCGATGCCGAACAGGCCCACGGTGAGCGAGATGCGCGTGCCGTAGACGATGCGCGAGAACAGATCGCGGCCGAGACGGTCGGTGCCGAGCAGGTACAGCGTGCCGCCTTCGGCCGGGCAGGCGAAATGCAAGCGCCCGGCGGCGAATCCCCAGAACTCGTAGGCGTCGCCGAGGCAGAAGAAGCGCACGCGCTGCACCGCCGCCGGGTCGTCCTGGTACTCGCGCTTCAGCGTCTGCATGTCGAGGCGCATGTTGTAGCCGTAGACGAAGGGGCCGACGAAGCTGCCCTGGTGGAACAAATGCACGCGCTGCGGCGGCGCGTAGATGTGGCGCGTGTCGCGCGTGTGCAGGTTGTAGGGCGCGATCAGCTCGCTCACCAGCGTCGAGGCGTAGAACGCAAGCAGGATCGCCCCGGCGATCACCGCGATGCGGTGGCGCCGGAACTTCCACCACATGATCTGCCACTGCGAGGCGCGGTAGAAGCGCTCCTGCTCGGGCGTCAGCGCCTCGGCGGCGTGGGGCTCGAAAGGCTCCGCGGAAACGTAGTGTTCGAGCTTTATTTGGCCGCTCCCCCGGTAAGGCGAATCCGCGGGTCGAGCGCCGCCAGCAGCACATCGGAGACGAACATGCCGATGACGGTGAGCAGCGACAGGAACATCAGGAACGAGCCGGCGAGGTACTGGTCCTGGCTGCGCAGCGCCTCGAGCAGCATCGGCCCCGAGGTCTGCAGCGACAGCACCACCGCGACGATGGCCGAGCCCGAGATCACGCTCGGCAGCAGGTTGCCGATGTCGGCGATGAACGGGTTGAGCGCCATGCGCAGCGGGTACTTCACCAGCATCGGGAACTCGGGCATGCCCTTGGAGCGCGCGGTGACCACGTAGGGCTTCTGCAGCTCGTCGAGCAGGTTGGCGCGCAGCCGCCGGATCATGCCGGCGGTGCCCGAGGTGCCGATGACGATCACCGGGATCCACAGGTGCTCGATCACCGAGCGCGCCTTGCCGAGGCTCCACGGCTGGCCGAGGTACTCGGGCGCCATGATGCCGCCGATCGACAGGCCGAACTGCACGTTGGCGAAGTACATCAGCACCAGCGCGAGCAGGAAGTTCGGCGTCGCCAGGCCGACGTAGCCGAGGAAGGTCAGGCCGTGGTCGCCCCAGCTGTACTGGCGCGTCGCGGCGTAGAAGCCGATCGGGAACGCCACCGCCCAGGTGAACAGGATCACCGAGAAGTTGAGGATGAACGACAGCAGCAGCCGGTCGCCGACCACCTCCCTCACCGGCAGGTCGTACTCGAACGACCAGCCGAGGTCGCCCTGCAGCAGCCCGGAGAAGCCGTTCTCGCCCGGCCAGGCGCCGACCCAGATCGCGTATTGCTCGACGAAGGGCTTGTCCAGGCCGTATTGCTTGCGCAGGAACTCGGCCTTCTCCAGCGCCGCCTTGTCGCCCTGGCTCTGCAGCTCGGCGATCTGGTTGGAGAGGAAGTCGCCCGGCGGCAGCTGGATGATGACGAAGGTGACGATGCTGATCACCAGCAGCGTGGGCAGCATGATCAGAACGCGGCGCAGCGTGTATCGCAGCATTTACCTAAACCAGAACGTGTCCGGACGGTAGATGCCGAAGAACGCGCCCGGATCCCAGTTGTAGAAGCCGTGCTCGGGCACGTTCATCAGCGTCTGGCGCACCACCACCGGCTGCGGCACGCCCGCGATCACGCCGATCACGAACTGCTGCTCGACGTGCAGCTCGAGCATCGCATGCCAGATGCGCTCGCGCTCCTGGCGGCTGGCGCTTTCGAGCCACGCCTGGTGCAGGCGCGCCAGCTCCTTCACTTCCTCCAGGTCGACCGCTTCGCCCGACTTGCCGCCGGTCTCGAGATACTGGCCGAACTTCGGCCATTGCAGCTGCAGCTGGCTGGTGGGCGCGAGCTCGTCGGGGTTGGTCTCGGGCGTGGCGAGGCCGTTCTCGATCCCGCTCCACACCGACATCAGCGTCTCGCCGGCGAAGATGCGGTTGCGGAAGGCCTCGCGCTGCGTGGGCTTGCTGAACAGCTTGATGCCGACCTCGCGCCAGGTCTCGCGGATCAGCTCGAGGACATCGGTCTGCTCGGTGCTCTCGCCCGCGGTCTCGACGATGATCTCGAGCGGCCGCCCGTCGGGCAGCCGGCGCACGCCGTCGCGCCCGCGCTTGAGGCCCATCTGGTCGAGCAGCTGCGCCGCCGCCTTGCGGTCGTAGCGCGCCCAGCGGCTCTGGTAGCTCTCGCGGAACAGCGGACTCTGCGGCAGCACGGTGTTGTTCGACTCGAGCGCCAGGCCGAAGTACAGCACCTGGTTGACGAGCGAGCGGTCGATCGCCAGCGACAGCGCGCGGCGGAAGCGCACGTCGCGCAGCACCGCGCGCCACACCGGGTCGTTCGCGTTCAGGTTCGGGAACAGCGCGAAGTGCGCCCCCTTGCCCGGCCGCCACAGCAGCGTGCGGTAGGCGTTCTGCTTCTCGCCCTGCTTGAGGAAGGTGTAGTTGTTGAAGTGCACGTCGCGCGCCTGCAGGTCGGCCTCGCCCGCCCCGGTCTTGGCCGGGATCAGCTTGGCGTCGGCCACCGCGAGCACGAAGCGGTCGATGTACGGCAGCTGGCGGCCGTTCTCGTCGACGCGGTGGAAATAGGGGTTGCGCACCGCGACGAAGCGGTCGGCGGGCGGCCGCGTGCTGTTCGCCCACGGCTGCAGCGTCGGCAGGTCCGGGTTGTCGGACTCGTAGAGGTTGTCGGCGCGGTTGTGCACCGCCGACCAGCGCCGCTTCGCCGTGCCGTCGGCCTCGGCCTTCCTCACCTTTTCCGAGTACTTCTTGTGGAACTGCTTCAGGTAATGCGCCGGGCGGTAGATGAACAGCGGCGACGCCCCGGCCTGGCGCGGCAGGAAATGCGGGTTGGGCTTGTGCCAGGTGTAGCGCACCGCGGTGTCGCCGAGCACCTCGAACTTGGGCGGCTTGCCCTCGACCAGCAGGTCGCGCGGCGGACCGGCGGGCGAGAGCTCCTTGTGGTTCGCCACGTCATCCCAGTAGTAGCGGAAATCCTCGGCGGTGAACGGGTGGCCGTCGGACCAGCGATGGCCCCGGCGCAGTCGCAGGGTGAAGACGCGCCCCTCCTGGACCTCGAGGCTCTCGAGGATGTCGGGCACGATGTTGAGGTTGCGGTCGTAGCCGACGAGCCGCGCGTAGCCGTAGACCACCAGCAGGCGCGTGTCGCGGGCGCGGCCCACCAGGCTGTGCAGCGTGCCGCCGTGCTGGCCGGGATGGTCCATGCGCACCACCAGCGGCGGCTGCGGCAGGCGCTTCTCCACCGGCGGCAGCTTTCCGGTCGCGACCTCGCCCTGCAGCATGGGAGGTTCGAGCGGGTTCAGCGCCAGTGCCGCCGCTGCGGGCGCCGCTAGACACAAGAAGGTCAATAGAGACTTCAGGCAGCCCTCACTAGGTGTCCCTTGCCGATCTCCTGCATCTGCGGCCGCGAGTCGCCGGCGATGCGGAACTGCGCCGGCCAGGCGGCCGGGTCGGACGCTTTGCCCTGCATTAGCGCGTCGAAGTCGAGCTTGCGCGCGAGGTCAGGCTCCGGCACCGCGGCGAGCAGCGCCTTGGTGTACGGATGCACCGGGTTCGCGAACAGCTCCGCCGCCGGCGCCAGCTCGACGATGCGCCCGGCGCACATCACCGCGATGCGGTCGGCGAGGTAGTTCACCACCGCGAGGTTGTGCGAGATCAAGATGTAGGTGAGGCCGAGCGCGTTGCGCAGGTCGGCGAGCAGGTTGAGCACCTGCGCCTGCACCGAGACGTCGAGCGCCGACACCGGCTCGTCGCAGATCAGCAGCTCCGGGCCGAGCGCGAGCGCGCGCGCGATGCCGATCCTCTGGCGTTGCCCGCCGCTGAAGCTGTGCGGGTAGCGCCGCAGGTGGCGCAGATCGAGGCCGACCAGGCCCATCAGCTCCTTCACGCGCTCGAAGCGCTCGTCCTTGTCGCCGATGCCGTGGATCAGCAGCGGCTCGCTCACGATCTCGCCCACCGTCATGCGCGGGTTGAGCGAGCCGAAGGGATCCTGGAACACGAACTGCACCTTGCGGCGGTAGGCGAACAGCTCGGGCCCCTTCAGCGCGAGCACCGTGCGCGGCCCGTTGCGCTCGTGGAATACGATGCTGCCGGAATCCGGCACCACCGAGCGCAGGATCATGCGCGCAGTGGTGGTCTTGCCGCAGCCGGACTCTCCCACCAGCCCCAGGCATTCGCCCACCGCCACCCCGAAGCTCATGTCGTCGACCGCGAGCAGCCCGCCTCCCGGCTTGCCGCCGAGGAAGGAGTCCTTGCGCGTCGCGAAGCGCTTGCTGAGGCCCTTCACCTCCAGCAGCGGCGCGTTCAGGCTGCGCTGGATGCCGCTCGCCCCGGCGATGAGATACCCGGTGGTGACCTGCACGTCGCGGATCGGCGTCAGGCGCTCGCCCGGCGCCATGTTGAAGCGCGGCACCGCGCGCATCAGCGCCTTGAGGTAGGGATGGCCGGGTTCGCGGAAGATGTCGGCGACCGCGCCCGCCTCCATGACGCGGCCGCGGTGCATCACCACCACCTCGTCGGCCATGTTGGCGACCACGCCGAGGTCGTGGGTGATCAGCAGCACCGCCATGCCCAGCTCGCCCTGCAGCTGCTTGATGAGCTGCAGGATCTGCGCCTGGATGGTGACGTCGAGCGCCGTGGTCGGTTCGTCCGCGACCAGCAGCGCCGGCCGGCAGACCAGTGCCATGGCGACCATCGCGCGCTGGCGCAGGCCTCCCGAGAGCTCGAACGGATAGGTGTGCTCGGCCTTCGCCGGGTCGGGAAAGCCGACCAGGCGCAGCATCTCGATCACCGCGGCGCGGCGCTCGCCCTTGCCGGCGTCGCGGTGCAGCGCCAGCGCCTCGCCGATCTGGTTGCCGATGGTGTGCAGCGGCGAGAGCGCCGTCATCGGCTCCTGGAAGATGATCGAGATGCGCCCGCCGCGGATCTCCCGCATGGCGCGCCCGCCGGGGTCCAGGCGGGATATATCTGCTTCAGAAGAAAATTTGGGATCCCGGAAGATGATTTCGCCCGACTCGATGCGCGCGATGCGCGGCAGGATGCCCATGATCGACTGCGCCACCACCGACTTGCCCGAGCCCGATTCGCCCACCAGCGCCACCGTGCCGCCGGCCGGGACGCGGAACGACACGCCGTCGACCGCCTTCACCGTGCCGGCATCGACTGCGAGATGGACCTTGAGGTCGCGGACGGTGAGCAGGTCAGCAGCCATGCGCCGGGGCAGTATACGAGAAGGCTTCCATGGCCGAGAGCCAGCGCGCGTCCGCAAGCGTGAAAAGCTGTTCGAGGAATTCCCACGCGGCGGCGTCGTGCACCGCGTGGTGCGTGAGCCAGCCTAGGGGTTCTTCATTGGACAGGTTCTTGAGAACCAGCTCGAGCGCCGCAGCTTCGCCGATGAAGCGCCGGCCCGCGTCCCAAGCCACGAGGTCGACGTGCGTGTTGACCTGGCGCAGTCCGGGCGCGGGCTCGGCGCTCGCGCGCGCGCCGTACCCGCTCACGCCGCGAATGCCGATCGCGGGCAGCTTCTTCAGCAGGTCCTGGCGCACGCGGTTCCACGGCGGCGCGAGTACCGGCACGAGCTTCTGGCCGGCAAACGCGCGCAGCCTGCCCAGGCCATCCGCGATGCGCGCCAGCGCCGGCTCGATCGGCTCGGCGGGCGGGTACTCGGTCTTCTTTTCTCCGGGCGCGGCGCGATTGCGATGGTCGGTGCCGTGCTGTATCACGGTGACACGCTCGTGCAGCAGGCCGAATAACTCCGGGTCGGCGGTTTCGGGGATGACCGCGAGAGACAAGGGGATTCGATGGGTTTCTGAAAGCGCGAGCAATTGCTTCAAGGAAGGGGAAACGGCCGCCGCGTCGTCGTCGCGCCACCAGAACTCGACCGGCGCGCCGGCGGCGCGCCGGCGCGCAATCTCGTCCACGAACTCCCCCCAGGTCATGCCGTCCATTCGCGCAGCAGCTCGGCGCTCGCGCGCGCGCCGTCGAGGTCGATCGCCGCGGCGGACGGGCGCGGGCGCGCCGCGGCGCGGTCGATCGCCGCCGCCAGCACGGCCGGTGTAAGCGAAGCCTCCTCAACCACGTCCAGCAGCCCCCTCTCCGCCAGCAATGTCGCACGCAGCGTTTGTTCGGACTCGGCGCCGCCCGCGAAGGGGACCAGCACCGCACGGGCGCCCGCCTGTAGCGTCTCCAATACCGTGTTGTACCCGGCCTGGCTCACTGAAAGCACGCAATTTCTGAGTCGCAACGTGAAATCGTTCCGGGAGCGCTCGACGATCACCCCAGCGGGAGCGCGCGCGGCGAGCTCATCGAAGCCGGGAGCATTGACGCCAGCCAGGACGCGCCACGTCGCGCCGCGCAACGCGCTGAGCGCGCGCGCTTCCAGCGCAGTCTCCAGGAGCCGCCGCCCGACTGCGCCGCCGCCGGCCGAAACCAGCACTTCGCCGGTTCCCGCCTCCCCCGCTTGACTCTGTTCCTGAACGACATACCCCGTGTAGTGCAACCGCCCGGCGAGGCGCGCCGCGCTTCCGAAGCTGCGCTCGAAGGTCGCGACGCGCGGGTCGCCGTGCACCAGCAGCCGGTCGAAGTAGTGCTCGAAGCACTCGAGCATCTCGTCCTCGCGCGCCGGGCGCGGCTGGATGAGGTCGCGCACCGAGCACACCACGAGCGGCCGGCGCGGCGCTGCTTTCGCCGTATCCAGGAGGGGAACCAACTCGAAGCGCATCTGGCGGCGCCCGAACGGAAACAGCTCGATCAGCAGAACATCGGCCTTGCTCCCCCGGTACGCCTCGAGCAGCGCCTCGCGGCGCCGGCGCTTCCAGGCGTCGTCCACCGGCTTGCCGTGCTCGTCGAGGAGGTGCTTGAAGGAAGCGTCGCTCGATGCCGGCGGCAGTTGCAGGACCGGAATGCCCTCCACCGGGTGGCCGCCGCTCGCGAGCGTGACGTCGAACCCGGCCGCGGTCAGCGCGCGCGCCAGCGCCCAGGCGCGCTTCAGGTGCCCGATGCCGAGCAGGTGCTGGACGTAGAAGAAGACTTTCACTTCAGGTTCAGGCGATCGACCCGCGGCCCGCCCTCGCGGTCCAGGCGGAACAGGTGCACCGCGTCCCAGTCGAGCTTTACGGGAGGCTTTCCGAGCATGTCCCAACCGGTGGCCTGCGCCAGCACCACCCGGATCACGCCGCGGTGGGTGATGGCCAGCGTCGATTCCGAAAGAGAGGAAATCCACTGGGAAACCCGCGCCAGCACTTCCCGCGGACTCTCTCCTCCTTCCGGCCGGAAGTCGAAGCCGCGGTTTTCGTTCTCGGTAAACGCCGCGCCGAGCTCGCGTCGCAGCTCATCGATGCGGCGGCCCTCCCACGCACCCCAGTGCATTTCCGCCAGGCGTGGCTCGCGCGCCGCATCCGGAGCGCCGAGCAGCGCCGCGGTCTGTACGCATCGGGCGAGCGGACTTGTGACGATGCGCATACCGCGGCACGGTTCCGGAAGGCGGCACGAAACCCCGGCAAGCAGGGGAACGTCCGCGCGGCCCTGGATACGCCCCTCCCGGCTCCACGCGGTCTCGCCGTGGCGCAGCAGCGCAAGCGCGGTCATAGCGCCGCGAGCAGGTTGTGCAAGCGGCGCGCGGCCGCGTCGAGGCTGCGCTCCGCGGCGATGTGGGCCGCGGCGGCGCGACCCAGCGCCGCGCGCCGGGCCGGGTCCGTGAGCAGCTCCCGCACTGCCTGCGCGAATTCGCCGTCGCTTTGCGTCAGCAGCCCGGTGCGCCCGTGGATCACCACGTCGGGCACGCCGCGCGTGGCCGAGGAGACCACGGCGAGGCCGGCCGCCTGCGCTTCGAGCATCGCCATGCCGTAGGCCTCGTTCACCGCCGGCCAGGCATAGAGGTCGCAAGCCGCGAAGACCTCGGCGAGCCGCCGCGTTTCCACGATCCCGAGATAGCAGGCGCGCCCGGGCGCGGCCTGCGCCAGGGCGCCCTCGACCTCGCGCCGCGCGGAGCCGTCGCCGGCGACCAGCAGGCGCCAGGGAAGATCGGTCAGCTGCGCCAGCGTGCCGGCGAGCGCGCGGTACGAGGCGAGCTTGTCGCCGGGGCGCATCATCGCGGCGACCGCGATCCAGGGCACGGCCGGATCGAGCGCGTGCTCGCGCGCGAGCCGCGCGCGATGCGCCTCTCGCTTGCGCAGCGCCGCGTCATAGGGCGCGACGTCGACGAACGGCGGCAGATGCACCAGGCGCTCTTTCGCGACCAGCGCCGCGAGCCCGGCGACGTCGTCGCGCGACGGCGCCAGCACCAAACGCGCGGAGCGGATTGCCTCTACGGTGGCTTCGTGGCCCAGCGCCCAGGGACCGTCGGCACGCTTCTGCGCGTACGAAGCCTCGGCGATGACGTAGGGGATGCCCAGCGCGGCGCTGACCGCGGGCCCGAGCCAGTCGGGCGCCTTGTAGTACACGTGGTAGGTGAACCAGAGATCGGGGCGCTGGCCCGGCGGCGCGCCGCGCCACCCCGCCGCCAGCTGCTGCGCCAGCGCGCCGCCCTGGCGGCGCAGCGCTTCCTGCCGCGCCGCGTCGCCGTCGGCGTCGAAACTGCGGAAAGTCGATACCAGCTCGACCTGCTCTCCGGTGCGCTCCAGCGCGTCCATCAGCAGCCCGGCGACCCGGCGGTCGCCCGAGGGCGTACCGTGGGTCGGCGGCTTAAGCGGTGCGTAAAAGGCGATTCGCACCGGCCGCGGCAAGGCCAAACCTGGCCGCGAGCCGCTCGATGTTCGCGTCGAGCCCGAAGGACTCGACGACCCTCGACTGCCCCGCCTGGCCGAGCACGCGGCGCCGCGCCGGGCTAATGATCAGCGCTTCGAGCGCGCGCGCCAGCGCGGCGGGGTGGTTCTCCTCCACCAGCACGCCCGTCTGCCCGTCGCGGATCAGCTCCGGGATCGCCGACACGCGGCTCGCCACGCAGGCGAGTCCCTGGCTCTGCGCTTCCATCAGCACGTTCGGCAGGCCATCGCGGTCGCCGTCGCGCGCGATGCGGCTGGCGAGCGCGAAAAGGTCGGCCTTCCGGTATTCGGCCAGCAGTTCGTCCTGGGCCAGCGCGCCCCGCCACTTCACCCGGGAAGAAATCCCCAATGCCCGCGCGCGCCGCTTGAGGCGCCGCGCGAGCGGGCCGCCGCCGACGTGGATGAACCTCCAATGCAGCGTAGCGGGCAGGCGGGCCAGGGCGGCGAGCAGCACCTCGGTTCCTTTCTTCTCCACCAGGCGCCCGACCGACAGGATCAGCACCGGGTCGGCCGGATTGCGGCCGTCACGGGTATTTGGAGTTGAAAAAGACATTCTTGAAAAACGCGAAAAATCGATGCCGTGGTACACAAGCTCCACGCGCCCCTCGGGCGCGAGCGCCTGCAAGTGCTCGCGGTTCGCCGCCGTGCAGGTGACCAGCCAGTCGCAGGCGGCGAGCTTCTCGCGCTTCTCCCACTCGGGCGTGGTCCAGATGTCCTTGGCGTGCGCCGAGCCGCTCCAGGGCAGGCCGCGCAGCAGCGCGGCATAGCGCGCCACCGAAGCCGGCGTATGCAGGAAGTGCGCGTGCAGCCGATCCACGTCGCTCGGCAGTTCGGCCGCGAGCACCAGCGCCTGGCCGAAACGGCGGATGCGGTTTGGGGTTGTGTCGCGCGCCAGGTCGCCCAACCAGATCGAGAAAACGCTTTTATAGCTTTTACCGGCGCGAACCTTCCACCAGGCCCGCAGAACGCGAAGCGGTTCGAGGATCAGGTACTCGGGCAGGTACAGGATCCGCGCACGGATCTCGCCGTGCACCGGGTGGCGGCGCGCGTCGCTCGGCCGGCGCAGCGAAACGATGAGGATGTCCAGCCCGCGGCGCTCGAGCGCCGCGATCTCCTGGGCGACGAACGTCTCGGAGAGGCGCGGATACCCCTTCAGGACGAAAGCGACCCGCACTCAGCCGATGCGCGAGAGGTTCTGCGGCACCTCGACCTTCGCCGGCTCGATCCAGGGCGCCACCAGCCGCGCGACGTTGGTCAGGCCCTCGAGCAGGCCGGGCACCACCACCTCGGAGGGAAGGTTCTGGCGCGGCAGGGCGCGCAGCGCCGCCGCCATCACCGCCGGGTCGTGGTTGCCGTCGTCGGACAGCATGCTGACCAGGCCGAGCTCGGCGGCGCGCGAGGCGCGGATGAACTGCTCAAGGCGCGGCTCGGTGCGCGGCACGATCAGCGCGCGCTTGTCGAGCGACAGCACCTCGCAGAAGGTGTTGTAGCCGCCCATCGCGACCACGCCCGCGGCGCGCGCCACCAGCGCCTCGATCTGGCTGTGGAAGGTGATGGCGTCGACGCGTTTGAGCCGCGCGGCGCGGTCCATGAACTCGGCCTGGCGCTCGGACTGCATGAAGGGCCCGAGCACCAGCAGCGCCGGGTACGGCAGCAGCGGATCGTGCTCATAGGCGCGCAGCACCCAGTCGACCAGGCCTTCGCCGTCGCCGCCGCCGCCGGTCGTGACCAGGATATAGGGCCGCTGGGTGATTTCCGGCATGCGCGGCGGCGCGCCGTGCGTCGGCACCTCGCGATGCAGGTAGCCGGTATAGGTCATCTTCTGCAGCACGCTGCGCGGCAGCGAGATGCCTTCGAGCGGGTCGCAGATCTGCGGCAGCCCGTACACCCAGATCTCGTCGTACAGGTCGCGCAGCGCGGGCAGCGCCTTCTTGCGCTGCCACTCGGGCTCGAGCAGGCGCGGCTCGTCCATCACGTCGCGCAGGCCCAGGATCAGCCGCGTGCCCCCGCGCTTGAGCATCTTCAGCGTCTGCGTGAGCTCGCCGCGCAGGCCCACCGGCTCCTTGTCGACGATGAACATGTCGGGCTCGAAGGCCTCGGCGGTGTGCTGGATGATCGAGGCGCGCATCGACATGGTCTCGCGGATGTCGAGGTGCAGGTTGAGCGAGGTGTACTCGCCGCTGCGCAGCTTGATCACCCCCGGCACGCGCACGAAGTCGACGCGCGCGCGGAAGTCGAAGCTGCCGATGATCGGCGAGCCCGACAGGATCAGGACCGAGAGCTGCTTGTAGCGCTCGACGAGGGAATGCGCGATCGCCCGGCAGCGGCGCAGGTGGCCGAGGCCGAAGGTGTCATGGCTGTAGATGAGTATGCGGGCATCGTTCCGCCTGAACCTCATGGGACCCCTCCCCTTATGAGGCCTGATTCTGGGGGGCGAAAGCGGGGGTGCGCAAGTCGGCCCTCGCGCGGCAGGCCTTGCAGGCCTGACAAGGCCGGAACCCCCCGGGGACGGGTACCGGCCGGCGGCAGGACCAGGTCAGCTCGAGCAGCTCGGCGGGTAGCGCCGCAGCAATTTCGGACTTCGGCCGGTCATACACCGGAAAGATCCACTCGACGCGCGGCTCGCCGAGCTTGCGCGCGCGGTAGCAGGCGTACATCTCTTCGAAGACCCGCTGCTGGCGCGCGCTGCGGTTCACGATGTCGGTGTCCTGCGCCAGCGAGCCGAGCGCGATGCGCGCGCAGCCGGGCGTGTCGATCGCCACCTGGCAGGCGACGAAGGCGATCGACAGGTAGTCGATCGGGATCGCCTCGAGGCCGCGGAAATCGAGCGCCGATTCGGAGGTGCGGAACGGCCGGTAGCGCCCGCGGCAGTACGCGACGATGGCCTCGACGGCGCGCTGTTCAGCGCCGTCCCGGCCTTCCTTGTTGACCATGCGGATGTGGTGCACGCGCAGCTCGTCCGTGCCCTCGGTGAGCAGCTTCACCAGCATGGCGGTGCTGTCGATGCCGCCGGAGAACATCGCTAGCGTGGTCACGCGGACGATTCTAACTGTAGGATTCGGGCATGTCGGTCCGTCAGCTCTTCGACCTGGGCGGGCGCGTGGCGCTGGTGACCGGCGGGTCGCGCGGGCTCGGCCTGCAGATCGCCGAAGCGCTCGGCGAGATGGGGGCGAGCATCGCCATCACCGCGCGCAAGAAGGACGAGCTCGACCAGGCGGTTTCCCGCCTCGGAAAGCACGCCAGCGCATTCGTCTGCGACATCGGCAAGCGCGAGGCCCTCCAGCCGCTGGCCGACGCGGTGCTGAAGAAGTTCGGCAAGGTGGACATCCTGGTGAACAACGCCGGCGCCACCTGGGGCGCGCCCGCCGCCGAGCACCCGCTGGAGGCCTGGGACAAGCTGGTCAGCGTCAACCTGAGCGGCGCCTTCGTCCTCACGCAGATCGTCGCGCGCGAATCGATGATCCCGGCGAAATGGGGCCGCATCATCAACATCGCCTCGGTGGCGGGCTTGATCGGCCAGGATCCGCGCTTCGCCCCGACCGCCGCCTACACCGCGACCAAGCACGGCCTGGTCGGCCTCACGCGGCAGCTCGCCGCCGAATGGGGCGTGCACGGCATCACCGTGAACGCGATCTGCCCGGGCTTCTTTCCCTCGAAGATGACGCGTGCGACGCTCGACACGGCGGGGGTGATGATCCGCGACCTGATGCCGAACCGGCGCCTGGGCAACGACGAGGACCTGAAGGGCCTCGCGGTGCTGCTCGCGTCCGAAGCTTCGCGCCCATTTCGCCGAGCGCCTCGGCGATTTGCAGGCCAAGGCCGCGCGATCCGCCGGTGATGCTGGCAGTGCGTCCGGCCAGATCGAAAAGCTTCTTGACACTCATGCGCGCTCCCCGAGTATGCAGGCC
>CAZNVH010000003.1:0-27789 GCA_964576525.1 uncultured Enterobacteriaceae bacterium
CATCTTGTTGATGGTCTCGATCATGTGCACCGGGATGCGGATGGTGCGCGCCTGGTCGGCGATCGAGCGCGTGATCGCCTGGCGGATCCACCAGGTGGCGTAGGTCGAGAACTTGTAGCCGCGGCGGTATTCGAACTTGTCGACCGCCTTCATCAGGCCGATGTTGCCTTCCTGGATCAGGTCGAGGAACTGCAGGCCGCGGTTGGTGTACTTCTTGGCGATCGAGATCACCAGGCGCAGGTTGGCCTCGGTCATCTCGCGCTTGGCGCGGCGCGCCTTGGCCTCGCCGGTCGACATCTGCTTGTTGATCTCTTTCAGGTCCTTGATCGAGATGCCGATCTTCTGCTGCACCGCCTGGATATTGGACAGCCGCTCGAGCACCGAGGGCTCGATGCGGCGCAGCGCCTCGGTCCAGGGCTGCTCGGCGTTGATCTCGGTGGTGAGCCAGCGCTTCGAGCCCTCGGTGCCGGCGAACACCTTGATGAAGTGCGAGCGCGGCATCTGCGCCTTCTCGACCGACAGGTCGTGGATCCCGCGCTCGTGGCGGCGCACCTCGTCGACCAGGCTGCGCACGCTGTCCGAAAGCCGCTCGACGGTGCGCGCGGTGAAACGGATCGTCATCAGCTCGGTCGAGATCTGATCGCGCGCGCGCAGGTAGTCGCGGTCCTTCGAGCCCTTGTTCTCGAGCGCCTTCAGCATCTTCTCGAACAGGCGCCGGATGCGGTTGAACTTCTCCAGCGCCTCGCCTTTCAGCTTGAGCATGCTGGCCGACTGCGCCGCCTCGGCGGCTTCCTCGTCCTCGCCTTCCTCCGCCTCGATCTGCGCCTCTTCCTCGTCCGGCGCGGGTTCGTGCTTCTTCGGGTCGAAGCTATCCTTGGCGTTGGGGTCGATCAGGCCGTCGACCACCTCGTCGATGCGCAGCTCGTCCTTCTCCACCTTGTCGGCGAGGTCGAGGATCTCGCGCACCGTGGTCGGGCAGGCGCTGATCGCAAGGATCATGTGGCGCAGGCCTTCCTCGATGCGCTTGGCGATCTCGATCTCGCCCTCGCGCGTCAGCAGCTCGACCGAGCCCATCTCGCGCATGTACATGCGCACCGGGTCGGTGGTGCGGCCGAATTCCGAGTCGACCGTCGACAGCGCCGCCTCGGCCTGCTCCTCGACGTCCTCGTCGGGCTGCGCCACCGGCGCGGCGTCGGAGGCGATGAGCAGGGTCTCCTGGTCGGGCGCCTGGTCGTAGACCTGGATGCCCATGTCGCCGAAGGTGGAGATGATGGCTTCGATCTGCTCGGCGTCGACCAGATCGTCGGGCAGGTGGTCGTTGATCTCCGAGTAGGTGAGGAAGCCGCGCTCCTTGCCGAGCTTGATCAGGTTCTTGAGGCGCGTGCGGCGCGTCTCGGCGTCTTCCTTCGGCAGCTCGGCGGGAATGAGCCAGGCGTCCTTGCCGCGGCGCCCGCCACGGCCGCGCTTGCCCTTGGTCTTGACCTCGGCGACTTTCGCTTCCAGCAGCTCAAGCGCCTGCTTGGCGCTGGTCTTGATCGGGGCCTTGGTCTTGCCGGCAGCGGCTGCCGGAGCGGCGCCCTTGGCCGCGGGCTTCGGCGCCGCGACCTTGCGGGCCTTCGCGGGCAACGCGCGCGTGGCCGCGCGGCTGACCGCGCGCGTGACCGTGCGGGTAACTCTCTTGCGGGCGAGCTTCTTCGCCGCGGGCCTTTTCGCCGGCCGCGTCTTCTTCTTCAGGCGCTGCTTGACCGCTTTGACCTTCTTCTTCTTTGCCGCCCGGACCTTCTTAGCCTTCTTGCGCTTCTGGACCATCCTCATCCCTTCCTTATGCGGCGGCAAAAATCGAACCGCGCATTATAGGTGACCGCTCAGGGACTTGGAAGTGCCCCCTGCAGCCGTTTATAGGCTTTGACCTTCTCGTTGAACACCACCAGGTCTTCCTTGGACATCTGGCCGCGCCCGCGCAGCTCGTCCAATTCCCTGCGGCGCCGGGCGAGCTCGAGCTTGCCGAGGGCGTTGCGGAACTCGCCGCGCGCGGCCTCCTCGTCGAAGCCCATCTCATCCCCATATCTCTGGGCGTTTAGCACCAGATCAAGGCTGGGATTCCCCTGCAAGCCGTCGATCAGCACCGGAAACGTCGGTTCCTCGGCGGCGGCTTCCCAGAACTCGCGGATCGCGAGGAGCGCCCGGGTCTCCGGAAGATCCGGGGTCAGCAGCGCCGGATCGATGTGCTCGACCATGCCGAGGTCCGTCAAAAGGCATGCCAGCAGGCTCCATTCCGGCGAGCGCGGCGCGTCCCAGCTGCGGCGCGGCGGTGCCTGCCGCTCGAAGCGGCGGGCTTGCGGCAGCTCCATCAACCGCTGGATGTCGGGATCGGAGACGCGCCCGAGCTCGGCGACGGCGTTCACCAGCTGCACCCGCAGGGCCGGCGCCGCCAGCTTCTGGACATGCGGCTTCGCCGCCGACAGGAAACGCGCGCGCCCTTCCGGGCTGGTCAGGTCCACGTCGGCGCGCAACTGCGCCAGCAGGAATTGCGAGAGCGTCTGCGCCTCGCGCACCCGCAGCTCGAACGCCTCCTTGCCGTGCTTGCGGATGTAGGTGTCGGGGTCCTCGCCCTCGGGCAGGAACAGGAAGCGGATCGGCTTGTGGTCCGGCGCGAGCGGCAGGCTCACCTCGAGCGCACGCCAGGCGGCCTTGCGCCCCGCGGCGTCGCCGTCGAAGCAGAACACGATCTCGTCGGCGAGGCGCAGCAGCTTCGCGACATGCACCGGCGTGGTCGCGGTGCCGAGCGTCGCCACCGAGTAGCCGACGTCGAACTGCGCCAGCGCCACGACATCCATGTAGCCCTCGACCACCAGCACGCGGCCGGCAGCGCGGATCGCGTCGCGCGCCTGGACCAGGCCGTAAACCTCGCGGCCCTTCTCGAACAGCGGCGTCTCCGGCGAGTTCAGGTATTTCGGCTCGCCCTGGTCGATGATGCGGCCGCCGAAGCCGATCACCATGCCGCGCGAGCTGAAGATCGGGAACACCACGCGGTCGCGGAAGCGGTCGTAGCGCTTGCCTTCGTTGTCGATGACCAGCCCGCACTCGACCAGAGAAGAATTTGAATACTCGAAAGCCCCCTTGAGGGCCTGCCAATCGTCGGGCGCGTAGCCGATCCGGTAGCGCGCGGCGATCTCTCCGGTCAGGCCGCGGCCCTTGAGGTAGTCGATCGCGCGCGGCGATTTCTTCAGCTCGCCGCGGTAGAAGTCCATCGCCTTCTCCATCACCGCGGTGAGGTCGGGCTCGCGCTCCTTGCGCGCCGCCTCCTCGGGGCTGCGCGGCCGGGATTCCGGGACCTGCATGCCGACCTGCGAGGCGAGATCCTTGACCGCGTCGATGTAGCCGAGCGAGGCGTAGGCCATGAGGAAGCCGATGGCGTTGCCGTGCACGCCGCAGCCGAAGCAGTGATAGAACTGCTTCGCCGGGCTCACCGTGAAGGAGGGGCTCTTCTCGTTGTGGAACGGGCACAGGCCGAGGTAATTGGCGCCGCCCTTCCTCAGCTGGACGTAGCGCTGCACCACCTCCACGATGTCCACCCGATTGAGCAGGTCCTGCTTGAACGAATCGGGGATCACACCCCGTTTTTATCCCGAAAGCTTACTTTTGACTAGGCTAGAAACCTTCCCCATGTCGGCCTTGCCGGCAAGCCGGGGCTTGAGCAGCGCCATCACTTTCCCCATGTCCTTAATACCAGTGGGTTTTGCTTCGGACACCGCCGCGTCCACCGCCTGGGCGATCTCGCTGTCGCTCATCTGCTGCGGCAGGTAGCCGGAGAGGAGCTGCAGCTCGAATTTCTCGACGTCGGCGAGGTCGGTGCGCGCCGCCTTCTCGTACTGCTCGATCGACTCGCGCCGCTGCTTGATCATCTTCTCGATCACCGACACCACCTCGGCGTCGGTGAGCTCCTTGCGCTCGTCGACTTCGCGTTGTTTTATTCCAGATAAAAGTAGACGAATTGCCGACAGGCGAGCGCTATCCTTCGCCCGCATGGCGGTCTTCATGTCTTCCGTGATTTGCTGCTTGAGGGGGATTTGCGGGGCGGTTACTTCTAGTACATCTTCTGCGGCAGCATCTGGCTGCGCAAGCGCTTGTGGTGGCGCTTCACCGCGGCGGCAAGCTTGCGCTTACGCTCTGCGGTCGGCTTTTCGTAGTACTCGCGGGAACGGAGCTCGGTCAGCAGGCCGGTCTTCTCCACGGTGCGCTTGAAGCGGCGCATCGCCACCTCGAACGGCTCGTTTTCCTTCACGCGTACGGTCGGCATCTGATGTCGGGTCCGATAAGGGGCGCAAATTGTATCAGAATCACCTCATGCTGATCCTCGGCATCGAGACCTCCTGCGACGACACCGGAGTGGCGCTTTACGACGCTGCCGCCGGGCGGCTGCTGGCGCACGCGGTGCATACGCAGGCGGCCATGCACGAGGCCTACGGCGGGGTGGTGCCCGAGCTCGCTTCGCGCGACCACATCCGGCGCCTGGTGCCGCTGACCAGGAAGGTTTTCAAGTCCTGCAATCAGGACCTCAACTCATTGGGGGGCATCGGCTACACCGAGGGGCCGGGGCTCGCCGGTGCGCTGTTAGTGGGCGCTTCGTTCGCCCACGGGCTGGCGGCTGCGCTCGGCATCCCCGCGGTGGGCGTCCACCATCTGGAGGGCCACCTGCTCTCGCCCCTGCTCTCGGCAAAGCCGCCGGAGTTTCCCTTCGTCGCGCTGCTCGTCTCGGGCGGCCACACGCAGCTGCTGCACGCGGATCGCCCGGGCAGCTACCGGCTGCTCGGCGACACGCAGGACGATGCCGCGGGCGAGGCGTTCGACAAGACCGCCCAGCTCCTCGGCCTGGGCTACCCGGGCGGCCCGGCCCTGTCGCGGCTCGCCGAAACGGGCAAGCCCGGGCGCTGTCGCCTGCCCCGGCCGATGCTGGCAAGCGGCCTGGATTTCAGCTTCTCGGGACTCAAGACCGCTGTGCTGACGACGCTGAGAAAGGAACGCCCCGAGCCCGCCGACCTGGCGCGCGGCTTCGTGGACGCGATCGTGGAAGTGCTGGTGGCGAAGAGCGCGCGCGCGCTCGAAACGAGCGGCGTGCACCGGCTGGTGGTCGCCGGCGGCGTCGGCGCCAACAAGCAGCTGCGCGCGGCGCTCGACGCCGAGGGCGCGCGCCGCGGCTTCGACGTCTTCTATCCCGAACCGGAGCTGTGCACCGACAACGGCGCCATGATCGCGCTGGCGGCTTCTTTCAAGTTGAAGAATGGAACTGGCATGCAAGACCACGCCTTCGGCGTCAAACCGCGCTGGGATCTGACGGGCTAGATTTTTTCTCGCCGAGGCGCGATTCGGTTCCCGCGGCGAGGCGGGCGATGTTCCCCTTGTGCCGCCACGCGAGCAGCGCCGACATCGCCAGCACCACCAGCGCCGCCTGCCAGCCGAGCACCAGCAGGGTCGCGAACGGCGCGAACGCCGCGGAGACGAGCGACGCGAGCGACGAATAGCGGAAGAAGAACGCGATCACCAGCCAGGTGACGACGGTGCCCAGGCCGATGCGCCAGTCCAGCACCATCAGCACCCCGGCAGCGGTGGCAACGCCTTTGCCGCCCTGGAAGCGGTGGAACACCGGGAACAAGTGACCGACAAACGCGGCTAGCCCGGCAAGCGCGACGTACGGGGTGACGAAGGAGGCAAGGAACACGGCAAGCCCGCCTTTGCCAGTATCGCCCAGGAGCGTCAGCACCGCGGCCGCGATCTTCCCGGTGCGCAGCACGTTGGTCGCGCCCGGGTTCTTGGAGCCGTAGCCGCGTGGGTCGGGCAGGCGCATCAACCGGCTTACCACGATCGCGAAAGAAACCGATCCGAGCAGATAGGCGGCAAGGATCACAAGAGCCGCTTCGAACACCGCTTGCATCGCGGCGATTCTATAGAATCGTGCGCACCATGGACGCGATCGTCATCCGCGACCTGCGCGTCGAGGCGCAAATCGGCATCCACCGCCGCGAGCGCCACGTGCTGCAGAGCGTCTCGATCGACCTCGAAATCGCCGTCCCCGGCGCCGCGGTGTTCGCGAGCGACAAGGTGGCCGACACCATCGACTACGAGCAGGTCGCGCTCGAGATCCGCAAGCTCGCCGCGAGCGGGCACTTCCGCCTGGTCGAGACCTTCGCCGACCGCATCGCCGCGCTGCTGATCGACGATTTCGGCGCCCCCTGGGCGAAGGTGAGCGTGGCCAAGGTCGCCGTCCTGCCGAACGCGAAGTTCGTCGGCGTCACAATCGAGCGCCGCAAGCCCTAGCCGCGCGGGTGGTGCTTGGCGTGCAGCGCCTTGAGGCGCTCGCGCGCGACGTGGGTGTAGATCTGGGTGGTGGAAATGTCCGCATGGCCGAGCAGCATCTGCACCACGCGCAGGTCGGCGCCGTGGTTGATCAGGTGCGTGGCAAACGCATGGCGCAGCATGTGCGGCGAGAGTTTCTTGCTCGGCAGGGCGCGCGCGCCATAGCGCCGGATCAGCTGCCAGAACGCCTGCCGCGTCATGCCCGAGCCGCGCGCGGTGATGAACAAGGTATCCGACACGGACTTTTTTCTTTCCTTCATGTATTTCGCAATCCAGTCGGCGGCGATCTCGCCGAGCGGCACCAGCCGCTCCTTCGAGCCCTTGCCCATCACGCGGACCACGCCCGCGCCCAGGTTGGTCTCGAAGGTCTTGAGCGTCACCAGCTCCGACACACGCAGCCCGGTGGCGTACAGCGTCTCGAGCATGGCGCGGTCGCGCAGCCCGAGCGCGCTCGCCGTATCCGGCGCGGCGAGCAGCGCCTCGACGTCGGCCTCGGACAGCGACTTCGGGAAGCGCGGCGTGCGCTTCGGCGGGTCGAGCTTGAGCGTCGGGTCGGCCGCGATGCGCCGCTCGCGCAGGCAGTAGCGGTAGAAGCGCTTCAGGGTCGAGACGCGGCGCGCGGCGCTCGAGGCGCGCCCCTTGCGCGAGCCAAGGAACGCGAACAAGTTTGCTTCATCGAGCTTCGATAAGTCTTTTTTTATGAAAGAAGCCAACTGCAACAGATCGGCGCGGTAGGAGGCGATGGTGTTGCGCGACAGCCCGTCCTCGAGCCACAGCGCGTCGCAGAAGGCGTCGAGCAGCCCGGCGTTCTCCTCGCTTACGGCTGGAGCGCGAATTCTTCGGGCCTGATCTCGTGCGCGAGCAGCCAACGCTTGGCCTCCAGCGGGAATCCTCCGGTGGCGTGCGCGAAACCGCCGATGCCGTCGGCCGCGACCACGCGGTGGCAGGGAATCACGATCGGCAGCCGGTTGTCGCCGCAGGCTTGCCCGACCGCGCGGGGAGTGGCGGAATGCGCGGCTTCGAGCTCGCGTGCGATCTCGCCGTAGGTGCGCGTCTTGCCGCGGGGGATCGCGCACATCGCTTGCCACACGCCGCGCTGCAACGGCGAGCCTTCGATCAGCACCGGCAGGTCGAACTTCGCGTCCGGATCGTTGCGGTAGCGCTCAAGCTGTCGCGCGGCGCGCTCCGCCAGTAGATTCGTTGCAGGGATACTCGATGAAGACAGGGGCAGAAAGCGGATCTCGACGACCTGCTCGCCGCGCGTCGCCACCGCGATCTTCATCTTCGGAAAATCGACCGTTACATCGAACATAGCTTCTCGATCTGCGCCAACAGCTCGTCGGGGACTTCGATTCCCTGCTTCGAAGACTTCTCCGCGGCGAAGCGGCGCGCACCGGGAAGGCGCACCTCGGGATCGGCCAGCATGGCGGTGACTATCGCTTCTGTTCTTTCAAAGAATCTGTCCATTCCGGACAATCCACTCGGGTCAATGGCGATGAACGCCTGGCCGATGCGCGGCTTGTTGCCCTCCTCGGAGAAGAACGAGTCGGCTTCCGGGCCGATCGCCGCGCCGGTGAGCGCGGCGCACACCAGCTCGAACATCAGCGCCAGCATCGCGCCCTTCGCCCCGCCGATCGGAAACAGGCTCCCCCGCTCGATCGCCTCCTTCGGATCGGTGGTCGGCTTGCCGTCGGCGCCGAGCGCCCAGCCTTCGGGGATGCGCTCGCCCTTGCGCATCGCCATCATGATCTTGCCGCGTACCACCGTGGTCAGCGCGAGATCGATTACCAGAGGTTCCTTGTTTTTTCTTGGGAAAACAGCGGCAACCGGATTGGTCCCGAAAAGCGCCTTCTTGCCGCCCCAGGGCGGGATCGCCGCCGGCGAATTGGTGAAGGCGAATCCGACCAGGCCCGCTTCCGCCACCGGCAGCAGGTGGATTCCCATCACCCCGACGTGCGCGCTGTTGCGGATGCCGGCGAAGGCGATGCCGTTGCGCCGCGCGCGCTGGATCACCTCCTCCACCGCCCATTGCGCCGAGACGTAGGGCAGCCCGTCGCGGTTGTCGATCAGGCACACGCCGGCGCGGTCCGCGGCCATGGCGGGCTGCGCCGCGCCGTCGGCGCGGCCCTTGCGCAGCATCGAGCAGTAGAACGGCACGCGCGACATGCCGTGGGTCGGCAGCCCCTGCTCCTCGGCGCGAACCAGGTGGCGCGCCGCCGCCTCGGCCATGCGATCATTGGCCCCCGCGCGCTTGAGCGCGGTGCATGCGAGACCGAACAGCGCGTCCGCATTCTTCTTCACAACGGGGATTCTAACCATGGGCAAGATGATCGAGCTGACCGCATCCGATGGCCATAAGCTCGCCGCGTACCGTGCCGACCCGTCCGGCAAGCCGCGCGGCGCCATCGTGGTGATCCAGGAAATCTTCGGCGTCAACAGCCATATCAAGCAGGTTGCCGACGGCTATGCCGCTGACGGTTATGTCGCGATCGCCCCGGCGATGTTCGACCGCGTGCAGCGCGGCTTCGACGTCGGCTACACGCCCGAGGACATCGCCAAGGGCCGCGAAGTGCGCGCCAAGGTGTCCAACGACATGGCGATGAAGGACGCCGAAGCTGCGATCAAAGCCGTCTCCAGCGCCGGCAAGGTGGGCATCGTCGGCTATTGCTGGGGCGGCCTCATCACCTGGCTGGCCGCGGCGAAGCTCGCAGGCCTCGCGGCGGCGGCGCCTTACTACGGCGGCGGCATCCTCGACAACGCCGACCTGCAGTCGAAGGTGCCGCTCATGGGCCACTTCGGCGAGCGCGATCAGCACATCCCGGTCGACGGCGTGCGCAAGCTCGCCGAGAAGCACAAGCAGCACCAGATCTTCATCTACGCCGCCGACCACGGCTTCAACTGCGACCAGCGCGGCTCGCACGACGCCCCTTCGGCGAAGCAGGCGCGCAGCCGGACGCTGGAGTTCTTCCGCAAGAACGTCGGCTAGCTACTGCGCGTCGGCTTTCGCGCCGAGCACGGCGCGGCGGAAGCGCGCCTTGAGCAGCGCGCCTTCGCGCGGCGGCAGCACCAGCGGGACCTTCTCGGGCTTGACCTTGATCGCGGCGAAGTTGGGGCCGGCCTTCCCGTGGATGGCCTTTTTCAACTCTTCGAATTTGAATACATTGAACCCGCAGGCGCGCGCCACCTCAGATAGATCAACACCATGAGCAGTGTGCGTCTCCTGCATGCCGGTCTCGCCGTAGCGCTCGTTGTCGATCACCACCACGGTGAGGTTGGCAGGCTTCTGCGCGCCGATGGTGGCGAGCGAGCCCAGGCCCATCAGCATCTCGCCATCGCCGGTGATGACCAGCACGCGGCGCTTGGGCTGCGCCAGCGCCAGGCCGAGACCGATCATGGCCGCCTGCCCCATCGCGCCCCACATCGGGAAGGTGAGCGGCGAGTCGCCCGCCGCGGTGCAGTCCCAGGCGGTGGAGCCGAGGCCCGCCACCACCAGCAGGTTCTTTCGATTCTTCAGCAGTTGCCGTACGACATCCCGGCGTTTCATCGGGCGGCCTGTTCCTGGAAGCTCTTGATACCGATCAGGCGCTGCGAGATCAGCACGGCGACCGACGCGTAGCTGCTGTAGGCGAGTCGCAGCGCGGCATTCACCACCGGCGCCACTTCCTCGGCGGTGTCCGCGTGGTGCACGACCGTTCCCATCGCTTCGAGCACCGGGCGCACCGCCTGCCCCATCGGCACCTGCCAGGGGTTGAACTCGCCCTGCTCGCCGCGCATCGTTACCAGCGTCACCAGCGGGAAGCGGCACTCGCGCACCATGCCGAGCGCGTTGACGATGTTGCCGACGCCGCTCGACTGCATCAGCAGCACGCTCTTCTCGCCGCCGAGCCAGGCGCCGGCGGCGAGGCCGATGCCCTCTTCCTCGGTCGTGAGCACCACCGCGCGCATCTTGCGATCGGCGCGGCACAGCTCGATCAGCCGCTTGTGGCCGGCGTCGGGCACATAGCCGGCGACGCGCACGCCGGCGGCGCCGAGCTCGCGGTGGACGGCTTCAGGCCACATTGCGCAGCAGGCTTTGGCCGGGTGCGACGCGGGTGAAGGCGACGCGTTTCATCGATAGCGTTCCATCCTTCAGGCTTGTGAACGCCGACTGATCAAGCGGTCCGCACTGAGGAAAATCGGAGCGAAAGTGCGCACCGCGCGAATCCGGCCGCGCCAGCGCCGCGGTCGTGATCGCGCGGCTGACGGCGGCGAGGCTTTTCAGGTTCATCCAGTCGTGCCAGGAGAGGTTGAAGGCGCGATCCTGCCCGCCGAGGCCGTGCGCGTCGAGCGCGGTTTCGAGCGCCGCCAGCTCGACCGCGGCGGCCTCCAGCCCGCGCGTGTCGCGGATGATGCCGACCTTGTGCCACATCACGTCGAACAGCCGCTCGCGCAACGGCTCCAGGCTGCCCGAAGCCTGCCTGGCGAAAGGCTCTTCGCAGCGCGCCACCGCAGCCGCCACTGCTTCCGGGTCGGCCTCGCGGAAGGAGACCCCCGGGACCCAGGCGGCCATGGCGTCGCCCGCCACCGCGCCGAACACGGTGGAATTGGCGACGCCGTTGCCGCCCAGGCGGTTGGCTCCATGCACGCCGCCCGAGTCCTCGCCCGCGACGAACAGGCCGGCCAGCGCAGTGGAGCAGTCGGGGGCGAATTCCACCCCGCCCATCATGTAGTGCGCGGTCGGCACCACCTCGACCCGGCCGCCGGCCAGGTCGAAGCCGCAATCGGCGCAGCGCTCGACCATGCCGCGGAATTCCTTTTTCACGAATTGTGGATCGAGATGTTTCATGGAAATAAAAAGCCCTCCATGGGGGCTCGTATTGCCCTTCCTCATCTCGGTGAACATGGCGCGCGAAACCAGGTCGCGCGTGGCGCGCTCGGCCAGCGGGTCGTAGTCCGGCATGAAGCGCCGGCCGGCGCCGTCGAGCAGCTGCCCGCCGGCGCCGCGCAGGCCCTCCTCGAGCACCGTGCCGGTCATGCGCGTGTGCGGCCCGGCGAGCAGGCCGGTCGGGTGGAACTGCACCATCTCCATGTCGCGCAGCGGCAGGCCGGCGCGCAGCGCCATCGCCAGGCCGTCGCAGCTCTTGTCGCCCGAGGGCGTGTGATAGCGATACATCGTCGGGCCGCCTCCGGTCGCAAGCAGCACCGCCCGCGCGCGCACGAACACGTATTCGCCGGTACGCATGTCTATGAAGAGGACCCCGGACAGCTCAGTACCGGAAGAAGTTTTTATCAATTCAACGGCCCGATGCTCCTCGAGGCGAGCGATGTTGCGCGCCCAGATCTGCTCGGCGAGGCGGTTCATGATCTCGATGCCGGTCAGGTCGCCCTTGTGCACCGTGCGGTCGAAGGTCTGCCCGGCGAAGGCCTTCTGGTGAATCGTGCCATCCGGGTTGCGGTCGAAGAAGCAGCCCAGCTCGTTCTCCAGCTCGCGGATTCGCGCGACCGCCAGGGTCACGAGCTTCCAGGCGAGCTCCTGGTCGGAGAGCCAGCCGCCGCCGACGATCGTGTCCATGAAATGGCGCTCGACCGAATCTTCGCGCGCCAGCGCGACGTTGTAGCCGCCCTGCACCATGCGCGTGCAACCGCACTTGCCGAGCAGCCCCTTGACCGCAACCGTGATCGAGAGCGCGGGAGCGGCCTGGTGCGCGTGCAGCGCGGCGAACAGGCCGGCGCCGCCTGCGCCGAGAATCAGGATGTCGGTATCAAGCTCGCGCACGCGTAGGTTCCGGGCGCTTCACCAGGAACTGCGTGGCGAGCACCACGGCCACCAGAGCGAAGCCGACAATGTCGAACAGCGCCTTTGGATAGACCAGCAGAACGCCGGCGACGAACAGCATGCAGCGCTCATACAGCGTGGTCTTCTTGAACAGCCAGCCCTGGAATCCGCCGCACAGCGCCATGATGCCGACCGCGGCGGTGAAGGTGACCAGCGCGATCGAGCCCCAGTCGGCGCCGGCGAGCGTCTTGAACGAGCCGGTGAGCAGCAGGCCGGTGCCGCTCGGGTCGAGCACGAACATGAACGGCACCAGGAACGCCGGCGTGGTGTACTTCCAGCACTGCAGCGTGGTCTTGTAGGGATCGCCGCCGGTGATCGCGGCGGCGGCGAACGGCGACAGCGCGGTCGGCGGCGAGACCTCCGACAGCACGGCGTAGTAGAAGATGAACATGTGCGCGGCGAACTCCGGGACTTTCAGTGCGATGAGCGCCGGCGCGGCGATCACCGCGCAAATGATGTAGGACGCGGTGACGGGGACCGCCAGCCCGACGATCCACACGATCAGCGCCGTATAGATCGCGGTCAGCAATAACGAGCCGCCGGCGTACGCCAGCACGATCGAGCTGAACTTCAGGCCGAGGCCGGTGAGCGTCACCACGCCGACGATGATTCCCGCGCCGGCGCAGGTCGCCGCCACGTTCAGCACCGACATCGAGCCGCCCTGCAGGGCCTTGGACAAGCCCGAGTCCACTATGCCCCTCACAAAGGGAATCTTTCCCTGGAAAAGGTCGTAGGAGATCAGCGCGGTGTCACGGCGCAGGAAGCTGGTGGCAAAGGCGACCACGGTGGACCAGAACACCGACAGCTCGGGCGAGAAGCCGAGCAGCATGAAGACGACGATCGAGACCAGCGAGCCGAAGTGGTACCAGTACTTCTTCGCCAGGCTCCAGGCCGACTCGACCGCCTCGAAAGTGACGCCCTTCATGCCGAACTTGCGCACGTCGATCTCGACCATCAGGAACAGCGTCAGGTAGTAGAGGCAGGTCGGGATCACCGCCATCAGCACCACGTCGAGGTAGGAAATCTTGAGGAACTCGGCGATCAGGAAAGCGGCGGCGCCGAGCACCGGCGGCGAGATGATCGCGCCCAGGCCGCCCGCGGCGAGCAGGCCGCCCGCCTCCTCCCGGCTGTAGCCGACCTTGGCGAGCATCGGCGCGGCCACCGCGCCGAGGGTCACCGTGGTCGCCACCCCCGAGCCCGAAGGACCGCCAAGCAGGAACGAGGCGAGCGTCACCGTGCGCCCGGCGCCGGTCGGCTTGCCGCCCATCGCCGAGAACGAGAAATCGATGAAGAACTTGCCGGCGCCGGAAAACTGCAGGAAGGCGCCGTAGACGGTGAACAGGATGATCAGCGTCGACGAAACGTTGATCGCGGTGCCGTAGATCCCCTCGAGCGTCATGTACATGTGCCCGACCAGGCGCGGCAGCTCGTAGCCCTTGTGCGTCCACGGCGCCGGCAGCCAGGGCCCGAAGAAGGCGTAGGCGAGGAAGCACAGCGTCACCACCGGCAATATCCAGCCGGTAGTGCGGCGCATCGCTTCCAGCACCAGCGCCATCAGCATCACGCCGAAGGCGATGTCCCAGTCGGTCGGCAGGATCGAGCGGTCGAAGAACTCGTCGCCGCCGGCGATGAGATACACCGCGGTCGCCACGCCGGCGAGCGCGAGCAGCCAGTCCCACCACGTGACGCGGTGGCGGAAGCGCTTGCCGATCGGGAATACCAGGAAGGTCAGCAGCAGCACGAAGGCGACGTGGATCGCGCGCAAATGCTCCGGCCGCACGATGGCGTACGCCGTGTACATGTGGAACAGCGACATGACCACCGCCACCGCGGCGACGAACGCGGCGAGCCGGCCGGAGAGCTTGTTGTGCGCGCCCTCCTCGCGCTCGATCATCTCCTCGGCGCGCGCCAGCGCCTCGCGGCTCACCTCCGCCGCGGGCTGGTGGATGCGGACGGCTTCTTCGTTCATGACGAAAAAGCCGTCACGTCTAGTTGAGCTTGACGCCCTTCTCGGCGAAGTACTTCACCGCGCCCGGGTGCCATGGAATCCCGCCGGCCGCCGCGGTCTTCTGGCCTGCGAGAGTGATGTTCTCGGCTTCCTTGTGCGAGCGGATCAGCTCGTCGCGGTGGTCGAACACCGCCTTGACGATGTTGTAGGCGGTTTTGTCGTCCATGTTCTGGTGCGCGACCAGCAGGTTCATGACGGTGGCCTGCCGGTTGTCGGCGTCCATGCCCTTGTAGGTTTCCTTCGGGATGCGGTCCTGGACGTAGAGATCGCCGTACTTCTTGTTCATCGCCGCCACCAGGTCGTCGTGGTCGATCATCTTGATCTTCACGCCGACCGAATGCGCGAGGTCGGTCACCGCCGCGGTGGGTAGGCCGCCGACCCAGAAGAAGGCGTCGATCTTGCGGTCCTTGAGCGCGTTCACCGACTCGGCGACGCCGAGCCGCTCGCGGCGCATGTCCTTGTCCTTGTCGAGGCCGGCGGCCTCGATGACGCGGAACGCCATCACCTCAGTGGCGCTGCCGCCCGAGCCGGTAGAGACGCGCTTGCCCTTGAGGTCGGACATCTTCGTGACGCCGCTGCCTTCGATCGACACGACATGCATGCGGTTCGGGTACATGACCAGCAGCGTGCGCACCGGGACCGGCTTGCCAGTGAACTTGTCCTGGCCCCTGAGCGCGTCGAGCCCGGCGTCGACCATGGTCATCGCGAGATACGGCTTGCCGGTGCCGATCAGCTGCAGGTTGGCGACTGAGCCGCCGGTCACTTCGGCGGTGGCCTGCATCCCCTGCACGTACTTGGAAAAAATCGCTGCCATGCCGCCGCCGAGCGGGTAGTACACGCCGCCGGTGCCGCCGGTGGCGATCGAAAGGTTCTGCGCCTGCACCGGCAGTGCCGCAGCGAGCAGGATCAAAGCACTGGACAGTAATTTCATCGTCTCCTCCTATGGGTTTTGAGGAATTCTACCGTACGCCCAGTCGGCGCAAGGCCTCCGCGCGGCGGCCGCGCGCCGCGTCTCCGACCTTCGCATACAGGCTGCCGCCATGGCTGTCCATCGCCACCAGCAGCGGGCCGAAGCCCCTGACGCGGAACCTCCACAGCGACTCGGGGTGCAGGTCGTCCAGGTCGACGTCCTCGATCGCCTCGACCCAGGTGGTCTCGAGCGCCGCCGTCCCCCCGATGATGGCCACATACACTCCACCCAATTCCTTGAATGCTTCAGCCGACCCGCCCCGCAGCCCGCCCTTGCCGATGATCAGGCGCACGCCGTACTGCTGCAGCAGCGGCCGGGTGAAGCGCTCCATGCGGTCGGACGTAGTGGTGCCCACGCACACGGGGGCATAGCCGGCGGGGTTCTGGGAACTCTTTTCCACTTTCTTCACGTTCGGCGCCGTGTGGATCACTGCCTGTCCCGCGAGATCGAAGCGCGTCTTGCGGCCGCGATCGAACATGTGGATCTGCGTCGCGTCGCGGAGTCCGTAGAGCGTGCCGTTCAGGGTGACGGTGTCGTCGACACGCAGCGCCCTCGCCTGGCTTTCCGAGATCGGGGCCTGTAAGTCGTGGTGCGCCATTGCCCTCCCCGCTTTATCCTCCCAACAACGCCTTCTTCAGATCGTCCTGCACCGGCTTGTCGCCGACCCAGATCCTGAGCAGGGCGCGGTAGAAGTCCTCGCCGGCGATCGGCCGCCCCATGGGTTTCCCCTGCGCGACAAGCCGGGTTTCCGTGCCGTTCCAGTCGAGCGCGATCAGCATGCCCTTCTTCGCCTCCTTCAGCTCGGCGATGATGGCGGCGAGCTCGCGGATGCGCGGCTCGAGAGCCTTGGCCTCGGCCTCCGGATGGTTGGCGCGTATCCCCTCGGCCAGCGCCTCGGTGAAGGCGTCGGCGCCGACGTCGCGCAGCATGTGGATCGCGACGCGCTTCGGGCCGCCCTGGGCGAGGACCGCGGCGGCGCTCGAGGCCTTCTGCGGCAGGTACAGGCCGATGGCGTAGACCTGGAAGAACGCGCGCTTGCGCAGGCCGGCGCCGTTCAGCACCAGGTCCGCGTTCGAGACCGTTGTCCGGTCTTCGATCTTTACGCCAGCCACCTCCGCGGCTGAAGCGGAAAGAACGGCACAACAAACGAGCGCAAGCAGCATTCTCATCGTTTCTCTCCTAAGGCTGGCGCAGCAGCGCGCGCTTCAGCTCCTCCTGCGCCGGGATGTCCCCCAGCCAGATGCGCAGCAGGAAGCGGTAGTACTCCTCGCCGCCCAGCATCGGCTTGCCCTGGGCGACGCCGTCGACGACCAGCGTCGTGCCGCCGTTCGAGGGGGTGAAGTCGATCACGATCCGCATGCCCTTGTTCGCCTGGCCGATGGCGCGGATCATGGCGTAGAGGGCGTCGGTATGGCGCTTCATGCGCGCCAGCTCCTGCGGCGTGCTGTTTTCCTGCAGGCTTTCGTCGATCGACTCGACGAACTGCTCGGCGGACGCCTCGCGCAGCATCACGAAGATCACGCGCTTGGCGCCCTTGGCATGGAGCGCGGCCTGCGGCGTGGACACCCTTCGCCCGAAATACAGGCCGGCGACGTATACCTTGAAGAACATCCGCGTGCGCAGGCCGGCGCCGTTGAGCAGCAGCTCCTCGCCGTCGACCCGGATGCGCTCCTCGAGCTTCACGCCCTCCAGCTCGACCGCCTGCGCGGCGCCGGCGCAAAGCAGCAGCGCGCAGAGCAGCGCTTTCCGGCTAGAAGCCATATTCGATTCCCGAGGATCGCAGGGTGGCGCGCGCGCGGCGCGCCGAGTGGCACTGCATGTTCACGGCCACCGGGTTCATGGTGATGTGCGTGGCCGCGGTCTCGACGTGCACCGCGAACGCGGTCGAGTCGCCGCCGAGCCCCTGCGGCCCGACGCCGAGCAGGTTGACCGCCTCGGACAGCGCCAATTCCAGCGCGGCGCCTTCCGGGTCTTCGCAGCGCGTGCCGAGCGCGCGCGTCGCCGCGACCTTGGCGAGGTGCACGCACAGGTCGGCGGTGCCGCCGACGCCGACGCCGACGATGGTCGGCGGGCAGGTCTTGCCGCCGGCTTCCAGCACGCAGTCGATCACGAAGGTCTTGATCGCGTCGACCCCGTCGGCCGGGACCGCCATCTTGAGCCAGGAGTTATTCTCCGAGCCCGACCCTTTCGGAATCATTTCAATCGAAAAAAAATCAGCTTGAGAAACAAAATCGATATTGATGACGGGGATCCCGCGGCCGGTGGAGGTCTGTTCGTTCACCCGCGTGGTCGGGTGCACGATCGAGGAGCGGAACGAGTACTCGCGCGTCGAGCGCGCGCAGCCGCGCCGGATCGCTTCCTTGAGCGCGAGCCCGTCGACCTCGACGCCGCTTCCGATCCAGACGTTATAGACCGGGATGCCGGTGTCCTGGCACAGCAGGGTGTCGCGCTCCTCGGCGACCGCGATGTTGTGGATCATGGTGCCGAGCATGCGCTGCGCGCCGGCGTCGCGCTCGGAGGCGGCGAGCGCCGTGAAGCCGCGCTTGACGTCGGGCGGCAGCTGCTTCAGCGCGCGGATGTAGAGCTCCTTGGCAGCCTCTTCGACCTGGGATAGATCTACCTTCATGCGAGGTCGACCTTCACTTCACCTCGATCCTCCGCTCCCTCACCACCTTCGCCCACAGCAGGCTTTCCTCGCGCATCTCGCGCGCCATCTGCTCCGGCGTGTTGCCGACCGGGGCGAGCCCCTGGACGTAGAGCCGCCCGCGCAGATCGCTCGCCTCGAGCGCCTTGCGCGTATCGCGGTAGACCTTCTGCACGATGTCGCGCGGCGTCCCGGTCGGTGCGACGATGCCGAACCAGCCGGTGTTCTCGAACCCCGGGACGGTCTTGCCGATCGGCGGCACGCCGGGAAGCTGCGGCGCCTCCGCCTTGCTGGTGACGCCGAGCGCGCGCAGCCGGCCGCCGCTGATGTGGCCGAGGGCGGCGGCGAGGTTGCCGACGAAGAAGTTGGTTTCGCCCGCCACCAGCGAGGCGAGGCCCGGCCCTTCGCCCTTGTAGGGCACCGCCAGCGCGTCGATCTTCGCCTGCCAGACGAAATTCTCCGCGGCGAGATGCGTCTGCGAGCCGATGCCGGCATGGCCGAAGGTGAGCTTGCCGGGATTGGCGCGCGCATGCTCGATGAGCTCGCTCACCGTCTTGAACGGCGAGCTCGCCGGCACCGCCAGCACCTGCGGTCCCGAGACCACCTTGGTCACCGGGATGAAGTCCTTGTCCGGGTCGTAGTTCAATCGGGCGTAGATGTGCTGGTTCGCGGTGAGCACCGAGCCCGAGGGGAAGAACAGCGTGTAGCCGTCGGGCGCGGCGCGCGCCGCCTCGGCCGCGCCGACACCGCCGCCGGCGCCGCCGCGGTTCTCGATCAGCACCGTCTGGCCCCAGATCTGCGTCAGCTTCTCGCCCAGCAGGCGCGCCGAGATGTCGGTGGCGCCGCCCGGCGGGAAAGGCACGATGAAGCGCACCGGCTTCTGCGGCCAGCCCTGCGCGGCAGCCGCGGATGCCAGGAGCGCAGCGGCGGCGAATGCAAGAATTTTGTTCATGAAAAAGATTCTACAGCGCCAGCGCGAAGGCGAGCCCAACGGCGACCGCGAGCGCGGCCGCCGCGGCGGCAAGGCCCTTTTGCCAGTCGCGCCAAGGCAGGAACTCGAGGGCCAGCACGCGCAGGCCCCCGCCCAGGTGCGCCGCCAGGGCGAGCACGATCAGCCACTCGCCGAGCTTGACCAGCGGCTGCTGGGTCCAGGCGATCACGCCTTCCAGCTGCAGGGCGCTGCCCAGCGTCCAGAAGTGCAGCGGCAGGAACAGCGCCAGCGCAATGCCGGAGACGCGATGGACTAGTGCCACCGACCTCATCGGAACACCGCAAGCACGGCGCGCATGCCCATCCCGGCAATGAGCATGGCAAACAGCAGCAGTGCGAGGTCGCGCGAGCGGCCGCGCCAGCCGAGCCACTCGCCGAGCACCGCGCGCAGGCCGATCGGCGCATGCAGGGTCACGGCGAGGACGAACAGCGAGTAGAACGCGAACCAGGCGGCGTTGCCGCGCGTGCGGGCGAGAATCTCCGCCGCGCTGAGGCCGCCTTGCACGGCATAGATGATCGTCGCCAGATGAACCGTAACGCACAGTGCCAGCACCGCGGCGCTCGCGCGCTGCACGATCCACAGCCAGGTTTCCGTCCGCATGCTCACAGCTCGCCCCTCAGCACTGAAGAAAGAACCATTCTTTTCAACCCCGCAATAGCCGCGGTGGGCGAAAGCTGCTTCGGACAGCGCTCGGTGCAGCTCATGTGCGTATGGCAGGCGTGGCAGCCGGCGTCGCCCGCCACGGCGCGCAGCCGCTCGAGGGCCTTGCCGTCCCTTTGGTCGTTCACCAGCGTCCAGGCGCGGTTCAGCGCGGCCGGGCCGAGGTACTGCGGATTCCAGGCCACCACGTCGCAGGCGGCGTAGCACACGCCGCAGCCGATGCATTCGATTCCGGCATCCACCTGCCTGCGGTTTTCGGACTGCGGCGGCACTTTCGCGAAATCATCCGCTTTGGTCCTTGTCCCCCGAAATTCGCCCTTGGCGCGCGCCCACTTGTCGAAGAACTCGCGCATGTCGGTCACAAGGTCCCGGATCACCGGAAGGTTTCTCAGGGGACCGATTTCCAGCGTGTCGCCGACTTTGTCGACATGCGTCCGGCAGGTCCAGCGCGGCACGCCGTTCACCGTCATGGCGCACGAGCCGCACATGCCGACGCGGCAGGCGAAGCGGTAGGCGAGGCTGGGATCGAGGTGGCGCTGGATGTGCGTCACCACGTCGAGCACGGTCTGGCTCGGCTGGCGCGGGACCTCGAATGCCTGGAACGCGCCGTCCGCCTTGCCGCGCCACACCGAGACGTTCAGCGTCACAGGCCGAGCCACAGCAGGCCGGCCACGATCAATGCGGCGAGAAACACCGTTTCCGAGACCATCAGGATCACCGGCTGCCAGCCTAGCGCCGCCAACTCGGCGAAGGAAGTCATGACGCCGAGCGCCGCGATCGCCGCCACCAGGCACCAGCGCGAGAAGCCGCTCAGCCATTCGGCAGTCTGCGGCGTGATCCAACCCGCGCTGTTGACCCCGACCAAGATGACGAAGACCACGAGGAACCATGGCAGCAGCGGCGCCCGAGTGCCCGCCTTTGCGCCACGGCTTCGGAACAGCAGCGAAATCGCAACCACCGCGGGGACTAGCATCGCCACCCGCAAAAGCTTGACGAAGGTGGCATTGACGCCAGCTTCCGGCGAAATCATGTATCCGGCCCCCACGACTTGCGCCACGTCGTGAATGGTGCCGCCGAGGAACAGCCCGGCCCCGGCGGCGTCCAGCCCTAGCAGCGGCACCGCTGCCGGATAAAGGATCATCGCCAGCGTGGAAAGCGCGGTCACCCCGACCACGGTCAAGAGCGTGAACTGGGAGCTGCGCTCGCCGCGCGGCAGCACTGCCGAGATCGCCAGTGCCGCTGAAGCCCCGCAGATCGCCACCGCCCCGCCCGTGAGCACACCCTCGGCGAGCGAGCGCCCGAAGAAGCGCGCGATCAAGGCGCCGAACAGGACCGTCGCCACCACCGCCCCGACCACCAGCAGGATCGGCCCCGCGCCAAGCGCCGCGATCTGCTCCAGCGTGATGCGCGCCCCGAGCAGGCCGACACCGAAGCGCAGCACGGTGCGGGCCGTGAACTCGATGCCCGGGCGCGTGCGCGGATCGGCGGCGAGGAAGTTGAACGCGATGCCGAACAGCAGCGCGAACAGGAACTGCGGCCCGCCGTAGCGCTCGGAGACAAAGGTCGCGGTCACCGCGATCAGGACCGCGACGCCGACGCCCGGCCAGAGCTTGGTCAAGCGCTCTGGCAGAAGGACGAAAGCGTCAAGCGCTTTCGTAGAGCCGCGTCAGAACGAACTCGCGGTGGCCCAGGGCTTCGGCGGCGGTCAGGCGGCCGTTGGCGGTGCGGAACATGCTCTCGAGCAGCTTGTCGCCGGCCTGGTCCGGGGTCATTTCTTTTCTCAGCAGGCCGGAGACATCCACGTCGATGTGCTCCGGCATGGTTCTCACGGTGCGCGGGTTGGCGCACAGCTTGATCACCGGCAGGATCGGGTTGCCGATCACGTTGCCCTGGCCGGTCGGAAAGAAGTGCACCACGTAGCCCGAGGCGGCGCACAGCGTCACCATCTCGGCCGCCGCCGACGAGGAATCCATGAACCACAGCCCCGGCCCGGTCGGCATCTCCGCCTTGTCCAGCACGCCGTCGACCAGGCACTTGCGCCCGATCTTCTGGATGTTGCCGAGCGCCTTCTCCTCGATGGTGGTGAGGCCGCCGGCGATGTTGCCCTTGGTCGGCTGCGAGTCCATCAGGTTGCTCGTCTTGTGGCGCTCGATGACTTCCTGGTAGCGGTCGAACATGAACTGGAATTTCTTGCGCACCGCGTCGGTGCGGCAGCGCGCCGCGACCAGGTGCTCGCCGCCGGTGAGCTCGGTGGTCTCACCGAACACCAGCGTCACGCCGTGCGGGTAGAGCTTGTCGAAGGCGTTGCCGACCGTCGGGTTGGCGCCGCAGCCCGAGGTGGTGTCGGACTCGCCGCACTTGGTGGAGACCCACAGGTCCTTGAGCGGCCGCTCCTCGCGGCGCAGCTCGCTCGCCCCCTGCAGGAACTCGCGCGCCTTCTGCGAAGCGCGGCGGATGGTTTCGTGGTCGCCGTGCCCCTCGATGCCGAAGAACGCCACCGGCTTGCCGGTGGCGGCGATGCCGTCGGCCACTTTCTTCGCCCAGCCGTCCTCGATGCCGATCACCACCACCGCGGCGACGTTCGGGTTTGCCCCCGAGCCGATCAGCGTGCGGAAATGCAGGTCGAGGTCGGCGCCGAACTGCAGCCGCCCGTAGGGGTGCGGCAGCGCCAGCGCGCCCTTGATGTTGTGCTCGACGGCCTGCGCGGCCGCGTTGGACAGATCGTCGACCGGCAGGATGATGACGTGATTGCGCACGCCGACACGGCCGTTTTCGCGCTTGTAACCCCAGAAGCTGCTGTTCGAGAGATTCATCACCAGCGCTTGGTCTTGAGGTTCTGGATGTGCGTGTGCTCGCCCTTCTTGATGGGCGCCACCACCTTGCCGATGTCCACGCCGTACTTGATCACCGTATCGCCGGGCTGGTAGTCCTTCAGCGCGAGCTTATGGCCGATCGGGATGTCGCTCTGCGCGACGATCTTCACGTCCTTGTCGTCTTCCATGATCCAGCCGTTGAGTTCCTGGCCTTTCTTCACCCCCTCGACGACCACCACGCCGACGCCGTCGCCTTCCTCGTGAACCACGAAATGGATCATGGCGTTATTCTATTCGCATGTTCACCCGCCGCCGGTTCCTGCAGGGCACCGCCGCCCTTGCGGTTTCGCCGGCCGTTCACGCGCAAGGTTTTCCGTTCGCCCTCGGTGTGGCCTCCGGCTATCCGTCGCCCGACGGCGTGGTGCTGTGGACGCGGCTTGCCGGCGTGATGGATCCGCTCGCGGTGAGCGTGCGCTGGGAAATCGCGGCGGACGAAGCGATGAAATCGGTCCTCTTTTCCGGAACGACGATCGCGGCGCCGGAGTGGGCGCATTCGGTGCACGTCGAGGTGAAGGGGCTCGCGCCCGAGCGCTGGTACTGGTACCGGTTCACCGCCGCCGGCGCCGAGAGCGCCATCGGGCGCACGCGCACCGCGCCGCCGGCGGCCGCGCGGCCCGAGCGGCTGCGTTTCGCGTTCGCCTCCTGCCAGCAGTACGAGCAGGGCTACTTCAACGCCTACCGCCACATGCTCGCCGACGATCCCGACCTGATCGTGTTCCTCGGCGACTATATCTACGAGTCGAGCTGGGGGCGCGACCTGGTGCGCAGCCACGGCACGCCCGAGCCCTACACCTTGGCGCAATACCGCGATCGTTATTCCCTATATCGCGGCGACCCCGACCTGCAGGCGGCGCACGCCGCCTGCCCCTGGATCGTCACCTGGGACGACCACGAGGTCGACAACGACTATGCCGACGACCGGCCCGAGGACGGCATGGAGCGCGAAGCCTTCCTCGGGCGCCGTGCCGCCGCCTACCGCGCCTACTACGAGCACATGCCGCTGCCCGCGCGCATGCGGCCCGAAGGCCCGGACATGCGCCTCTACACGCACCTCGACTGGGGCGCGGCGGCGCGCTTCTGCGTGCTCGACACCCGCCAATACCGCTCGTGGCAGGCCTGCCCGCGCCCCGGCAGGCGCGGCGGCTCGAACACCATCGACATCGAGAAATGCCCGCGTCTGCCGGTGCCGGGCCGCTCGATGCTCGGGCGTACGCAGGAGCGCTGGCTCGAGCGCACGCTCGGTGAATCACGCGCGGGCTGGAACCTGATCGCGCAAACCACGCCGATGGCGCAGTTCGATCAGCAGCCCGGGCCGGGCCGGCGCGCCTGGACCGACGGCTGGGACGGCTACCCCTCGGCGCGACAGAGGTTTCTTGATTTTGTTTCTTCAAGAAAAATACAGAATCCGGTTGTGCTCGGCGGCGACGTGCACTCGTTCAACGTCAACCGGCTCAAGCTCGACTTCGACGATCCCGCTTCGCCGACCGTGGCGAGCGAATTCGTCGCCACCTCGGTCACTTCGCAGGCCTGGCCGCAGGAGCGGCTGAACCAATTCCTGCCCGACAACCCGCACATGCTCTACGTCGACAGCCGCTTCCGCGGCTACGCGCGCGTCGATCTCGGCCGCGGCCTGTGCCGGGTCGACCTGCGCGCGCTGGAGAGCGTGCAGCGGCGCGACGCGCCCTGCAGCACGCTCGCTTCGTTCGTGGTCGAGGACGGCAAGCCCGGCCCGGTGCGGGCCTAGGCCTATTTGCAGCGGATGTTGCCGGCCGAATAGTCGATCGGCTTGGTGCAGTCCACCTCGTTGATGCGCCGGCCCGGGTCGAGCTCGGGCGCCTCGCGCGAGCTGCCGCCGGTTTCGAGCTCCCCCTCGTAGGCGATGGCGACGAACGACAGGCCGAACAGGACGCCCGCAGGGCTACAACCGCCGAGCAGGACGAGCAGCAGCAGAGTCCATTTCATGGGCGCGGCTCATTCTACCCGCGCGCAGGCGCGCTCCAGCCGGTCGCGCACCGCGCCCCACTCCGCGCCCGCAGGCGGCGCTTCGACCAGGATCGCCTCGCAACCCGCGTCGTCGAGCTCGCGCAGCGCGGCGTACAGGCGCTGCGCGTAGGCCTGCGGCTCGCGCGGCATGCGCAGCCAGTAATCGACCCGTTCGTCGGGTTTGGAGAAGGCCAGCACCGCGACGCGCACTTGCATCTCGGAAATCTTCCGGTCCAGGGCATGCGCCGGCACGAGTTGCGCCGGCGTGCGCGGCGCATAGTGGCGCTCCAGGCCGCCCGGGTGGCGAGGAGAAGCTGAATCTCGCTCTTCGATCTTCTGCTTCAGAAGGGATTCGAGTTCCAGCTTTGAAATGCGGCCCGGCCTGAGGAGCGTGGCATTCCCAGCGGAAAAATCAATGATGGTTGATTCGATACCGACCTCGCTCGGTCCGCCGTCGAGCACCAGGTCAACGTCGGCGCCGAGATCTTCGCGCACGTGCGCCGCGGTGGTCGGCGACACCTGGCCGAAGCGGTTCGCCGACGGCGCCGCGACTCCGCCGCCAAACGCCGTCAGCAACTCCCGCGCGACCGGATGCGAAGGCACTCGCAGGCCTACGGACGCTTGCCCTCCCGTCACGAAGTCCCTGGCCATTTCTGAACGTTTCAGGATCAAGGTCAAAGGACCGGGCCAGAAACGTTCGGCGAGAATTCTCGCTTCCGGTGGCGCATCGCGTGACCAGGCGAGTGCGCGTTCCATGGAATCGAAATGCACGATCACCGGATGATCTCCTGGACGGCGCTTGACCGCGTAAAGGCGCGCCACTGCCGCTTCGTTCGCCGCGTCGGCGCCGAGGCCGTAGACCGTCTCGGTGGGAAAGGCAACGAGTCCGCCGGCGCGCAGGATCTCGGCCGCGCGCCGGATCTCAGGGATCACATGCAGCGCTCACAGCTTGAGCGGCGCGGCCTTGAGCACCGCTTCCGTCTGCTTCGCCCGGAAGTCAGAAAGCTTTTTCTGCAGTTTGGCATCCGACAGCGCCAGCAGCGCGACGGCAAACAGGGCCGCGTTGGCGGCGCCGGCCTCGCCGATCGCGAAGGTGGCCACCGGGATGCCCCTGGGCATCTGCACCGTCGAGAGCAGCGAGTCGAGGCCTTTCAGGTGCTTGGAGGGCATCGGCACGCCGAGCACCGGCAGCGTGCTGTGGGCCGCGACCACGCCGGCGAGATGCGCCGCGCCGCCCGCGGCAGCAATCAATACCTTGAATCCCTTTTCTTGAGCATTGGAAGCCCAGTCCGCGACCGCGTGCGGGGTGCGGTGCGCCGACATCGCCTTCGCTTCGTAGGGCAGGCCGAACTCCTCCAGGATCTTGGCCGCGGCCTTCATCGTTTCCCAGTCGGAGCTCGAACCCATGACGATGCCGATCACAGCTTCCTCCCGGTCAGGCGCTCCAGAGCGTCGCGGTACTTCTGCGAGGTGCGGGCGATCACGTCCTCCGGCAGCTTCGGCGCCGGCGGGGTCTTGTCCCAGGACAGGGACTCGAGATAGTCGCGCACGTACTGCTTGTCGAACGACGGCGGCGACATGCCGACCTGGTAGGAATCGGCCGGCCAGAAGCGCGAGGAATCGGCGGTCAGGACTTCATCGATCAGGACGAGATTGTTTTTTTCATCTAGACCGAATTCAAACTTCGTATCGGCGATGATGATCCCCTTCTTCGCCGCGTACTCGGCTGCCGCCGTGTACAGCCGGAGGCTGACGTCGCGCACCTTCGCGGCGAGGTCGTGACCGATCAGCTTCGCAGCCTCATCGAAGCTGATGTTCTCGTCGTGGCCCGAGGTCGCCTTGGTGGACGGGGTGAAGATCGGCTGCGGCAGCTTCTCGGCCTGGCGCAGGCCCTTCGGCAGCTCGACGCCGCAGACCTTGCCGCTCTTCTGGTAGTCCTTCCAGCCCGAGCCGATGATGTAGCCGCGCACCACCGCCTCGATCGGCAGCGGCTTCAGCTTCTTCACCACCACCGAGCGCCCGCGCACCTGGGTCTTCTCCTCTTCGCTCACCACGGATTCCGGGTCGATGCCGGTGAGCTGGTTGGGCACGATGTCGGCGAGGCGCGCGAACCAGAAGTTGGCCATCTCGTTCAGCACGCGGCCCTTGTCCGGGATCGGGTCGGGCAGCACCACGTCGAACGCCGACAGGCGGTCGCTGGCGACAATAAGCATCTTGTCGGCGCCGACCGCGTAGATGTCGCGCACCTTGCCCTTGCCCAGGCGCGGCAGGCTGTGGATGCTCGATTCGAACAGCGCCATCAGGCCTCTTGTCTTTCGAGCTCGGCGCGCCACTTGCCCTGCGCCGCGAGGCCGTTCATGTGGGCGCGATGGTAGAAGGCCTTCTGCGCCGCGGCGACGTTGCCGGCCTGGCCCTTCCAGGCCTTGAGTGCGGGGTTCTGCAACGCGCGCGAGTACGAGAAGGTGAGCGGCCAGGGCAGCCCTTTCATCGACGCCATGGCGTTGAGATGCGCGGTGGCCGCTTCGTCCGACTGGCCGCCGGACAGGAACACCACACCGGGCTGCGCCGCCGGCACGGTGCGCTTGAGCACCCGCACGGTGCGCTCGGCCACCTCGTCGACGCCGGCCTGCTTCGGGCAGCTCTTGCCCGAAACCACCATGCTCGACTTGAGAATCGTGTACTCGGGCGCCGCGTTATACGCCGCGAGCGCGGCGTAGCAGGCGCGCAGGGTCGCCTCGATGACTTCCTCGCAGCGCTCCACCGTATGGTCGCCGTCGAGCAGCACCTCGGGCTCGATGATCGGCACGATCGAGGCCTCGTGGCAGGCGGCGGCGTAGCGCGCGAGGGCGTGCGCGTTGGCGTAGATGCAGGTGTGCGTCGGGATGCCCTGGCCGATGGTGATCACCGCGCGCCACTTGGCGAAGCGCGCGCCGAGCTTGAAGTACTGCTGCAGGCGCTGCGGCAGGTTGTCGAGGCCCTCGGTCACCTTCTCGCCGGCGCTGAGCGGCAGGCTCTTCGCCCCGGCGTCGACCTTGATTCCCGGGATCACGCCTTTCTTCGCCAGGTACTCGGGGAAAGGCACGCCGTCGCTGGTCTTCTGGCGCAGGGTCTCGTCGAACAGGATCACGCCCGACAGGTACTGCTCGACCCCGGGGGTGGTGAACAGCAGCCCGCGGTAGCTGCGCCGGCTTTCCTCGGTGCACTCGGCGCCGATGGTCTTGAAGCGCGTCTCACAGGTGCCGCTCGACTCGTCGGCGGCGAGGATGCCCTTGCCCTTCGCGACCATCGCGGCCGCGGTTTTCGAAAGGAGTTTGGTGTCCATGCCGCGAAATTTTAGCCCGATTCACGTACAATGCGCGGCCCCATGAACCGCACCCGGCGCAACGTCGCGATCATCGCCCACGTCGACCACGGCAAAACCACCCTGGTCGACAAGCTGCTGCAGCAATCGGGCACCGTCGCCGCGCACCAGCACGTGCAGGAGCGGGTGA
>CAZNVH010000004.1:0-12212 GCA_964576525.1 uncultured Enterobacteriaceae bacterium
TCAACCGCCTCGCGATGAACCTGTTCCTCGATGTCGGCGCGGCCTGGGAGCGCGGCGCGGATCCCGACTATCACCGCGGCGTCGGCGTCGAGCTGATGTCCGAGCTGCGCGTGGGATACCTGTTCGGCGCCAACCTGCGTCTGGGCTTCGCCAAGGGCCTCGACGCGCCCGGCGAGAAGCAGGCCTACCTCAAGGTCGGGCGCTCGTTCTGAATTGAGCTGATCTATTGCCGCCTCGGAGCGCCGATGGAATAATCCTCCGCACTCCCATGGCGAGCGCCGCGCTCGATGTCAGCGATCTCGAGGTCTCGTACGGCAGCACGCTGGTCCTCAGGCGCGTTTCGCTTTCCGTAGCCTCCGGCGAGTTCGTCGCCCTGCTCGGCCCCTCGGGCTGCGGCAAGACCACGCTGCTGCGCGCGGTGTCGGGCTTCGTCCCGGTCGCGGCGGGGCGCATCGCGGTCGGCGGGCGCGACATCACGCACGAGCCGCCCGATCGGCGCGGCATGGCGATGGTGTTCCAGTCTTATGCGCTGTGGCCGCACATGACCACGGCGCAGAACCTGGGCTATGGCCTGAAGCTGCGCCGCATAGCCAGGCCCGAGATCGCGCGGCGGGTCGCGGAGATCCTTGCCATGCTCAAGCTCGAGGGCTTCGGCGAGCGCAACGTGACGCAGCTTTCCGGCGGCCAGCGCCAGCGCGTCGCGCTCGGCCGCGCCCTGGCAGTCAACCCCGAGCTGCTGCTGCTCGATGAGCCGCTGTCCAACCTGGATGCGCGCATCCGCGAGGACGTGCGCCACGAAATCAAGGCGCTGCAGGCGAAGCTCGGGATCACCACGATCCACGTCACCCATGACCGCGAGGAGGCCATGGTGATGGCCGACCGCATCGCGATCCTCGACGCCGGGCGCATCGCCCAGCTCGGCTCGCCCGAGGAGGTCTACAACCGGCCCAATTCGCCCTTCGTCGCCGCCTTCATGGGCGCAGGGAACGTCGTCGAGCTCCAAGCCCGCCCCGTCGGAGACGGGATCGAGATTCAGGCAGGTGCCAACAACGACAACGCTTTCATGCCAGATTGCGCGGTCGCTGGCCCGGTGATCGCCCATTTCCGCAGCGAGGCGGCACGCCTGGGACCTCCCGATGCCGTCGCTTCCGACCGGCTGATGCTGCGGGGCCGCATCGTGCAGGCCTCCTACCCCGGGGGGTTCTATCGCTATGCGGTCTCGGTGGGGGAGAATCAGTTCATGGTGGATGACACCCGGCGCCTCGCCGTGGGCGAGAATGTCGGAATCGGCTTACCCGTATCGGCATTGCACATCTTCTCGAGGAGGGAAGCATGAAACGCAGTCTTGCAGTGATGGCTGTTGCCGCCGCGCTTGCGGCGAGCCCCGTGATGGCGCAGAAGACCACGCTCAACGTGGTCACCGCCGGAGACCAGAACATGGTCGACTACATCAAGGATTTCCTGGCGCCGCGCTTCGAGAAGACCAACCCGGGCGCAACGGTAAAGGCGGTCGGAACCGGTCCGGGCGACGGGGGCTCGCAGAAGATCGCCGAGAAGCTGCAGGCGCAGAAGAACAACCCGACCTGGGACGTGGACGTCGCCGTGATCCACCAGAAGATGGCCGGCGACCTGGTGCGCGAGGGCCTGCTCGCGCCCTACGTCAGGGACGTCGCCACCGGCAGGCTGGTGACCTCGGAGGCGTCGAAGAACGCGCTCGGCACCAACGTCACCGGCTACGTCATCCCGATGTTCCAGAGCCAGACCGCGATCGCCTGGAACCCGGCGCTGGTGAAGACCCCGCCCAAGAACTACGACGAGCTGGTCGTCTGGGCGAAGGCCAACCCGAAGAAGTTCGGCTACAACGGCATCAAGGGCGGCATGTCGGGCGTGGCGTTCGTCGTCGGCTGGGTCTATGCCAATACGCCCGACTCCGACCGCCTGATGAAAGGGCCGTATGACGCCTCGACCAAGGCGACCTGGGACGGCGCGCTCGGCAAGCTGAAGGACTTCAACCGCAGCGTGGTGATCACGCCGGGCAACGCCGGCACGCTCGACATGCTGAACCGCGGCGAGATCGCAATGGGGCCGGTGTGGGTCGACATGTTCTACACCTGGATGGCCGACGGCAAGCTGCCGCCGAACATGCGCCTGCAGCTGATCGGCCCGGGCATGCCCGGCCAGCCGATGTACTACGTGATCCCGGCGAAGGCCGCCAACATGGCGGCGGCTAAGAAGTTCGTCGAGATGGCGACCAGCCCGCAGGTGCAGGCCGAGGGCATCGTCAAGAAGTTCAACTGGTACCCGGGGATCGACGCCCAGCACGTCAAGGCGCAACTCGACGACAAGACCTGGAACAAGCTGTTCGTCGACGTCACGCCGCAGGAGCTCGCGGCGAAGGGCAAGGTCTTCCCGATCAAGCCGTACTTCGACGACATTCTCGAGAGCTACGAGAGAAAAGTACTGAACTAGCCCCCGCGCATGCGCGATAGCGGCCGGCTCGGGCCGCTGCTCGTAGCGCCGGCACTGCTGACGGTGCTGGTGCTGTTCGTCTACCCGCTGGGCTACTCGCTGGTCACGGCGTTCCAGGCGAAGGGCGGCGGCTTCACCCTGGGCAACTTCGCCAAGGCTTTCGAGTTCTACAGCGTCGACATCGCCTTCACGCTGGTGATCATCGGGGTGTCGACGCTGCTGATCGCGCTCGCCGCGATCGCGATTGCCGGCTACCTGACGCTGGGCGAGAACCCCCGCGCGGTCGCCATCCTCAAGTGGCTGTATCGCTGGCCGCTGTTCATCCCGTTCGTGGTCGCGGCGCAGTGCATGCGCAGCTTCCTCGCCAAGAACGGGCTGATGAACAACAGCTTCGTCGCGCTCGGGCTGCTCGAGGTGGACCAGACCATCGGTTTCCTCGACTGGCGCGGCATCATCATCACCTTCGTCTGGAAGCAGACGCCGTTCGTCGCGCTGCTGGTGGCGGGCGCGATGGCGTCGATCGACCGCTCCACCATCGAGGCGGCGCGCAACCTGGGCGCTTCGCGGCTGCGCATCCTGCTCGAGATCCTGGTGCCGCAGGTCATGCCGACGCTGGTCGTCGGGCTGATCCTGTCGTTCGTGACGATGATGAGCGTGCTGTCGGTGCCGTTGATGATCAGCGGCGAGTCGCCGACCATGATGACCGTGGACATGGCGTTCCGCATCAACAACTACGGCGACTACGGCACCGCCAACGCGCTCGGCTTCATTTCCACCCTGCTCACTGCGGCTTGCGCCTGGGTCTACCTCCGGCGCCAGGTGAGGCAAGCATGACCTGGATCGGTCGCGGACTGCTGCTCGGCTTGCTCGCCTTCGTCGTGTTCGGGCCGCTCGCCAACCTGGTGCTCTGGGCCGCGGCGGAGCAGTGGTACTTCCCCCACAAGCTGCCGCTGGTCTACGGCACCAAGTTCTGGGAGCAAGTGTTCAAGCCGCGCGGCGACGCGCTGGTCTCCCTGGTGACGAGCACCTGGATTGCGCTCGCGACCGTCGCGATGTCGCTGGCGCTCGCCGTGCCGGCGGGCTATGCGCTGGCGCGGCTGCGGCTGCCCTGGCGCACCGCTGTGCTGCTCGCCTTCCTCCTGCCGCAGGCGTTCCCGAGCCTGGCGGTGTACATCAACATCGCGCGCATCTTTTACGACTTGAAGCTGAACGGCACGATGTTCGGGGTGATCCTGGTGCACACGGTGCACGGGCTGGTGTTCGCGGTGTGGATCACCGCCGCGGCATTCGCCGCGGTGGACCGGGACCTCGAGCTTGCCGCGCGCAACCTCGGCGCCTCGGGCCTGCGCAGCTTCTTCAGCGTCAGCCTACCGCTCGCCGCCCCCGGCATCATGGCGAGCGCGATCTTCGTGTTCCTCGAGTCGCTCGACGAGTTCACCGGCACATTCTTCGTCGGGGTGCCCGACGTGATCACCCTGCCGCTGCTGATGTTCACCGCCAGCATCGCCGGCAACTATCAGATCGCCGCGATCACCGCGCTGGTCCTGCTGGTGCCCTCGGTCTTGTTCATGCTGTTCATCGAGCGCTTCCTCAAGGCCGACGTGCTGTCCAAGATCGGCGCCTGATCCCCGCTGCGGCGGCTCAGCTGCCGAACTTGATGTACTTCACCATCTCCTTCTGCACTTCGGGCGGCTGCTCGAGGAGGCCGCTGAACATCTTCAGCACTTCCTCGGGCGCGATGAAGCCGACCTCGATGCGAGCCTTCTTCGCCTCGCCGAGCAGCTCCGGGTCCTTCATCGCCCTCGCGAGGGCCTCTCGCAGGATCCCGACCCGCTCGGCGGGCGTCCCCGGGGGCGCAGCAAAGGCACGCCCGATCGCCAGCGGCGCGGCGCGGATTTCCATGATCGCCCTGCCGACCGCGCTGGTGGCGAGCTCCTCGTCGACCGGGAGATGCTCGAAGCCCGGGATCGCGACCCGGCCGCGAACCAGCGGGCGCACCGCGCCGCGGTCCGCAGCCAGCTTGATGGTGGTGGCGAAGGCCGCCCAGACATCGACCTCCTTGCGCTCGATCGCGAGCAGGATATCGGCGTTGGCAGGATAGCCCGCGACCAGCCTGAACTTCGCGCCGGCGAACTCCTTCAGCAGCAGCGGAAAGTCGTGGGCGTTGGATCCCGGCCCGGTGGTGCCGACGACCAGCTCGCGGTCGGCCTTCTTCAGCTCGTCCCAGGTCTTGTACGGCAGGTCGGAGCGGATCGACAACGCGACGCCGTCGGCGCCCGAGGATCCGAGCCACTGGAAGCGGCGCAGGTCGAAGCGGGCCGCTTCGACTTTGGTGAGCTGGGCGATGCCGACGCTGGGATTCGCCGCAAGCAGCGTCAGGCCGTCGGGCTTGGCGACGTTGTAGACATGGTTCGTCGCCACCAGATGCGCCGCCCCGGTCATGTTCTGCACGATGACGTTCGGACTGCCCGGGATGTGCTTGCCCAGGTGGCGTGCGACGATGCGGGCCGCAATCTCCAGGCTGCCGCCCGAGGCGCCGATCACCACCGCGATCGTCTTGCCCTCGTAGTAATTGGCCTGCGCCCAGGCCGCGGCGGGCAGCGCTGCCCCCAGCGCCAGGGACAGTGGGAACAGGAACCTGCGGATCATGCGCTGCCTCCTCATTGGATGCCGAGCCACGTCTGAATTAGGCCAGTTTCGAACGGAAAGTGCAGCAGCCGCTCGAACAGGACGTGAAACAGGCCCCAGGCCGCCGCGGCGAGCGCAATCGACAGGCGCCACCCTGCGCCGCCCTGCAACGCAAGGTAGGAGAACACGAAAAGCGGCCCTGCGAGCGGAAAACCGACCAGCAGCACCAGCACGATGAACCCTGCCATCCACGCGAACACGCCTGCCGCCCTGCGCCCGGCAGCGCCCGCGTCCGGCTCGGCCGGCTGCGCCGCACCGCCCAGGTCGAGCGCGAACTGCACCAGCGCCAGGACCACGAGCGGGACGCCCAGCACCAAGGGAAACAGGGAAGCCTTGAACGGCCAGGCCAGCGCCGCCCAGACGGCGTAGCCTGCGACCGCCGCGAGGGCCAGGCTGAAAAACGCGGCGCCGCTAGCCCGCACGCGTGCGTCGCTCCTGCCAGTAGGGATAGACCATCACCGCAACGGTCAGCACGAGCAGAACGAGCACCAGCGGCTGCACCAGCCACCCAAAACCATAGCGCGCCATCGAGATGAACAGATAGGTCTCGGCCAGCTTGCCCAGGACGAAGCCGAGCACCAGCGGCGCGCGCGGCCAGCCGAAGCGCACCATGAGGTAGCCGAGGGCGCCGAACGCGAGCGTCACCAGCAGGTCGGCGATCTGGCGGTTGGCCGTGTAGCTGCCGATGAAGACCAGCAGCAGCAGAAAAGGGATGATCAGGCTGCCGCGGATGTTCGTCACCCTGGCGAGATAGGGCAGCAGCGCGAGGCACAGCAGCACCGCGATGACGTTCGCCAGCACCAGGGTCCAGACCATCGAGTAGGTCACCGCGAGGTGCTTGCTCAGCATGTCGGGGCCCGGGTGCAGGCCCATGATGAGGAAGGCGCCGAGCAGGATCGCCATGGCGCCGCTGCCCGGCACGCCGAAGGCGATCGTCGGGATGAGGTCACCCCCCTCCTTCGAGTTGTTCGCCGCTCCCGGGCCGAGCACGCCGCGCACGTCGCCGGTGCCGAAGCGGCTGCGATCCTTCGCGTCCTTCGCGCTTTGCACCGCATGGGCGTAAGCCATCCACTGCGCCACGCCGCCGCCGGCGCCCGGCAGGATGCCGACGAAGACCCCGATCACCGAGCAGCGCACCACCAGCCAGAAGTGGCGGAAGGTGTCGCCGATGCCCTGCCATACCCCTGCGCCGAGTTTCGCCGGCGCACGGTCGCCCGCGATCGCGGTGCCGCGAACCGCGAGATCGATGATCTCGGGGATGGCGAAGATCCCGATCAGCACCGGGATCAGGTCGAGCCCCTCCCAAAGATAGATCAGCCCAAAATCGAAGCGCAGCGTGCCGGACTGGCGCTCCTGCCCGATGGTCGCGAACAGCAGACCGAGAAGCCCCATGGCGAAACCCTTGAGCTGGGCGCGCGGACCCAGGCCGCTAAGCGAGGTGATGCAGGCGATGCCCATCACGGTGATCATGAACAGCTCGGGCGAGCCGAAAGTCAGCACCAGCGGCCGCACGACCGGGATCGAAACCGCGAGCGCCACCGCGCCGATCAGCGCGCCGACCAGCGAGCTCATCAGCGCCGCGCCCAGGGCGCGCGCCGCCTCGCCCTGCTTCGCCATCGGGTGCCCGTCCACCACGGTCGCCGCGGACAGCCCCTCGCCGGGCACCCCGAACAGGATCGAGGTGATGTCGCCGGTCGTCGCCGCGACCGAGTGCATGCCGAGCAGGAAGGCGAGTGCTTCCGCCGGGGTCATCTTGAAGATGAACGGCAGCATCAGCGCGAGCGTCGCCGCGCCGCCGATTCCCGGCAGCAGCCCGACGACGAAGCCGAGGGCCATCCCGACCAGCATCAGGCTGAACGCGTTCCACTGCAGCACCAGCCACAGGCCCTGGAGCAGTGCGTCGATCATCGGCCGGGACTATACAATCGGCGCGTCATTCCCGGGGGACGCGATGGATGCTGCAGCGGCGCCGTCAGGCGGCCTGGAACGGCTCAAGCTCTACTTCAGCCGCAATGAGCGCGCGGTCGCCGTAGCATTCTTCTCCGCCGGCTTCGTGTTCGACATGCTGACCGTCGGGCGCATCGATTCCTGGGCGACCATCGGGCAGCAGGCGTTCTACCTCGCGCTGATCATGACGATCCTGCTACAGCTGTTCCACGAGCAGGGCCAGCCCGCGCCCGATCCTGCGACGCTGGGCAGGCTGAAGCGCTGGTTCCGCGAGTACCGCGGGGCGATCGTGCACTTCCTTCTCGGCGCGCTCCTCAGCCTCTACGCCATCTTCTATTTCAAGAGCTCGTCGCTTCTCGTGTCCTTCGGCTTCCTCGGCGTCCTGGTGGTGCTGCTGCTCGCCAACGAATCCAAGCGCTTCAAGGCGCTGGGGCTGTCCTTCAAGTTCGCCCTGCTCAGCCTCAGCTTCCTGTCGTTCTTCGCCTACGTGATCCCGGTGCTCGCGGGCTCGATCGGCCTGGCCATGTTCCTGATTTCACTGCTGGTGGGCTGCCTGCCGCTGCTGGCCGCCGGCTTGCGCATCCGCAGCACGGCACCCGAGAAGTTCGCCCAGGCCCGCCGGCAGATCCTCATCCCGCTCGGCTGCGTGCTGGTCGCCTTTCTCGGCTTCTACTTCTTCCGCCTGATCCCGCCGGTGCCGCTGTCGATCCCGTTCATCGGCGTCTACCACCAGGTCGAGAGAACCGAGGCCGGCTACCGCCTGAGCCACGAGCGCCCGGAGTGGCGCATCTGGCACAACGGCGACCAGAACTTCCTCGCGCAACCGGGCGACAAGATCCATGTGTTCTTCCGCGTGTTCTCGCCGGCGCGCTTTGCCGACCAGGTGCAGATGCGCTGGTACTTGAAGGACGCCGCGCGCGGCTGGACGCTGCAGGACTCGATCCCGATCCGCATCGTCGGCGGGCGCGAGCAGGGTTTTCGCGGCTACGGCGTAAAATCCAACTACCAGTCCGGCCGCTGGAAGGTGCAGGTGGAAACCAACGACGGGCGGGAGATCGGCCGGGTGTACTTCGACCTCGAAACCGCGCCGCTGACGCCGCGCACTTTCACCACCGAAATCGACGGCTAGAAAGCGAAGGTGATGCTCAGCTCCGGATAGGTGTCCGAGCAGGAGCGGTATACGGCCGTGTCGCAATCGACGTAGGACTCGTAGACCACGCCGGCGCCGAAGAAGGCGTTGCGGCCGACCTGGAAGTAGGCCCCGGCGCGCCCGCCCATCGAGCTGATGTCGGACAGGCCGTCGATGTAGGCGCGACGGTAGAACACGCCGACATAGGGTTTCGCCGTCGGCACCTGGTGGAAGACGTACTGCACCGAGGGCGTGACCTTGTACATGCTCGGGTCCCCCCCGGACCAGGATTCGACCATCAAGCCGACATTCAGCCCGTCGAACAGGTAGTAGCTCACGCCCACCCCGAGGACCAAGTAGTTCTCGTCGAATGCATAGCCGGTGCCGCCGAGGACGGCAAAGTGCGTGCGGCCCTTGCCGAAAACTCCCGCCACATCCTGGGCGCTTGCCGGGGGAGTCGATACGAAAGCTCCGAGGGCAGCGAGCGAAACGGCAATGAGCTTCTTGTTCATCATCATGACCTCCGTGAACGGCGATCCTACTCCTGCCTGCACCCCGCGGCGCACCTGCCCCTGCCGTCGAACTCCATCGTGCGACCGCTGATGGCGAGGTGCGGTGTGGCACGCTTCAACTCCTTGACTAGCGCCGCGGTGCGCGAGGCGGCGCGCAGCTTGCCGTCCTCCGTCGCCGCTTCGTTCACGTGCGTGAGGATCACCGATGCCGGTTGGACCAGCTCGTTGATCGCGTAGGCGCCGGACAGCACCGTCCCCGCGCTCGGCCCGAGGTTGAGCACCGCGAGATTCGCTTTGTGGAATTCCTTCACCACGGTCTTCATCTCCGTGTGTATCCCGGTATCGCCCGACAGGTACGCAGTGAGCCCGTTGGTGAAGCGGATGACGTAGCCGGTGGGCGGTCCGATGACGATGCTCGTGCCATCGGGGCCCAGGCTCGCGCGCTGCGCCTCGGACAGCAGGGAGAGCGGCACATTGTTCGCGTGGGAAGCGAAGACCACGGTGACTTCCACGGCTTGCGACGCGCCGGGCGCCCGCGCCGCGAATGCGCCGCCAAGATGGGTGTTCGAGCGACAGGGCGCGGTGACCGGAACATGGGTCACGCCGCCGGTCTGCGGGCAGACGGCGACCGGCTTGCCGCCGCGCATGCCCTGAATCTTGGTGCCGACAAAGCTACCCATGTCGCTGGTCATGACGAGCGCCGCGTTCTTTGCCGCAGCGACTTCGGCGGTCAGGGTCTGGCCGGCGTCGTAGAGGACCCGCACACCCGTCGGATCCTCGAACAGGATCGCGCGGTCGTTCGCGCAGAGCTCGCCCTCATGCGAGCCGAGGGGGGTGATTTTCACGTTCTGCGCCGCAGCTGGCGACGCAGCCAGGACGACGGCGAACAAGGCACCTGCATAGGCGATCTTCATGCGCTTCTCCCTATCCCGGAATCCCCGACCTAATCCGTGAGGACGATGCCGGTTTTCGCGATGACGTCGGCCAGGCGCTGCCGCTCCCGGGCCATGAACGCCTCGAACGCCGCGGCCGTGTCGCCCGCGGGCACGGCGCCGGTCTTCAGCACGCGCTCTTTCACGTCGGGCAGGCCCATCGCCTTGATGATCTCGTCGTTCAGCCGCTTCACGATCTGCGGCGGCGTACCCGCAGGCGCGACAATGCCCCACGATTGGGTGATCTCGTAGCCCGGCACCGCCTCGGCGATGGTGGGCAGATCGGGCAGACTCGGATTGCGCTCGGTGCCGGTCGTGGCCAGCGCGCGCACGCGGCCGCCGTTCATGTGCGCGCCGGCGGCGATCGGCGAGGTGATGATCAGATGTGCGTTTCCGGCGATGACATCGAGCAGTCCCGGGGCGGCGCCCTTGTACGGCACATGCGTCAGCTTAATCCCGGCGAGCAGGTTCAGCATCTCGCCGGCGAGGTGCGCCGGCGTGCCGACGCCGGCCGACGCGTAGTTAAGCGTTCCCGGCTTGCTCCGGGCGAGCTGCACCAGCTCGGCGACGGAGTTCGCCGGCAGCGCCATGTTGACCACCAGGACGTTGGACGCGGTGGCAATGCGCGAGATCGGCACGAAATCCCTGACCGGGTCGTAGGACAGGTTCCTCTTGAGGCTGGGCAGGATGGCGTAGATGGCGGTCGTCGTCAGCAGCAGCGAATAGCCGTCGGCGGGCGCCTTCGCGGCGATATCCGCGCCGAGCGCACCGCCCGCGCCGGGCCGGTTGTCGACGATCAGCTGCTGGCCGAGGCTGTCCGACAGCTTCTGCGCCAGGATCCGACCAAGCTGGTCTGGCGCGCCGCCGGCGGCGTCCGCCACGATCAGCCGGACCGGCTTTACCGGGTAAGTCTGCGCGCCGGCGCCGATGCTGACGACCGACAGCGCGACCGCGAGAACGCGGTGCAGGGTCCTTGGGGTCTTCATGACTGCATTCTGTCAGGGGTCCGACAAACAAAAAAGCCCGGCGCTCTTTCGAGGCGTGGCTTCCTTGCTCGGACAAAGGCCGGCCGGCTGGCCAGGAGAAGCCAAACTCGAGCCCCGGGGCTGGGATATCCCGGCGGGGCTATCGTAGACTCCGGTCGAGATGACCCTGCACCTCGAAGCCGCCGGCATCACCCATCGCGGCACGGTCCGCGACAACAACCAGGACTGCATCGCCATCGGCTTCTGGGTGTCCCAGGAGACCACCGAGGCCGCGCGCGGATTCGATCATGCGCTCGACCAGCCGTTCGCCTGCATCGTGGCCGACGGCATGGGCGGACACAACGACGGCGAGAAGGCCAGCCTGCTCGTTGCGCGCAGCCTGGCGCGCCGCCTTGCCACCCAGGGGCCCGGCAGCGTCACCGCGTCGGTGCGCGCCGTGAACGCCGAGCTCTTCGCACAGCTGCGCGAGCACCCCGAGCTCGCCGGGATGGGCTCGACCGCGGTCGGGCTGGCGGCGCAAGAGAAGCGACTCACGATCTTCAATGTCGGCGACAGCCGCGCCTACAAGCTCGGCGAGCGCGGGCTGATGCAGCTGAGCGTGGACGACTCCGTGCAGCAGAGCTGGAAGGCGGGCTCAGGCGTCGAGCGCAGCACCAAGTTGCTGCAATCGTTCGGCGGCCGCAAGACCTTCACCGATGTCGAGCCGCACCTGGTCGTCGAGCCCTGCGTGCCCGGCAGCACGTACCTCCTCTGCTGCGACGGACTGTACGAAACGCTCACGGAGGAGGAGATGGCGGCGCTCATCGGAAAGGACCTGAAAGCCTCCGCGGAGGCGTTGTTGCGCGCAGCGCTGGAAAAGAAAGCGCGTGACAACGTGACGGTCGCGCTAGTCCGCATCGCGGATCAGGCAGCGGCCGCTTCCTGAATACAGAAACAAAAAAGCCCGGCGCTCTTTCGAGCCCGGGCTTTTCCGTTTGCAGATGGCCTGGCGGTAACCTACTTTCGCGTACGCAATTGCACACTATCATCGGCGCAAACCCGTTTCACGGTCCTGTTCGGGATGGGAAGGCGTGGGTCCAGGCTGCTGTGGCCGCCAGATAGAAGATTGAAGAAGTGAAGTCTTGGAGGCTCAACAGAGCCTCGTCTGGATCGAGATCGCGCCAAGCGCCCTTACAACCGCAGGTGCTGCTCACGGTTATAGGGTCAAGCCGCACGGGCAATTAGTACGGGTTAGCTGAAGGCCTTACGGCCCTTGCACATCCCGCCTATCAACGTCCTAGTCTAGGACGACCCTTTAGGGAGGTCGAGCCTCCGGGAAGTCTCATCTTGGGGCAGGTTTCCCGCTTAGATGCTTTCAGCGGTTATCCTTTCCGCATATAGCTACCCGGCGATGCCACTGGCGTGACAACCGGTACACCAGGGATGCGTCCACTCCGGTCCTCTCGTACTAGGAGCAGCCCCCCTCAAACTTCCAACGCCCACGGTAGATAGGGACCAAACTGTCTCACGACGTTTTAAACCCAGCTCACGTACCACTTTAAATGGCGAA
>CAZNVH010000005.1:0-1610 GCA_964576525.1 uncultured Enterobacteriaceae bacterium
CTAGGCCCGCCGGCGCGGCGGCACGATCGGGCCTCGGTACTGCTGCTTTCGCTTGAGGCTGTCGCGTAAGTCTGCGGAGGCCGTGGTCGGCCGCAGACCGACTGTCGGGGGGTGGGTTTTCGATCGGGCCGACGGCTGTGAGCGCCGAGCGCCCCTCAGGCGGCTGCGAGGGCGTGTCGGTGGAGCTTGAGGAGGTTGTGGGTGGCGGTGATCAGGCGCCATTCCGCGCGGGCGGCGGCCCTGCCTCGTCGTCGGAAGCGATCGATGCCGCGGTTGAACTTGATCTGGCCGAACACGGGCTCGATCATCGACTGGCGGTGGCGATAGAGCTCGCTGCCGCGCTCGCTGGCTAAGACGCGGCGCATGAAGTCGTAGTGGCCGCCCTCCCAGCCGCGGCGGGCGCCCTTGCGCTTGCTGGCGTCGGGCGGGATCAACACCTGGATGCCGCGATCGACGATGTGTTCCATCTGCTCGCTGTGCCAGTAGCCGGCGTCAGCGAGCAGCACCTGCGGCGTGTCGGTGATGCCGGCGCCCCGGAGTTCGTGTTGGGTGGCGTCGAGCATCGGCTCCAGGTGTCCGAAGTCGCCGCCGACGGTCATGACCTCGGCGGCGAGCACGATCTGATGCTCGTTGGTGACTGCCTGCGCGTTGTAGCCCTGGATGAAGCCGCGCAACCCCTTGACTACGCGCGAGTCGGGGTCGGTCACGTTGATCCGGCCCTGCGGCGCCGCGGGCGGTGAATAAGGCTTCGGCGGCGCGCCGAAGCGGCGGCCGTCTTTCATTCGCCCTGAGCGGTAGGCCTCATAGGCGGCGTTGGCCCGCGCCTCCGTCCACAACTCTTCCTCCAAGCGATGTTTGGCTTCCCGCACGCGCTTGGGGCGTGATCTGGGCACCGGCCGCGCCTCGCGCTCGCGCTGCTGATCGAGCTGACGCTTGGCTTCGCGCAGCCAAGCGCGGCGGCCCTCACCGGTGCGCAACTGCTCGGGCAGCTCGTCGCCGCGCGCCTCGCCATAGAGCTCGTCCTCGACCGCGTCGACGGCCTTGGCCTCTTCGAGGATCTCGCGCGCGAGCTGCTCGTAATCGAGGTTCGCGTTGCGGCTGGCGTTCGCGTGAACCTTCGTGCCGTCGACCGCGATCACCCCGACGTTAGCCAGACCCTGCTGCGCGCACAGCGACAGCACCTCGCCGAACAGGCCGGCGATCGCGTCCTCGTGACGCTCGATGAAGCGCGCGATCGTCGCGTGATCAGGGCGCTGCTGCGCCGCCAACACCCGGAACGCGACGTCCTCCTCGCACGCCCGCTCGATCCCCCGCGATGAACGCAACCCGCGCGCGTACGAGTAGAGCAACAGGGCGACCATCATCGCCGGGTCATACGCCGGCCGGCTGCGCCCATCGCCGCGATACGCCCCATAGAACACGCCGAGATCCATCTCCGCGACGGCGTCGATCACGAACCACGCCAGGTGCCCATCCGGCAACCACTCACGGACATCGGGCGGCAAAAGGAACGACTGCTCGCGATCACACGCGATAAAGCTCTGTCCCATCACCAAATGGTCTGAAACCGACCGGACAACACCGCAGACTTACGCGACAGCCTCGCCTGG
>CAZNVH010000006.1:0-1558 GCA_964576525.1 uncultured Enterobacteriaceae bacterium
AGGCAGCATGACTTACCTGACAAAGCCGAAACTCCACCACCCGACCCTGAAGAAGAACAAGGTCGGCTACACGCGCCGCGACTACGAGGGCCGCGTCTCCACCCTGTGCGCCGGCTGCGGCCACGACTCCATCAGCGCCGCCATCATCGAGGCCTGCTACGAACTCAACGTCCAGCCGCATCGCCTGGCCAAGCTCTCTGGCATCGGCTGCAGCTCCAAGACCCCCGACTACTTCCTCGGCAACTCGCACGGCTTCAACACCGTGCACGGGCGCATGCCCTCGGTGCTGACCGGCGCCAACCTCGCCAACCGCGACCTCGTCTACCTGGGCGTCTCGGGCGATGGCGACTCGGCCTCCATCGGCCTGGGCCAGTTCGCGCACGTCATGCGCCGCGGCGTCAACATGCTCTACATCCTGGAGAACAACGGCGTCTATGGGTTGACCAAGGGCCAGTTCTCCGCCACCGCCGACGCCGGCTCGAAAGCCAAGCGCGGCGCGATCAACAAGGATGCCGCCATCGACACCGTGTCGCTGGCTCTCCTCATGGGCGCCAGCTTCGTCGCGCGCTCGTTTTCGGGTGACAAGAAGCAGCTCACGCCCCTCATCAAGGCCGGCCTCGCGCACGCAGGCGCCGCCTTCATCGACGTCATCAGCCCCTGCGTCGCCTTCAACAACCACGCCGGCAGCACCAAGAGCTACGAATACATCCGCGAGCACAACGAAGCCGTCAACCGCCTCGACTTCTGGCCCAATCGCGAAGCCATCAACATCGACTACAGCGAAGGCTCCGTCATCGAAGTCCCGCAGCACGACGGCTCGATCATCAAGCTGCGCAAGACCGACACCGGCTACGACCCCACCGACCGCATCAATGCCCAGACCCACATCGCCCAGGCCGCCGCCAAAGGCGAAGTCCTCACCGGCCTGCTCTACGTCAATCCCGACTCCGAAGACCTCCACGCCCATCTCAATACCTTCCCGACGGCGTTCAATACGCTGGCCGAGAAGGAGCTATGTCCTGGCGCGGGAATGCTGGAGAAGATAAACGCGGCATTGCGATAGTTCGCTGCATCTCGGTTGGGCTTCCCCCGATATTCCGGACACTTTTGATAGGTGCGAAGATGCGTTCCTGATGGCCAAAAGCATCGAGATCGACCGCAAGAAGCGCCTGCGTGACGAGCCGAATAAGGGGCATAACCGCTGGCACCCGGACATTGCGCCGGTGATCGAGGCCGCGGCGGGCGAGGAGGTGACGCTCGAGACGCGGGACGCGAACGACCTGCAGATCCACGCCGGGACGACGGCGAAGGATCTGGAGAAGCTCGAGCGCACGGTGGCGCATCCGCTCACGGGGCCGGTGTATGTGAAGGGGGCGGAGCCCGGAGACTTGCTGGAAATCGAGTACCTGGACATCAGGCCCGAGCGCTACGGCTGGACGCGGTTTGCGCCAGGCGGTGGGTTCCTGCCGGATTTGTTCGACTATCACTTCGTGGCGCACTGGGACATCACGCCCGAGTACGCGACTTCGCCGCAGTTGCCCGGGGTGCGGATTCCGAA
>CAZNVH010000007.1:0-13706 GCA_964576525.1 uncultured Enterobacteriaceae bacterium
GGCATGATCTGCCCGCCGGTCGAAGCCACCGCCTCCACCGCCGCGGCGTAACGCGACGAGTAGCCGGTTCCTTTCATCATCGGGATGGTGACGGATCCGACCGTCACCACGTTGGCAACCGCACTGCCCGAGACGGTACCCATCAGCGCGCTGGAGACGACCGCGACCTTGGCCGGTCCGCCGCGGAAGCTGCCGAGCAAGGCATGGGCAATCTCGATGAAGAAGCTGGCGCCGCCGAGCAGCACCAGCAGTTCGGCGAAGATGATGAACAGGAACACATAGGTGGCGCTGACGGCGAGCGGCACGCCGAACACGCCCTGGTCGGAGAGATACATCACGGCGGTGAGCCGTTCGAAATCCATGCCCGGGTGGCCGAGCGGGTCGGGCAGCCAGTCGCCCCACACGGCGTACGCGATGAAGGCGATGGAGATCAGCACCAGCTCGAGGCCGAGCGTGCGCCGCGAGGCTTCGAGGACGACGACCACGGCGATGGCGCCGAAGACAAGGTCGGCGAGCAGCGGATCGGTCGTGCGCTCCGTCATCTCCTGCCACTCCGAAAGGATGTAGAGGCAGGAGGCCACGCCGAGAATGCCGATCGCCAGGCTGAGGACCGTGGGGCGCGACAGCCGCCGTCGATTGCTGGCGGGATAGCAGAGGAACAGCAGCGCCACGGCGAAGGCGAGATGGATGCTGCGCTGGATCATCGGCGCGAGCACGAAGGTCGCGGCCGTATAGAGGTGGAATGCGCCCATCGCCAGGCCGATGACGGTGACCACGCCATCCCATCGCGGGGACAGCTCCTGCGGACGTATGCCTTCCGAGTCTTCCGGAGCTGTGTCCGCCGCCATGGCGAGCGCCTAGCGGCCCTTGAACCTTGGCGCGCGACGCTCGGCGAAGGCGGCGAGTCCTTCGCGGCAGTCCTCGGTGTGCTCGAGCACCTCGCGCGCGACCTCCTGGTACTCGTTCGCGACGGTAAGGTTGCTCTCGTAGCTGATGCGGATGAGGCGCTTCGCCGTCTTGACCGCCAGCGGCGCGTTGGCGGCGATTTCGCGCGCGATCGCGAGGGCGCTGTCCATCAGCAGCGCCCTGGGAACCACATGCTCGACGAGCCCGATCTCCTTCGCTTCGCCGGCCGAATAGCGCCGGCCGGTGAGGATCATCTCGTTGATTTTTCCCTTGCCCATCAGGCGGCTCAGCTTGACCGCGGGGCCGCCCGGGATGATGCCGATCTTGACCTCCGTCAGCCCCAGCACGGCGTCGTCGCAGGCAACGCGGATGTCACAGGCGATCGCGTAATGGGTGCCGCCCGCCAGCGCGAAGCCGTTGATCGCGGCGATGACCGGCACCTCGATTGCCTCGAGCGCGGTGGTCATCTCCTTCAGGCGGCGCACCAGCTCCCAGGCCTGGTCGGGCTTCAGCGTCTTGCGCTCCTTGAGGTTGGCCCCGGCACAGAACGCCTGGTCGCCGGCGCCGGTCAGGATCACGGCGCGCACATCGGGACTGGCGTTGATGAGCTTCGCCGCCTCGATCACGTCCGCCGCCATGCGCAGGCCCACGGCGTTGCGCACCTCGGGCCGGTTGAAGGTGATGCGCACGATGCCCGGCTCGACTTCCTCGTACAGAATGTCCTGAAAGCTCGGCTTGGGCATGGTCAGAGCAGGCCCTTTTCCTTGAAGTAGCGCGCGGCGCCCGGATGCAAGGGCGCGTACTTCGGCCCTTCCTTGACGGTGTTCTCCGGCGTCGAATACGACGCCGGCTTATAGGCCCGCACCAGGCTTTCGCGGTTCTCGGACAGCGCCTTGACCATGCGGTAGGCGGATTCCTCCGACAGGCTCTCATGCGCCACGAATACGCTGACGCCGCCGACGGTAGTCACGTCCTTCTCCAGGCCCGGGTAGACATCCTTGGAAATGATCTGCTTCGAGTAATAGGGAATGCGCTCGACGATGCGGGCCACTTCCGCATCGGACAGCGACAGCAGCTTGAGGCCGGTGCGCGACTGCGCGAGCTCCAGGAAGCCGGCCATGGGCGCGCCGCCGTGCATGGAGAAGCCCTCGATATGCCGATCCATCATCGCCTGGATGCTCGCATCGGCCGACAGGTACTGGGCATCCAGATCCTGGTCCTTCAAGCCGGCGGCCTGGAGATTGATGGTGGTGATGGCATAGCCGCCGCTCCCCCTGACCTGCAGCGAGATCTTGCGGCCTTTGAGATCGTTAAGGCTGTTGGCGGTGGAGTTCTTCACCAGCGCCACCTGCCAATAGTCCGGATACATCACGTACAGCGTTCGCAGAGATGTAATCGGCTGCTTCCAGCGTCCCTGGCCGCGATAAGCCTCGTAGAGCGGCGCGGAGCCGCTGGCGCCAAGCTGCAGCCGCCCCTTCTCCATCAGCGCGAGGTTCTCCGTCGAGCCCAGCGTGGTCAGCGCCGTCACGCGCACGCCGTCGACGTTCTTGTTGATGATGCTCGCCGCGGCGGCGACCCAGATGAAGAAGGCGCCCTGCATGTGGGCCGAGCCCGCGCCGACGCGCTGCTGGGCAGCGGCCGGCAGCATCAGGCCTAAGGAAAGTAACAGCGCCAAAGCGGTTTTCATCGAAGTGCTCCTTCCTTTATTGGTGCGGCCGGACGGAGATCGTCAGGTCCTTGGGCAGTTTTCGCAGCAGCGTCTTGAACTCGGCGGTTTCGCTAGCGCCCGCCTTCAGCGGCTTGCGGTCGGGGCCGCCGCTGTAGGTGATCACGCTGTAGCCCTCGTCGGATTCCAGCTCGATCTCGAGCACCTGGTCCTTGCCGGAGCCGTTGACGATCGTGACGGCGACGAAGCACACCGGGCCACCCTCGTCGGGCTTCATCTGCATTGCAACGCCGCTGACCGAAAACCCCTGACTCACCACGTAATCGATCGCCGCGGCGGGCGCGCACCAGGCCAGGGCCGCAGCTAGCAGTCCGGCCGCGGTGCCGGATCTCGAAGTCCTCACACTTGTCGACATAGCTCTTTCCTTTCCGTTTTCGTTTCCGCCATTTCGATCACCACGTCGACGGCGCTACCCCCGCGGTGCCACAGGATGAACGGGTTGACCTCGATCGTCGCGATCCCCGCATTCTCGGCAATGCACTGGCTCAGCCCGACGAGGGCCCGCGACAGCGACGCCGTGTCCCGCGCCTCCTGCCCGCGTGCCCCCGCCAGCAGCGGGAACGCTTTGAGCTCGGTCAGCATGCGCGCGGCCTCGTCTTCGTCGATGGGCGCGAGGCGGATCGCGACATCGCGCAGCACCTCGACCCATAGCCCGCCGAGCCCGCACATGACCACTGGACCGAACTGAGGATCACGCCGGGCGGAAATGATCATCTCCAGCCCGGGCGGCACCATTTCCTGCACATACAGGGGGCCGCGCATGGCGGCGGCCGCAGCGCGCACTTCATCAGCCGTACGCAAGTCGAGGCGCACGCCGCCCATTTCCGACTTGTGCGCGATGCGCATGTCGGCGAGCTTGACCGCGACCGGACGGGCGATCTTCTGCGCGGCGCGCACGGCGGCTTCGCTATCCGCGGCCTGGATACCGAGCGCCGCGGGGATGCTGTACCGACGCAGCAGCGCGAAGGCGTCCGCGGTATCGGGTAGTGCCTGCACGGCAATCGCCGGCTGGCGCGGCGTCGGCGTAGAGGCTTGCGCAGTGGACCTTGGCTGCGACCATGAAGCCACTGCTTGCAGTGCACGCGCAGCAGAGCGCAGGTCGGGCAACACCGGCAGTCCGCCTGCCTCCAGCGCGAGGGTCCACGGCTCCAGGTAAGCGCGCACGCCGTAGAGCCAGGCGACCGCAGCCTTGCCCTTGCCGGCGATGATGCCCGCCAGCGCGGCCGGATCGAAGCTCGCGGTGGCCGGCAGGCCGAAGGTTTGCAGCAGAAGCGCATCGACGTTGTCGTCTTCGAGCACGACCGACGCCGCATACTGCAGCGCGCGATTCGGCCCGATCTTCATCATCGTCGGCGAGATGTCGAGCGGCTGGTTGGGCTCCAGCCATGCCGGAAACTGCTCGTGCAGCCGCGCCATGGTCGTCTTCGACAGGTGCGCAAGCTCGAGGCCGTGCAGTCCGAGCTGATCGGCGGCGAGCACGCCGCCCGCTCCCGTCGTGCAGACGATCGCCACTCGCTTGCCGGCGCGCCGCTGATGCAGCCGGTCGAAGGCCTTGGTCACTGAAAGGAACTCGCCGATGTCGCCGACGCGGATGATGCCGGCCTGGGCAAACGCGGCGTCGACGACGCGATCGTCTCCCGCGAGGCTTGCCGTATGGCTCAGGCTGGCGGCTACGCCGAGCGGCGTGCGCCCAGACTTGAGCACGACGATGGGCTTTCCCCTCGCCACGCGGCGTGCGAGGTCGAAGAAGCGGCGGCCGTCGTTGATGGATTCGAGATACATCCCGATGACCTTGGTCGTCGGATCGTCGGCCAGGTATTCCAGCAGGTCGCATTCGTCGACGTCGGCCTTGTTGCCGATGCTGCACACCTTGTTGAAGGCAAAGGTGCGTGCCTCGTGGATCTGGGCCAGGACGGCTCCGGCCAATGCGCCGCTCTGCGTGATGAGCGAGGTATGCCCGGGCATGACATCGCGCAGCGGCTGATAGGTCGTGATGACGCCGGAGCGGGTATCGATCACGCCGAGGCAGTTGGGCCCCCAGAGACGCATCCCGGCATTGCGCGCGATGTCGGTTATCTGCGTCTGGCGCTGCCTGCCTTCCGGCCCGATCTCGGCGAAATCCGAGGCTTCCACGATGACACCGCGCACACCCTTCGCCGCGCAGGTCAGCACCGCCTGCGTCACGCTTTCGGCCGGCACGAGAACGACCGCAAGGTCTATTTCGCCCGGAACCTCCGCTACGCTGGGAAAAGCCGGCAGGCCGGCGATCTCGCCGGCTTCCTTGTTGATCGGGTAAATGCGCCCGGCAAAAGCCTTGCGCAGATTCTCGACCAGCGTGTGGCCGGGCCGGCCCGGCGTGCGCGATGCGCCGATGACCGCGATCGACCTCGGCTCGAAGAAACAGCGCAACGATGCGCTATCGGGACGCTGCATCAGTTGGGCGGCCAGATGCCGGCATGCATGACCTGCCCGGGCAGGCTCTTGCCCACGATCTTCTCAGCGAGCTGCGCACAGGCGACCAGCGCCTCCAGATCGACGCCGGTCTGCACGCCCATCCCGTGCAACATGTTCACTAGGTCTTCGGTGGCGATGTTGCCGGTCGCCCGCGGGGCATAAGGACAGCCGCCCAATCCTCCGACCGAGCCGTCGAACAGATCCACGCCCTCCTGCAGGGCAACCAGAGCGTTCGCCAGGCCGGCGCCCCTCGTATTGTGCAGATGCATCGCCAGCGGCAAGCCGACGCTGCGCTGTCGCACGCGGCTGACGATCTCCGCGACCAGGTCGGGATTGGCCATGCCGGTCGTGTCGGCGAGCGTAATCACGCCCACCCCGATGGCGCCGAGCCGCTCGCAGATCTCCACGACACGCGCCGCGGGGACCAGGCCCTCGTAGGGGCAGCCGAAGCTCACCGAGAGCGCACAGCTGACGACCAGTCCGGCAGGCGCCGCTTTTACTACCTCGGCGACGGTATCGATGCACTCGGCGACGCTGCGATTGAGATTCTTGCGCGCGAAGGTTTCTGTCGCCGCAGCCGGCAGCGAAATCTCGTCGACGCCCGCTTTGACGGCGCGGTCGAGACCCTTGAGGTTGGGAATCAGGCCGATGTACTTGACCGCGGGGTTGCGCTTGATGCGCGCCGCGACTTCATCGGCATCCTTGAACTGCGGCACCCATTTCGCGGGCACGAAAGAGGTGTACTGCATACCGTGCACGCCGGAGCGCGATAGCGCGTCGATCAGCTCGACCTTGCGCTCGGTGGGTATCCAGTCCTTCTCTATCTGCAGCCCGTCGCGCGGCGACATCTCGCGAATACGCACCGACTTTGGCCGTGTCCCCATCGTTCTTGGATCTGAGCACGCGCCGCGGGTATCTGTAAAATCGAAATATGCGCGGACCGGATAACAGAATGTTATGAGGTCGTTGAACCCCCGCCAGGTCGAGGCTTTCCGTGCGGTGATGCTCACCGGCAGCATGACCGCCGCCGGTACCTATCTCGGGGTCAGCCAACCGGCGATCAGCAGGCTGGTCCACGATTTCGAGCACCAGCTGCAGCTCGCCCTGTTCGTTCGCCAAGGCGCGCAGGTGCTGCCCACCCCCGAAGCAGTCCTCCTCTACGAGGAGGTGAGGCGTTCCTTCACCGGGCTAGAGCAGATTTCGCGCACCGCCATGGAGATCCGCGGCGGGCGCTCCGGAAGCCTGCGCATCGCGGCGATGCCGGCCTTCGCGCTTGGCTACCTGGCCAAGATCGTTGCCGCCTTCCTCGCCGACCGGCCGAACATCTCGATCAAGCTGCATTCCGATGTGTCGCAGAACATCCTCAACCTCGTCGCCACCGACCAGTTCGACCTCGGCATTGGGGCCACCCCCATGGAACACGCCGGCGTCAGGACGCAGCTCCTGCCGGAGCTGGAAGCCGTCTGCATTCTCCCGCGCCACCATGCTCTTGCCGCCAAGGAGGAGATCGCCGTCGCGGACCTCGAGGGCGCGAGTGTCATCGGGCTCACCCCGAACAGCCGGCTCGGGCAGCGCATCGATATGACGCTGCGCAATGCCGGCGTGGCGTACCGCATGCAACTGCAGGGCACGCTGGGGACCACCTTGTGCTCGCTGGTGGCCGAGGACCTCGGCGTCGCGATCGTCGATCCCTTCACCGCAAGCTCTTTGCGCGACGAGCGCATCGTGCGGCGGCGCTTCCGTCCGCGCCTTCCCTATGACTGCGCGATCGTAACGCCAGCCTACCGGCCCGAGGGGCGACTCGTGGGTGATTTCGGCAACGCCCTGCGGCAAGCCATGCTTGCCGACTTTATTCAGCCTTGAGTCCTTTTTCCCGGATGATCTTGCCGTAGCGCACGCGGTCGGCGTCGATCAGCTTCTGCAGATCCGCCGGCGAGCCCGTCTGCGGCACCGCGCCCTGGCCGATCAGCTTTTCGCGCACACCGGCGTCGGCCACGACTTCCCTCACGTCGGCGTTCAGCTTGCCGATGATTGCCGCCGGCGTCCCGGCCGGCGCGAGCAGCGCGATCCACGAGCCCGACTCGCCGCCCTTGACGCCGGCCTCCGAGATGGTCGGCACGTCCGGCAGCGCGGCGTTGCGCCTCGCGTGGGTGACGGCGAGGCCCTTGAGCTTGCCCGCCTTGATGTGGCCCGAGCCCTCGAGCACCGAAGCGAACAGGATGTCGACGTGCCCGGCCATCAGGTCGATCATCGCCGGGCCGCCGCCCTTGTAGGGGATGTGCGTCATCTTCGTTCCGGTCAGCATCTGGAACAGCTCCGCGGTGAGGTGCGGCGAGCCGCCGCTGCCCGAGCTGGCGTAAGTCACCTTGTCGGGCTGCGCCTTCGCCGCGGCGATCAGCTCCGTGACCGAGTTGGGCGCGAACTTGGGGCTCGCCATCAGCACGAACGGCAGCTCGCAGATCAGCGCGATCGGCGCGAAGGCGTTGTCCGCGTCGTATGGCAGCTTGGCATAGAGCGCCGGGTTGATCGACTGCGTGCCGACGTTGGCGATCAGCAGCGTATAGCCGTCGGGCTTCGCGCTGGCCACCACATTGACGCCGATGACCCCGCCCGCGCCGCCGCGGTTCTCCACCACGATCGCCTGCCCGCCCGACTTCGCCCAGATCTGCGTGAGCTTGGCCGCGACCGTGCGCGCGGTGATGTCGGTGCCGCCGCCGGGCGCGAAGGGCACGACGAAGGTGACCGGGCGCGCGGGATAGTCCTGCGCGAAGGCGCCGCTCGCGATGGCGGCAAAGGCGATGGTGGCGATGAATCTGTGCAAGTTCTTTCTCCCTAGTAAACGACGACGCTGCGGATCGACTCGCCGCGGTGCATCAGGTCGAAGCCTTCGTTGATCCGCTCCAGCGGCAGCACATGGGTGATCAGGTCGTCGATGTTGATCTTCTTCTCCATGTACCAGTCGACGATCCGCGGCACGTCGCTGCGCCCCCTCGCGCCGCCGAACGCCGTGCCCTTCCACACCCGGCCGGTGACCAGCTGGAACGGGCGCGTCCGGATCTCCTGCCCCGCGCCCGCCACGCCGATGATCACCGACACGCCCCAGCCGCGGTGGCAGCACTCGAGCGCCTGGCGCATGACATCGACGTTCCCTATGCATTCGAAGCTGTAGTCGGCGCCGCCGCCGGTGAGTTCGACGATGTTTGCAACGGAATCTTTTCCATTTAGAAAATGAGTCATGCCGAAGCGGCGTGCCAAAGCTTCGCGTGCGGGATTGATGTCAACCCCGATGATCATGCCGGCGCCGGCCATCTTCGCGCCCTGCACTACGTTCAAGCCGATGCCGCCCAGGCCGAATACCGCGACGTTGGCGCCCGGCTCCACCTTGGCGGTGTTGATCACCGCGCCGATGCCGGTGGTGACGCCGCAGCCGATGTAGCAAACCTTGTCGAAGGGCGCGTCCTCGCGGATCTTCGCCAGCGCGATTTCGGGCAGCACCGTGAAGTTGGCAAACGTCGAGCAACCCATGTAGTGATGAACCTTCGCTGTGCCAAGCGAAAACCTGCTGGTGCCATCGGGCATCACGCCTTTGCCCTGTGTCGCCCGGATCGCCGTGCACAGGTGGGTCTTGCGCGACAGGCAGGACTTGCACTGCCGGCACTCGGGCGTATAGAGCGGGATGACGTGGTCGCCCTTCCTGAGCGAGCTCACTCCCGGCCCGACCTCCACCACGATGCCGGCGCCCTCGTGGCCGAGGATCGCGGGGAATAGCCCCTCCGGGTCGGCGCCCGAGCGCGTGAACTCGTCGGTGTGGCAGATGCCGGTCGCCTTGATCTCGACCAGCACCTCGCCCGCCTTCGGGCCGTCCAGCCGCACCGTTTCGATGGTCAACGGCGCGCCCGCCTTGTGGGCTACCGCAGCGCGTACGTCCATACAGCGATGTTACGATTCTTTCTCAATTTCCGGAGACCACAGCAATGTCCGTATCGCTGCTCGTTCGCAATTCCCTCGCCCTGTTCCTTGCGGCCTCCAGCGCGCTCGCATTCGCGCAGGCGCAGAAAGCCCCCTACGAGCCGACCGTCGGCCAGGCGGGCAAGGACGTCGTCTGGGTGCCGACCCCGCAGTCCGTGGTCGACAAGATGCTCGACATGGCCAAGCTGACCCCGGCCGACTTCGTCATGGACCTCGGCTCGGGCGACGGCCGCACCGTCATCACCGCCGCCAAGCGGGGCGCCCGCGCCCTGGGCATCGAGTACAACCCGGACATGGTCGAGCTCTCCAAGCGCAACGCCGAGAAGGAAGGCGTCACCAGCCGCGCGAGCTTCGTGAAGCAGGACCTGTACGAGACCGATTTCTCGAAGGCGACCGTGATCACCATGTTCCTGCTGCCCGAGATCAACCTGAAGCTGCGCCCGAAGATCCTCCAGCTGAAGCCCGGCACGCGCGTCGTCTCCAACACCTTCACCATGGGCGAGTGGAAGGCCGACGAGACCGTGACGCTGGACTCCGGCTGCGACAACTCCTGGTGCACGCCGCTGCTGTGGATCGTTCCCGCGCGCGTCGCCGGCACCTGGCAGACCCCGCAAGGCGAGGTGACCCTCAAGCAGGAGTTCCAGATGCTCTCGGGCAACCTGCGCACCGGGGACAGGACCCTGGCGCTCCAGGGCCGGGTGCGCGGCGAGGACGTCAGCTTCACCGCCGGCGGCCGCGAGTACCGCGGCAGGATGAACGGCAAGAACCTGGAGCTGCGCTAACATTTGCCTCTTTAGGAGCATCCATGCCCAAGGGCCAAGAGCGCAGCAACCGCGAAAAGAAGAAGCCCAAGCAGCCCAAGCCCGTCGCGCCGGTCGTCCCGGGAAAACGCGAGCCCTGGAAGAAGTAGCTTTTAGCGGGGCCTGACCCGCGCGGTCAGGCGGCCGCGTTGCGCCAGAGGCTCGCCAGCCAGGGCTGCTGCTCGCGCGGCAGGCCGGGCGGGCGGTAGTAGTGGCCGAGCTCGGTAAACCCGGCTTGCGTCATGTAACGGCGCCACGATTCGAGGTCGTGGTACGCGCCGTAGCGGCCGCGGTTCCAGCCCTCCTCGTTATGGCCATGCGGATTTGAGCTGAACAGCACCCCGCGCGGCTTGAGCGCCGCGCGCAGCTGCGGCAGCACCCGCGGCAGCTCCTGGCCCGGAACATGAAACAGCACGGCGTTGGCGAACACGCCGTCGAAGCGCGCCCCCGGCAGGTCGAGCCTGAGGAAATCCTGCTCCAGCACCTCGCAGCCGCTATGCGCGCGCGCCATCGCCGCAAAGCGGGGCGCGCCCTCCAGGCCCACCGCCACGTGGCCGAGCGCGCTCAACGCCTTCAGGTCGCGCCCCGGCCCGCAGCCCAGATCCAGAATCGTGAACGGCGGCGCGCCTTCCAGGTGCCGCAGCAGCTCGCCGATGTTCTGGCTGACGTCGTGATCGCGCGTGCCGCGCCAGAAATCCTCCGCCCCCTGCTCGTAGTGCTCCAGCGTGACCTTGGCGATGCGCGCCAGTTCTTCGGCTTTCAGCGTCATGGGCGGGATTATGGACAGTAAACCCTCTTTATGGGAATATGGGTTGATGAAGACCACGCTCGAACTCCCCGACGACCTGATGCGCCGGGTCAAGCTGCGCGCCGTGCACCGCAACCGCCGGCTGAAGGACGAGATCGCCCAGCTGCTCGAGGCGGGCATGGCCGGCGCCCCGGCGGCGGATGCGCCGCGCAAAGCCCCCCGGCCCGTCCGGCTGCGCGGGCGGCGGCCGCTCACGCTGCGCGACATCGAATCCGCCATCGCCGCCGGCCGCGAGTAGGCGACGTGGTCGTGGTCGATACCAATGTTCTCGCCTATCTCCTCATCGAGGGCGACCGCAGCGCGGACGCGCAGGCCCTGTACGCGCGCGACGCCGACTGGCGCAGCGAAGCCTTCCTGCTGATCGAGTTCTCCAACATCCTCGCCACCTACCGGCGCGGCGGCGTCCTGGGCCGCGGCGCGGCCGAGGGCCTGCTCGCCACGGCGGAACGCATCGTCACCGGGCTGGTCAACCTGCCGCATCCGCGCGCGCTCAAGCTGGCGGCCGAATTCGGCGTCTCGGCCTACGACGCGCGCTTCCTCGGCGCGGCGCAGAGCTTTGGCGCGAAGCTGGTCACCGAGGACGCCAAGCTGCGCGCCGCCGCTCCCGCCCTCACGCGATCCCTCTCGGATGCGCTTGCCGCCTGACGCCCAGGGGAGACAAGTAGGGCGTCAGACCCCGATTTTTGCCGCGGGGGCTTCTCGTGCCTTGAGCCAGGCCTGCCTCACGCCCCAGGCGTAGACGAGCGCCAGCGCGACCAGGCAGGAGACGCCGACCGTGACGAAGCGGCGCACCATCGCCTCCGTGGCCCACATATGCTCCTGCGTGAGCCTCACCGCATCCGACGAGCCGGCGCCTTCGATCTCGCCGAACGGAATCGCGGTGAAGTCGTTCCGCGCCACCCACCAGGTCGCGAACATGTCCGAGAACGCCGCCGCGCCGATGCACACGAACCCCCAGCGCAGCCAGCCCTTGTAGAGCTGCGTGCGCTTGCCGAAGAAGAAAGTCGCCATCAGCGCCGTGGCGAGCACCATCCCCATGCCGTCGCCGCCAAACGTGAACAGCGCCTCCGCCGTGCTCTCGCGGATGCCGAAAGTGCCGAGCCCTTGCACCACCAGCAGCACGGCGCCGATCACCACCAGGTAGAGCTTCCCGGCGCCGTACGCGCGATACATCATCCAGCCGAGCGCCCCCGCGAGCAGGATCGGCGCGATGAAACCCCGCTCTTCGGAAATGATCGTCTTCCAGAACGTCGGGATCGCCGAGAAGCCGCAGAACCAGGCCGACACCGCGTGCCCGAGCTCGTGGATCGGCATGCCGAACGCGATGCGCTGCAGCCCCGGCGTGAGAAAGTGGAACAGCAGCCCCAAGGCAAGCTTGACCGGGATCGCCGCCACACAGAGCTTCAACTCGAGCGCCGGATCCTCCACCGCACGGTCCTCGATCCCCACGATCGCCATCGCGATCGCCGGCTCCGCGGCTGGCGCCGCCGGCTCCGCCGCCACGACCGGCGCACGCCCCTGCGTCTTGATCAGCTCCGCCTTGGCGTAATTCGCCCCGCAGCGCGGACAGTTCTCGCTGGCGACGCGCGGCGCGTTGCACCAGGGGCAGGTCCCGGGGTCAGAGCCCGAATTTTCCTGGTTCTGCATTTATGGGCTCTGACCCCGAATTTTTACGACCGGAGCACCCGCCATCGCGAAATCATACGCGGCGGCAAGCCGAACGCCGCGGCGCTCTACCGTATGAATCCGGCGGAAACGATAGAATTCCGACTGCCAGAGCGTTAGCGGAGATCAATGCGATGACTGAAGCTGCCAAGGACCTGAGCGCAAAGGCGCGCAAGCTTTCTCCCGCCGAGCGTCTCGAGCTGGTGGACGACGTGCTGGCAAGTCTCGACGAGCCCGATCCGCAGATCGACCGGCTCTGGGCGAAGGAAGCCGAGGAACGCCTTGCCGCCTATCGCCGTGGAGAGATCAAAGCCGTCCCGCTGCAAGAGGTGTTGGCAAAGTATCGCGTGAAGTGACCGTCCGTTTCCTCGAGGTCGCCCAACGGGAGCTGGACGAAGCGATTGCCTATTACAACAGCCAGGTGCCCGGGCTCGGCGATGCGTACCTTCTGGAGTCCGTAGCAACGATCGAACGGATTCGAAGGTTCCCCGAGGCCTGGCAGCCGCTGGGCGAGCAGTTGCGACGCTGCCGGCTGCGGCGGTTTCCTTACGGATTGATCTATGCGGTTGATGAAGGCAGCATTCTGATTGTCGCGGTGGCGCACACGCACCGCCGTCCCGACTACTGGCGCGATCGTCTTAAATGACAAAACGGAAATCTCACCCCCGGGTCGGCAGCGCCTTCGAGGACTTTCTGCGCGAGGAAAGCCGCCTGGCGCAAGCCACCGCGGTCGCCGTCAAACGCGTACTCGCCTGGGAGTTGAAGCTCGCGAAGCAGTACGCCTCTGTGACCCCCTGACAAGGGGGTCGTGAGCCGCAGGCGAGCGGGGGGTTAGCCCGCCGCCTGCGCCCGGTAGTTGCCGGGAAACATCGCGCGCTTGGCCTCCTCGTCCATGTCGGTCTTGAAGGCGTGGCGGTCCTTGAGGGCGATGGCCTTCTGTGCCGCCGGGCGGGCGGAGATCTCGTCCACCAGGCGCTTGACGTTGACGAGCTTCGCCGCCTGGTCGCCGAAGATGTTCGGGAGCAGCCGCGCCCAGCCCCAGAGCGCCATGTCCACCACGGAGTAGGTGTCGCCGAGCATGTAGCGGTGCTTCGCCAGGCGCGCCTCGACGATGTTCCAGTGGCGCAGCGCCTCGAACTCGTAGCGGTTGATGGCGTAGGCGTTCTTCTCCGGCGCGTAGTTCTTGAAATGCACGTACTGGCCGGTGAAGGGCCCGATGCCGGAGGCGACGAACATCAGCCACGACAGCATCGGCCCGCGCTGCGCCGGGGTGTTCGGCGGCAGGAACTTGCCGGTCTTCTCGGCGAGGTAGAGCACGATGGCGTTGCTGTCGAACATCGTCACGTCGCCATCCACGATCGCGGGCACCTTGGCGTTG
>CAZNVH010000008.1:0-14418 GCA_964576525.1 uncultured Enterobacteriaceae bacterium
CGTGTCCGAGTTCCCCGCCAGCGTCACGCTCTGCACCGCATCGGCCGCCAGGAACAGCGTCTGCACGTTGCTCTTGTTGGCAAACTGCGCATCCACGATCGTCGCCGCATCCGTGATGCGGATCTCGTCCGTGCCGCCGCCCCCGACTACCGTGACAGCGGCAGTGAAGTCAGCGTTTGCGAAGCGGAAGCTGTCGCTGCCGGTGCCACCGGTTAGAAGGTCGGCACCACCGGCGCCCGTAATGATGGTCGAGCCAGTGAAGGTCGCGGCGTTGATCGTGTTCGCGCTCGCTCCACCGGTGAGCGTGGCTGCCTCGATGCTGGTCAGATTCAACGCGTACGCGCCAGTCACCGTCAGCAGCGCATCGGTAAGTGTCATGTTCGCGTCGCGAGTGACGTTGACGCGGTCTGCCGTACCACCCCCGCTCACGTTCGCAACGCCGGTCGTGGTGCCATTCGGAAGAGTTGCGCCGCTGCTGACGAACAAGGTTCCGCCGACTCCACCGGCCTGCCCGATGTTCATCTGCAGCGTGCTGGTGGCGTCAGCTCCCGTGACCGAAGCGTTGCCTTGAACATCGATGTCGCGTTGCGCGTCCAAAGTCAACGTGCGTCCTGACGGAATAGCAATACTGGCCAGGGTGTCAACAAAGATATGCCCCGCGTCCCCGCCACCCCCGCTGGTCAGGATCGTTACGTTGGCGCCAGCAAGCTGCGCCTCGATATCCGCATCATCGACGGTAGAGGTGCCCGTCGGCGTCCACTGGAACGCGATGAAAGAACCGTTGGTTCCGTCCGGAGCCCCCAGAGCTCCGTCGACGATAGTTACATTGAATGGATCAAGAAGCCACGTGCCCAGAACTCCGCGATTCGCGGTCGCATCTACCCGGATCCCATCGACGTCGAGAAACTGTTTTCCCGAAGTCTCGATCAGTCCGCCGTTACCTCCGTTTTCGCCACCCCGTGCCGCAATACGGCCGTGCGCCCAGGTCGCACCATCCGACCACACGACTACGGTTCCACCATCTCCGTTGGTGATGGCGCTCGCATCGATGACCGTGCCCGAGCCGACAAAGGTGCCGGTCGAGTTGCGTTCCAGACCTTTACCTTGGAAGTTGCCGCCGACCAGCACAGTGCCGCCGCCCGCGTCGCCCGAGGCGTCGACCGTTGCCGTGCCGAACAGGCCCACCTTGTCGCCAAGAACCTTGACCGTGCCGCCGGTCGTGCCGGTGTCGACGCCGGCCGCCCGCAGCGTACCGCTCACCGCCACCACGCCCGCGCTGCCGCCGTCGAGAACGATCTCGCCGTTGCGCTCGACGAGCGAGTTGGCGCGGATGATGCCGGTGGAATTGATGACGGTATCGAGCAGCGCGTTGGCGCTGCGCGCGGTCAGGACTACGCTGCCGCCGTCAGCTTCGATGGTTCCGGTATTGACGACCGACGCGCTGAGCGCAGCCTGGTCGACGCTGACGCTGATCAGGCCGTCGCCGACCATGTCGAGCGACACACGGTCGCCGGCCGCGAGCACGACGCTGCCGCTACGCGCGACGATCAGGCCGTCGTTGCGCACCTGGGGACCGACAAGGGCAGCGTAGCCGTTGGCCGTAATGATGGTGCCTTCGTTGGTGACCGCTCCGGGATTGCCCTCGCGGAAGAACTGGTAGCGCCCGGCAAGGAAGTCCTGGTCACGGATCGAAAGCGACGAGACGAACAGCGAGCCGACGTCGACGCTCGCGCCGCGGCTGAAGTACACGCCGGCGTTGTTGACCAGGAAGATCTGGCCATTGGCGGTGAGCCGGCCGAAAATCTGCGACATGTCCTGCCCGACTACGCGGTTCAGGGTCAGGCCCTGCCGTCCGGCGTCGTGCTGGAAATGCACGTGCGCCGCCGAGCCGATGGAGAACGTGCCCCAGTTGACGATGCCCTTCTGCGAGGCCTGCTGGACTTCCAGGTAGTTGTTCGGCGTGGCCGGGAGGATCCGCCCGTTGCCCGCGACGAAGTTGCCGTTGGTTGGCAGCGTGCTCGGCGCCGGCGGCGGGGTTTGCGCATAAACCGCCTGCGGGAGACACCAGGGAAGGAACGCCGCGGTAACTGCAAAAGCCAGCGCGCGCGGATGGGTGTTTTTCGCCTTTCGAGCCCGGGGTTTGCGGGCGGGAGCGCGGTTCAGCGCCGCATTGTTGACGAAGTTCCTACCCTTGCTTGTTGCCATCGTCTTCTCCTTCACCCTCACCCAGCAGCGGCGCCCCAGCCAGTGTACGGTTGGCGGCACTCTCGCCATCCGTCAAAAACCGCAATAGGTGGAACAAAGTCACAGTCCTAGAACCACTTCACTGCCTGTACCCACACCCGAGGGTCGCGCATCGCGGTGTCCGCCTGCGGTCTCTCCTCGTCGCCGCGCCATGAGGCGGTCGCGCGGATGATGAAATCCCCCTCCCTGCCCAGCGACGTGCCCACGCCATAGCCCTGGATCGAGCGCTTGTTCTTCGTATCGGTGGGGAGGGGCTTCTCGTTCAAGTAGACCTGACCCCAGTCGTAGTGCGCGCTGACCGTGACGTCGCCCTCGAAGAACTTGATGCCGGGAAAGATGTAGCGGAACTCTCCCTGCATGAACAAGCCGGTATCGCCGGTCGCTTCGCCCACCGGATAGGCGCGCACGCGGTCGGGCCCGCCGAGCGACATCTTCTCGGCCGAGGCGAGGTTCTTCGACGCCTGCTGGCCGGTTAGCGCAAAGAGGACGTTGCTGTTGTCGGTGACACGGTTCAAGCGTTTGTAGTCGTAGTTCCACTTCCTGAACGTTCCCGCCGTTTTCAGGCCGGTCGCGCTCTGGTCGGCCACCATGACCGAGGTCGGAGCGATCTTCAGGTCGCCCTGCGTGTACGTCACGGAGAACGCGTTCAGGCCTCCGCCGAGCACGCCATCGCGAAAATCGCCCACCAGCCCGCCCTTGATCGAATCGATGAAGCGGCTCTCGCTCGTGCCGAGGCTGTCGGTGCGGTCGTGCAGCCGCTTGTCCTCGTAGGCGAACTGCACGATGGCGTTCGTGTTGCGCGTGCGGTAAAACGGGTGAAACGCATACACGCTCTTCACCACGCCATCGCCGTTCGCCCCCAGCGCGGCGAAGTCCTCGCCGAGCCTGTAGTTGAATTCCGCGTAGCTCGCGCCGACGCGGGTGCCCCAGTAGCCCACCGGCACCAGGTAGGCGCCGCGCAGGAAAGTCATGTCCTCCGTGGTGCCGAATCCGCGCAGGGTCAGCTGGTCGCCGATGGTCAGCGGATTGTTGACACTCAGGTTGGCGCCGGCCCGGTATTCGCCGGTGGAACGCGCCCCGTGGTTGTCGAAATCGAGGAATCCGTTGAAGTAACCGACGCTCTGATCGACGTTTACGCGTACGTCGGCAGCACCCACCGTGGCGCTGGGGCGAATCTCGGAGGTCACCGCCGCCGTCGGCAGGTCGTTGATCAGCAGCAGCGGCTTCTCCAGGCTGGTTTCAGTGATCACGTCCCCGGGCTTCAAGTGGGCGCCGAGAATGCCGAGCAGCAGCCACTCGCCAAGGCGCGATGCCGGCCGGCGTTGCAGCTCCACCTCGCCAATCCGCCCCTCCACGACCGCGATCTCGACAACGCCGCTGCGGATCGCCTGCTGCGGCAGATAAGCCTGGGCCAGGAAGTAGCCGCGCTCGCGGTGATACGCGCGCACTTTCGTCGCCGCGTCGTTGAGGCCCTCGAAGTCGAGCTCCTTGCCGATGAATTCCTGGATCACCTCGTTCAAGTGCTCGTCGGTGAACAGCGTATTTCCGGTGAAAGTGAACTGCGTGACGCGCACGCGAAGCGTCGGCGAAAGCGGCAACGCGGGCCTCGGCTCCGGCGGACGCGGCCGGAGCTCGTCGGGCGGCGGCTGCGGCAAGCGAATCGGCTGGCGCTGCTGCTCGAGGATCGCCCCCGCGTCGGGGCGCGGCGGCGGCGACTGGGCGAACGCGAACGCGCTGGCGAGCAGGAGAGCCGCCAGGGCGATCGGTCTTGCAACTGCGACGCGCATGCGCCGGGCCGACAAAAGTCGGCAAACAGCTAGCCCCCGGCCCCCCTTACCCCGTTGCATCAAATTTTTCCTAATTCAGCGGGTTACCGCTCGTTCTCGTTCTTCTCGTCGGCCTCATCAAGAGCGCCAGCGCGCTGAGAATAGCGTGATTTATTTAGCGGGGCAACGAAACATGTGTGATTTATTGTGCACTGTTGCAGTGCGGAATTTTTGCCCGCCGATACACGACGAAAGGATAAGCGGAACGACATCGACCATGGAATAAGTTCGGCCTTTCTAGCGTTCCGGGCGGCTGCAAACGCTGCGCTCGAGCGCGCGCGCGAGCTCGGCGAAGTCCTGCTCCCTGTTGTAGAGCTGCGCCGAAATTCGAACGATCCGCCGCGCCGGATTTCCCCAGCCATACACGGGAACTTCGATGCGATGCTCGCGCCAAAGGGTCTCCTGCAAGGGGTCGCCCTCCCCCTTCGAGCCGGACTGCCCGCCGATCGGCAGCGGAACCGCGGCCATCGCGCCGAGCATGTCCTCGGGGGCCGGTGTGGCCTGTTCGAGCGCCCCGCACAGGACATCGCGGGCAACCAGGGCGAGCGCACGGTTGCTCGCCATCACCGATGGCCAGCCGCCCGGGAGCAGCGAGGCGATGAATTCCAGCGCTACCGGGACGCTTAGCGCGGCGGTCGGGTCGCAGGTCCCGGTCCAGTCGAAGCGCGCGCGAAAGTCGCTCTTTCCCCTCCGCGCCCAGCTCGCGAGGTCCGACACTGCGGCCGGGGCAATCCTCTCCTGGCGGTCGCGGCGCACATAGAGAAATCCGGCGCCTTTGGGCGCGCACAGCCATTTGTGGCAGTTGCCGGCGTAGTAGGCGGGCGCGAGCGCTCCGATGTCGAGCGGCACCATTCCCGGCGCATGCGCTCCGTCCACGAGGGTGTCCACGCCGCGCTGCGCCAGCGCGCCGACGAGATCGCCGATCGGCCATATCAGCGCCGTGGGACTGGTGATGTGGTCGAGCACCGCGAGGCGTACGCGCGGACCGACCGAGTCGAGCACCGCGCCGGTCACCTCCGCAGCGCTCGCCAGCGGAAACGGCACGCGCGCCACCACCACGCGCGCGCCGGCCCTGCTTGCAGCGTACTCGACGGCATTCGCGCAAGCTTCGTAGGCGTGGTCGGTGATCAGGATTTCGTCGCCCGGCTCGAAGCACAGGGAGCGCACCACCGCGTTGACCGCGGCGGTCGCGTTCGCGACGAACGCCAGGTCGGACGGCGCCGCGCCGACGAACGCGCCCAGCGCCTCGAGCGCGCGGTCGAGCCGGGGCTCGAGTTCTCGCGCCAGGAAGCGAACCGGATTCGCTTCCATCTCGCGGCGCAGGCGCGACTGTTCCTCCAGCACCGCTCGGGGGCAAGCGCCGAATGAACCGTGGTTGAGAAAGCGGACCTCGGGGTCGAGCATCCAGTGCCGGCGCAATTCGACCTCCCCGTCCGTTGGCGCCAACATTCTAGACGGTAAAGTTCAACATCGGGACCAACGGCTAGGCGCGGAAAGGCACGCTCTTGGTACGATACCGTTTGTCAACGGACCCGGACGCTTTGTGAACATGAAAACCGTGCTGCACGTGGGTTGCGGGCAGCTCAACCCCGCCAGGCTGCACGCGACGTTTCGTCTCGATGGCTGGAAAGAGGTCCGCCTGGACATCGATCCCGCGGTAAGGCCGGACATTGTGGCCTCGATCACCGACATGAAACAGGTACCGAACTCATCGATCGATGCCGTTTGGTCCAGCCACAATCTGGAACATCTGTATGCACACGAGGTGCCGACGGCGTTGCGAGAATTCCATCGTGTGCTGAAGGCGGAGGGCTTCGCGTTCATTACGCTTCCTGATCTCCAGCAGGTCGCCGCGCTGATCGCGGCGGACAAGCTTGATGAGCCGGCGTACGTCGCGCCAGCCGGTCCGGTAGCTCCACTCGACATCCTCTACGGCTATCGGCCGCTGCTCGCCAGCGGAAATCACTTCATGGCGCATCACACCGGCTTCACGCGCAAGACACTTGGCCAGGCGCTCCTCCGGGCCGGGTTTGAATCGGCGCGGGTCTGGGCCGACAACCAGTTCGCTCTCTGGGCGATTGCACACAGGAAGGCGTCTCCGGAAGTGATCGCGAGAGCCCGTGCGCAGATCCAAACGCAGAAAGAAGCGCAAGCGCAGCGAAAGGACGTGCCCGGCACGGCGAAGCGTTCTCGACGCGGCGCGAAGCGCCGTTCTTAGTGCGTATCCTCTTCGTACATCAGAATTTTCCAGGCCAGTTCAAACACCTAGCGCCCGCGCTCGCGGCACGCGGTCATGAAGTTGTCGGGCTGCGTGCGCACGCGATCGGGTCACCGCTGCCAGGGGTGCGTGTCGTGCCGTATCGCATCGAACGTGGCACAACCCCGCAGGTCCATCCTTGGGCGGAATCCTTCGAGTCGAAAGTCATTCACGGCGAAGCCGCAGCACGTGCGGCCCAGGCGCTTCGAAAATCCGGGTTCGCGCCGGACGTTGTTTGCGCCCACACCGGCTGGGGCGAGTGCCTCGCGCTCAAGACGATCTGGCCGGACACGCGACTGGTCGGCTTTTTCGAGTACTACTACCACGCCCATGGCACGGATGCTGATTTCGATTCGGAGTTTCCCGGTACGGGCTGGGAAAGCGACGTCCGGGTCGAGATGAAGAACGCTGCCAACCTGGTGGCTATGCAGGTCGCCGATGCGGGAATCACGCCCACGCGGTTCCAACGCGGAACATACCCTGCATGGTTTCGACCAAAGCTGCGCGTAATTCACGACGGCATCGATACCGAGGCTGCGGCGCCGGATCCCAAGATCGAGCTGCGGTTGGCGAATCTGGGCAAAGTATTCCACTGCGGCGACGAGGTCGTTACATTCGTCAGCAGGACGCTCGAGCCCGTGCGCGGCTACCACGTTTTCGTACGCGCGCTGCCGGAGATCTTGCGCAGGCGACCGCAGGCGCACGTGCTTATCATCGGCGCAGACAACGAGCCCGGCTACGGCCCCAATCCGCCGGCGGGCAAGACGTGGCGGCAGATTTTTCTCGATGAGATCAAAGACGCGGTCGATCTTTCGAGAGTGTTCTTTCTGGGGCATGTACCTTACGAAGCGTTTCTCGGTGTGCTGCGCACCTCCGCGGTCCACGTTTACCTGTCTTACCCTTTCGTTCTGTCGTGGTCTCTGCTTGAGGCGCTCTCTGTGGGCTGTCTCGTGGTCGGTTCAAACACCGCGCCGGTGCGCGAGGTGCTTGAGGATGGCAAGAACGGCCGGCTAGTTGATTTCTTTGACGCGCAGGGGCTAGCCGACGCCGTTGTCGAAGGACTCACGAGGCCGGCATCGTTCCGTAAACTCCGCAGGGCAGCGCGCGACACCATTCTCAAGCGTTACGACCTAAAAAAGATCTGGCTACCGAAGCAAGTCGCGTTCTTAGAGGGGCGGGCGGCACCCTCCTCCTGACAATGGGTGATATCAGTGCGACTAGCGGACGGCGTTTGTGAGAACAGAACAGAATGAATTGCTGACCCGGACAGGCCCGGACAGCCCGATGGGCGGGCTGTTCCGGCGCTACTGGCTGCCGGCGCTGCTCGCCGCCGAGCTGCCCGGACCCGACTGCCCGCCGGTGCGGGTAAAGCTGCTGTCGGAAAGCTTGATCGCCTGGCGAGATAGCGAGGGCCGCGTCGGGCTGGTCGACGAGTTCTGCGCGCATCGCGGCGTGTCGCTCTGGTTCGGCCGCAACGAGGAAGGCGGGCTGCGTTGCGCGTATCACGGGTGGAAGTACGACATCAGCGGCCAATGCGTAGAGATCCCGTCCGAGCCCGACAACCCGAAGCTGTGCCGCCGCATCAAGCTGAAGTCCTATCCTCTGATCGAGCGCGGCGGCGTGCTGTGGACCTACCTGGGGCCGCGCGAGCTGCAGCCGCCGCCGCCCGAGCACGAGTGGGCCATGGTCCCCGACAGCCACCGCTTCGTTTCCAAGCGCTGGCAGGAGTGCAACTACCTGCAGGCGATGGAAGGCGGTATCGACTCGAGCCACGTCTCGTTCCTCCACCGGCACACCATGACGGTGGATCCGCTGTTCAAGGGCGCCAAGGGAAACGAGTACAACCTGCGCGATCTGCGGCCGCAGTTCGAGGTGGTCGAATCGCCGGGCGGCCTCTACATCGGCGCACGCCGGAATACCGGCGACGGCAAGCACTACTGGCGCATCACGCAGTGGGTCCTGCCGACGTTCACGCTGATCCCGCCGCGCGCCGACCACCCGATCGGCGGCCATTGCTGGGTGCCGATGGACGACGAAAACTGCTGGACCTGGAGCACCAATCATCACGCTGCGCGCCCGCTCACGGCGCAGGAGCGCGCGGCGCTCGAAGCCGGCAAAGGGATCCACACGCCGCTGATCCCAGGCACCTTTCGACCGGTGGCCAACAAGGACAACGACTACCGGATGGACCGGAGCGCACAGAAGGACGGGCGCAGCTTCTCGGGCGTCGAGGGCTTTGCGATGCAGGACGCCTCGGTGCAGGAGAGCATGGGACCGATCCAGGACCGCACGCGGGAAAACCTCGTGCCGACCGATCAGGGGATCGTCATGGCGCGGCGCCGGCTGCTCAGCGCGGTGCAGGGGCTGGCGAAGGGCAGGACGCCGCCGGGGACCGATCCGCGCCACCAGCGCGTGCGCTCGGTCTCGATCATCCTGGCGCAGGGCGTGGCCTTCAGCGAAGCCGCCAAAGGCGCTCTGCTGCCGCCGCCGGGCTCGGCGCACGCTTCGGTCTGACGCTAGCCGCCGCTTTTCCTCTGCCGGTAACCGCGCCACGCCGGCAGCGCGAGCGAAAGCACGAGAAACCCCCAAAGCACGTTGCCGAGCGTCGAGGAGAACAGCACCGTCAGGTCGCCCTGCGAAAGGCGTAGCGCGCGCACCAGGTACTGCTCGAACAGCGGGCCGAGCAGGATGCCGATCAGGATCGCGGTGACGTGGTAGCTGGTCTTGTGCGCGATGTAGCCGATCACGCCGAACACCAGGGCAAGCCCCATGTCGAACAGGTACTGGCGCTCGCCGAAAGCGGCGACGATGGTCACCAGGATGATGATCGGCGCGAGGTAGGTGGTCTCGATCAGCACCACGCGCGACATGTAGCGCGCCAGCGGCAGGATGGTGAAGATCATGAAGATGTAGGCGACTGCCATGGAGACGAACACGCCGTAGGCCACCTCCGGGTTGGTGGCGAACAGGCGCGGCCCCATCACCATGCCGTGGTATTGCAGGACGATCATCATCACCGCGGCGGTGCTGCCGCCGGGGACGCCGAGCGCCAGGGTCGGCACCAGGGTGCCCGAGGTGACGCCGTTGTTCGCCGATTCCGGCGCGATTACCCCCTCGGGGATGCCGGTGCCGTAGAGCTCGGGGGTCTTCGACCACAGGCGCGACTGCTGGTACGCGACGAACGCGGCGATGCTCGCGCCGGCGCCGGGCACAATGCCGATGAACAGGCCGACGAAGGCGGTCCATACGATGTGCCACCACTTCTGCAGCGAAAGGCGCAGGCCCTCGACGGTGTCGGCCCATTTCGCGCGCGTCGCGCCCTCGCGACCGGCCTGGTCGACGATCATTTTCTCCTCAATCATCACCAGCGCCTCCGAAATCGCGAACAGCCCGATCAGCGCCGGCACCAGCGGCACGCCGTCGTAGAGCTCGAGGAAGCCGAAGGTCGCGCGCGGCGTGTTGTAGATGTGGTCGGTGCCGATGACGCCGATCAGCAGGCCGAAAAAGCCGGCGATCAGCGCCTTCAGGGTGTCCTTCGCCGCGATGACTGCTATCAGCGTCAATCCGAACAGCATCACGATCACCATCTCGACGGAGCGCAAGTAAAGTCCGATCTGCGACAGCCACGGTAGCAGCGCAATGGTCGCGAGCGTGGTGATCAGACCGCCGAACACCGAGGCGGTGAAGCACAGCACCAGCGCCTGCTGCGCCTGGCCCTTCTGCGTCATCGGATAGCCATCGAGCGTGGTCGCCGCGGCTCCGCCCGAGCCGGGAATCTTGACTAGGATCGCAGGGATGCCGCCCGCGAGGTGGTTGGCGCAATACAGCGCGATCATGAAGGCCATCGCCTGCTCGACCGGCACGGCGAGGGTCAGCGGCAGGAGCATGATCAGGGTGTTCTGCGGGCTGAAGCCGGGCAGGATGCCGACCACGATGCCGAGCAGGATCGCCGGGAGAATCACCCACCACAGGCCGAACTGCACGGCGAACTGCCCGAGGAGGAAGTCCCAGGTCAGAAGAACAGCCTTTCGATCGGGCCGTGCGGGATGTCGGAGCGCAGCAGGGCGACGAACAGGCCGAAGGCGGCGGCGGCGACCGAGAACGGCAGCAGCGCGAGCGCCAGGCGGCCGCGCACGCCCATGAGCCAGAGCGCGGCGAGCATCGCCAGCCACAGCCCGAGAGTCAGTCCCAGCCAGTCGAGCGTCGCGATGAACGCGATCGTGACCGCCACCATCCCCAGGCGTTTCGCGAGCGCGTCGCGCGGCTGCCACAGCGGGTCGAGCCCCAGGCTCGCCTCGCCGCGCAGCACCTGCGTGGCGACGCGGATCCCCTGCGCCGCAATCAGCAGGACCAGTACGCCGCCGATCACCACGCCGTTCGCCTTGGCTTCCCAGGCGAGGTCGGCGATCGACAGGAAGAAATAGCCCGCGAAGCCGAGCGCGAGCGCCGGTATGAGCAGATCCGCGCCGAGCGGTTTTTTCACTTCTTGGCGGTGAGCAGCGACCGGTATTCGTTGGTGAGCTCGATCATCCCCTGCGCGTACTGCGCGCACAGCTTGCGATCGCCGTACTGGATGGTTTCCACCGGGGCGCCGGTCTTGGCGTATTCCTCGCGGTACTTCGGGTTGTCGAACACCTGCTTCGCGGTCCTTTCGAGCAGCGCGAAGCGATCCGGGAACTTGTCGATCACCGCGCTGTGGATGGCCCAGGAGCGCGACGAGTACAACGGCGGAATCCGGGTGCCGAACACCTGGTTGACCGACGGCGCATTGCCGCTGTACTTCGCCATCTTGGCGCTGTCGTCGTTGAAGATGCCGAGAACGCGCATCTGGTCGCCGAGCGCCGCCACGCCGGCGATCGGCAGCGCACCGCATTCGGCCTCGCCGTTCATCACTGCCACCGCGGTGGGATTGCCGCCGCCGTAGGGCACGAGATTGAAACGCGCCTTGGCCGCGTTGCCGAGCGCCAGCATGCCGATCGACGCCGGGTGCGGCAGGCGGCTCACCGCCACGTTGACGGTGCGCTTCTTCGCTTCGGCCACCAGGTCCTCGAGGCGCTTGAACGGGCTCTGGCGGCGCACGTACACCACGCTGTCGTCGACGTCGAGGCGGCAGAAATACTGGTAGTCCTCGGGGAAGCGGTACGCCGGCTTCTGCAGCGCGTACATGATCATTTCCGGCCCCATGTTGCCGAACAGCAGGTTGTGGCCGTCGCGCTCGCGCTTGTTGAGGTACAGCTCGTAGCCCACCTGGCCCGCCGCGCCGGCGAAGAAACCGTACTCGAAGTTGGTCTTGAGCAACGGGCCCCAGAAATCGTCGAACACGCGCGCCAGGCGGTCGGCGCCACCGCCCTGGGCGGTGGGGATGACGACGCGCATGTTCTTTGACGGGAAGGCTTGCGCGCGCGCCCGCAGCGGGCCGAGCGCGAGCGCCGCGCCCGCTGCGCCGACCAGCCGGCGCCGGGTGGAGCTGGGCAGTTTCATTCATTCCTCCTGGTAATAGTCGCCACCGGCGGCTGTCGGACAGGATATTAGAATCGACGCATCCTAAACAAGTACACAACAAGCCTGTTGTGCGCGTTCGCCGCCGCGCTGCTCGCCTGGGCTCCCGGCGCGGCCGCGCAGTGGGACGAGCTGTCGCTGGTCGATCCGTCGGCGAACTGGCGCACCCTGGAGACCCGGGGCTTCGCGGTGCATTTCGCCGAGCGGCACCGCGCGCAGGCACGCACCGTCGCCGGTGTCGCCGAGGCCGTGCTGCCGAGGATCACCGCCCTGCTGCGCTGGACGCCGCAGTCGCGCATCCATGTGGTGGTGCTCGACTCCGCCGACTTCGCCAACGGCCTCGCCTCGCCGATCCCGTTCAACTACACGATGGTGTTCCTGTCGCCGCCCGACGAGGGCGAGCTGCTGCAGAACCGCGAGTGGCTGGAGCTGGTCCTGACGCACGAGCTGTTCCACATCGTGCACCTGGACAAGGCGCGCTCGGCGCCCCTCGGGCTGCGGCATGTGTTCGGCCGCCTCTGGTTCCTGTTCCCGAACCTGCTGCAGCCGCGCTGGATCATCGAGGGGCTGGCGGTGCACGCCGAGTCCGACCCGCGCCGCGGCTACGGCCGCCTCGGGCAGAGCCAGTTCGAGGGCATGATGCGTGCCGAAGCGGAGCGCGGCTTCCGCTCGCTCGCCGAGATCAACGCCGACGGGCGCGGCTTCCCGCTCAACCGCGCGTACCTCTATGGCGGCTACTTCTTCGCCTTCCTGCAGGACAGCTACGGGCAGAAGGCGGTGACCGATTTCATCGAGGCCTACAGCGACAACATCATCCCGTTCCGCGTGCACAGCAACCCGGTCCTGGTCACCGGCAAGAACATGGACGACCTCTGGGCCGAATACAACGACTGGCTCGGGAAGCGTTTCGCCCCCAAGGGCGCGGCGAAGCCTCCCGAGCAACAAGGAGAGGTGCTGCAGCGCGCCTGGTCGCTGACCAGCCCGGCGCTCGGTCCGGACGGCACGCGCTGGTACGTGGCCTCGGACGGCTATAACCGGCCGCAGCTCATGCGCCAGGTGCGGGGCGGCAAGCCCGAGGCGCTGCGGGACGTCGAGCAGGACGCCAGGCTTGCCGCAGTACCGGACGGCGGCGTGCTGCTCGCGCAGCCCGAGATCTGCAGGAACTACAACTACTACTACGACCTCAACCGTGTGGGCGCCGACGGCAAGACTCGTCGCTTGACCGAGTGCTCGCGGTTCCGCTTTGCCGCGCCCCTCGAGGATGGGCGCAGCGTTGCGCTGCGCGTCGAGGGCGGCGAAGGCCAGGTCGTGGTCCTCGACGCAAACGGCGCGCCCGGGCCGGTGCTGTACCGCGCGGCCCCCGGCGAGGCGCTGACCGGCGTCGCGGCCAAGGGAGCGTCGGTGGTGGTCACCAGCCTGCGCGACGGGCGCTGGTCGCTCATCGGCATCACCGGCGGCACCGCCTCGATGCTGCTTACGGACCAGGCGATCAAGCACTCGCCGCGCCTGGGCGACCGCGACGAGGTGTTCTTCGTGGCCGACTACGGCAAGACCTACAACCTCTGGTCCCTGCGCCGCGGCGGCGCGCTTTCGCGCTGGACCGAGGCGCCGCACGGCGTGCGCGAGATCAGCGCGCCGCAGGGCGGCGAAGTGCTGCTGACGACCATCGAGCCCGACGGCGACGCCCTGCGCCTGCATCGCCTCCCCGCCGAGCCGGTCGAAGTGCTGCACGCGCTCGCGCCCGACCCGCCGCCGGCCGCCGAGCTGCCCGAAGCCGAGGGAACCGACCGGCGCTATTCGCCCTGGTCCTCGCTGCTGCCGCGCTCCTGGCTGCCGCTGATCGACCTCGCCGACGGCGCTGCGGCGTTCGGCTTCGTCACCTACGGCCAGGACGCACTCGGCGTGCACCAGTACGCCGTGGCGCCACTGTACGAGACCACCCAGCAGCAGCTGCTCGGCAGCTTCGCCTACCTCTACGACGGGCGCCATGGGCTGCTCTTCGACCGCAGGATGACCGTCAAGGCGAGTCGCGACAGCGACGACGACTCGTGGAACGACCGCGAGATCAGCACCTACACCCTCAACGACACCGCGCAGTGGGTCTCGACCTGGCGGCACCTTGCCCTGAACCGGCGCTTCTACTGGGGGCTGGGCGGCGCGCTCGACCGGGAGCGCGAGCGGCAGGTCGACGGCCCCAGCCTCACCGCGCGGGACGAGCGCGTGCTCGGGCTCGTCGCGGGCATCGATACGCGCCGCGCGCAGTGGCTGTCCGAGGGCCCGAGCAGCGGGCAGCAGCTGCGGCTCTTCGCCGAGACCTCGCGCGGCCTGCACGGCGCCTACGAGGGCGACGTCTACCGCGCCGACTGGCGCTTGCACCTCGGCCTGGGCAAGACCGTGCTGTCGCTGCGCTGGAACGAGGCCCGGGGCGAAACCGACGCCGAGCCGTTCGAGCTCGGCGGCAGCGACTCCGATCCGCCGACCTCGCTGCCGATCCTCAACCAGCGCGACTTCGCCCTGCGCGGCTACCGCAGCGGCGACCTCATCGGGCATCGCGCACGCATCGTCACCGCGGAATGGCGAGTGCCGCTGACC
>CAZNVH010000009.1:0-48923 GCA_964576525.1 uncultured Enterobacteriaceae bacterium
GCCCTTTGCAGGCTACGAAATGCCGTTGCAGTACGCGCACGGACTCAAAGCCGAGCATCTGTGGACGCGCGGGCAGGCGGGGCTGTTCGACGTGTCGCACATGGGACAGCTGCGCTTGCGCGGCGATGAATTGCATGCCTCGCTCGAGCGTGCGCTGCCGGTGGATTTCGCCGCCTGGCCCGCCGGCTTGCAGAAATACTCGCTGCTGCTGAACGACCGGGGCGGCATCGACGACGATCTGATGGTGACGCGGCTGGAGAATGAAGTCGCGATCGTAGTCAACGCGGCCTGCAAGGAGCGGGATCTCGCGCGGCTGCGCGCGCTGTGCCCGGCGCTCGAGTTTTCCGTCCTCGACCACGCGCTGATTGCGTTGCAGGGACCGTGCGCGCGCGAGGTTCTGGCCGAAGCGGCAGACCTGAAGTTCATGCATGCGCGCTCCATTCGTTTCGCCGGTATCGGCTGTTGCGTGACCCGTTCGGGCTATACCGGTGAGGATGGGTTCGAGATATCGGTGCCCGCGCGCGATGCGATGGCGCTTGCAAGCGCGCTCCTCGCGCATCCGGCGGTGCGGCCCGTCGGCCTGGGCGCGCGCGACACCTTGCGGCTGGAAGCGGCACTGCCGCTCTACGGGCAGGATCTGGATGCGGACACTACGCCGCGCGAGGCGGGGCTCGCCTGGGCGATCGCCCCTACTCGACGCGCCGGGGGCGCGAAGGCGGGCGGGTTTCCCGGTGCCGGGCTGGTCGAGCGCGCCGCGAAGCGCTTCGTCGGCCTGCTCGGCGAGGGGCCGGTACCGGTGCGCAGCGGCGCCCAACTTCTCGATGCCTCGGGTGCCGCCGCCGGCACGGTCACCAGCGGCACAGTTTCCCCCACGCTCGGCCGGCCGGTGATGCTGGCTTATGTCGATCCGGGCGTCGCGCAGGGCGCAGCGCTGAACGCAGTCGTGCGCAACCGGCCGCAGGCGGTCAGAATAGCCTCGCTGCCTTTCGTGCCCAAACGCTACCAGCGCTGAGCCAACCATGACCTGGTCGATCATCGCGCGCGGCCCTGCCGGGGAATTCGGCATCGCCATCGCGAGCCGCTTCTTCGCCGTCGGCATGCTCTGCGCGCGCGCACACCGGCACGGCCTGCATCGACTGGTGCGGGCATCTGGCGGAGGAAGGGTTCTCGGTCGCGGGAAACATGCTCGCAGGCCCGGAGGTTATCCAATTCGTGCAGCGCAATGCGGCCAGGAAGGACGCTTCGCGCATCGGAGCCGCATAGATCCGCAGAGTTTCAGGTGTTTTCAACCATCAGCGCCGCAATCGCTGCGCCAATGACCAGGTCATCCACAGCCCCGAACGAATGGAGCCGCAGATCGCCGTTGCGATCGATCAGGACAATGCTCGGGGTTCCGCGCATGCCGTAGGCGCGCATGGTGAGCGGAATCGGATCGTGCGAATCCGCGCGCGGCGCGTCCACCCCGACCGGAAACGCGATCCGGTTCTCATGCAGGAACGCGCGCAGCGAAACCGGCATCATTGCCGCGTGATGCTCGAACACGGTGTGCAGGCCGATGACCGCGACGTCCTCCGGCGCGAAGTTCGCCTGGGTGCGTTGCGCCTGCGGCAGGCTGTGATGCACGCACGCCGGACAAAGCATCTGGAAAGCGTGCAGCACCACCACTTTGCCGCGCAGATCGGCCGGCTGCAGCGCAGCGACGGAGTTGAACCACTCGAGCGTGCTCCACGGCGGCGCGGGCCGTCCAGGCGGCTCAAGGCCGAGCCGGCGCAGCAACGCCGTCGCTGGCGTTGCTACGCCGCGCGCGGGATTACTTCCGATAGGTCGAGAAGACGTAGTCCTTGTCCTTTTGCGAGGTGTGGCACTGGTGGCAGGCGCTGGCGGCGTTCTTGCCCACGGCGCGCTCGGTCTTCGAATCACCCTTGAAGCCCTCGTAGCCCCAACCGCCGGTCGCTTTCCATTTTACGGAATCCTTGTGCATCACGCCCACCACCTTGCGCGCACCCTCCTGCACCGCGTTATCGGCCGCCTTGGCTTCCAGCAGATCGAACACGATGACCGATCCGTCGGCGAACTTGCCCGACTTGTAACCCTCCATCGCCTTCTTATTGGCGTAGAGGTGGTGAATGCCGCCGAACGCTTCGTAAAGGGCGTGACCCTGGTTGATCACCATGCTCTTTGCGTGCGTCCACTGGCGAAAGCCCTCCGGGTACGCGACAGGCGCGGGGTCGGCGGCCAACGCCGGCATCGCCGCCACGAGGGCGGTCAAGAGAAGGATCGGGTTGCGCATGCGGGTCTCCTATAATTGTGGTTGCGACGGCAGGCATTTCAGCGCGGCGCGGCGCGCCTGCAAAGCAGGCACCAACCGGTTACCTGGACACTTTTCGGTGTAGTTTGATGAAACCACAGCTAAAAATCATTCCCCCGTCGCGCAGCGTGGCGCGCATGGTCGAGGATGTCGTCGGCTGCAAATGGTCGCTCGCGGTATTGGGTGCGGTGAGGAGCGGCGTGCGCCGGCCGGGCGCGATCGAGCACGCCATCGACGGCGTGTCAAAAAAAGTGCTTAACGAACGGCTAAGGAAGCTGGTGCGCTTCGGGATCCTCGAAAAACGCGCCTATCCCGAGGTTCCGCCGCGCGTGGAGTACCAGCTCACGCGTTTCGGCGAGAGATTCTCCGGCGTGATGGATAGCGTCAAGGCGCTCGAAACGGAGCTGCATCGCCAGCCGCGATGAGCGGCGCGGGCGGCGGTGAGCGCTTGCTCATGATCGTGGGCACTGTGTGAACCGAGACGGATAGATTTTCCTATCCGTTATTCCAGCGGCGGCCGCCGCTTCCAGACCTGGGTCGCCTGCTCGAAGGCGTGCGCCAGCTGCAGCACGCCGAAGTCGTCGCGGTAGCGGCCTACTATTTGAATCCCCACAGGTAAGTTTTCTTTCGTAAAACCTGCCGGAACAGAGATCGCCGGGTGGCTGGTGATGGTGATGTAGTAGCAGCTCTTCATCCAGTCGAGGTAGTTGCCCATCTTCACGCCGGCGATCTCGCGCGGCCACTCGGTGGTGACCGGATAGGGCGGCAGCTGGTTCACCGGGCAGACGAAGAAATCGTATTTCTCGAGGAACACGCGCATGCGGTGGAACAGCGCCGTGCGCAATGCCTCGGCCCGCGCGATGTCGGTGGCGCTGCGCTTCAGGCCTTCCTCGGTGTTCCAGATCACCGTGTCCTTGAGCTTGTCGCGGTGGTCCTTGAGCAGCGCGCCGCCGCGGTGCAGCCAGGTGAGCGAGCGCAGCGTCTCGAAGGCCTCGGTGGCGCCGGAGAAGTCAGGTTCGGCTTCCTCGATTTTGCATCCCAATGAAGAAAAAATCCTCCGTTGAGATTCAAGAACGGCTGTGACTTCAGGTTCGACCGGAAGACCGCCCAGGTCCTTGCTCCAGGCAATTCGAGTCTTTCTGAAATTCCGCTTCAACGGCTTCAGGAACATCGAGCCCGATTCGGTCATCGAGGTCGGGGCGCGCGGGTCGGGGCCGGCCATGGCGGCGAGCAGGAAGGCGGCATCGGACACGGTGCGCGCCATCGGCCCGAGCTCGCTCAGGTTGCTCCACGGGTAGGGATGCGGATACGCCGGCACGCGGCCGGTCGAAGGCCGGAAGCCGATGACGTTGCAGTAGTTGCCGGGGTTGCGCAGCGAAGCGGCGAAGTCGCCGCCGTCGGCGACCGGCACCATGCCGCAGGCCACCGCCACCGCCGCGCCACCCGAGGAGCCGCCGCAGGTCTTGGACAGATCGTAGGGATTGCGCGTCGCGCCGAACACCTTGTTGAAGGTCTGCGAGCCGGCGCCGAACTCCGGCGTGTTGGTCTTGCCGACCAGGATCGCGCCCGCGCCCTTGAGGCGCTCGGCGAGCACGTGGTCCTCTTTGGGCACGAAGTCCTTGTGCACCAGCGACCCCCAGGTGGTGCGCACGCCCTTGGTCATGATCACGTCTTTGATCGCGATCGGCAGGCCCCAGAGCAGGCCTTGCGGTTTCTTGCGGTCGAACGCCTTGGCGGTCTTGAGCGCTTCTTCCGGCAGGAACGTGACGATCGCGTTCACCTGCGGGTTGATGCGCTCGATCTGCGCGATGAACGCGCGCACCACCTCGGTGACCGAGATCTTCTTCGCGCGGATCATCTGCGCGAGTTTCCTGGCGGGGGTAAAGCAGAGCTGGTTCACATCAGAACGATATCAAACTGTTCCTGCGTGTAGCTCGATTCGACCTGCACCGAGACCGGCTTGCCGATGAAGTCCGACAGCATGGCGAGCGAGCCCGATTCGTCCTCGAGCAGCAGGTCGATCACCGGCTGGGCCGCGATCACCCGGTACTCGCGGGCGTTGAAGGCGCGCGCCTCGCGCAGCACCTCGCGCAGGATGTCGTAGCACACGGTGGCCGCGCTGCGCACCTCGCCGCGGCCGTCGCAGGTCGGGCAGGGCTCGCACAGCACGTGCGCCAGCGATTCGCGCGTGCGCTTGCGCGTCATCTCGACCAGGCCAAGGGTGGTGAAGCCGTTCAGCGTGACGCGCGTGCGGTCGCGCCCCAGGGCGCGGCGCAATTCATCGAGCACCGAGTTGCGGTGCTCGATACTCTCCATGTCGATGAAGTCGATCACGATGATGCCGCCGAGGTTGCGCAGCCGCAGCTGGCGCGCGATCGACTGCGCCGCCTCGAGGTTGGTCTTGAAGATGGTGTCGTCGAAGCTGCGGCTGCCGACGTAGCCGCCGGTGTTGACGTCGATGGTGGTGAGCGCCTCGGTCTGGTCGATGACCAGGGTGCCGCCCGACTTGAGCTCGACGCGCCGCGACAGCGCTTTCTCGATCTCGGCCTCGACGCCGTACAGGTCGAACAGCGGCCGCTCGCCCGTGTAGTGCTCCAGCCGGGCGCGCACCTGCGGCATGTAGGCCGCGGCGAAGGCCGCGAGCTTCTGGAAGGTCTCGCGCGAGTCGACCACCACGCGCTCGGTGCCGCCGCTCACCATGTCGCGCAGCACGCGCTGCGCGAGCGACAGGTCCTGGTAAATGAGTTGCGGCGTCGCGCTGCCCCGGGCGGCCACGCAGCGCTCGTCGATCGCGCGCCACAGGTGGCGCAGGTAGTCGAGATCGGCGCGCAGCTCGTCCTCGCTCGCCGCCTCGGCCAGCGTGCGCACGATGAAGCCGCCTTTCTCCTCCGCCGGCAGCAGGTCCTTGAGCCGCTCGCGCAGCGCGGCGCGGCCGTTCTCGTCGCCGATCTTCTGCGAGATGCCGATATGCGGGTCGTGCGGCAGGTAGACCAGCAGCCGGCCGGCGATCGACACCTGCGTCGACAGGCGCGCGCCCTTGGAGCCGATCGGGTCCTTCAGCACCTGCGCCAGCACCGGCTGGCCCTCGGCGAGGATCTTCTCGATCGGCCGCTCGCCGCGGTCCCAGATGTCGGCGACATGCAGGAAGGCGGCGCGCTCCAGGCCGATCTCGACGAATGCCGACTGCATTCCCGGCAGCACGCGCGCCACCCGGCCGACGTACAGGTTGCCGACCCGGCCGCGGCTCGCGGCGCGCTCGATCAGCAGCTCCTGCACCACGCCCGCGCTGGTGAGCGCCACGCGCGTCTCCTGCGGCGTGACGTTGACGAGGATCTCCTCGCTCACCGGCGGTTCGGCAGCTTCTCCAGCAGCTGGCTGGTCTCGTACAGCGGCAGCCCCATCACCCCCGAGTAGCTGCCGCGCAGTTCGACGACGAAGCGCGCGGCGCGCCCCTGGATGGCGTAGGCGCCGGCCTTGTCGTCGCATTCGCCGCTCGCCACGTACAGCGCGATCTCGGCCGCCGACAGCGCCTTCAGCAGCACTTCCGAGGACGACACGGCGACCTCGAGATGGTCCGGGGTCTTGAGCGCTACCGCGGTCAGGACTTCATGGCGCTTCCCGGAAAGCGCTTCCAGCATGCGCGCGGCGTCGGCGCGGTCGGCGGGCTTGCCGAAGATGCGGTCTTCGAGCGCGACCGTGGTGTCGGCGGCGAGCACCGGGGCGAGCGGCAGGTTCCGCTGCAGCATTCGGCTCCAGCCGGCCTCGGCCTTGATGCGCGCCACGCGCTCGACGTAGGCCGCGGGCGTCTCGCCCGCGAGTGGCGCCTCGTCGATCTCGGCGCTCTCGCCCGGGCGCTCGCGGAACAGCAGCAGGTGGTAGCGCACGCCGATCTGCGCGAGCAGCTCGCGCCGGCGCGGGCTGCGCGATGCGAGGTAAAGGCTGCCGCGTTCAGAATGGCCGGCCATGCGTCCCGATCATGCCCGATGGTAAGGGTGGCCGGTAAGAAGAGTCGCGGCGCGGTAGATTTGCTCGAGCAGCACCACCTGCGCCAGCGCGTGCGGCAGCGTCAGCGACGACAGGCGGATCAGCAGGCCGGCCTGCTTCTTTATGTCTTCGTCGAGCCCGTCAGGAGGTCCGATGACGAAGGTGGTTTCGGTTTTCAGGAGCTCCGCGAACTGCGCCGTCGTGAGATCTTTCCCGCGCTCGTCCAGCGCAACGATCCGGGTGCCTTTTTGCAATTTCACGGATTTCACGAGCGCACGCTCGACTTCGTACCCCCGCGGCATGCGCTTCAGGTACTCGGCGCAGGCCTGCTCGGCCCAGGCCGGCAGCCTAGCGCTTACGGCGACGACCCGGAGCCGCGCCACGGGCTTTGGCTTTTTTCGGGGATTTCTTCAATCTCACCGGCTTGTCTCCCCAGATCTCCTCGAGGTTGTAGAAGCTGCGCACCGCCGGATGCATGAGGTGCACCACCACGTCGCCCAGGTCGACCAGCACCCAGTCGCCGCTCCTCTCGCCCTCGATGCCGTAGACGCGCCCGCCGAGCTCGCGGATCCGCTGCTGCACGCGCTCGGCGAGCGCCTTCACCTGGCGGTTGGAGTCGCCGCTCGCGATGACTACGCGCTCGAACATCGAGGGCAGGCGCGCCGTGTTGAACACCTGGATGTCGCGCCCCTTGACGTCCTCGAGCGCCTCGAGCACCGCGCGCTGCTTGGTGCGGATGTCCATCAGGCGTAGAGCCGGTGCTCGGCGATGTAGGCGGCCACCGGCGCCGGCACCAGCGCCGCGAGGTCCTCGCCGCGCGCCGCGCGCGCGCGGATGTCGCTCGCCGACACCGGCATGGGCTCGAACGGAATGAATTTCGTCTTCGCTCCCCCCACTTGAAACCCCGGCCGGACAAAAACGCCTACCTTTGCCAAGCGTCGGATCTCGTCGGGGCGATGCCAGGTCTCGAACTTCTCGTACTGGTCGGCGCCCATGAGGAGATGCAGCGTGACGTCGGCGCCGAGTTCGCGGCGCAGCTCCTTCAGCGTGTCAACCGTATAGCCCGAGACGCCGGGCGCGAGCTCGCGGGCGTCGATCTGGTAGCGCGGCTCGCCGGCGAGCGCCAGCTCGAGCATCGCCAGGCGGTGCTTGCCGTCCGCCCGCGCCGGGCTGCGGTAGCGCGTGGTGCCGGTCGGCAGGAACAGGATCTTCTGCGGCCCGAGGTGCTCGAGCGCGGCGCGCGCCATCGCCAGGTGCGCGTTGTGGACCGGATCGAAGGTCCCGCCCAGGATGCCGATGCTCAGTTGCGGATCTCGCCGTGGCCGAGGACCACGTACTTCTGCGTCGTCAGGCCCTCGAGCCCGACCGGGCCGCGCGCGTGCAGCTTGTCGGTCGAGATGCCGATCTCGGCGCCCAGGCCGTACTCGTAGCCGTCGGCGAAGCGCGTCGAGGCGTTCCAGATCACCGAGCTCGAGTCGACCTCGCGCAGGAAGCGCTCGGCGCGGCCGCGGTCGGCGGCAACGATGGCGTCGGTGTGCTGCGAGCCGTACTTGGCGATGTGCTCGATCGCCTCGTCCAGGCCCTTCACCACCCGGACCGAGACGATCGGCGCCAGCCACTCGGTGTAGTAGTCCTTGTCGCTGGCTTTCTTTCCCTTGAGAAACTTGAGGGACGCAGGATCGCCGCGAACTTCCACACCCTTCGAACGGTAAATCTCTCCAATCTGCGGCAGGACCTTCGGCGCGATGGTCTCGGCCACCAGAAGCGTTTCCATGGTGTTGCAGGTGCCGTAGCGCTGCGTCTTGGCGTTGTCGGCGATGCGCACCGCCATCTCCGGGTCGGCGCTGTCGTCGATGTACACGTGGCACACGCCGTCGAGGTGCTTGATCATCGGGATGCGCGATTCCTTCGACAGACGCGCGATCAGCTCCTTGCCGCCGCGCGGCACGATGATGTCGACGTGCTCGCGCAGCGTGATCAGCTCGCCGACCGCGGCGCGGTCGGCGGTCTCGACCAGCTGCACCGCGGTTTCCGGCAGGCGCGCGGCCTTCAGCCCGGCGCGCACGCAGGCGGCGATGGCGCGGTTCGACTCGAGCGCCTCCGAGCCGCCGCGCAGGATGCAGGCGTTGCCCGATTTCAGGCACAGCGCCGCGGCGTCGGCGGTGACGTTGGGGCGCGATTCATAAATGATTGCGATGACGCCGATCGGCACGCGCATGCGCGCCACCTCGATGCCGGTCGGGCGCTTCACGCGAGCGCTGATGCTGCCCACCGGATCGGCGAGCGCCGCGACCTGCTCGACGCCCTCGGCCATCTGCTCGACCAGCGCCGGGGTGAGGGTCAGGCGATCGACGAACGCCGCGTCGCAGCCGTCCTTCTTCGCTTGCGTTACGTCGGCCTTGTTGGCGCTCAGGATCTTTCTTGATTGGGAGCGCAGTTCTGCGGCAATCGCGACGAGAGCGCGGTTCTTGTCGCCGGTCTCGGCGCGCGCGAGTTCGCGCGCCGCGGCACGCGCCGCAGCGCCTAGTCCGCGGACGTATCTCTTGACGTCAAGCTTTTGATCCACCGGCCAATTTTAGCCCAAGGCGCAGGAATCCCTGCCAGGGGTCGGCGGCCGGCACGCCCTTGATGCCGCGCTCGATGCGCGCGGCGTCCAGGACCGCGTCGTCGAGCGCCTGCAGCGCGAAGCGCCGCGCCGCCGCCTGCACCGCGCGCTGCAGCGGCTTGTTGTAGAGGCGCTGCTGCCCGAACACCGCCTCGGGCGCGCCGCCGCGTGCGATTGCCTGCAGCGCGAGCAGCGCGCCGCTCAGCGTGTAGAGCACGTAGCTCGGCTGCTCGCCCTCGCCGCGCAGGCCCTCGACGGTGCGCGCATAGCGCCCGAGGTCGCGCGCGAGCAGCGCCTCGGCGGCGCTGAACGGGTCGTAGCGCGCGACGCTCGACACCGCGTCCTCGACCACCTCGGCCGGCAGCTCGCCTTCGGGCGCGAGCAGCGCGAGCTTGCGCACTTCCTGCTGCGCCGCGAGCAGGTTGCCTTCGACGCGCTCGGCGAGGAACTCGAGCACCTCGCGGCTCGCGCTCTGCTTCTGCCGCGCGAGGCGCTGCGCGAGCCACGCGGGCAGCTTGTCGCGCGGCACGCGCTCGGCCTCGACCACCACGCCGGCGCCGGTGAGCGCGGCGAACCACGGCGCCTTGAACCAGCCCCAGCCTTCCGGACGCGGCATCGTCACCAGGAGCAGCGCGTCCGGGTTCGGCTTGCTGCACCAGGCGACCAGCGCCTCGCTCGCCTGGGCGCCGGGCTTGCCGCTGGCGAGCCTCAGCTCGACTATTTTTTTTTCGCCGAAGAGCGACAGGCTCGCCCCGGCGCCGCGCAGCTCGCTCCAGTCGAAGGAGCGGCCGGGCTCGAGCACCTCGCGCTCGGCGAAGCCCTGGGTGCGCGCCGCGGCGCGCACCGCGTCGGCCGACTCGAGCACCAGCAGCGGCTCGTCGCCGTGGATCGCGTACACCGGCGCCAGCGCCTTCGCCAGCTGCGCCGCGAGCTGCTCGGAGCGGATCTGCATCTACGGGGCGGGCGCGGGCTTGGCCGCGGCGAGGCGCCGCAGGATCTGCTGCACCATGTCGGTCTGCATGTCGCGGTACAGCAGCTGCTCCTCGGCCTCCTTGGCGAGGATCTCCGCGTCGTTGAAGGTCACGTCGCGCACCAGCTGGATCGTGTTCTGCGGCACGAAATCGCCGCCCTTGCCGTCGTGCACGCGGAATCCCACGCGGTAGCGCAGTGTGAATTCTCGCACCCGCCCGGCGCCGGTGAGCGACAGGATTTCTTTCTGGCGCAATTCCTCGCTGAATACCAGCACCGCCTCTGCCTTGGCCGGGTCGTCGACCACGCGCGCGCGCGTGCCGGCCTGGATGTTGCGCTTGAGCTCGAGTGCGATGCCGCTGGTGGCGTTCGGCAGGTACAACGTCTCGAACGGCACCTCGGCCGCGCCGCGCAGCCGGAAGCCGCAGCCGGCGAGGAGCAGCATCAGCACGACCAGAAGCGCGTTTCTAGACGACAAGGTTCACCAGGCGGCCGGGCACCACCACCACCTTCTTCACGTTCTGGCCGGCGACGAATTTCTGCACGTTGGCGTTCGCCAGCGCCAGCCCCTCGATGGCGGCCTGGTCGGCGGCTTTGGGCACCCGGATGGAGCCGCGCAGCTTGCCGTTCACCTGCACCACCAGCTCGACTTCGTCCTGCTCGAGCGCCGCCGGATCCGGCTCCGGCCAGGGCGCGTTCATCACATCCTCGCCGTATCCGAGCTCGCGCCACAAGTGATGAGTGATGTGCGGCGCGATCGGCGAAAGCAGCCGCAGGAGAATGGACAAGCCCTCCTCGGTCGTCGCGTTCCATTCGGGAAGTTCCTCCAGCGCGTTGAGGATCTTCATGCAGGCGGAGGCGACCGTGTTGAACTGATGTTTCTGGATATCGTAGTTCGCCTGCCTCAGCTCCGAATGAATCCGGTATCTGACTTGCTTGTCGACTTCCTGGCTCTTGGCGGCTTTCGAAAACCTGAAAGCGAAGGCCCATACCGCCTTCAAGAATCTGGACGAGCCGGCAACGTTCTTGTCGCTCCACTCGAGCGTATTGGTGGGCGGCGAGGCGAAGATGGTGTAGAAGCGCGCGGTGTCGGCGCCGTACTGTTCGATCAGGGCCTGAGGATCGATGCCGTTGTTCTTCGACTTCGACATCGTGCCGATGCCGTCGTAGACGACCGCGGCGCCATCCGAAGAACGTTTTGCCGAAACGATGTTGCCCCTGGAATCCCTTTGCACTTCAACGTCAGCGGGATTGACCCACTCCCGCCGCCCGCCAGCGTCGGTGTAATAGGACTCGGCGAGCACCATGCCCTGCGTGAGCAGGTTGGTGAAGGGCTCGGCCACCGCCGGCATCAGCTTGGTCTCGTCGCGCATCACGCGCTGGAAGAAGCGCGAGTAGAGCAGGTGCAGGATGGCGTGCTCGATGCCGCCGATGTACTGGTCGACCGCCATCCAGTAGTTCGCGCGCTCGTCGAGCATGGCCGGGTCGAGCCCCGGGCAGCAGAAGCGCGCGAAGTACCACGACGAGTCGACGAAGGTGTCCATGGTGTCGGTCTCGCGCTTCGCCGGCTTGCCGCAGCTCGGGCACTTGGTGTCGTAGAACTGCGGCAGCCTGGCGAGCGGGTTGCCGGTGCCGTCGGGCACCACGTCCTCGGGCAGCCTGACCGGCAGGTCCTTGTCCGGCACCGGCACGTCGCCGCAGGCGGCGCAGTGCACGATCGGGATCGGCGTGCCCCAGTAGCGCTGGCGCGAGATGCCCCAGTCCCTCAGGCGCCACTGGATCTGCTTTTCTCCGAGTTTCTTCTTCGCCAGGTCGGCAGCGATTGCATCGACTGCCTCCTGATAGGGCTTGCCGTCATAGGGGCCTGAATTGATGCAGACCCCATGCTCCGCATACTCCGGCTTCCACGGCGGATCGGTCCTGTCGCCCAGCGGGTGGCGGATCACCGGCTTGATGGGCAGCTTGTACTTCTGCGCGAACTCCATGTCGCGCTCGTCGTGCGCCGGCACGCCCATCACCGCGCCTTCGCCGTAGCCCATCAGCACGTAGTTGCCGACCCACACCGGAATCTTTTCATTCGAAATCGGGTGGCAAACGAAAACGCCGGTGCGCATGCCCTTTTTTTCGATCTGCGCGAGCTCGGCCTCCATGGCGGGGCCGCGCTTGCATTCCTGCACGAACGCCGCCAGTTCCGGGTTGTTTCTCGATGCAAACAAGGCGATGGGATGCTCGGCCGCCACGGCGCAGAACGTCGTGCCCAGCAAGGTGTCGGCGCGTGTGGTGAAGACCCACAGCACGCGCTTTTCGTTCTGCAGCTCGTAGGGAAAACCAACGCGCACACCTTCGGACTTGCCGATCCAGTTCTTCTGCATCAGCTTGACCTGCTCAGGCCAGCCGGAGAGGCCGTCGAGCGCCGCGAGCAGTTCCTCGGCGTACGCGGTGATGCGCAGGAAGTACATCGGGATCTCGCGCTTCTCGACCAGCGCGCCGGTGCGCCAGCCGCGGCCCTCGATCACCTGCTCGTTGGCGCGCACCGTCTGGTCGACCGGGTCCCAGTTCACCACGCCGGTCTTCTTGTAGGCGAGGCCTTTCCTGAAGAGCCGCGTGAACAGCCACTGGTTCCACTTGTAGTAGTCGGGCCTGCAGGTGGCGAGCTCGCGCGACCAGTCGAGCGCGAAGCCGAGGCTCTGCAGCTGCGACTTCATGGTGGCGATATTGCTGTAGGTCCACTTCGCCGGCGGCACCTTGTTTGCCATCGCGGCGTTCTCGGCGGGCAGGCCGAACGCGTCCCAGCCCATCGGCTGCAGCACGTTGTGGCCGCGCATGCGGTGGTGGCGGCTGAGAACGTCGCCGATGGTGTAATTCCTGACGTGCCCCATGTGCAGCTTGCCCGAGGGGTAGGGGAACATCGACAGGCAGTAGAATTTGGGCCTGGCCGGATCCTCGATCGAGCGGAACGAGTCGCGGCTCGCCCAGAACTGCTGGGCTGCCCGCTCGACGGTCGCCGGTTCGTAAGCGTCTTGCATGTGACTTTTTTTGCAGGAAGCGGCGGATTATCGCATCCAATCCGCTCGCCGATCCCGTATAAGCGGAACCAGGTGACGGGAGGTCCGATGAAAAGGCTTCTGCTTGCTTTGGTACTCAGTCTCGCCGCGCTGCAGTCGTTCGCGCAGCCGGCGGCGGTGGTCGACGGCGTGCAGATGCCGGCATGGCTCGAGCGCGGCAACCAGCGCGTGCCGCTGGTTCCGGGAATGGAGCTGCGCGCCGGCGACCGCATCACCACCGGCAACGGCTCGCGCGTCACGGTGAAGCTCGCCGAGGGCAGCACGGTCAAGCTCGGCGAGAACGGCAGGCTGGTGCTCACCGAGATCCAGCCGGCGCGCGAGCTGTTCAAGGCCGCGCTGCAGGTGCTCGAGGGCGCGTTTCGCTTCACCACCGACATCGTCTCCAAGGCGCGCAAGCGCGAAGTGAGCGTGCGCGTCGGGCAGGTCACGGCCGGCGTCCGCGGCACCGACCTGTGGGGCAAGTCCATGCCCGAGCGCCAGATCGTCTGCCTGATCGAGGGCGTGATCGAGGTCGGCGCCGACGGCGAGCAGTCGGTGACCATGAGCCAGCCGCTGCAGTTCTACCGGCGCGAGCAGGGCAAGACCCAGCCGGTCGGCATCGTCGAGGTCGGCCAGCTCGCCGAATGGGCGAAGGAGACCGACATCGAGGCGGGCAAGGGCGCGCTGCAGCTCGGCGGGCGCTTCAGCGTGCAGCTCGCCGCCGCCGACAGCCCGGGCGCGGCGCTCGTGGTTTACGACCAGGTGCGCGCCGCCGGCTACCCGGCCGAGCTCAACCCGCGCAAGGTGGACGGCAAAGTGGTCTACACCGTGCGCATCCGGCAGTTGCCTTCGCGCGCCGAAGCGCAGGCGCTCGCCGGGCAGCTGAAAGGTCGCTTTGGCGTCGAGGAGCCCAGGGTTTCTCCGTGAGAAAACTGTTTTTCGTAGTGGCAATCGCACTCGCCACGGTCGCGCAAGCGCAGGCCTGGCCGGCGAAGCCGGTGCGCTTCATCGTGCCGTTCCCGCCCGGCGGCTCGACCGACGTAGCGGCGCGCACGCTGGCGGAGAAGCTGTCGCGCTCGCTCGGCCAGCAGGTGGTGGTCGACAATCGCGGCGGCGGCGGCGGGGCCATCGGCACGGTGGAAGCGGCGCGCGCCGCGCCCGACGGCTACACGCTGCTGTTCGTCGCCGACCCGGTGATCACGCTGCACCTCGTGGTCAGGAACGTGCAGTTCGACATGCAGCGCGACTTCGTCGCCATCACCCAGGTGACGACGCAGCCGATCGCGGTGGCGGTGCACCAATCGCTGCCGGTGAAATCGGTGGCGGAGCTCATTGCGTATGCCAAGGCAAACCCGGGCAAGCTGTCGTTCGCGCATTCGGGCACCGGCAGCGGCCAGCACATGTCGGGCGAGCTGCTGAAGAAGATGGCCGGCATCGACATGGTGCACGTGCCCTATAAGGGCGGCGGGCCGGCGGTGCAGGACCTGGTCGCCGGGCAGGTGCCGGTCGGCGTGCTCGGCTCCACGCCGCTCATCCCGCACCACAGGTCGGGCCGCATCCGCATCATCGCCTTCACCTCGAAGGAGCGCTTCGCGCCGATGCCGGAGATTCCGACGCTGCACGAGTCGGGCCTCGCCGGCTTCGACACCACGCAATGGCTGGGGATCCTCGCGCCGAAGGGCACGCCGGGCGAAGTTATCGATCGAATTTACAAAGAAACGAAAATTGTCCTCGGCATGCAGGACGTCAGGGAGCGCCTGGCGCAGGCGGCGCTGCAGGCGGTGGGCAGCACGCCGAAGGAATTCGACAGCCTGATCCGCGCCGATCTGGAGCGCTGGACCGCGATTGCGAAGGATTTGAAGCTCGAGCCGCAGTAGCAGGATGTAAAATCCGGCGGCTTGTCGCTCCACCTCGAACACCTCAATCCGGAACAGCTCGCCGCAGTCACCCTGCCCGATGAACACGCGCTGATCCTCGCCGGCGCGGGCAGCGGCAAGACCCGCGTCCTGACTACGCGCATCGCCTGGCTGGTGAAAGGCGGCCGCGTCGCACCCTCCGGCATCCTGGCGGTCACCTTCACCAACAAGGCGGCGCGCGAGATGCTGACGCGCGTCGCGGCGATGCTGCCGGTAAACCCGCGCGGCATGTGGATCGGCACCTTCCACGGCCTGTGCAACCGCATGCTGCGCGCGCATGCGCGCGAGGCCGGCCTGCCGCAGGCCTTCCAGATCCTCGACTCGCAGGACCAGCTCGCCGCGATCAAGCGCCTGCTGAAGGGCGCGGGCGCGGACGAGGACCGCTTTCCGCCGCGCGAGATGCAGTACTTCATCAACGCGCAGAAGGAGGAGGGCGTGCGCGCGCGCGACGTGCCGGTCGCCGACGACAGCACGCGCCGCACCACCGAGCTCTACGCCGCCTACGACGAGCAGTGCCAGCGCGAGGGGGTGGTGGATTTCCCGGAATTGCTGTTGCGAAGCTTCGAGCTGCTGAGCCGCAACGAGATCCTGCGCGAGCACTACCGCAGCCGCTTCCACCACATCCTGGTCGACGAGTTCCAGGACACCAACCGGCTGCAGTACCGCTGGTTGAAGCTGATCGGCGGCAACACCTCCTTCCTGTTCGCGGTCGGCGACGACGACCAGAGCATCTACACCTTCCGCGGCGCCAACGTCGGCAACATGGCCGACTTCGAGCGCGAGTTCCGCGTCAAGCACGTGGTGCGCCTGGAGCAGAACTACCGCTCGCACGGCAACATCCTCGACGCCGCCAACGCGCTGATCGCCAACAACCGCAACCGCCTGGGCAAGAACCTGTGGACCGCCGCAGGCAAGGGCGAGCCGGTGCGCGTGTTCGAGGGCGAGTCGGACATCGCCGAGGCGCGCTGGCTGGTCGAGGAGGTGCGCGCGCTGGCGCGCGAGGGCGCGCGGCTTTCGCAGATGGCGGTGCTCTACCGCTCGAACGCGCAGTCGCGCGTTCTCGAGCACGCCCTGTTCTCGCAGGGCGTTGCCTACCGGGTGTACGGCGGCCTGCGCTTCTTCGAGCGCGCCGAGGTCAAGCACGCGCTCGCCTACCTGAGGCTGGTCGCCACGCCCGACGACGACAATTCCTTCCTGCGCGTCGCCAACTTCCCGCCGCGCGGCATCGGCGCGCGCACCATCGAGCAGATCCAGGATGCGGCGAAACAGGGCGGGGTTTCGCTGTTCAAGGCCGCCGACGGGAAAGCCCTGGTTTTCAAAAAGCTCATCGAAACCCTGAAAAGCGAAATTCAGGGGCTGCCGCTCAAGGAAATGGTGGAGGTTGCCGTCGAGCGCAGCGGCCTCGCCGAGCACTACAAGACCGAGCGCGAGGGTGCCGACCGCATCGAGAACCTGGCCGAGCTGGTGAACGCCGCGGCCACCTTCACCGAGGAGAACCGCGCCGCCGAGTCGGGCGAGGCGGTCGACCCGCTCACCGCTTTCCTCACCCACGCCGCGCTCGAGGCGGGCGAGCACCAGGCGGGCGAGGGCCAGGAGGCGCTGCAGATGATGACGGTGCACTCGGCCAAGGGCCTGGAGTTCGACGTGGTGTTCCTCTCCGGGCTGGAGGAGGGCCTGTTCCCGCACGAGCAGAGCGTCGCGGCGCGCGACGGGCTGGAAGAGGAGCGGCGCCTCGCCTACGTCGCGATCACGCGGGCGCGCCAGCGGCTGTACCTGTCGCACGCGCAGACGCGTATGCTGCACGGCCAGACGCGCTACAACATCGCCTCGCGCTTCCTCGAGGAGATCCCGCCGGCGCTGATGAAGTGGCTCACGCCGCGGTTCTCGAAGCAGCGCTCGTTCGCCCCGGATTTCTCAAGAAAAGGAGACTCGTCTTTCATGAAAAAAGCCTCCCGCGAAGCCGGCGGTTTCAGGATCGGCCAGAACGTGATGCATCCGAAGTTCGGCTCCGGCGTGATCGTCGGCGCCGAAGGCCAGGGCACCGACGCGCGCGTGCAGGTGAACTTCGGCGCCACCGGCGTGAAGTGGCTCGCCGTGTCGGTGGCGAAGCTGCAGGCGGCCTAGCGCACCACCTCGGGCGCGGCGAGCCGCCGCGCCGGGAAGCGCGCGCTGAAGCGGCTGCCCTTACCCGGGTGGCTCTCGATCTCGAGCGTGGCGTCGTGGCGCGCCAGCGCGTGCTTGGCGATGGCCAGGCCGAGGCCGGTGCCGCCGGTCTCGCGCGAGCGGCTGCGGTCGACGCGGTAGAAGCGCTCGGTGAGCCGCGGCAGGTGCTCGGCGTCGATGCCGATGCCGGTGTCCTCGACGCTGAAGCGCGCGCCTTCCGGGCCTTCGCGCCAGCTGAGCGTCACCGCGCCGCCGGCGGGCGTGTAGCGGATCGCGTTGCTCACCAGGTTGCCGAAGGCGCTCGCCAGCTCCGTTTCCACGCCGAGCAGGTCGTTGCGGGTCTCGATGTTCAGCTTGATGACGTGCTTGCCGCTGGAAAGCGCGTCGGCGTCGTTCTTCAGCCGCTCCAGCAGCGCGCGCACCGGGATGCGCATGTCGACGCTCGCCGGCGGCGCGCCGTCGAGGGCGGACAGGGTGAGCAGATCCTCGATGATGTGCTGCATGCGCGTGGCCTGCTCCTGCATCATCCCGAGGTAGTCGCGCTGCCGCTGTGGGTCGAGTTTCAGGTTTTGTAGGGTTTCTAAAAAACCCACCAGCACCGTGAGCGGCGTGCGCAGCTCGTGCGACACGTTGGCGACGAAGTCGCGCCGCATCGAATCGACGCGCTCGGCCTGCGTCATGTCGCGCGACAGGAGCAGCTTCTGCGCCTGGCCGTAGGGGATGAGCTGCAGCCAGAGCACCTGGCCGCGGCCGTCGCCGACGCGCACCGGGGCGGCGTGCTCCTCGAGCGCCAGGTATTCGAGGAACCCGGGCTCGCGCAGCAGGTTGGCGATCGGCTGGCCGAGGTCGGCCTGGCCATCGAGCTGCAGCTGGATCTCGGCCGTGCCGTTGCACCACTCGATGCGGTTGGCGGCGTCGAGGATCACCACGCCGTCGGGCAGCGCCTGGGCGGCGCGCCGCATGCGCGCCAGGTCTTCGGCGAGCGACTCCTCGCGCCGCGCAGCCGCGCGCATCAGGCGGTGCAGCGCCGCGAGCACCCGGTCCCAGGCGCCGCTGCCCTCGGGCACGCGGCCGGGCTGCGGGTCGGCGAGCCAACGCTTCAGGCGCGCCAAGTGCCAGGCGTGCCACAGAAGCCTGGCAAGCAGCACCAGCGCCAGGGCGGCAAGCGCGCCAAGCGCGGCAAGGCTACCCGGTTCCATCAGGCGATGCTAAGGCCGTAGCCCGAGCCGCGCACGGTCTCGATCAGGCGGTCGTGGCCCGAAACGCCGAGCGCCTTGCGCAGCCGCCGGATGTGCACGTCGACGGTGCGCTCCTCGATGAACACGTGGTCGCCCCACACCTGGTCGAGCAGCTGGGTGCGGGAATAGACGCGCCCGGGGTGGGTCATGAGGAAGTGCAGCAGCCTGAACTCGGAGGGCGACAGCTCGATCCGGCGGCCGGCGGCCGAGACGCGGCGCGTCGCCGGGTCCAGGCGCAGGCCCTCGAGCTCGACCGCGTCGCCCGAGAGCTGCGGCGCGCGCCGGCGCAGCACCGCCTTGATGCGCGCGGCCAGCTCCTTCGGCGAGAACGGCTTGGTCAGGTAGTCGTCGGCGCCCGCTTCCAGCCCGGACAGCTTGTCCTGCTCCATGGCGCGCGCGGTCAGCATCAGGATCGGAAGTTCTCGGGTCCGCTCATCTGCCCGCAGGCGTCGCGCGAAAGCAATGCCCGATTCCCCCGGCAGCATCCAGTCGAGCACCAGCACGTCGGGCAGCGCGTCGCGGATCACGCTTTCAGCCTCCTCGGCGCTCGCCGCGCGCAGCACCTTGTGCCCGCTGTGCTCGAGGTTGACCGCGACCAGCTCCTGGATCTGCGGCTCGTCCTCGACCACGAGAACCGTGGCGCTCATTCGGAGACTCGTTCCTCCATCAATGCCGCGCCGGTGTGACGCACGTCCGTGCCCTTGACGATGTAGATCACGTACTCGGCCATGTTCTTGGCGTGGTCGCCGATGCGCTCGATCGCCTTCGCCACCCACACGATCTCGAGCGCGGTCGAGATGGTGCGCGGGTCCTCCATCATGTAGGTGATGAGCTGGCGCAGGATGGCGCGGAACTCGCTGTCGATGCCGGCGTCGTCGCGGATCACCTCGGCGGCGCCTTCGGCATCGAGCCGCGCAAAGCAGTCGAGCGAGCGCCGCAGCATCGAGATCGCCGCCTCGCCGACGTGGCGCACCTCGCCCACCGGCGGCGACTGGGTGCCGCGCTCGTGGCTGTTCTTCGCCATGCGCGCGATCTTCTGCGCCTCGTCGCCGATGCGCTCCAGGTCGGTCACGGTCTTCATGATGGCGAAGACCATGCGCAGGTCGCCCGCCGCCGGCTGGCGGCGCACGATCAGCTGGCTGCAGTCGCCGTCGAGCGCCACTTCCATGGCGTTGACGCGGTGATCGGCCTCGATCACCTCGTCCGAGAGCGCGATGTTCCCGCTGGTGAGCGAGTCGATGGCGCGCCGGATCTGCGATTCGACCAGCCCGCCCATCGCCAGCACGCGCGAGCGGATCGAGCCGAGGTCGAGGTCGTACTGCTTCGAGGCGTGATCCGTCAGCCGAACCTCCCGGTGATGTAGTCCTCGGTTTGCTTCATCTTCGGCTTGATGAACAGCTCGTCGGTGACGCCGAACTCGATCAGGTCGCCGAGGTACATGTAGGCGGTGAAGTCGGAGACGCGCGCCGCCTGCTGCATGTTGTGCGTCACGATCAGGATGGTGACGCGCTCCTTGAGGTCATGCATCAGCTCCTCGATCGAGGCCGTGGCGATCGGGTCGAGCGCCGAGGTCGGCTCGTCGAACAGCAGCAGCTCCGGGTCGGTGGCGAGGGCGCGGGCGATGCACAGGCGCTGCTGCTGCCCGCCGGACAGATTGTACGCCGGCTGCTGCAGCCGGTCCTTCACCTCGTCCCACAGCGCGGAGTCCTTGAGCGCCTGCTCCACCTTGTCCTCGAGCGCGCGGCGCGAACCCTCGCCGCGCACGCGCAGGCCGTAGGCGACGTTCTCGAAAACCGACTTGGGGAACGGGTTGGGCTTCTGGAACACCATGCCGATGCGCATGCGCACTTCGATCGGGTCGACGCCCTTCGCCAGCAGGTTGGCGTTGTCCGGCTGCAGCAGGATCTCGCCTTCGTAGCGGTTGCCCGGGTACAGGTCGTGCATGCGGTTGAAGCAGCGCAGGAAGGTCGACTTGCCGCAGCCCGACGGCCCGATCAGGGCGGTCACCTTGTACTCGTGCACCGGCATGCTGATGCCGTTCAGCGCACGGAAGTCGCCGTAGTAGAAGGACAGGTCCTTGGCCTCGGCCTTGGGCCTGCTGAGCACCAGCAGGTCGTTCACCATTTGATGTTACGGCGGAGCCGGTACCGGAGCCAGATGGCGAGGCCATTCATGGCGAGCGTCATGATCACCAGCACGAAACCGGCGGCGGCGGCGTTGGCCTGGAACGCTGCCTCGGGGCGCGAAGTCCAGTTGAACATCTGGATCGGCATCACGGTGAAGGGCGAGAACAGCCACTCGAAGGACAGGAACGGCGGCTCGGCCTGCAGCGGCGCCGGCGGCAGGAAGGCGATGAAGGTGAGCGCGCCGATGGTGATGATCGGCGCGGTCTCGCCGATGGCGCGCGCCATGCCGATGATCACCCCCGTGAGGATGCCGGCCATGGAGTAGGGCAGGATGTGGTAGCGCACCGTCTGCCACTGCGTCGCGCCGAGCGCGTACGAGCCTTCGCGGATCACCTGCGGGATCGAGCGGATCGCCTCGCGCGTGGCGACGATCACCACCGGCAGGATCAGCAGCGCGAGCGTCAGCCCCGCCGCGAGGATGCTCTGGCCGAGGCCGAACTGGGTGACGAACAGGCCCAGCGCCAGCAGCCCGTACACGATCGAGGGCACGCCGGCGAGGTTGGTGATGTTGATCTCGATCACGTCGGTGACCCAGTTCTTCGGCGCGTACTCCTCGAGGTAGACGCCGGCGGCGACGCCGAGCGGCACGGCGAAGAACGCGGTGGTCAGCATCACCAGCGTCGAGCCGACCCAGGCGGAAAGGATGCCCGCCTCCCCCGCCCGGCGCGACGGAAAGTTGGTGAAGAACTCCCACGACAGCCGCCCGGCGCCGTTGAACGCCATGTCCAAAAACAGCGTCACGAACGTGAGCACGCCGACCATCAGCGCGGCGAAGCCGCACACCGCGAACACCGTGTCCCAGCGCTTGCGCCTGAGGATCAGCTCCTTAGTAGGCTTCACGGAAGCTCTTGCGCAACATGTGACCGCCGATGTTGCACACCAGGGTGAACACCATCAGCGTCAGGCCGGCGGCGAAGATCGTCTGGTAGCCGAGCGAGCCGTGCGGCAGGTCGCCGAGCGCCACCTGCACGATGTACGCGGTGATGGTCGCCGCGGGCTCGAGCGGGTTGAAGGTCAGGTTGGGCTGCATGCCGGCGGCCACTGCCAGGATCATGGTCTCGCCCACCGCGCGCGAGATCCCCAGGATGTAGGCCGAGGCGATGCCCGAGAACGCCGCCGGCACCACCACCTTGACCGCGGTCTGGAAGCGCGTCGCGCCCATGGCGTAGGAGCCCTCGCGCAGGCTCATCGGCACCGCGCGCATCGCGTCCTCGGAGATCGAGCTGACGTAGGGAATGATCATGATGCCCATCACAATGCCCGCCGACAGCAGGTTGAACCCCGGCAGCTCGGGGTAGATCTTCTGCAGCAGCGGGGTGACGAACAGCAGCGCGAAGTAGCCGTAGACGATGGTCGGCACGCCGCCGAGCAGCTCGAGGAAAGGCTTGGCGATCTCGCGCAGCTTGAACGGCGCGAACTCCGACAGGTAGATCGCGATCACCGTGCCGAGCGGGATGGCGATCGCCAGGGCCACCGCCGAGCTGGTGAGGGTGCCCGACAGCAGCACCATGATGCCGAAGTGCGCGTCGTCGAACAGCGGCGTCCACTGCGTGTCGGTGAGGAACCTGGTGATCGGCACCTGCTCGAAGAACACCACCGATTCCTTGACCAGGATGTAGACGATGCCGACGGTGGTGAACACCGACACCAGGGCGGCGAGGAACAGCACGAACTCGATCAGGCGCTCGCGCAAGATGCGCGAGCGCCTGCGCTTGAGGCGCTCACCAAGGACTGCTGCGTGCATCAGGAAGGCAACTCTATAGCTTTGCTTCGCGCTTTAGCAGCTCGTCGATGGTGACGCCGACCTCGGCGACCCCGCCGAACACCGTGCCCTTCTTGCCCTTGACCACGTGCTGCCAGCCGGTGGTGTAGGCGATGTCGGGCAGCGGGACGTACTTCACTTCGCGGGCCAGCTTGGCGCCGTTCTTCATGTAGTACTCGACGAATTCCTTCACCTCCGGCTTGCCGAGCGACTTGGCGTTGACGTAGATGAAGATCGGGCGCGCGAGCGGCGTGTAGCTGCCTTTCAGCACCGACTCCATCGAGGGCTCGACCGCCTGGCCCTTGTCGTTGACGATCGGCACCGCCTTCAGCTTGTCCTTGTTCTCGATGTAGTACGCGTAGCCGAAGTACCCCAGGCCGTTGACGTCGCGCGACACGCCCTGCACCAGCACGTTGTCGTCTTCGGACGCGGTGAAGTCGCCGCGCGAGGACTTGGATTTGCCGACCACCGCTTCGGTGAAGTAGTCGAAGGTGCCCGAGTCGGCGCCCGGCCCGAACAGCTTCATCGGCTGGTCCGGCCACGCCGGGTTGACCTGGTTCCAGCGGGTTATCTTGCCCTGCGCCGAGGGCTCCCACATCCGCTTCATCTCGGCGATAGTCAGCTGCTTGATGAAGGCGTTCTTCGGGTTGATCACCACGGTGAGGGCGTCGAACGCCACCGGCAGCTCGATGTACTCGATGCCGGCCTTGGTGCAGTCGGCCATCTCGGCCTTGAGGATCGGCCGCGAGGCGTTGGAGATGTCGGTCTCGGCGCGGCAGAACTTCTTGAAGCCGCCGCCGGTGCCGGAGATGCCGACGGTCACCTTGACCAGCTGCTTCTTCGCCTTCTGGAAGTCCTCGGCGACCGCCTCGGTCACCGGGAACACGGTGCTCGAGCCGTCGATCTTGACGATCTGCGCTTGGAGGGGGGTGGCGACCAGCAGGGCCGCGGCAAGGGGTAGGATTTTCATGCCGCGCAGGCTACGCGGGCCGTATTACCGGATCATGACCGCGTCACGCGGAGAGCGCCGCCACCGCGATGTAGCGCGCGAGCCTCCCCGCGGTCATGAAGACGAGCGCGGCTGCCCAGTGCACCCGCAGCCAGCCGGCGGCGAGGCACAGCGCGTCGCCCGCCAGTGGCAGCCAGGCGAGAACAGTGACCGGGGCGCCGTAGCGGCGCAGCCAGTGCACGGCCTTCAGGTCGAGCTTCTTCTGCGGAAGGAAACGACCGATCAGGTACGAGGTCATGCCGCCGGCAGTGTTGCCGAGCGTGGCGACGGCGACCGCGGTGGCGACCCGGTCGGGGTGGAGCTGCAGGTAGACGAACAGCGCCGCCTCCGAAGGCAACGGCACCAGCGTCGCCGCGAGGAAGCTCGCGGCAAGAAGGCCGAGGAGTTCCTCCATGCTAGATTCGACGGGCCTTGAGCAAGGACTACCTCGAAAGGATTCTGAAAGCGCGGGTCTACGACGTGGCGATCGAGTCGCCGCTCGAGCTCGCGCCCGCGCTGTCGAAGCGCCTGCGCAACCGGCTGCTCCTCAAGCGCGAGGACCTGCAGGCGGTATTCTCGTTCAAGCTGCGCGGCGCCTACAACAAGATGGCCGGGCTGCCGCGCGCGCGCCTGCGCAAGGGCGTGATCGCGGCGAGCGCGGGCAACCACGCGCAGGGCGTGGCGCTCGCGGCGCAGCGCCTGAAATGCCGCGCGGTGATCGTGATGCCGGTCACCACGCCGCGCATCAAGGTGGACGCGGTCGCGGCGCGCGGCGCCGAGATCGTGATGCATGGCGACTCCTATGCCGAGGCTTACGCGAGGGCGATGCAGATCAAGCGCCGGCGCGGCCTGAGCTTCGTGCATCCCTACGACGACCCCGAGGTGATCGCCGGGCAGGGCAGCATCGGCGTGGAGATCCTGCGCCAGCACCCGGGCCCGATCGACGCGATCTTCGTCCCGGTGGGCGGCGGCGGGCTGATCTCCGGCATCGCCGCGTACGTCAAGCGCGTTCGCCCTTCGGTGAGGATCGTCGGCGTCGAGCCGGTCGATGCCGATGCGATGACGCGCTCGCTGAAGGCGGGAAGGAGAATCCGGCTCGATCACGTCGGGCTGTTCGCCGACGGCGTGGCGGTCAAGGAGGTCGGGCGCGAGACCTTCCGCCTGTGCCGCCGCTTCGTCGACGAGATGGTGCTCGCCGACACCGACGAGATGTGCGCCGCGATCAAGGACGTGTTCGAAGACACGCGCGTGGTGCTCGAACCCGCGGGCGCGCTGGCGACCGCGGGGGCCAAGGCCTGGATCGAGCGCCATGGCGCGCGCGGCAAGACCCTGGTCGCGATCGCCTCCGGCGCCAACACCAACTTCGACCGGCTGCGCTTCATCGCCGAGGAGGCCGAGCTCGGCGAGCACCGCGAGGCGATCCTCGCGGTGACCATTCCCGAGCGCCCGGGGAGCTTCCGCAAGTTCTGCACGCTGCTCGGCGCGCGCAACGTCACCGAGTTCAACTACCGCATCGCCGATTCGCGCGACGCGCACATCTTCGTCGGCGTCCAGGTGCAGGGCCGCGAGGAGACCGCACGCATCGTGAAGAACCTGCGCCGGCACGGGCTCACCACCGTGGACCTGTCGGAGAACGAGATGGCGAAGCTCCACACTCGCCACATGGTCGGCGGGCGCGCGCCCTTTGCCAGAAACGAATTACTGTATCGCTTCGAGTTCCCGGAGCGGCCCGGCGCGCTGATGCGCTTCCTCGACAGCATGCGCGGCGGCTGGAACATCAGCCTGTTCCACTACCGCAACCAGGGCGCCGACCACGGCCGGGTGCTGGTGGGGATGCAGGTGCCGAAAAGCGAGATGCGGCAGTTCAAGGGCTTCCTGAAGAAGCTCGGCTACCCGCACGCCGACGAAACGCGCAACCCGGCGTACAAGCTGTTCCTCGTCTGACGTGGCCGGCCGCGCCCCGTTCCTTCCCGAAAAGATCGCGCGCTACATCCAGGAGCACTCGGTGCGCGAGAGCGCCATCCTGCGCGAGCTGCGCGAGGCGACCGCGGCGGTGCCGTACTCGGGCATGCAGATCGGCGCCGACCAGGGGCAATTCCTGCAGCTGCTGGTGCAGGCGATCGGCGCGAAACGCTGCCTGGAAATCGGCACCTACACCGGCTATAGCGCGCTCGCCGTGGCGCTCGCGCTGCCCGAGGACGGAACCATCATCTGCTGCGACGTGAGCGAGGAATACACCGCTGTGGCACGCCGCTTCTGGAAAAAAGCCGGGGTCGAGCACAAGATCGACCTGCGGCTCGCGCCGGCGCTCCGCACGCTGCAAGACCTCTCCACGGAACGCTTTGACTTCGTCTTCATCGACGCGGACAAGACGAACTACCTCAACTACTACGAAGCCTGCCTGCCGCTCCTGCGCCACGGCGGGCTGATCGCCGTCGACAACACGCTGTGGTCGGGCTGGGTCACCGATGCCAAGCGCCGCGACGCCGACACCCTCGCCTTGCGCGCCTTCAACGACAAGCTGCATCGCGACGAGCGCGTCGCGCTGTCCTTGCTGCCGCTCGGGGACGGGGTCACGCTAGCGCTAAAAAAATAGGCTTGGGCTCTCCCAGAAAAGCGAGTCCTTCCGGATCGCGCCGGTAGACGCCGCGCTCGGTGACGACGAAGTCCATCGGGATATCCCAGGACTGCGGATGGATGGTGTCGAGCTTCGCCATCTCGTAAGTGACGCCGATCACCACCGGGCGCTTTGCGGGACTGGCCAGCGTGCGATCGAAGAAGCCGCCGCCGTAGCCGAGGCGGTAGCCCTGCGGGTCCCAGCCGTTCATCGGCAGCAGCACCGCGTCGGGCGTCAATTGTTGTGAATTCGCCGGGTAGGGGATGTCGAGCGGCCCGCGCGCGAGCTCAATGCCGGGATGCCATTCACGGAACACGAGCGGCGTGCCCGGCGCCACGACCACCGGCAGCGCGGTCAACGCGCCCCGCTCCCGCAGCGTTCTGGCAAGATGACGTGCGTCGTATTCGCCCTTGATCGGCCAGCAGAAGGCGAAGCGGCACCGGGCCAGGCCCGGGAAGGAGCGCTCGAGAGCCTTGTCGATGCGCTGGCGCCAGGAGTCGAGAAGCGCGGGAGCCACCGCCAGGCGTGCAGCGATCAGGCGATTGCGCTCGGTCCTGCGCCAGCTCTTGAGGCCCTGAGCATCCATGGGGGATATGCTTAGTATATGATTTTTAAGGTTTTCTGCAAGCTCGCGGCGGCCTTCTGCTGCATCGCCGCCCATGCCGCGGGCGCCAAGAGCATCGACGAGTCGCTCCTCGGGGCCTACGACGCCTATCGCGCCGGCGACCCGATGAAGTTCGCCCGGCACGCGAAGAACCTCGAGGGCCACCGCCTCGAGCCCTGGCTCGACTACTGGCGCTTGTCCATGCGGCTCGAGGACATGCCGGCCATGCCAGTGCGCGAGGCGCTCGACAAGCACCGCGGCCTCTACGTCGCCGAGCGCCTGCGCAGCGACTGGCTGCGCGTGCTCGGCAAGCGCGCCGAGTGGGCCGAATTCGACCGCGAGGCGGCGCTGTACCCGCGCAACGATGACCTCGAAGTGCGCTGCTACGCCTGGAGCTCGCGCCTCGCGCGGGACGACGAGCGGGTGCTCGACGAAGCGATGGCGATGTGGCTCGAGCCGACCGAGCTGCCCGAAGGCTGCGCCCGGCTCGCGTCGGCGCTGGCTTCGCGCGGCCGCCTCTCGATTACCCACGTCTGGCAGCGCGTGCGCGTGCTCTTCGAGTACGGACAGATCACCGCGGCCAAGAACGCGCTCGGCCTGCTGCCGAAGAGCGAGGCGCCCGACGAACGCGCGCTCGCCGAGGCGGCGCGCCAGCCCAAGCGCCTGGTCGCGCGCCTGCCGGCGACGCTCGAGACGCGCGCGGCGCGCGAAGTCGCGGTGCTCGCCGGCGTGCGCTACGCGCGCAGCGACCCGGTGGGGACGGCGGCCGCGCTCGAGGGCCCGCTCGGCGAGCGGCTGTCGGAGACGGAGATCAGGTACCTGTGGGGCCTGGTCGGCTACGAGGCGGCGCGCGAACACCACGACCGGGCGCTCACCTGGTACGCGCGCGCCGGCAGTGCGCCCCTCGAGGACCGCAAGCTCGGCTGGAAGGTGCGCGCCGCGCTGCGCGAAGGCGAGTGGCGCACGGTGCGCGACTCGATCGACCGCATGTCGTCGGCCGCCGCGCACGAGCCGGTGTGGATCTACTGGTACGGTCGCGCGCTCGCGGCGCTCGGCGAGGACACCGGGAGCCGCGCGTACTTCCTGCGCATCGCCGGCCAGACCGATTTCTACAGCCTGCTCGCGACCGAGGAGCTCGGCTACGTGACGCGGCTGCCCGAGACGACCCACGTGCCGACCGAGCTGGAGGTGCTCACGGCCGGCGAGCAGCCGGGGCTGCTGCGCGCGCTCGAGCTGATCCGCCTGGGCATCCGCATCGAGGGCGTGCGCGAGTGGCTGTTCACCATCCGCGACTACGACGATGCGCGGCTGATCGCCGCCTCCGAGCTGGCGCGCCGCAACGGCGTCTACGACCGGGCGATCCACACCGCCGACCGCACCGTGCGGCTGCACAACTTCGCGCTGCGCTACCCGGTTCCCTACCACGACGTGTTCCGCGAGTACGCCGCGACGCACGGCGTCGACGAGGCCTGGGTGCTCGGCGTGGTGCGCCAGGAGAGCCGCTTCAACGTCGAGGCGCGCTCGAGCGCCGGCGCCGCCGGGCTGATGCAGGTCATGCCGCGCACCGCGCGCTACGTCGCATCGCGCATCGGGCTGCGCAACTACCGGGCGAAGAGCGTGACCGAGGTCGAGACCAACGTCACCCTCGGCACCGGCTACCTCAAGCTGGTGCTCGATCAGCTCGGCCATCCGGTGCTCGCTTCGGCGGCCTACAATGCAGGTCCCGCCCGCGCGCGGCGCTGGCGCGACGACAAGCCGCTCGAGGGAGCGGTGTACGTGGAGTCGATCCCGTTTCCCGAGACGCGCGACTACGTGAAGAAGGTAATGGCGAACGCGGTGTTCTACGCCGCGGTGCTCGACAAGCGGCCGGTGCCGCTCAAGTCGCGGCTCGGCGTGATCGCGCCGCCGGGGGCGGCCGAGCCCCCGGTGCCCGAGCCGCAATAGGTCAGGCTTGAAGTTCACCCGCGCGCTGGTGGTCGGCGGCTCCGGCTTCATCGGCCGCCACCTCGTCGCCTCGCTCGCCGCCGCGGGCATCCAGGTGACGGTGCCTTCGCGGCGCCGCGAGCGCGCCAAGCACCTCATCCTGCTGCCGACGGTCGACGTGGTCGAGGCCGACGTCATGGCGCCGGGAGTGCTCGAGCGCCTGTGCGCCAGCCAGCACGCGGTCTACAACCTGGTGGGCGTCCTGCACGGCCGGCGCGGGCGGCCCGACGAGCGCGGGCCGAACGACTACGGCCCGGATTTTGCGCGCGTGCACGTCGAGCTGCCGCAGGCGATCGTCGCCGCCTGCCGCGCCGCGGGCGTGCGCCGGCTGCTGCACGTGAGCGCGAACGGCGCGTCGCCGACCGCGCCTTCCGAATACCTGCGCTCCAAGGGCATCGCCGAGCAGGCGCTGCTCGCCGCCGAGGATCTCGACGTCACGATCTTCCGTCCTTCGGTGGTGTTCGGCCCCGAGGACCGCTTCCTCAACCGCTTCGCGCTGTTCGCGCGCCTGCTTCCGGTGTTCGCCGTGCCCTGCCCGCAGGCGAGGTTCCAGCCGGTCTATGTAGGCGACGTCGCGCGCGCGCTGCACATCGCGCTGGAAGATCCCGAAACGCGCGGCCGCATCTACGAGCTGTGCGGGCCGCGGGCCTACAGCATGAAGGAGCTGGTCGAGTTCGTCTGCGCCGTGGTTGGCGAAACGCACGGCCGGCGGCCCCTGGTGCTCGGGCTGCCCGACCGGCTGTCGTACTGGCAGGCGCGCATGCTCGAGCTGCTGCCCGGGCCGCTGATGTCGCGCGACAACTACGCCTCGATGCAGGTGCCGAACACCAGCGAGGCGCCGTTCCCCTTCCGCATCCGCCCGCAGGCCCTCGAGGCGGTGGCGCCGGCCTATCTCGCGCCCTCCGGGCCGCGCGAGCGCTATCCCCGGCTTCGCTGGCGCGCGCGCAGGTAGTGCCAATGCCGATCGACGCCCTGCTCGCGGGGCCGTTGCGCGTCGTCAACGTCGGGCTCGAATCCTTCGCGCGCGATCTCGCCGCCAACGGCGCCGCGGTGGCGCAGGTCGATTGGCGACCGCCCGCCGGAGGGAAACCGGAGTTCCTGCGGTTTTTCACCTTCAACGAAAAAACAGAAGCGGCAAACGGGGAGGCGCTCGCGCGCATCCTCGCCGCCGAGCCGGTGCTCGCCGACGTCCGCCGCGCGGGCGAGCTGATCCCGGAGCTCGACGCCGCTCGCCTGATCCTGCACGCCGGGCCGCCGCTTGGCTGGGAGCGCATGTGCGGCCCGCTGCGCGGGGCAATCTGCGGCGCGATCGTGTTCGAGGGCTGGGCGGGCGACCTCGCCGCGGCAGAGAAGCTCGCCGCCTCGGGCGCGGTGCGCTTCGCGCCGAACCATCATTTCGGCGCGGTCGGGCCGATGACCGGCATCACCACGCGCAGCCAGCCGCTGCTGGTGGTCGAGAACCGCGCTTTCGGCAACCGCGCGCTGTGCACCATCAACGAAGGCTTGGGCAAAGTGATGCGCTTCGGCGGCAACGACGCCGAGGTGCTCGCCCGCCTGGCCTGGCTGCGCGATGACTTCGGGCCGCTTTTCGGCGCCGCGCTTCGCGATTCAAAAGGAATTGAACTCAATGCGTTGATCGCGCGCGGCCTCGCCATGGGCGACGAGATGCATCAGCGCAACGTCGCCTGCTCCTCGCTTCTGCTGCGAGCGCTTGCACCTTTCCTCGCGCGTGCCGGAAAGCAGGAAAGCCTGGCGAAAGCCTTCGAGTTCATCGGCGGCAACGACCAATTCTTCCTCAACATCGCGATGGCGATGGGCAAGAGCATGCTCGATCCGGCGCGCGGCATCGCGGGCTCGACCATCGTCACCGCGATGGCGCGCAACGGCACGGAGTTCGGCATCCGCGTCGCCGGCCTGGGCGACGCCTGGTTCACCGCGCCGGTGGAGATGCCGCAGGGGCTGTACTTCCCGGGCTTCAGCGCCGCCGACGCGAATCCCGACATCGGCGACTCCGCGATCCTCGAGGCGGTGGGGCTGGGCGCCTTCGCCATGGCGGCGGCGCCGGCGGTCGCCGGCTTCGTCGGCGCGGGCGGCTGGCCTGAAGCGCTCGCCTATTCGCGCGCGATGGGCGAGATCGCGGCCGCGCGCAACCCGCGCTGGATGATCCCGGCGCTCGAATCCGGCGCGGCCACCGGCATCGACGTGCGGCGCGTGGTCGAGAGCGGCATCGCGCCGGCAATCAACACCGGCATCGCGCACCGCCTGCCCGGCGTCGGCCAGGTCGGCGCCGGGGTGGCGCGCGCGCCCCTCGCCTGCTTCGAGAAAGCGCTGCTTGCCCTCGGTTCTTAATCGCGTCGAGCGCGGCCGCTACCTGGACTCGGTGGCGCTGATGCGCCTGTCGCGCCGGCTTTCCGCCCTGCCGGGCGTCGAAGCCGCGGCGGCGATGATCGGCAGCCCGTCGAACCGCGACCTGCTGCGCGAAGCCGGGCTGCTCGGGCCCGAGGGCGAGCAGGCGGGCGCGAACGATCTCGTGATCGCGGTGCGCGCTGTCAACGAACAGGCAGGACGTGCCGCGCTAAGTAGCGCTCTTGATCTCCTTACAGCGAAATCCAATACCCCGAGCGATTCCTTCCCCAGAGCAAGAACCCTTGCGGGTGCGGTCAACCTGTTGCCGCAGGCCAACCTGGCGCTGATCTCGGTGCCGGGCGAGTTCGCCGCCTACGAGGCGCGCAAGGCGCTCGAGGCCGGCCTGCATGCGCTGGTCTTCTCCTCCGGCGTGCCGCTCGAGGAAGAGCTGGCGCTCAAGCGCCTGGCGCAGGAGAAGGGACTGCTGATGATGGGCCCGGACTGCGGCACCGCGATCCTCGCCGGCACGCCGGTCGCGTTCGGCAACGTCGTGCCGCGCGGCGGCGTCGGCATCGTCTCGGCCTCCGGCACCGGGCTGCAGGAAGTTTCCTGCCTGCTCGCGCGCCTCGGCGCCGGGGTGTCGCACGGCATCGGCGTCGGCGGCCGCGACCTCGACGCGCGCATCGGCGCGCTCGGCACGCTTGCCGCGCTCGATGCGCTCGAGCGCGATCCCGGCACCGCGAAGATCGTTCTCATCTCCAAGCCCCCGGCCGAGGCGGTGGCGCAGCGCGTGCTCGAGCGCCTCGCGCGCTGCGCCAAGCCGAGCGTGGTGTGCTTTCTGGGGCTGGAGCGTCCGGGCATCGCGGCGACCTTGCGCGATGCCGCCGAGATGGCCGCCGGAAGAAATCTCGAAACATTTTCTCCTTCCCTGAAAAAACCGAAGAACAAACAAGTGCAAGGCCTCTACTGCGGCGGCACGCTGTGCTCGGAGGCCGAGCTGATCTTCCGCCGCCGCGGGCTGCAGGGGCACCGCTTCGTCGACCTGGGCGACGACCGCCACACGCGCGGCCGGCCCCATCCGATGATCGAGCCCGAGATCCGCAACCAGCACGTCGCCGCAGCGCTCGCCGATCCGGCGGTCGGCGTGGTCCTGGTCGATATCGTGCTCGGCTACGGCTCGCATCCGGACCCTGCCGGGGTTTTGACGGAACAGGACGTCTCATCGAAAACGGTGATCGCGTCGGTGGTCGGAACCGAACTGGATCCGCAGGGCTACTCGCGCCAGGTGGCGCGGCTGCGCGACGCGGGCGTGCGGGTCGCGCCCTCGAACGCGCACGCCGCCGAGCTCGCCGCTTCCCTGGTTTCCTAGCTCGCCGCGCGAGGGTGCTGCGCGGTGCGCGCCACGGCGACAATGCCGGCGAGCGCGTCCCAGCCCGAGCTGTGGCCGACCGCGTCCAGGCGCGCGAGGCAGGGGTTGAGGTCGGGCGCTTCCCAGGCCGCGAGGTTTTCCAGCACTTCGTGCAGCGCCTCGTGCGCCTCGCCCGAAGCGGCCGCGGCGAGGTGCGCGCCGCTGATCGCGCTGGTGCGCCCGGAGAGCAGCGGCTCGAGCCAGCGCCACAGCGATTCGGCCTGCGCGCCGCGCCCGAGCCAGCGCAGCGCGAGCAGCACGCCGCCGAGGTAGTCGTCGCCCGCGGGCGTGAGGCCGGGGCCGAGGCCGATCAGCTGCGCCGCTTCGTTGCCGAGCGTGTTGCCGGCGAGCCAGCGGTCGAGCGCCTCGAGCGCCGGCTGCGCGTGCACGCTGAGCGGGTTGTGCACGCCGAGGATCAGGCCGCCGAAGCCCTCCCGCGGCACATGGCCGTCCAGGCAGGCGCGCAGCGCCTCGAGGTCCGGGCGCCGGCCGCCGCGCGGCGGCGGCGTAGGCTGCCAGAGTTGCGCATTTTCCGTGGCCACAGAAACCATCGCGCCCAAAGGAGGTTCCCTGAACTCCAAGACCAGCGCATTGAGCGGGCCGCGGCCGAGCGAGGCGTCGCCGATGCACGCATAGCGCTCTCCGGGATAGCGCAGGTAGAAGCTGCGGCGGAACACCGCGCACACCTCGCCTTCTCCCGCGGCGAGCGCGGTGCGCGCCGCGCCGCCGACGACCTCAGCGGTGAGCCGAAAGGACGGCTTCAAGCGCGCCCAGCGTGGAGCGCACCGCATCCGGGCGCGCGTTGTAGCCCATCGTGCCGATGCGCCAGATGCGGCCGTGAAGCGGGCCGAACGAAGTACCGATCTCGATGTTGTGGCGCTCGAGGAGCTGCGCGCGCACTTTCTCGCCGTCGACGCCCGCGGGAATGTGCACGCCGGTGATGTTAGGCATCTTGTGGCGCTGGTCGCCGAACAGCTTGAGGCCCATGGCCTCGAGCCCGGCGCACAGCGACTTCGAAGCCGCTGCGTGCCGCGCAAAGGCCTGCGGCAAGCCCTCTTTCAGCAGCAGGCGCGCGCACTCGCGCGCCGCGTACAGCATGGTGGTCGCCTCGGTGTGGTGGTTGAGCGCGCTTTCCGACCAGTAGTCCATGATCATCGCCAGGTCGAAGTAGTTGGAGCGGATCACCGGGCCTTCGCCCTGCACATCGTCCTTGCCGCGCAGCCCTTGTTCGACATGTCTTCTTCTGTTGATCAATCTCTCGGCACGGTCGTTCAACGTCAAGGGCGCGCTGCCCGAAGGCCCGCCGAGGCATTTCTGCAGCCCGGCGCTGACGACATCGAGCTGCCAGGCGTCGGTGGGCAGGTCCATGCCGCCGAGCGTGGCGGTGGCATCGACGTAGAGCAGGGCGTCACGCTGCCGGCAGATGCGGCCGAGCTCGGCGAGCGGTTGCGCCATGGTCGTCGACGTATCGCCGTGGGAGATCGCGACGATTTTCGGCTTGAACGAGAGAATTTCGCGTTCAAGCTGCTCGGTCGAGAAAACCGTTCCCCACTCGGTCTCGATCGCCCGCACCTCGGCGCCGCAGCGCCGGGCGATCTCGACCTTGAGGTGGCCGAAGCGGCCGAACACCGGCACCAGCACCTTGTCGCCGGGCTCGATCAGCGAGACGAGCGCCGCCTCGATGGCCGAGCGCGCGGTGCCGTCGACCAGCAGCGTCCAGCGGTTCGCGGTCTGGAACACCCCGCGGTAGAGCTCGGCGCTCTGGCGCATGTACTCGCGGAACTGCGGATCGAACTGGCCGAGGAGCTGCGTGCCCATGGCGCGCAGAACCTGCGGGTAGGCGTTGATCGGCCCCGGCCCCATCAGCAGGCGGGGCGTCGGGTTCAGCTCGCCGAAGAACTCATCCATGCGGATGGTGTTTCAGCCAATGCCGGGCGATGTCGATGCGCCGGGCGATCCAGACTTTCTTGCTTCTGATGTACTTCAGGAACCTCTCCACGGCCGCCGCGCGCCCGGGCCTTCCCGCGAGCCGGCAGTGCAGCCCCACCGACATCATGCGGCCGCCTTCGGCATAGAGGACGTCGAAGCTGTCTTTCAGGTAGTTGAAGAAATCCTCGCCCGAATTGAATCCTTGCGGGGTGGCGAAGCGCATGTCGTTGGCGTCCAGCGTGTAGGGCACGACGAGCTGCGGACTGCTGTCTTGCTTCCGGTATCGCGCGTCGTAGAACGGCAGGTCGTCGCTGTAGTCGTCGGCGTCGTAGACGAAGCCGCCGTCCTCGACCACCAGGCGCCGCGTGTTCGGGCTGGTGCGGCCGGTGTACCAGCCGAGCGGGCGTTCCCCGGTGAGGCGGCGGTGCACCTCGATCGCGCGCTGCAGGTGGCTGCGCTCCTCCTCGAGCGGCACGTGCTGGTAGTTGATCCAGCGCCAGCCGTGGCTCGCGAGCTCGTGCCCGGCCTTGAGGAAGGCCTCGACCGCGGCGGGATTGCGCTCCATCGCCATCGCCACGCCGAACACCGTGAGCGGCGCCTCGTAGCGCCGGAACAGCTCGAGCAGCCGCCACACGCCGGCGCGCGAGCCGTATTCGTACAGCGACTCCATCGACATGTGGCGCGCGCCCTCGACCGGCTGCGCCGCGACGATCTCGGACAGGAAGGCCTCGGAAGCCTTGTCGCCGTGCAGCACCGAGTTCTCGCCGCCTTCCTCGTAGTTGAGGACGAACTGCAGCGCGACGCGCGCGCTGCCGGGCCATTTCGCCTTGGGCGGCTTGCGCCCGTAGCCGAGGAGGTCGCGCGGGTAGCTCACGCGCGCTCGAAGCTCTCGATGAAGGCGAGCAGCACTTTGGCCCCGGCGGCCGCGTCCTCGGCGCTGATCGCCTCGAGCGGGCTGTGGCTGATGCCGCCCTTGCAGCGCACGAACAGCATGCAGATCTCGGCGATCGCGCCGAGCGCCATGCCGTCGTGCCCGGCGCCCGAGGGCAAGCGCCGCACAGGCCACCCCTGGCTGGCCACCGCGCGGTCCATCTGCGTCATCAGCCGCGGCGCGCAGGCGGTGACGCCGAAATCCTGCAGCGGCTCGATCGCGCAGTCGATGTTTCTTTTTCTTGAAATCTCTTTTGCTTCGGCAGCGATTGCGGCGACCGCCGCCTCTCTCAGCTCGTCTTTCGGCGCGCGCACGTCGATGGTGAACATGACTTCACCGGGAATCACATTGATCGCGCCGGGCTTCGCTTCGATGCGCCCGACGGTGGCGACCAGCTCGGCGTGAGCCGTTGCGGTTCTCTCCACCGCGAGCACGCATTCGGCCGCCGCGGCGAGCGCGTCGCGCCGCAGGTTCATCGGCACCGTGCCGGCATGGCCGGCGGCGCCGCGCAGCGTCGCGCGCAGGCGCGAAAAGCCGTTGATCGCGGTGACCACGCCGACCGGCAAGCCCTCGGACTCGAGCACCGGGCCCTGCTCGATGTGCAGCTCGGCGTAGGCCAGGATGTCGCTTTTCAGTTTTTTAACGGAATCCAGTTTTTCCGGAGCAAGGCCGAAGTCGCGCAAGGCCTGCTCCATCGAGATGCCCTTGCCGTCCTTCATCTTCAGCACCGAAAGATCCAGCGTGCCGGCCACTGCGCGGCTGCCGAGCAGCGTGGTGCCGAAGCGCACGCCTTCCTCGTCGCCGAAGCCGACGACCTCGATCGCGAAGGGCAGGCGCTTTTTCCGCGAATTCAGCGAATGCACGCACTCGATGGCGCTCACCACGCCGAGCATGCCGTCGTACTTGCCCGCGTCGCGCACCGTGTCGAGGTGCGAGCCGAGCATCAGGCAGGGCAGGCCGGGGCGCTCGCCCTCGTAGCGCCCGGTGGCGTTGCCGATGGCGTCGAGCCCAGCCTGCATGCCCGCTTCGCGCATCCAGCCGAGCACCGCGTCGCCGGCGGCGCGCGACTCGGGCGACAGGAACACTCGGGTCAGCCCGCCGGCGAGCTCGGAGTGGCGGGCGAGCGCCTCGCAGCGCTGCATGATTCGTTCGGCGGACAGCATGCGCCGATAGTATATTTGCTGGTGAGGAGGGTCCCGACATGAATCGATCCAATGGCGTTCTGGTGTTGTTCCTGATAAGCGTCGCTACCGTGGCGCACGCGCAGCCGGTGCGTTCCGAGCGCACCATCAGCCTTGCGCTGGCGAACGAAGCGGCGCTCGCGGCCGTGGCGGACTGCGCCGCCAAGGGCTATTTCGTCACCGCCGCGGTGGTGGACCGCGCCGGGCACCTGAAGGCGCTGGCGCGCGGCGACAACGCCGGTCCGCACACCGTCGACACCAGCCGGCGCAAGGCGTATACCTCGTCGTCCCTGCGCATGAACACCACGGCCATTCTCGAGCTGTCGCAGAAGAATCCCGCCGCGGCGAACCTCGGGCAGATCGACGGCTTCATGCTGGTGGGGGGCGGCCTGCCGATCCGTGCCGGCAACGAAGTCATCGGCGGCATCGGCGTCGGCGGCGCTCCGGGCGGGCACCTCGACGACGCGTGCTCGCAGGCGGGCATCGACAAGATCAAGGACCGCCTGAACTGAAGCTGGCCGAGATCAACTCGCTCGCGCTGCCCGGATTCGTGGAGCGCCTCGGGGCGGTGTTCGAGCACTCGCCTTGGGTCGCCGAGCGCGCCTGGAAGAAGCGGCCGTTCAGTTCCGTTAACGATCTGCATGCCGCGATGGTCGAGGCTGTTTCACACGCGAAACCAGAAGAAAAGCTGGCGCTCGTGCGCGCGCACCCGGAGCTGGCCGGCGCGGAAGCGAAGGCCCTGACCGCAGACTCCTCCAGCGAGCAGGGACGCCTCGGGTTTACGGTCTTGTCAAAAATCGAACTGGAGGAAATCGGCTCCCTCAACCGCCGCTACCGCGAGAAGTTCGGTTTTCCCTGCATCGTCGCGTTGCGCCTGCATGCGAACCGCGCGGCCGTGATGCGGGAAATGGAGCGCCGCTTGGGGAATAATGCGGAAACGGAGCTCGCCACCGCCTTGGAGCAGATCAGCCACATCGGCCGCGGCCGCCTGGAGAAGCTATGGGCAAGCTGACCACGCATGTCCTCGACACCGCCCAGGGCCGGCCGGGCGCCGGCATGAAGATCGTGCTTTCGGTCTTCGAAGGGCAGGGCTGGAAGCACCTGAAGACGGTGACCACCAACAAGGACGGCCGCACCGACGAGCCGCTGGCCGAGGGGGCCACCCTGAAGGCCGGCCAGTACCGGCTGCAGTTCCACGTCGGCGACTACTTCAGGACCAAGGAGTTTCTCGACGTAGTGCCGGTGCGCTTCAACATCGCCGACGCGGCGGCGCACTACCATGTGCCGCTGCTGTGCTCGCCGTGGAGTTATACGACCTACAAGGGGAGCTGAAAATGAAATGGATCCTCGCAGCCTGCTTTTTCGTGATCGGCAACGCCGCGGCGCAAGGCTGGCCGACCAAGCCGGTGCGCGTCATCGTCACTTTCTCGCCCGGCGGCTCCTCCGATATCGTCGCGCGGCTGGTGGCGGTGCCGCTGCAGGCTGAGCTTGGCCAATCGGTGATCGTTGACAACAAGCCCGGCGCCGGCGGCACCATCGGCGCGCTCGACGCGGCGCGCGCCGCGCCGGACGGCTACACGCTGCTCCTCTCCAATAGCGCGCCGATCAGCATCTCGCCCGCGATGCAGGACCAGCCGCGCTACGACCCAGTGGCGGGCTTCACGCACGTGAGCTACATCGGCTCGGTCGCCAACGTATTCGTGGTGCACCCGTCGGTGCCGGCGAAGAGCTTCGCCGAGCTGCTGGCGTGGATCCGGGCGCAGCCCAACCCGGTGCCGTACGGCTCGGGCGGGATCGGCTCGATCGGCCACCTGGTCGGCGAGACGATGAAGAAGGACCATGCCGGTCTGCGCATGGAGCATGTCGGCTACAAGGGCTCCTCGCCGATGCACAACGACCTGCTCGGCGGCACCATCAAGCTCGCCATCGACACGCTGCCGCAGAACGTGCCATTCATGAAAGACGGCAAGCTGCGCGCCATCGCGGTAACTTCGCCGGTGCGCGCGTCGATGGCGCCTGAGGTACCGAGCGTGCTCGAGCTCGGGCAAAACAAGCTGGTGGCCGAGAACTTCCTCGGCGTCTCCGGGCCCGCGGGGTTGCCGCGCGCCGTGGTGGAGCGCCTGCACGCGGCGGTGAAGAAGTCGCTCGCCCATCCGACCGTGGCGCAGCGCCTCGCCGACCTCGGCGTCCAGGGCCGCGACATGAGCCCAGAGCAGTTCACGGCCTTCGTCTCCGACCAGGTGAAGGACTGGCTGCAGCCGGTGAAGGACTCCGGCGCGAAGCTGAACTAGGGCGATGCCCGGGCTTTCGATCCACGTCGTCGATGTGTCGCGCGGCGCGATCGCGTCCGGAATGAAGGTGGAGCTCTACGGACTTGAGCGGCGGCTGGTCGTCTCCGGCGTGACCAACACCAAGGGATTGCTGGAAGTGGACGCGACGCTCCCGGTGGGAGCCTACGAAGCGGTGTTTCACGTGGCGGCGTGGTACCGCGAGCAGCACGTGCCTCTGCCCAAAGTGCCGTTCCTCGACGTGGTGCACTACCTCTTCGGCATCTCGGACCCGGGCCAGCACTACCACCTGCCGTTCAAGTGCACGCCGTGGGGCTACTCCTGCTTCCGCGGCGGCGCTTGAGGCTACGAACTGCCGTTCTGTTTAGCGGCGTGCTTGCTATTGCCGGTCACGCCCAGGTGCCTCCTTCGCCCGCGGAGAAGGCGCGCTATAAGGACTTGTTCGCCGCGGCGGCCGCAGGGGATGCGGCCGCGGTTCGAGCGCAGATCGCGAAGCAATCCAGGCCCGACGAGCGCGACGCGTATGGGCGCACCCCGTTACATGTCGCCGCCTATGGCGGGCACCGGGATGTCATGCGCGTGCTCGTACAGGCAGGCGCGGATCCGAACGCGCTCGAGCGGGATCGCTACGACGTCGTCACGATAGCCGCAGTCGCCAACGACGTAGCGACGCTCAAAGCCGCGCTCGACCTGGGCGCGAGCGCGAAAAACGTCACCAGCCGCTACGATGGCACGGCACTGATCGCGGCCGCGCACCTGGGCCACGTGGAAGTGGTGCGTACGCTGATTGGGGCGGCCGCGCCGCTCGATCACGTCAACAACCTCGGCTGGACGGCGCTGATCGAATCCATCGTGCTGGGCGACGGCGGCCCGCGCCACACGCAAACGCTGCAAGCGCTGATTCAGGGGGGCGCCAACGTGAATCTTGCCGATCGCACCGGGCGGACGCCGCTCGCGCTCGCGCGGATGCGCGGGTATGTGGAAATGACCAGGCTGCTGGAGCGCGCTGGTGCGAAATAGAACCGAGGGCGCCTGAGTTGGAGGCGTACCTCCTCGACTGGCTCAACCTGTGCCTGCGCTGGGCGCATGTCATCGTCGGCATCGCCTGGATCGGCGCCTCGTTCTACTTCATCTGGCTCGACAACCGCCTCGAAGCGTCGAGCGACCCGGCGCTCGCGGGCGAGCTGCACGCGATCCACGGCGGCGGCTTCTACCGCGCGCAGAAGTACCGCCTGGCGCCGGCCGAGCTGCCGAAGACGCTGCATTGGTTCAAGTGGGAGGCGTACTGGACCTGGATCACCGGCTTCGCGCTGCTCGTCGCGATGTACTACGCCAACGCCGAGCTCTACCTGATCGATCCGCAGGTCATGCCGCTGTCGCAGCCCGCGGCGATCGGCATTGGCGTGGGCGCGATGATCGTTGCGCTCGTCGTCTATGAAGCGCTGTGCCGCTCACCGCTCGGGCGCAACGACGTTCTTCTTTCATTGATTCTTTTTCTTCTCCTGGCGCTGACGGCCTGGGGTCTGACCAAGCTGTTCAGCGGCCGCGGCGCCGTCATTCACTACGGTGCGATCCTCGGCACGATCATGGCGGCCAACGTGGCGCACGTCATCATCCCAGGGCAACGGGAGCTCGTCCGCGCAATGCAGGAGGGGCGCAGGCCGGAGGAAAAATACTCTGTTCTCGGAAAGCAACGCAGCGTCCACAACACCTACTTCACCCTGCCGGTGGTGTTCACCATGATCGCCGGCCACTACCCGATGAGCTGGAACTGGCTGGTGCTCGTCGCGCTGACGCTCGCCGGTGCGCTGGTCCGCGTCTGGTTCGTGATGCGGCACAAGGGCAATGCGCCGGCGGGAGTGCTTGTCGCAGGATTGGCTGTTGTCGCCTTTGCTGCGTTTCTCGTCGTACCCAAACCGGAAACTTCTTCAGAACCTGTTTCGTTCGAGGACGTGAAACGCGTAATCGACGCGCGCTGCGCGAGCTGCCACGCCGAGAAGCCGACCTTCCAGGGGATCGCCGAGGCGCCGAAGGGCTCGAAGCTCGATACGCCCGAGCGCATCCGCGCCCAGGCGCCGCTGATCCATCAGCAGACGGTCGCCTCGCGCGCCATGCCGCCGGGCAACCTCACCGGGATGACGGAAGAAGAGCGCGCGCTTCTTGGGCGCTGGTTTCGCGCCGAGCGCCGCTGACCGTAAGCAGCTGCGCCACCGCCGATACGGCCACCGCCGCGGGGTGCTTTTCCCCTTTGAAAATTCCTATCGGACAGACGAGTCTTGAGGAATCCAGACTCTTCGCCTTGAGGCGGGCGCGGAATTTCGCCGCCTTGGTTTCCGACCCGATCAGGCCGAGGAAGGCGTAGTCGTTCCGCCGCAGCACCCGCTCGACGATCTCGAGGTCGAGCGCATGGCTGTGGCTCATCACCAGGTAGTACGCGCCGGGCGGCGCCTCGTCGACCATCCAGCCGGGCTCCTCCTCGATGACGACCCTGATGTGTTTCTCTATTTCAGGAGGAAAAACCTCGGGGCGCGGGTCGATCCAGGTCAGCCGGCAGGGCAGCCGCCCGAGGATGCGCGCCACCTCCTTGCCGACGTGCCCGGCGCCGAACAGCGCGACGTGAAACTCGGTTCTGGTTTCTTCCATGGTTTCCTTCTTCAGGAACTGCAGCGTGACCGCGCCGCCGCAACACTGCCCCAATGCGTCACCGAGCGCGAACCGGCGTTCCCGGCGGGCCTCGCCGCTGAGGAGCATCTCGCGCGCGATCTTGAGCGCGGTGTACTCGAGGTTGCCGCCGCCGATGGTGCCGCGCTCGCCGCCGGCGTCAACCCACATGCGGGTGCCCGCTTCGCGCGGTGCGGAACCTTGGGTATGCGTGACGAGGATTTCAACGACCATGAATTGCCCTCAGGATGTTTTCCGGCGTCGCGGGCGCTTCCAGCGGTACGGGGTCGCGCGAGTCGCTCAATGAGCCGATGGCGTCGTAGATGGCGTGGAACACCGAGAGCGCCAGCATCAGCGGCGGCTCGCCGACCGCCTTGGAGCGGTAGGCGACGTCCTGGAGGTTCTCGCCGCGCTCCCAGAGCGTGACGTTGAACACCGGCGGGCAGTCGCTCGCCACCGGGATCTTGTAGGTCGAGGGCGCGTGCGTGAGGAGCGCGCCCTCGGCGTTCCACACCAGCTCTTCCATCGTCAGCCAGCCCATGCCCTGGATGAAGCCGCCCTCGATCTGGCCGCGGTCGATCGCCGGGTTGAGGGAGCGCCCGCAGTCGTGCAGCAGGTCCGCGCGCAGCAGGCGGAACTCGCCGGTCAGCGTGTCGATGACGACCTCCGACACCGCCGCGCCGCAGGCGAAGTAGTAGAACGGGTTGCCCTGGAACGTCTCGCGGTCGAAATGCAGGCCGGGCGTGCGGAAGTAGCCGGTGGCCGAGAGCGAGACGCGGGCGAAGAAGGCCTCGCGCACCAGTTGCGTGAAGGGGTGCTGCGGGAACTTCTCGCGGAACGGCGCCAGCCGCTCCTTGAGAACCCTGCAGGCGGCGCGCGCCGCCTCGCCGTTCAGGTCGGTGCCGCTGGAGGCGGCGGTGGGCGAAGTGTTGGGCACCTTGCCGGTCGAGGTGGCCGTGATGCGCACGAGCGCGAGCTCGACGCCGAGCTCCTCGGCGACGATCTGCGCCACCTTGATCATCAGGCCCTGGCCCATCTCGGTGCCGCCATGGTTGAGGCTCACGCTGCCGTCGGTGTAGAGGTGCACCAGGGCGCCCGCCTGGTTCATCGGGATCGTGGTGAACGCAATGCCGAACTTGACGGGCGTGAGCGCCAGGCCTTTCCTGAAGACGGTGTTGCGCGCGTTGAAGGCCCTGATCTCCTCCCTTCGCGTTCGGTACTGCGAGGATTTTTCAAGGTCAGAGATCAAATCGGGCAGTACGTTGTCCCTGATCGTCATGCCGTAGTGGGTGACGTTGCGCGGCGCGCTGCCGTAGAGGTTGCGCTTGCGCACCTCCAGCGCATCGACGCCCAGGTGCCGGGCGACGGCGGCGATCACGCCCTCGGCGGCGAACATGCCCTGCGGGCCGCCGAAGCCGCGGAACGCGGTGCTGGAGACGGTATTGGTCTTGCAGCGGTGCGAGGCGATACGCAGGTTGGGCAGGAAGTACGCGTTGTCGCAGTGGAACACCGCGCGGTCGTTGACCGCGCCGGAGAGGTCGGCCGAAAGCCCGCAGCGCGAGGCGAGCTCGAGCTCGAGCGCCTCGATGCGCCCCTCGCCGTCGAAGCCGGCCTCGTAGCGGTACAGAAAGTCGTGGCGCTTGCCGGTGCCAATCATGTCGTCGTCGCGGTCGGCGCGCAGCTTGACCGGCCGGCCGGTGGCGTGCGCGAGCAGCGCCGCGGCGACCGCGTACAGCGCGGCCTGGGTTTCCTTGCCGCCGAAGCCGCCGCCGAGCCGGCGCAGCTCGACGCTCACCGACGCGTAAGGCACGCCGAGCGCCGCGGCGACGAGGTGCTGCACCTCGGTCGGGTGCTGCGTGGAGGAGTGCACCAGCATCTCGCCGCGCTCGCCGGGGATGGCGAGCGCCACCTGGCCTTCGAGGTAGAAGTGCTCCTGCCCGCCGCAGCGCAAACTTCCCTTGACGCTGTTGATGCTTTTCGCATTGAAGTCTCCACGGGACACGTTCAATGAGGGAAGCACGAATTGCTGCTTTTCCAGCGCCTGCTCGATGGTGACGACCGCCGGCAGGACCTCGTAGCGCACTTTCGCCAGGCGCGCGGCGCGGCGCGCGAGCTCCACGCTGGTCGCCGCCACGGCGAACAGCGGCTGGCCGCGAAACTCGACCTTGCCGGCGGCGAATACCGGCTCGTCATGGATCACCGGGCCGATGTTGTTCTCGCCCGGAATGTCGCCCGCGGCGATGACTGCGACGACGCCCGGCGCCTTTCGCACGGCGTCGAGTTCCACCGAAACCAGCCTGGCGTGGGTTTCGGTTGAAACACCAAGCGCGGCATGCAACGTGCCGGCGAGCTCGGGGAGGTCGTCAACATAGCGCGCCTCGCCCGAGACGTGCAGCTGCGCGCTGTCATGCGGGAGCGCTTCTCCGATCATCTCACTTGGAAGATCGCATCCGGGGCGATCTCCTGGTGGAACTTCCGGAGCAGATTCTGCGCCACCGTCAGGCGGAACCAGCTTGAGGCGCGGTGGTCCGACAGCGGCTTGAAATCCGCCGCGAGCGCGGTACAGGCGGCTTCGATTCCAAGGGGATAATTTTTTTCTGCTTTCAATGCCCGTGCTGGCGTCGCGGCCATGCCGCCGAACGCGAACCTTGCTTTGTCTGAAGCCACGTGGAAAGCCGCGCACACGGCGGAGATGTCCTGGTCGAAGCGCTTCGAGATCTTGTAGGCGGCGAAGCGGGCATTCCTCGCCAGCTTCGGCACCCGGACCGTCCGGATGAACTCGGCAGGCTTCAGGACGGTCTTGCGGTAGCCGGTATAGAAAGTGTCGAGGGAAATGACGCGTTGCGCTTTTCCCTGCTGGAGTACCAGGGAAGAATCCAATGCCAGAAGCACCGGCATCGAGTCGCCGATCGGCGAAGCGTTGGCGATGTTGCCGGCGAGGGTGGCGCAGGCGCGCACCTGCGCGCCGCCGAAGCGGCGCAGCAGTTCGCCGATGTCCGGGTGGATGCGCGCGAGATGCGGCTGGGCCTCAGCCAGGGTGACCGCGCCGCCGAACGCAATGTGGGTGTCGGATTCCGAGATCTGCTTCAGCTCGGCAACATTGCCGAGGTACACGGTGCGGCCGAGGTCCTTCAGCTGCTTCGTCACGACCAGCCCCAGATCGGTGCCGCCGCCGAGCAGACGCGCACCGGGATGAAGCACCCGGTCGAGCTCGGCGAGGGTGCGCGGCGCGCTGAATTCAGGGATCGACACGCCGTCGCCCGGCAGCGTGCCGGTCTTGGGGGCTTCAACCCGCGGGTACTCGAGCATGCGCCTGCCCGCCGCGAGGATCGGCGCATACCCCGTGCAGCGGCAAAGATTCCCAGCGAGCGCGTCGGCCAGCTCGCCCCGGGGGTCCTGGTAGTGCGCATAGAGCGCCATGACGAAGCCCGGTGTGCAGAAGCCGCACTGCGAGCCGTGGCACTCGACCATGGCGCGCTGCGCGGGATGCTCGCCGCCCAGGCCTTCCACGGTCGTCAGCGCCTTGCCGTCGAGCGCGCCGGCGAGCAGAAGGCAGGTGTTGACCGGCAGGCCGTCCAGCACCGCGGTGCACGCGCCGCAATCGCCTTCGGCGCAGCCTTCCTTGGTGCCGGTCAGGCGCCGCTCTTCCCTCAGCCAGGTCAGCACCGTGCGGCGCGCGTCTTTCGCGAGCAGCGAGACGCGCTCGCCATTCAGGAAGAACTCTATGGTGGTGCGCATCGCGCTGTGGACGTGCGGTAGACTCCAGCCGCAGATTCTATTCTTACAGGGGGTCCCATGCGCCTTGCCGCCTTGCTCGCCGTCGCGCTGTTTTCCGGCGCGGTGTTTGCTCAGAAAGAGATTCCGGTGCGCTTCGCCCTCGACTGGCGCTTCGAGGGGCCGGCGGCGCCGTTCTTCGTCGCCATCGACAAGGGCTACTACCAGGCCGAGGGCCTGAACGTCAGCATCGACCCCGGCTCGGGCTCGGTCGAAGGCATCAACCGCGTCGCTTCGGGCGCCTACGAGGTCGGCTTCGCCGACATCAATTCGCTGGTGAAGTACCGCGACAACCCGCGCAACCTGCCGGTGAAAGCGGTGATGATGGTCTATGACACCCCGGCGTTTTCCATCGTCTCGCTGAAGAAGAACGGCATCAGCAAGCCCAAGGACCTCGAGGGCAAGATCCTCGGCGCGCCGGCCCCTGACGGCGCCTACGCGCAGTGGCCGATCTTCGTGCAGGCCAACAAGATCGACGCCTCCAAGGTCAGGATCGAGAACATCGGCTTCCCGGTGCGCGAGCCGATGCTCGCCCAGGGCAAGGTCGACGCCATCACCGGCTTCTGGTTCTCTTCCTACATGAACCTGCGCGCCAATAACGTGCCGGCGAGCGAGATCGTGGTGCTGCACATGCGCGACTACGGCGTCGACCTCTACGGCAACGTGATCATCGCCAACCCCGACTTCATGCGCTTCTCGCCCAAGGCGGTGGCCGGCTTCGTCAAAGCGACCATCCGCGGCATCCAGGACACGGTCGCCAACCCCGACGCGGCGATCGACTCGCTGATGAAGAGGAACCCGATCGCCAAGCGCGACGTCGAGCTCGAGCGCCTGAAGCTCTCGCTGGAGAAGAATTACGTCACGCCGGATGTGCGCAAGAACGGCCTGGGCGCGGTCGACATGAAGCGCCTCGAGCGCTCGATCGAGCAGATCGGCCTCACCTTCCAGTACAGCAACAAGCCGAAGGCGGCCGACATCTTCACTTCGCAGTACCTGCCGCCGCGGGAGCAGCGCCTCGTCAAGTAATTTGCCGCTGGTAACCCCGCTAGTAAGCCTCGACAAAGTCTCGATGGCGTACGGCCGCGGCGCTGCCGCGGTGCGCGCCATCGACGAGGTCAGCCTCGGCATCGCGCGCGGCGAGTTCGCGGCGGTAGTCGGCCCCTCGGGCTGCGGCAAGAGCTCGCTGATGCGGCTGATCTCCGGGCTGCATCCCGTGGCTTCGGGTGTCCTGACCGTAGAAGGAAAACCCGTCAGCGGCCCGCTCAAGTCGGTCGGCATGGCATTCCAGAACTCCAACCTGCTGCCCTGGCGCAACGCGCTCGAGAACGTGCTGCTGCCGCTGGAGATCGTGGAGCCGTATCGATCGAATTTTCAAAAAGAATCTTTTTCTGAAAAAGCGAGAAACCTGCTGGAGTCGGTGGGCCTCGCCGGCTTCACCGAGAAGCACCCGTGGGAGCTCTCTGGCGGCATGCAGCAGCGCACCTCGATCTGCCGCGCGCTGATCCACGAGCCCGAGATCCTGCTGCTCGACGAGCCGTTCGGCGCGCTCGACGCGTTCACGCGCGAGGAGCTGTGGTGCGCGCTGCGCGACCTGCAGGCGGCGCGCAAGGTGACGGTGATGCTGGTGACGCACGACCTGCGCGAGGCGGTGTTCCTCGCCGACACGGTGTACGTGATGTCGCACCGGCCGGGGCGCATCGTGCGGCGCTGCGAAGTGGCGCTGCCGCGGCCGCGCGACCTGGACGTCACGTATACGCAGCCGTTCCAGGACATCGTGCACGAGCTGCGCAGCCTGATCGGCAAGCACTGATGGATCGGCGCGAGTTCGGCATCAAGGTGCTCTCGCCTTCTGCCTTTGTAGTAATACTTTTTGTCATCTGGGAACTCGTTTGCGGTGTGCTCGATGTGCCGCTCACCATCCTGCCGGCGCCCTCGGACGTGTTCGGCGCGCTGTGGCAGTACCGCAAGCCGATCTGGGACAACTCCTTCGTCACGCTGTGGACCACGCTCGCCGGCTTCCTGATCGCCACGGTGTTCGGCCTGCTGCTCGGCATCGCGGTCGGCTGGCACCGCGCGCTGTACGCCGGCATCTACCCGGTGCTGATCGGCTTCAACTCGATCCCCAAGGTGGCGGTGGTGCCGGTGCTGATCCTGTGGTTCGGCATCGGCGAGATCCCGGCGGTGCTCACCGCCTTCCTGATCTCGTTCTTCCCGATCGTGGTGAACGTCGCCACCGGCCTCGCCACCACCGAGCCCGAGCTCGAGGACGTGCTGCGCGCGCTCGGCGCCTCGAAGCTCGACATCATGCGCAAGGTCGGCATCCCGCGCTCGCTGCCTTACTTCTTCGGCTCGCTCAAGGTGGCGATCACGCTCGCCTTCGTCGGCGCGGTGGTCTCGGAGACGGTCGGCGCCAACAAGGGCATCGGCAAGCTGATGCTGGATGCACAGGCCTCGTTCCAGGTGCCGATCGTGTTCGCCGGCCTGCTGGTGCTCGCGGTGCTCGGCATCGTGCTGTACGCGGCCACCGCCGCGATCGAGGCGCGCTTCACCGGCTGGGCTTTCCGCGGACAGTCAAACCGGTAAACTGGGATATGGCGAGAATCCCGTATGAAGATGAAATCATCATCTCGTGGGTCGAGCTGCACCGGGATGCGCGCTACCTCTCCGAAGTCCTGCACAAGAAAGGCCCCTGGAAGGGCATCATCGCGGTGACGCGCGGCGGCCTGGTGCCCGCGGCGCTGGTGGCGCGCGAGCTCGACATCCGCCTGATCGACACCATCTGCGTCACGAGCTATGACGCCTCCAGCACAGGCGCGGCGGCGCAGGAGCAGGGCAGCGTCCAGGTGCTGAAGGGCGTAAGCGGCGCGGGCGAGGGCTTCCTGCTGATCGACGACCTGGTCGACACCGGGCGCACCGCGCAGGCGGTGCGCCAGCTCCTGCCGAAAGCGCACTTCGCCTGCCTGTACGCCAAGCCTGCGGGGAGGGCTATCGTCGACACCTTCGTCAAGGAGTTCAAGCAGACGAAGTGGATCCATTTTCCCTGGGACATCGAGTACACGTTCGCCACGCCGATCAAGGACGGCGGGCGGGTGGCCGCCGGCCCATGAAACTTCAGCTGGTCATCGGCAACAAGAACTACTCGTCGTGGTCGATGCGCCCGTGGGTGCTACTGCGCCAGGCCGAGATCCCTTTCGAGGAAGTGCAGCTCAGGTTCGACAAGGACGTGCGCGTCATCGGCATCGAGAAGTATTCGAAGGCCGGCAAGGTGCCCGTGCTGCTCGTCGACGGCGAGCCGGTGTGGGACAGCCTGGCCATCGCCGAATATCTGCACGAGCGCTTCCCCGGCAAAGGCGTGTGGCCGGCCGCGCTGCCGGCGCGCACGCGCGCGCGCTCGCTGTGCGCGGAGATGCATGCCGGCTTCGGCGCGCTGCGCCAGCATTGCCCTATGAATATCGAGGCTTCCCTGCCCGAGGTCGGTGCGCGCGTACTGCATGAGCAGCCGCAGGTGCAGCGCGACCTGGCGCGCATCGATCAGATGTGGAGTGAGGCGCTGATGCAAAGTGGTGGGCCCTTCCTATTCGGCGCTTTCGGCGCGGCCGACGCCTATTTCGTGCCGGTGGCGCTGCGTGTGCGCACCTACAGCCTGCCGCTGTCCCAAAGCTCGGCCGCTTATGCCGAGCGGCTGCTCGCCGCGCCCGGGCCGGCGGCCTGGATTGCCGATGCGCTGCAGGAGCAGGAATTCGTGCCCGAGGACGAACCGTATCGACAGAAGCGCTAGACCGCCGCCGCGAGTTCGAAGCGCGCCGCTGCGGCGCGCGGCATCATTCGGCGCATGCAACTCTTCATCGTCGGCGGCGCCGTGCGCGACCGCCTGCTCGGCCAGCCGGTGAGCGACCGCGACTGGGTCGCGGTGGGCGCCAGGCCCGAGGATTTGCTCGCGCTCGGCTACAAGCCGGTGGGCAAGGATTTCCCGGTCTTCCTGCACCCGGTCACCGGTGAGGAGGTGGCGCTCGCGCGCACCGAGCGCAAGAGCGGCCG
>CAZNVH010000010.1:0-8024 GCA_964576525.1 uncultured Enterobacteriaceae bacterium
AAATGGGGATACTCGCGCGCGACCGCCTCCATGCGGTAGCCGCCGATGAAGCAGATGTCGGTGACACCACCCGCTTCGAGCGCATCGACCGTCCAGTCGAGAATGCGCTTGCCGCGGATCTCGGCGAAGCACTTTGGCGCGTTCTCGGTGGTGGGCATGAGGCGGCGGCCACGCCCGGCGCCGATGATGATCGCTCGCACGGCGTGAATCTTGACAGTGTTCACGCAGTTCGGCCAACATGGTTCGAAGGGGAGGAAATGCTCAAGGTCGAGCGCTTGACGCGTAAATTCGGCTCGCTGGTCGCCGTCGACGATGTTTCGTTCGAGGTGCCCGGCGGCCAGATGGTCGGCATCATCGGACGCTCGGGCGCGGGCAAGTCGACGTTGCTGCGCATGATCAACCGGCTCACCGACTGCACTTCAGGAAGAGTCCTATCGGATGACGTGGACGTCTCCGCGCTGAAGGGCCGGCGCGTGCGCGAATGGCGCGCGCGCTGCGCCATGGTGTTCCAGCAGTTCAACCTGGTGCCGCGGCTCTCGGTGATGACCAACGTGCTGATGGGACGCATCAGCTACCATGCCACGCTGCCGACGCTGCTGATGATGTTCTCGGCGCACGACCGTGCGCTCGCCATCCGGGCGCTCGAGCGCCTCGACATGGTGTCGCACGGCCTGCACCGCGCCGACGAGCTTTCGGGCGGCCAGCAGCAGCGCGTGGCGATCGCGCGCGCGCTGGTGCAGGAGCCGAAGTTCCTGCTCGCCGACGAGCCGATCGCCTCGCTCGACCTGCGCAACGCCAAAATCGTCATGGAGTCCCTGCGCCGCATCAACCGCGAGGACGGCATTACCGTGATCTCGAACCTGCACCTGCTGGAGACGGCGCGCGACTATTGCGACCGCATCATCGGCATGCGCAAAGGTGCGATCGTGTTCGACGGCGCGCCGGGGCAGCTCACTCCGGCCGTCGCGCGCGACATTTACGGTACCGATCTCGGAGACAGCGAAGCGATAGACGAGGAGGAAAAACATGTTCGCCGTGCCAATGCATAAGACGTTTTTCGTAGTGATGAGTTTGCTCTGGGCCGCATCGGCCAGCGCCCAGTGGCAGAAGAAGTACCCGGTGGTGAAGTACGGCGTGCTGCCGGTCGAGACGCAAACCGGCACCACGCGCACGATGGAGCACTTCCTCAAGCACGCGGAAAAGACCACCGGCGCGAAGTGGGAGCTCTACCAGGCGACCGACTATTCCGGCGTGATGAACGCCCTCATCGCCAACCAGATCAACCTCGCCTGGCTGTCGGGCTTCAGCTATTGCCAGACCTACGCCGACAGCAAGGGCGGGGTCGAGCCCCTGGTGGCGGCGTCGGCGACCGACGGCACGATGGGCTACAACGCCGTGGTTGTGGTGCGCAGCGACAGCCCGTACAAGACCATCGACGACCTCAAGGGCAAGGTCGTCGCGCGCACCGACCCGCTCTCCGGCTCGGGCTACCTCATCCCGACGGCGGCTTTCCGCGCGATGGGAAAGCCCGTGGACGAGTATTACAGGAGCCCGCTTTCGGGCGGGCACGTGCAAAGCGTGCTCGGCGTGCTGAAGGGCACCTACGACGCGGCGTTCACCTGGACGTCGAAGAATGACGGCTTCGGCAACATCCGCCAGATGATGAACCAGGGCCTCCTCAAGCGGGAGGACATCCGCGTCATCTGGACTTCCGACCCGCTGCCCTCGCCGCCGGTCGTCATCCGCAAGGACATCCCGGCCGACATGCGCGCCGACATGCTCAAGCTGTTCACCGGCCTGCACCAGGTCGACATGGCGCTTGCCGAAGCAGTCGCGCAGGGCAAGACGATGGGCATCATGGCCGTCAGCCACAAGGATTACGGGCTGATGTGCCAGGCCGCCGCGGACGAGCGGGAGGCGCGCCGCAAGAGAGCCAAGTGACGGCTTTCGAGGCGCAGTACGCGGCGTACCGCCGGCAGAAGCGGCTGTACGCCGCGCTGTTTTGCGGGGCGTTCGCCCTGTGCCTCGCCGCTGCCTGGGTGACGGCGAGATTCGACCCCGTCACGCTCCTCGGCGGGCTGCCGCGCACCACCGAGTTCCTGGTGAAGCTGGTGCCGCCCGTAGGCATTTCCACTTTCGCCGCCGACATGCGCGAGTGGTACTGGGACGGCGCCCACTGGGCAGGCAGCCTGCTCAATACGCTGCTCATGGCCTACCTCGCCACGGTCATCGGCACGCTGCTCGGCGGATTCCTGAGCTTCTTCGCCGCCCGCAACCTGGCGCATAACTATGCGGTCTACTGGATCACGCGGCGCGTGCTCGAGATCGCGCGCACGGTGCCGGACATCGTCTGGGCGCTGCTGTTCATCATTGCCTTCGGCATCGGCCCGCTTGCCGGGATCCTGGCCATCACGGTGCACACCGTCGGCGCGCAGGGCAAGCTGTTCGCCGAGGTGAACGAGAACATCAGCCCGTTGCCGGTCGACGGGGTGCGTGCCGCCGGCGGCAGCTGGTTCCAGGTGATGCGCTTCGCCGTGCTGCCGCAGGTGCTGCCGAACTACCTGTCCTACACCTTCTGGCGCATGGAGCTCAACGTGAGGAGCGCCACCATCGTCGGCTTCGTCGGGGCCGGCGGCATCGGGCACGATCTCTTCACCTCGGTGCAGCTCCTGTACTTCGGCGACGCGGGCGCAATCCTGCTCATCGTGGTGGCCACCGTGATGCTGATCGACATCCTGAGCGAGCGCTTCCGCCAGGGCGCCATCGGCAAGGCGAGCTTCGCTTCGTGAGCCTTCAGGAACGATTTCGCTTCGGGCTGCTTTGGGGCGGCAATGCCCTGCTTACCGTGTACTGCCTGCATCACTTCGGCTTCCTCAGCGGCGATTTCCTGCACGGCGTGGCGAAGTTCGGCTCGGTGGTGGTGGCGCAGCTCTTCCCGCCGGCCGGCTGGGAGCACCTGCCCGAGTTCCTCAAGGCCATGGGCGAGACGATCGCCATGGCGTTCCTCGGCACGCTGCTCGGCGCGATGTTCGCGCTCCCGCTGAGCTTCCTCGCCTCGCGCAACATGACGCGCACCCGAGCGCTGCAGTTCGGCACGCGGCGTTTTGCCGACCTGCTGCGCGCGTTCGACTACCTCATCTGGGCGCTGATCTTCGTGCGCGCCGTCGGCCTCGGGCCGCTCGCGGGCATCATGGCGATCGCCATCGTGGAGACCGGCACGTTCATCAAGCTCTACTCCGAGGCGATCGAGAACCTCGACCGCAAGCAGGTCGACGGCGTTACGGCGGCGGGCGGCAATGGCCTGCAGCGCGTGCGCTTCGGCGTGCTGCCGCAGGTTCTGCCCATGATGCTGTCCAACACGCTGTACATGTTCGAGCACAACGTGCGCTCGGCGTCGATCCTCGGCATCGTGGGCGCCGGCGGCATCGGCTTCCTGCTCGCCGACCGGCTGCGCGCCTACGCGCTGCAGGAGGCGTGCACGATCATCATCCTGGTGATCGTCGCGGTCTACGCCATCGACTACCTGTCGAAAGTGCTGCGCGAGCGCCTCATCGGCGACCATCACCGGCGGGAACCGGTGGACGACGCGAAGCAGGTCTAGTTCGGAAGCTTTTCCATCGCGCTACTCGGCGCTGATGTTCGCCGCACGCACCACTTCCCCCCACCTCGAGACCTCGTCGCGCAGGTGACGGTCCGCGGCTTCAGGCGAGCTGCCGATGATCTCGGAGCCGGTATCGATCAGCCGCTGCCTCACCTCGGGCTGGGCAAGGGCCCTGGTGATCTCGGAGTTGAGCTTGTCGAGGATGTTACGCGGCGTTCCGGCCGGTGCGACGAGGCCGAACCACGCGACCGTCTCGAATCCGCGCACCCCCGACTCCTGCACGCTCGGCACGTTGGGCAGCTGCGGGTTACGGCTCGCGCTCGTCACGGCGATAGGGCGCAGCTTTCCAGCCTTGAAGTGCGGCATCAGGGCGACGATGTTGTCGAACATGATCTGGATCTGGCCGCCGAGGAGATCGACGTGCGCGGGGCCCGAGCCCTTGTACGGCACGTGAACGATGTCGACGCCGGCCGCCAGCTTGAATTTCTCCCCGGTGAGATGGTGAGAGGTGCCCACGCCGGCCGAGCCGAAATTCACTTTTCCAGGATTGGCTTTGGCGTAGTCGATCAGCTCGCCCACCGTCCTTGGCGGGAAACCCAGGTTGGCCGCAAGCGCGAGCGGCGAATGCGAGATCACGGTGACGGAAGCGAAATCCTTGGCCGTGTCGTACTTCAAGCTGCGGTACACGGCGGCACTGACCGGCAGCGCCGCCGTGGAGAGGAGCAGCGTGTGGCCATCGGGCGGCGATTTCGCGACGAACTCGGCGCCGATAGTGCCGCCCGCTCCGGTGCGGTTCTCCACCAGGAAGGAGTGACCTGTAGACTGGGTGAGCTTTTCGGAGAACATCCGCCCGATGATGTCGGACGTGGTGCCGGGCGCGAAAGCGACGACGACCTTCACCGCTTTGGCCGGATAGGGCTGGGCCAGCGCAGCCGCGACGAAGGCGGCCCACAGAGCGATTGCGGCAAGGATTCGCAGGGACATGGCGTGCTCCGACCTGGAAGGAAGTCCTATGCTCGGTGACGGGTGGAAGGAGTGTCAACTGGGCTAGACTAGGTCCGCTAACTCCTGAGGAGGAGACGGTGCGCAAGCTCGCTTATCTTTTGGTTTTCCTGTGCGGCGCGGCATTCGCGCAGTCGTTTCCTTCCAAGCCGATCCGCATCCTGGTGCCGTTCCCCGCTGGCGGCACCACCGACATCGTCGCCCGGCTCGTCGCCCAGCGCATGAGCGAGCAGGTCGGCCAGCCCGTGCTGGTGGAGAACCGCGCCGGCGCCGGCGGCACCATCGCCGCGGCGGAGGTGGCGCGCGCCGCGCCCGACGGCTACACGCTGCTGATCCACAACGTCACGTTCCCGATCGCCTCGGTCGCCGCGGCGCTCGCCAACCGCGCCACCTACAACGTCGACACCGATTTCGCCGGGGTCTCGATCGCGGTCTACGTGCCTTTCGTCTGGACCGCTCATCCGAGCGTGCCGGGTAAGAATCTCGAAGAGGTAATGAAATATCTTCAAAAAGAGAAAGGCGTGCGTTACACCTACGGCTCTACAGGTCCCGGCTCTACGATGCACGTCCTCGGCGAGGCCTTGTCGCGCGCGGCGCAGGTCGAGATGACGCACATCCCCTTCAAGGGCGCGGCGCCGCTCAAGCAGGAGCTGATCGCCGGCCGCATCAACATCGGCGGCGACCAGCTCTCTTCCTCGCTCGCCGACATCAAGGGCGGCCGGCTCAAGGCGCTCGCCACCAGCGCCTCGCGCCGCATCCCCGAGCTGCCCGACGTGCCGACGGTGCGCGAGCTCGGCTACCCGGTGCTCGAGCTCGACGGCTGGAACGGCTTTTTCGCGCCAGCGAAGACGCCGCGCGAGGTAATCGAGCGGCTGAACAAGGAAGCCGCCGCGGCGGTGCGCCATCCGGAGACGGCGAAGCGGCTGCTCGACATGGCGGCCGAGCCGGTCGGCTCCAGCCCGGGCGAGCAGGACGCGATACTCAAGCGGCAGATGGACCAGTTCCGGCCGATCATCAAAGAAATGCGTATCGAGGGCTAAATGAAAAAACTATTTTGTCTTCTGTTGTGGATTTCGACGGCGGCATTCGCCCAAACCTTCCCGACGAAGCCGGTAAAACTGATCGTCACGTATCCGCCCGGCGGCAGCTCCGACCTGATGTCGCGGGTCTACGGCGCGAAGCTCGCCGAGCTGTGGGGCCAGCAGGTGATCATCGAGTCCAAGCCCGGCGCCGCCGGCTCGATCGGCATGGACTTCGCCGCCCGGCAGGCGAACGACGGCTACACCTTCGTCGTCGGCAACCTCGGCCCGGTGGCGGTGAACCCGCTGCTGTCCAAGGTGCCCTACAGCATCGAGAAGGACTTCATCGCGGTGTCGATGATCTCCACCGGGCCGAACGTGCTGGTGGTGCGCACCGACTCGCCCTTCAAGAGTCTCGGCGAGATCATTTCGTATGCCAAGCAGAACCCCGGCAAGCTGAACTACGGCACCAGCGGCCCGGGCAGCGTCTCGCACCTGTCGAGCGAGATGCTGAAGAACGGTCAGAAGGTCGACGCGGTCGAGGTGGCCTACAAGGGCGGGGTGCTGGCGATCCAGGACCTGCTCGGCGGCCAGATCCAGTACATCTTCTCCGACTCGCTGCCGGCGATGGGGCACATCCGCGGCGGCAAGCTGCGCGCGCTGTGCGTCACGGGATCGCAGCGCTACGAGCTGTTGCCCGAGCCGCCGCTGTGCCGGGACGCTGCGCCCGGGCTGGTGGCGGTGAACTGGTGGGGCGTGCTGATTCCCGCCGGCACGCCGAAGGCCATCGTGGACAAGTTGAATGCCGACACCGTTCGCGCGCTGGCCGACGCCGACGTGAAGAAGCGCTTCGCCGACCTCGGCGTCGAAGCGGTGTCGAGCACGCCGGAGCAGTTCGCCGCCTTCATCCGCGCGGAGATGGACAAGTACACCCGGCTGATCCGCGAAGCCAACATCAAAGTGAACCCATGAAGCTGTACGGCTTCTGGCGATCGCTCGCCAGCTACCGCGTCCGGGTCGCGCTGGCCCTGAAGGGCCTGCACGCCGAGGAGATCTCGATCGACCTGCTCAAGGGCCGGCAGAACAGCGTGGACTACCTGGCGGTGAATCCGCAGGGCGTGGTGCCGGCGCTGGTGCTGGACGAGGGCGGGCCGCCGCTGTTCCAGTCGCTCGCGATCCTCGAGTACCTCGAAGAGACGCATCCCGAGCCGGCGCTGCTGCCGAAGGACACCCGCGGCCGCGCGCGCGTGCGCGGCCTGTCGCTGATCGCCGCCGCCGACGGCCACCCGCTGATCGTGCCGCGGGTCAGGAACTACCTGGAGAAAGAGCTGAAGGCGGATGAAACCGCGCGCAACCGCTGGCTCGCGCACTGGACTATTCGCGCCCTCGAAGCGATCGAAGGCCACCTGTCGAAGGAAAGCGAGACCGGCAAGTTCTGCCACGGCGACGCGCCGACCGTGGCCGACATCTGCCTCGCCTCGCAGGTGATCGGCGCGCTCGCCTATTTCAGCTGCGACACCAAGGGCGTGCCCACCGTGATGCGCATCTACGGCGAGTGCATGGAGATCGACGCGTTTGCGGCTGCCCATCCGCTGAAGCAGCAAGGAGCGAAGGGTCATTGATATGAAGCAGATCGGTGTAGCGGTGGTGGGAACGGGCTGGTGCGGCGGCATCCGGGCGGAGACTCTCGCCGCGCATCCCCTGGTCAAGGCCTTGCACCTGGCGGAGATCAACGCGGCTCGCCTTGCAGAAATCAGCAAGAAGACCAGGGCGCAAACTGCGGTCGCCGACTATCGCCAATTACTTTCAAACAAAAGCATTGAAGCGGTATACATCTCCGCGACGCCGGAGACCACGCACTATCCGATGGCGCGCGATTGCCTCGCCGCCGGCAAGCATGTGTTCCTCGAGAAGCCGATCGCGCTGCAGCTTTCCGAAGCGGATGAGCTCATCGAGCTGAGCAAGAAGAACAACCTCAAATTCACCATCGGCTATTCGCAGCGCTTCAACCCGAAGTTCGCCTACGTGCGCCAGTGCATCGGCGACGGCACCATCGGCAAGCCGGTGAGCGCGCTGGTCAGCCGGCACATCACGCGCAGCCTGGGCCAGAAGATCAGCGGGCGCGTGAAGCTGTCGCCGGCGGCGATGGAGGCGACGCACGACCTCGACTTCCTGCTGTGGTGCCTGGAGCCGGCGAAGCCGGTGCGCGTGTACTCGCAGGTCAACTACGGCGCCATGAGGGAGCAAAGCGGCTCGGCGGGCGCCGACATCCCAGACACGCAGTGGTTGACCGTGACGCTCGACAGCGGGCTGACCTTCGTCTGCGGCGGCGGCTGGAGCCTGCCGCCGGGCTACCCGAACTTCTCCACCACCTGGATCGAGATGATCGGCACCGAAGGCGC
>CAZNVH010000011.1:0-2440 GCA_964576525.1 uncultured Enterobacteriaceae bacterium
CCTTGTTGCGCAGGAAGGCGAAGGCGATACGGCGTCGCCATGTTGGGGTCAGCGGTTCTTCGATCACGCCGAGCCGCTCGTTGTAAATGCCGAATGAAAAGTCCCCAGAAGTGCCGAACGAAAATTCCCCACTTTCGGGAATTGGGTTCAGCCGGGTTCAGGCATGGACGGCTCCATTTTTTGGCGGTCGGCCGCGTCGTTTGGGGGCCGGCGGCGGGGTTATGGCGGCGTGCGAGCGGGTGTGCTCGGGGATGAGATCCGTGTGGGCGCGCAGTCGGTAGCTGGCCCCTTCGATCTGCACGACGACGGCGTGGTGGAGAAGCCGGTCGAGCAGCGCGGTGGCGACGACGGGGTCGCCGAAGACCTCGCCCCATTCGGCGAAGCCGCGATTGGAGGTCAGGATCATCGCGGCCTTCTCGTAGCGGGCGTTGACGAGCTGGAAGAAGAGATTGGCGCCGCCGGGCGTGATCGGCAGGTAGCCGATCTCGTCGACGATGAGCAGGCTGCTGCGGCCGAGGAAGCGGATCTTCTCGATCAGGCGGCCTTCGCGCTCGGCGCGGCCGAGGGCCTCGATGAGTTCGGCCAGCGTGGCGCGGTAGACCCTCCTGCCGGCCCGCACCGCGGCGACGCCGAGGGCGGTGGCGAGATGACTCTTGCCGGTGCCGGGCGGCCCGAGAAAATGTACGACCTCGGCGCGGGCGACGAAGTCGAGCTGGGCGAGCGCCATGATGCGGCCGCGGTCGAGCGAGGGCTGGAAGGTGAAGTCGAAGCTCTCCAGCGTCTTCGGCGGCGTCAGCCTGGAGGTCTTGAGCGAGACGCCGATGCGGCGGGTCTCGCGGGTGGCGTGCTCTTCGGCCAGGAGCGCGTCGATGGCCTCGAGCGCGCCGATCTCGCCGCGCTCGAGCTGGCGCATGGTGTGATCGAGCGCCTCCAGCGCGCAGGGCATGCGCAGGCCGACGAGGCTGGCGCGGATGCTGTCGAGCGTGTTGGTCATCGTGCGGTCCTCTCGCCGGCCAGGCGACGGGCGACGGCGTCGTAGAAACTGAGAGGCCTCACCCCGACGCCGGCCGGCGCCGGCTGGGCCACCGCCGCGGGCGGCGGCGCCTTGCGGTGCGCGGGATCGACGCGGCGCTGGTTCTTGCCCTCCTGCACCGGGTGCGCCGCGATCAGCGCGCCGTCCTCGAAGATGCGCACTTCGCTGGGATGGTTCTGGACGTCGAGGACGCGCTTTCTGGCGGTGTCGGGCACGCTGTAGAGATTGCCGCCCACCGAGACCATGCCCTCGCGGCTGACGCGCCGCTCGATCGTCAGCACCGCGCTGTAGGGGATGGCGGGATGCGCGATCAGCGCCGGCTTCTCCTCGGCGAAGTGCTGGTCGACGACCCTGTTCGTGGTCGCGTGCACCCTCGGATTGGCGATCTGCGCGCGCCAGTCGTCGAACTGGGCGTTGAGATCGTCGAGGTTGCGGAAGCTGCGCGCCAGCCAGAAGTCCTGGCGCACGTAGCGGTAGGGCCGCTCGATCTTGCCCTTCGTCTTGGCGCGGTATGGCCTGCAGGCGCGCGGCACGGCGCCGTAGTGGTTGAGCAGCGCGACGAGCGAGGCGTTGTACTGGACGACGCCGTTGGCGTCCTCGCCGATCACCGCGGTCTTCATGCGGTCGTAGAGCAGCTCGGACGGCGCGCCGTCCATGGCGGCGAAAGCGTCGATGTGGCAGCGCAGGACGGTCTGCAGATCCTGCGTCGCGCAGAACCGGCCCCAGAGCCAGCGGCTGTGCCCGAGGATGATCGTGAACAGCCACAGGATGCGCACGACGCCGGGCTCGTCGGTGAACTCCACCCGGAACTGGGCGAAGTCGACCTGCGCCTGTTTACCGGCCGCCGTCTCGAAGCGGCGCTCGAAGACCTGCGCCCTTGGCGGCCGGGCGTCGCGCAGAAAATCGGTGACGACGCTGTAGCAGCCGGCGTAGCCGCGCTCCTTCAACTCGCGCAGCAGCCGCTTGCCCGACAGGTCCGGCCAGGCCGTGATGCGGGCGCGCAGGTAGTCCTCGTACGGCGCGATCAGCCGCGGCTGCGCCGCGCGCGGGCTGTAGGCCGGCGCCGCGATGCCGACCTCGAGGTGCTTGCGCACCGTCTTGCGGTCCATGCCGAGCTTGCGCGCGATGGCCGAGACGCCGAGCCCCTGCCGTTTCAAATCGTGGATCAAGACGATTTCTCCCAGTGTGATCACCTGCCTGGCCCCTCCGTTTCGGGCCTGCAGGTGGGGCGTTTCGGCCGCCGCCGTTTTTGGGGGGCATGCCCCCCAAAAACGGCATGACGGCGCTCAGACTGGGGAGTTTTCAAACAGCACTTTTGGGGAGTTTACGCTCGGCACTGACAGGTGCTGCGGCCAACACCGACGCTCGACCCGATCTGCCGGGCGGAACGGCCAGCTGCGTGGAGCC
>CAZNVH010000012.1:0-72251 GCA_964576525.1 uncultured Enterobacteriaceae bacterium
TGTCGTCGCGATCATCGGCATCCTCGCCGCAGTGGCGCTGCCTGCCTACCAGGACTACACCATCCGCGCGAAGATGTCCGAGGTCATTCTCGCGATGAGCGCCTGCCGTACGTCGATCACCGAGGTCTATCAGACCGGCGGGACGCCGCCGGCCGCCAATAGTTGGGGCTGCGAGGCCATGTCGTCCAAGTACGTGGCAAGCCTGAAGACCGATGTCGACGGCATCGTGCTGGCGACCGTGACCAACATCAGCGCAGACGTCAACAACAAGGCCGTGACGCTCTCGCCGATGATCGGCACCAACATCGCGAAGACCGCGAACGACATGGGCAAGGGGCTGTCCGGCTGGCGCTGCGGTTCGCCCACCGATGGCACCACGCTCAACTCGAAATACCTGCCGGGCTCCTGCCGCGGCTCGTAACCGAGCAAAGTTCGACAAAAAGGTACCCTTCGGGGTACCTTTTTTTTTGGCTTGAATTCCTGGCGCAAGCATGACCGAGCTGACGATCCTGATGCCCTGCCTGGACGAGGCGGCCACGGTGGCCGCCTGCGTCGCCAAGGCGCGCGGCTTCCTGCAGCGCGCCGGAATCGAGGGCGAAGTGCTGGTCGCCGACAACGGCTCGGGCGACGGCTCCCAGGCGCTGGCCGAGGCCGCGGGCGCGCGCGTGGTGCAGGTGGCCGAGCGCGGCTACGGCGCCGCGCTGCGTGCCGGCATCGCGGCGGCGCGCGGGCGCTTCGTGATCATGGGCGACGCCGACGACAGCTACGACTTCAGCCGCCTCGACGGCTTCCTGGAGAAGCTGCGCGAGGGCTATCCCCTGGTGATGGGTAACCGCTTCCGCGGCGGCATCCGCCCGGGCGCGATGCCGCCGCTGCACCGCTACCTCGGCAACCCGGTGCTGAGCTTCATCGGGCGGCTGTTCTTCCGTACCGGGGCGGGCGATTTCCATTGCGGCCTGCGCGGCTTTGACCGCGCCGCGGCGCTGTCGCTCGACCTGCGCACGCCGGGGATGGAGTTCGCGAGCGAGCTGGTCGTGAAGGCGGCGCTCGCCGGCTGGCGCATCGCCGAGGTGCCGACCACGCTCGACCCCGACGGTCGCGGCCGGCCCTCCCACCTGCGCAGCTGGCGCGATGGCTGGCGGCACCTGAGGTTCCTGCTGCTGTTCAGCCCGCGCTGGCTGTTCCTGTACCCGGGGATCGCGCTGCTCGGCCTGGGAACGCTGTTCACCGCGGTGCTGTACTTCGCGCCGCTGCAGATCCGCGGCGCCGGGCTCGACATCCATACCATGCTGTACGCCGCCTCGGCGACGCTGCTCGGGCTGCAGCTTTGCCTGTTCGCGCTGTTCGCGCGAGTTTCGGCGCAGAGCGCCGGCCTGCTGCCGCGCCAGCCTGAGCTCGAGCGCATGCTCGCGGTGGTGACGCTGGAGCGCGGCCTGCTCGCCGGCCTGGCGATCGCGCTGTGCGGGCTCGCCTGGAGCGCCGCGGCATTCTGGGACTGGGGCGCGGCCGGCTTCGGCCCTCTCGATCCGCGCGTGGTGATGCGCGACACCATCCCGGCGAGCGCGCTCATCGTCGGCGGCATGGAACTCATACTGGCGTCGTTCCTGCTCAGCGTATTGCAGCTCCGAGACGACCGTTGAGGGCAGCGCCTTTCGCGGTCCCGGCGTTCCTCTGCTGCGCCTGGACGCTGTTCGCGGGCAAGGATCTCAACTGGGACCTGCTCCACTACCACGTCTACCTGCCGTACGCCATGCTCGGCGGGCGCATGGCGCAGGACTACTTCGCCGCCAGCGCGCAGAGCTATCTCAACCCGCTCGGCTTCCTGCCGTTCTACGCCGCTTTGGCGACCGGCTGGCACAGCCTCGCGGTGTCGGCGCTGTTCGCGGCGCTCCACAGCCTGAACATCGCGTTCTTGTACCGGATCGCGCACCGCCTGCTCGAGCACCGCGTGCCGCGCGAGCGCGCGCTGTTGGCGGCCCTGGCCGCGGCGACGGGAGCGGCGAGCGCGGTGTTCTGGGCGAGCACCGGGACCTCCTTTCTCGACCCCTTGCTGACGGTGCCCATGCTGGCGGGCGTGCTGCTGCTGCTCGGCGCGCCGCCGCGGCCGGGCTGGGCGGGGATCCTCTTCGGCATCGCGGCGGCGCTGAAGTATTCGAACGCCTTCTTCGCTCTCGCGGCGCTGGTGCTGATTCGCAGCCGGCGCGGTCTGGCGCTCTACACCCTGGGGGGTGCCGCCGCGGTCGGGTTGCTCGCCGCGCCGTGGATGCTGGTGCTGTACCGCGAGTTCGGCAATCCTTTTTTCCCGCACCTCAACTCGCTGTTCCGCTCGCCCGACTTTCCGGCGGTCAGCCTCGGGGCCGAGCGCTTTGCACCGCGCGCGCTCGCCGACGCGCTCGAGTTCCCGTTCCGCATGGCGAACCCCGAGCACATGATCTACGCGGAGATCAGTGCGCCGGATTTCCGCTTTGCGGCGCTCTTGGTCGGCGTGCTGGTGCTGCTCCTGGTGTCCGCCGTGCGCCGTCGCGCGCCGCTGTTCGCAGGCAACGATGCGCGCTTTCTCGCGTTCTTCCTGCTGGCGACGGTGGTCTGGATCGCGACCTCGGGCAACGCTCGCTACGGCCTGCTGCTCCTGCTGCTGGTCGGTCCGTGCCTCGCGCGCGTTCTTGACGCTACGGCTGGCGCGCGCGCTGCGCGCATTGCCCTCGGCGTTCTGCTGGTGGTACAGGTCGCAGCCTGCGTCATGATCTCGCCGCCGCGCTGGTTCCTCGCCGAGCGTTGGTCGAGCGAGTGGTTCCCGTTCGTCGTCCCGGAAAGGGCCAAGGCCGAGCCGGCGCTGTACCTGACCATGGAGGCGCAGACTATGATGGCGGTGGCCCCGTCGCTGCATCCGGGCTCCTCCTTCGTCAACCTGCGCGGCCAGCACAGCCTGGCGCCCGGCTGGAAGCGCATCGACGCGCTGATCGCGCGCCACGCGGGGAAGGTGCGCACGCTCGGCCGCGGGCTGCGCCTGCAGGCCGACGGCCTGCCGCGCCCCGAGGTGGTCGAGATCTACGACTCGACCATGCTGCGTTTCGGCTTCCGTCTCGATACCCGCGATTGTTTTTCGATCGGCTGGGAAGGCGACGACGACAGCGGCCTGCTGTCGCGCCTCGCCGACACGGCGGCACCCTACCTGAGGAGCCGCGGGCGCCTGCTGGGGCTCGCGTCCTGCGCCCTGGTGCGCGCCGAGCGCGATCCGGCCGATATCGCGGCCGAGGAGCGCATGTCGAAAGTGTTCGACCGCATCGAGCGAGAATGCCCGCGCCTGTTCCGCGGCCATACCTCGATGACCGAGCCGCTGGGCGACGGGTGGTCGCGCACCTACGCCGGCCTCGAGGCGCGCCTCGAGACGCACCACGGCCGCGTGGTGCTGGTGCCATACTTCAAGCTGGTCTATTTCGACCTGGGCGACCTGGCCGACTGGGAGCGCCCGGAGCCCGTGCCGCAACCTCCTTCCTGCCGCGATGCATCCTGACCGCAGAGCCGCGCCCAGCCTCTGGGACGCCGACTGGCACGTGGTGCGCGCCCTGGGAATCGAGCTGCGCGCGGCCCTCGGCGACCCGCAGCTCGGCCTGAAGGGGGCGAACGTGCTCGACTTCGGCTGCGGCACGCGCCCCTACGAGCCCTGGTTCGCCGCCGCCGGCGCGCGCTACCGGGGCGCGGACATCGACGGCGCTCCCGAGGTCGCGGTGCGCCCCGACGGCACGCTCGCGGCCGGAGACGGCGAGTACGACCTGGTGGCCTCGTTCCAGGTGCTGGAGCATGTCTGGGACATCGCCACCTACCTGCGCGAAGCGCGCCGCGTGCTGCGTGCACAGGGTTGGCTGCTGCTGTCGACGCACGGCAACTGGCTCTACCACCCGCACCCTGGCGACTACCGGCGCTGGACGGCCGAGGGCCTGCGCCGCGAGGTGGAGGACCGCGGCTTCCGGCTGGTGCGCATGCGGGCGGTGGTCGGCCCGCTCGCCTGGATGATGGTGCTGCACAACATCGGCATCGCGCATGCCCTGCGGCGGATCCCGCCTCTCGCCCGGCTGCTCGCGCCACCCCTCAACCTGCTCGCCTGGCTGGAGGACTGCATTACCCCGGCTGCGATCACCGCCGACAACGCCTGCGTGTACCTGGCGCTGTTCCGGCGCGAGGGCTAGGTGGTCGCCGGCCGCTTCCTCACCGTGGGGCTCGCGTGCGCCGTCCTGCACAACGTGATCATGATCGCGGGCGACGCGTTCGGCCTGCACTACGTGGTTTCCTCGGTGCTGTCGTACGCCCTCGTGGTGGTGGCGGGCTACGGCATGCACAGCGCCTGGACCTTCCCCGGCGCCGAGCGCGGGCGCATGCCGTTCGCGCGCTATGCGGTCTCGATGAGCGTCAACTTTCCGCTGTTCGTCGCCGGCATGTACGCCCTTGTCGACCTCGCCGGGCTGTCGGTGCCGGTGGCGGCGCCGCTCGTCACCGTGCTGCTGATCGCGTTCAACTTCGTCGCCACGCGCTGGGCGTTGCGCGCATGAGCGCGCCGGACGACGCCGCGATCGCCGCCTGGCTCGCCGCGCGCCAGTCGCTGTACCGCTGGCGCAAGCCGCGCTACCAGATCCAGCTGCTGCGCGATCTCGGTGCGCTGCTGCCGGCGGGCGAATGCCGCATCCTCGACATCGGCGCGGGCAGCGGCCTGCTCGGCGAGGCCATCGCCAGCCTGTTTCCCGGCAAGTCGCTCACCGGGGTCGACGTCGCCCAGCGCGTGCTGCCGGGGCTGCGCATCCCGTTCGTGAAGTTCGACGGCCGGCGGCTGCCGTTCGCCGACGGCGCGTTCGACTGCGCGCTGTTCTGCAACGTGCTGCACCACGTCCGGCGCGAGGAGCGCGTCCCGCTGATGCGGGAGGCGCTGCGCGTAACGGGCGGCGGCCCGCTGCTGATCAAGGACCACGTCGCCGTCAGCCGGCTCGACCATCTGCGGCTCGCCGGTCTCGATTTCATCGGCAACGTGCCGTTCGGCGGCATGGTTTCGGCCGAGTACCTGGACGAAGCGGAATGGACCGGCCTGTTCGGCGCACTCGGCTGCGATTGGAAATCCTCCCCCGAGTCGCGCTATCGTAGCCGCCCGTCAAGCTGGTTGTTCCCGAACCGGTTGGAGCGCTGTTTCCGCGCTCAGTCCAGGCGCCAGACATGACCGCGGTGGTCGTCTGACACCTGCCGCGCCTGCGGGTGGCGGCTGCGCATCATGAGGTAGTCCTCCAGCCGCCCGCGGCTCAGCAGGAACACCACCGGCTCGCGCAGGAACGGATCGTTCTGCACCAGGTCCTGCGTGTAGTGATGCTGGATGTAGTGGACGAACACGAACTGGCGCACGCCCGGCTCGTAGGGCGGCCGGCGCGTCAGGTGCTCCTCGATGAAGTCGTGGATCTGCCAGCCGCGCAACGCGGTGGCGAGCACCAGGCTGAGCGTCGCGGCCGACGCCGCCCAGCCGCGCAGCGCCTGCAGGTCGGGGCGCATCACCAGCGCGGCGGCGGCAAGGATCGGCAGCGCGCCGAAGGCCGGGTGCACGTAGCGCGCCCCCCAGCCGTAGCCCTGGTCGAAGCTGACGAAGAAGTAGCCGACCAAAGTCACCGCGAGCGAAGCGCCGAGCAGGCGCAGGCCCGGGTTGCGCCGCGCCAGCCACCAGCCCGCGGCGGCGGCGAGCGGCAGCCCGGGCGCGGTCCAGGCCCACAGCTTCACCAGCTCGCCGATGCGGCCGGCGAGGGCGTAGTCGCCGGGCTGCTCGAACACCATGCTCAGGCGGAAGTGCCAGTACCAGAACAGGTTGCCGAGCTCGTTGAGCAGCTGGCCGTCGCTCGGCCAGGGCGCGAAGAAGATGAAGCCGTGCAGCTGCCGCATGAACACCGCCCAGGCGAGGCCGAGCACCAGCGCCGGCAGGTAGCCGAGCGCGAGCGGCAGCAGGCGGCGCCGCGCGCCCGGCGCCCAGGCGAGCGACACGACCCACGGCGCCGCGAACAGCAGGTGCGGCACCGGGTTGTGCAGCAGCAGGGCGAGCGAGCCGACCAGGCCTGCGGCGAACAGGCGGCGCGGCGTGCGATCGAGCAGCAGCCACACGTAGACCAGGCTGGCGAGCAGGTGCGCGCTCATCGCGAAGTACGACACCGCCTGCCCGGTGAGCGTCGGCGAGGCGAGGGCGAGCAGCATCGCCCAGCCGCCGGCCTGGACCTGGCCGGTAAGCCGGGTTGCAAGCCGGCCGATCATCATCACCGCCAGCGCGGCGAGCAGCGGGTTGCAGGCCCAGGGGATGCCGAGCGCCGAGAACGGCGTCAGCAGCAGCGCGAATCCCGGCCAGTAGGTCGCCGCGATCTCGCCGCTCGCCTCGCCGACCATCACCCAGCGGTAGCGGTAGTAGTCCGAGACCAGCCACGGCAGCAGGTCCGGCGGGACCTGGCCGGTGAGGCGACCCTCGGCGAAGATGCGGCTCTGCATCAGCGCCAGGTATTCGTCCCCGGCGAGCGCGTGGTTTTGCGCGACCAGCAGCGTGCCCAGGCAGAGCAGAACGAAAGTGGCGGCGGCGGTCAGCCCGGGCCGCCGGCCGATCGCGTCGACCAGCCGCAGCGCCGGCGCGTGCGTCGCCGGAATGCAGGCGAGCGCCGCGATCGCCACCAGCAGCGCGAGCCCGGCGAGATCCTGGTGGAACAGCAGATGCCGGAAGATCTGGGTGCGCCAGATCGGGTAGGGGTATTGCACGATCTCGAGCACCGCGACCGCGGCGAGGCCGCTCACCAGCGCGATCAGCGCGACCGCCGGCGCGAGCCCGGTCGCGGGGCGCGAGCCGTTCAAGGTCGTACGCAATCGCGCAGCACGCCGGTGTAGCGCGCGGCGCAGCGCTCCCACGACCAGTGCTCGCGCGCGAACGCGGCGACGCGCGGCCGCAGGGCCTCGAGCGCCGCGGGCGCGGCGAGCAGGGCCTCGATGCGCGCGGCCCAGCGCGCCGCGTCGTCCGGGTCCCCGACCCGCTCGCGCAGCAGCAGCTCGCCCGCCTCGGGACAGCCGGCGGCGGTCTCCTCGCCGACCAGCGCCGGCGTGCCGCAGGCCATGGCTTCCTGCACCGCGAGCGGCATGCCTTCGCCGACGCTCGGCAGGATGAAGAGATCGGCGGCCTGGTAGAGCGGCGCGATCTCGCCGGGAGCGGGGCTATGCAGTACGGTGACGTTCGGCCGGCCCCAGCCGGCGGGATCGAGCGGTCCCCAGCCGGCGAACAGCCAGCGGACGCCGGGCAGGCGGGCGGTGAGCTCCTCCAGGACGCGCAGGCCCTTCTTTTCAACGAAGCGGCCGATGAACAGCAGCAGGGGCTTCCCGGCGGTCCGCTCCGGGGCAGGACTGAAAACCTCGGTGTCGACGCCGTTCTCCACGCGAAGCGGCGTGTGATGCCAGCGCACGAAGCCGCTGAAATAGCGCTGCACGCTGTCGCTCTCGAAGATCACCCGGGTCGCGCCGCGCAGCACCAGCGTGCCGAACACCCGGTTGGCGAGCCAGAGCGCGAGGCGCAGCAGCGGGTTGCGGTACGGCACGAAGCCGACGTGCTGCGTGACCAGCACCGGCCGGCGCGCGAGGCGCGCGGCGAAGAACGCCACCAGGTTGGGCAGGTACAGGGAGTCGTGCAGGTGCACCACGTCCGCGCCGCGCGCGGCGCGCGCCAGGCGCGCAAGCCCCGCCGGCGACCACAGCGGGTAGGGCAGGCCCAGCCAGCGCTCGATCGCGTTCCAGCTCGCCGCGGGCAGGCAGCGCAGGCCGGGAGCGTCCGCGGGCGGCGCGTCGCAGTCGCTCGCGTGCCATTCGATCTCAACATCCCCTGATCGGGCAAGGCGCGCGGCGAGCAGCCCGGCGATGCGCTCGACGCCGCCGCGATGCTCCGGGAAGTAGTGCGTGACGAGCACGACGCGCATCAGCTTGCGCGCCGCATCCACTCGCAGGTGCGCCGCAGCCCTTCGGCGAGCGGCATGCGTGCCTGCCAGCCGAGCTCGCGCGCGGCCAGCGAGCAGTCGAGCACGTTGACCGGCACGTCGAAGCGCCGTGCCGGTGTGTACTCGACCGCGGGCGCGCGGCCGAGCACGGCGCCGATCTCCTTCACCAGCGCGTTCAGGCTGACGCCGGCGCCGGAACCGATGTTGAAGATGCGCTGCCCGCCACGGTAGTCGAGCGTCTTGAGAAAGGCCTGCACGATATCGCCTACGTACACGTAGTCGCGCACCACCGAGCCGTCGCCCCAGATCTGGATCGGCGCGCCGCGCAGCGCGCGCTCGAGGAACGCGGCCACCGCGCCCTGCGCCTTGTCGGTGCGCTGGCGCTCGCCGTAGGCGTTAGCGACGCGCAGGATGCAGTAGTCGAGCCCGTGCAGCACCTGGTTCAGGTGCAGGTACTTCTCGATCGCCAGCTTGTGGATGCCGTAGGAGGAGATCGGGTCGGTCGGGTGACTCTCGGGGATCGGCGTGGCGCGCGGCACGCCGTACACCGTGCCGCCCGAGGAGATGAACACGATCTTGCGCGGCTTGTGGCTGCGGCACAGCTCGAGCAGGCGCGCCGTGCCGGCGATGTTGCTCTGGATGTCGAGCGCCGGGTCGTCGTTCGAGTTTTTCGGCACCGTGGTGGAGATGAGGTGGAACACGACCTCGGCCCCCGGCAGCGCGCGCGCCAGGTCGGCGGGGTCGAGGAACTCCTGCGGCCGGTCGAACACGCCGACCTCGTGCCCGGCCTGCGCCAGGCCTTCCACCAGATGCGAGCCGATGAATCCCGCGCCTCCCAGGACCAGGCATTTCATGGCTTGCGGCTCTCCCAGCGCCAGGCGTCGCGCACGATGGTCTCGATGGCCGAGTGCTGCGGCCGCCATCCGAGCGCCCGGCGGGCCTTGCTCGCGTCGGCAATCAGGGAAGCGGGATCGCCCGCGCGCCTCGCGGCGGAATGTATCTTGATCTCGCGTCCCGTGACGCGCCGGGCTGCTTCGATCACCTCGAGCACGGTGGCGCCGTCGCCGTTGCCGAGGTTGAAGCAGTCATGCCGCGCGTCCCCGGCGAGCCACTCGAGGGCCTGCAGGTGCGCCAGGCACAGGTCGGAGACGTGGATGTAGTCGCGCACGCAGGAGCCGTCGCGCGTCGCGTAGTCGTTGCCGTAGACCGAGATCGCCGGCCGCCGTCCGGCGGCTGCCTGCAGCACCAGGGGAATCAGGTGGGTTTCGGGATCGTGGCGCTCGCCGAGGCCGCCGCCCGGGTCGGCGCCGGCGGCGTTGAAGTAGCGCAGGCTCGCGGCGCGCAGGCCGTAGGCGGCGCTGCAGTCGGCGAGCATGCGCTCGACCGCGAGCTTCGAGGCGCCGTAGGGATTCACCGGCTGCGTCGGGTGCGCCTCGTCGATCGGCAGGCGCTGCGGGCTGCCGTATACCGCAGCCGTAGATGAAAAGACCATTCTTTTCACAGAAGCATCGCGCATGGCGCTCAGCAAAGCCGCCGTGCCCCCGACGTTGCGCGCGTAGTACTTGAGCGGGTCGGCGACCGACTCGGCGACCAGGCTGCAGCCGGCGAAATGGACTACCGCCTCAATGCCGCGTTCCTTGAGGAGATTTTCTGTTGAATTCTTGTTGCCGATGTCGCCGCGCACAAATTGGCAGCCGACCACCGCGTCGGCGTGGCCGGTGGACAGGTCGTCGAGCACCGTCACCTCGGCGCCGCGCTCGAGCAGCAGCTTCACCATGTGCGAGCCGATGTAACCGGCACCGCCGGTGACCAGGACTCTCATTCGAAGCGCAGCGCTTCGACCGGGTTGAGCTGCGCCGCCTTGCGCGCGGGATAGAAGCCGAAGAACACGCCGATCGCAAAGGCGAAACCCACGGCGAGCGCGACGGCCTCGGGCGAGAGCAGGATGCGCCAGCCGGCGAGCTCGGCGATCAGCGCCGAGGCGCCCATGCCGAGCGCCACCCCGATCAGGCCGCCGATCAGCGACAGCGTCACCGCTTCGACCAGGAACTGGCCGAGGATGTCGCGCGTGCGCGCGCCCACCGCCATGCGCAGCCCGATCTCGCGAGTGCGCTCGGTCACCGACACCAGCATGATGTTCATGATGCCGATACCGCCGACCAGCAGCGACACCGAGGCCACCGCGGCGAGCAGCAGGGCGAGCACCCGGCTCGAGGCCTCCTGCGCCGCCATCACTTCCGCCAGGTTGCGCAGCGAGAAATCGTCGTCCGCGCCCGCCTGCAGGCGGTGGCGCTGGCGCAACAGCGCTCTGACCTGTTCTTCGACCAGGCGCGTGTCCACGCCGTCGGCCACCTTGACCCAGATCGTGCCCACCGAGCGCTGGCGCGCGGCGCTCGCCGAGCCGAGCACCCGGCTGCGCGCGGTCTTGATCGGCATCAGGATCAGGTCGTCCTGGTCGGTGCCCATCAGGCTCTGGCCCTTGACGTCGAGCACACCGACGATGGTGAACGGCACGCGCTTGATGCGGATCACCTGGTCGAGCGGGTCGCCGCTGCCGAACAGCTGCCGCGCCACGGTGGCACCGATCAGGCAGACCTTGGCGGCCGCGGCCATCTCGGCGGGCTCGAACGTGCGCCCCCCCGCGAGCGGCCACTGGCGCACGTCGAGGTACTCGGGGGTCACGCCGAAGATCTGCGTCGACCAATTGGTGTTGCCCGAGATTACCTGCGCCGTGCCGCGCAGCGCCGGCGCCGCCAGCGCCTCGGGGATCTCGCGGTTGATCCCCACCACGTCGTCCTCGGACAGCGTCGGGCTCGAGCCGAAGCCCAGGCGCACCCCGCCGGTGGTGGTGGCGCCCGACATGACCAGCAACAGGTTGGAGCCGAGCGCGCGGATCTGCTCCTCGACGCGCGCCTGCGCGCCGGCGCCGACCGCGATCATCACGATCACCGCGCCGACGCCGATGACGATGCCGAGCATGGTGAGGGCGCTGCGCAGCTTGTTGATGGCGAGCGCGCGCAGGGCGATGCGCAGCAGGGCGCCGAGGCTCAAGCCGGAACGGCCTCCGTCCTGAGCAGCCGGACGGCGTCGGCGGCGCGGTTTCCCTCGTCGGCGACCACGCGGCCGTCGCGGAAGCGCAGGATGCGCCGCGCGAAGCGCGCCACGTCGGCCTCGTGCGTCACCAGCACCACGGTCATGCCCTGGCGGTTCAAGTCCTGGAACAGCGCCATGATCTCCAGGCTGGTGCGCGAGTCGAGCGCGCCGGTCGGCTCGTCGGCGAGGATCAGCAGCGGCTCGGTGACCAGCGCGCGTGCGATCGCCACGCGCTGCTGCTGCCCGCCCGAGAGCTGCCCGGGCTGGTGGTGCGCGCGTTCCGCCAGCCCGACCCGCTCGAGCATTTTTAGGGCTTTTTGATTTCTTACTTTCCTGTGAATTCCCGCGTACACCAGCGGCAGCTCCACGTTTTCGACCGCTGGCGTGCGCGCCAGCAGGTTGAAGTGCTGGAACACGAAGCCGATGCGCCGGTTGCGCACCTCGGCGAGCTGGTCCCCGGACAGCTGCGATACGCGGTGCTCGCCCAGCAGGTAGTCGCCGCTCGTCGGCCGGTCGAGGCAGCCGAGCAGGTTCATGAAGGTCGACTTGCCCGAGCCCGAAGGTCCCATCACGGCGACGAACTCGCCCTCGGCGATGTCGACGCTCACGCGGTCGAGCGCGCGGATGTCGAGGGAGTCTGCACCGTCTCCGCCCATGCGATAGATCTTCACCAGCTCGTGCGTGTGGATCAGCATCAGAAAAAGCGCGCGCGCGGCAGGCCGCCCGCCGGCGTCTGGCCGGCGCGCGCGTCGGCGGTGCCGACGATGACCTCGGCGCCCTCGGCGAGATCGGCGCTGACCAGCTCGGTGCTGGTGCCGTCGGTGAGGCCAAGGCGCACCTCGAGCGGCTTGGGCAACCCGCCCTCCAGCACGTAGACGCGCCCCGCGGCCGACGTACCGCGCGCGCTCGATTCGGCGAGCATTCGCTCCCAGGTCGGGCGCTGCTCCGCGGTCAGGATCTCGCCGATGCGCGCGTTGGTCTCGGAGCGGATCTTCTCCATCTCGCGGCGGCGCGGGACGTCGCCCTTCATGTCGCGCAGCCGCGCGAACTTCTGCCGCGCCTCGGAGAAGATCTCGTCGAGCTGCGTGCGCTGCGCGTCGCTCGGTTTGAGCTCCTGCTGCAAGCGGGCGCGGAACTGCTGCGCCGCCTGGCCGCCGCCCTGCTGCGGCGCGGCGTCGTCGGGCTTCGCCTCGGCGGCGCCGGCGGGCCGCCAGCGCAGCGCGGCGTTCGGCAGCTTCAGGGCGCTGGCGCGGTTCTCGATCGCGACGCGCACGTTGGCGGTCATGCCGGGCAGCAACGCAAAGTCGGGGTTGGCCGCCGAGATCACCACGATGTAGCTCACCACGTTCTGCACCGTCTGCGGCGACTTGCGGATCTGCTTGACCTCGCCGGCGAAGCTGCGCCGCGGGAAGGCGTCGACCCCGAAGCTCGCCGACATGCCGACGCGCAGCCGGCCGACGTCGGCCTCGTCGATCGCCGTCTCGACCTGCATGTCGCGCAGGTCCTGAGCGATGGTGAACAGCACCGGCGCCTGCAGGCTGGCGGCGACCGTCTGGCCGGCGTCGACGTTGCGCAGGATCACGGTGCCGTCGACCGGGGCGCGGATGATGGTGCGCTCGAGGTCGACCTCGGCCTGCTTGAGCAGCGACTCGCGCTGCTTGACCGCGGCGCGCGCGCTCGTCACTTGCGCTTCGCTCACCTTGATCTGCGCCTGCACCGCCTTCAGCTGCTCCTGCAGGGTGGCGATCAGGGTGTTCGCCTTGTCGAGCTCGGCGCCGGAGATGAAGTTCTTGCCGACCAGGCCGGTCTTGCGCTCGAGGTCGCGCTGCGCCTCGGCGATCGTCAGCCGCACGCGGCTCACCTCGGCCTGCTGCGCCACCTGCCCGGAGCGCGCCACCGCCACCGCGCCCAGGGCGGCGTCCAGGTCGGCGCGCGCCTGGTTGACGCGCAGCTCGAACGTCGCCGGGTCGATGCGCGCGATCACCTGGTCCTTCTTCACCGCGGTGTTGAAGTCGGCGTGGATCTCCTTCACCTGGCCGGAGATCTGCGAGCCGACCTGCACCGTGGTGACCGCGTTCAGGGTGCCGCTCGCCACCACCACCGCGGCCATCGGCCCGCGCTCGACCTTGGCGACCCGATAGCGCACCTCGCCGTCGCCGCTGCGCGACTGATACCAGTACCAGCCGCCGGCGAAGACGGCGACGACCAGGACGAGGAGGGCGGCGAGCTTCTTCATGTCAGACCGGGATTATCCTTAACGCCGAGGAGCCGCGGCCGATTCACCCGCAGCGGGGGCACGGACCGCCGGGCGCGCAGGTAGCGCGCCGCCAGCTCCCACACCGGCTCGCCGTTTATACCCTGTCCGACCGGCGCCCAGCCGGCGACTTTGTAACGCTTTGTTGCCTGTAGGGGTTGGTTTTTCACTCTAAGGTCTGAAATTCTGCCGCCGATCCTGGCCCGCGGCTCGAGCGTGTAGGTCATGCCGCCGACGCGCACCATGTCGCCGCCCTGCTGCAGGTAGGGGTCCGGGTTGAAGGCGTTGTCGGCGACGTCCTCGAGGATCGCCTTGATCGCCTCGCCGCTGAGCTCGTTCAGCGTCGTTTGCGGATAGGTGATGGCGGTCTGGTCCATCAGGTGCTCGAAGGTGACCGCGTCGCCTGGCAGCAGCGTCGTGCCCCAGCGGAAGCCGGGCGAGAAGGCGATCTCGGCGCCCTGGGTCTCGAGCAGGGCCTGCAGGAGGAGCTCGTCGAAGCTGCCGTTGAAGCTGCCGCGGCGGTAGAGCAGGCCTTCGGTCACGGCCAGCCTTTCGCTCAGCTTCTTTTCGAAGGGTTTTCTCGCCCGGGAAATGTAGGCGGCCATCTCCGCATCTGCCGGAAGGAGATTCGAGAACACCGGCAGCAGGCGGTAGCGGTAATCCGTGACCCCGCCTGCGCCGACCTCGAGGTCGAGCACCGCGAGGAATTTGCCGTTGCACCCGGCGTTGGTCACGAGCGTCTTGCCGACGAGGATCGGCGCGGGAATGGCATCGTGCGTATGCCCGCCGAGGATCGCGTCCAGGCCGCGCACGCGCCCGGCAAGCTTGAGGTCGACCGCCCAGCCGTTGTGGGACAGCAGCACGACGGCCTTTGCCCCTTTGCCGATGACTTCATCGATGCGGCGCTGAAGAAGCGCTTCCTGGATGCCGAAAGTCCAGTCCGGTACGAAGTGGCGCGGGTTGGCGATCGGCGTGTAGGGGAAGGCCTGGCCGATGATCGCCAGCGGCACGCCGTTCACGCTGCGCATCGCGTAGGCCTCGAACACCGGGTCCTCGAAGTCCGTCGTGCGGACGTTCTGGGCGAGGACCTTTACCGGGGATGACTGGATGGGTTGAACCCCATACGTGAATTCCCAGTGCGCCGTCATGTAATCAACGCCCAGGCGCTGCTGCGCGCCCATCATGTCGGCGCCCCGGGTCCACAGCGCGGTGGCCGAGCCCTGCCAGCTGTCGCCGCCGTCGAGCAGCAGCGCGTGGGGGCGCGAGGCGCGCAACCGCTTTATCAGCGTCGCGAGGTGCGCGAAGCCGCCGACCTTGCCGTAGCGCCGCGCCAGCGCCTCGAAGTCTACGTTGCTGAAAAGGTGCGCCTGGGCCGTTCCGCTTTCAATCCGGTGCTTTTCAAGCAGCTCTTTTCCAGAAGGCTCGCGAAAGAAAACGGGCAGCAGCTGCGCGTGCGTGTCGGTGAGGTGCAGCAGCGAGACGTTGCCGAAGGGCGGGACGTCGTAGAGCCCGGCGGCAGACTGCGCTTCGCTGATCCTCGGCCGCAGACTCGCTCCCGCCGCGGCGGCGAAGGCGAGGAGCTGGAGGAATTCGCGGCGTTGCAACTACTACCGGTTCACCGGCGACGCGGGGTCGAGCAGCAGCGCGACGAGATCCTTGATCTGCTCGGGAGTCAGCGTGCCCGACCAGCCCAGGCGCGGCATCTGCGAGCACAGGTTGTACGCCTTGGCGTTGTAGATCTTGCCGTAGACGTAGCGCTGCATCTCGGGCCCGCTGCCGCGTTGCGCGCCGAAGCGCAGCAGGCTCGGGCCGAGCGTGCCGTACGACAGCTCCTGCGGCGAGAGCTGGTGGCAGTTGTAGCAGCTGCCGCCGCCAGCCGCGCCGGCGGCGTCGGTCCATTGCAGGCCGCGGCCGTTCTGCGCGATGCGCTCGCCATTCTTCCAGTCGCCGATCAGGCTGCCCGCGGGGAAGGCGATGGTCCCCATCTGGTCGGCTTCAAGCCGCTTCGCGAGCTCGGCCGGCGGCCGGTCGTTGCTTTCCGTGCAGACGCGCTGCACGCCGTCCTGCACCACGCGGTCCATCGTCGCCTGCCCGCGGGCGTGGAAGTCGCGTTGCATGGCCTTCTCCACGTCCTTCGGCGTGAGCTCGGCGAGCACCGGAAGAGCTGGAAACACCGCGACCAGCAGCAGGAGCCGCTTCATCGCTTGTTTCCCGGCCCCCGATAGGGCTCGCCCTTGCCGGTCACGGTGAGGAAGTGGATCAGGGCCACGGTCGTGTCGGAGCCGTAGGCCGGCTCCGGCATGCGCATCTGCTGGTAGCAGTTGTTCATCCGCCATTGCAGCGTAATGAAGGCGCTGGTCGAAATCCGGTAGGCGGGCCAGGTGGCGACCACGTTGCGCGCCTGCTCGGGTTTGAGCAGCACCGGCAGCTCCTGCAGGCGGATGCGCTTGTCTTCCTCGCCATGGCAGCTGGTGCAGGCGAAATCCCAGGACCCCGCGCGCTGGAAATACAGCGCCTTGCCGAGCTCGTAAGCCTGCTTCTCTTTCGGGTGTGACATGCCCGGCGCCATCTTCATGCCGCGCGACTGGGTCGCGACGTAGGCGGACAGCGATTCCATCTCGGAAGGACGGTCGGCATTCCCGAATACCCGCTGCGTCGCCTCCTGGCGGGTGCGCCCCTGCAGGGTGATCATGCAGTGGAGCAGGCGGGTTTCGAGATCCATGACGCGGTCGGCGTCCTTGAAGTAGCGCGGCAGGCGGGCGTACGCACCCTTGAGGACGCCGGGCCCCTGGCCCAGGTCGCACTTCTCCAGCGAAACCTTGTTCGGCCCCTGCAGCTTCTTCCACAGCGCCTCGCCCTCAAGCTCGAACAGCTCCGCCGGGCTGCCCTCGCTCACCATCTGCCGGTAACGCTGAATTTCCTTTTTGGCGTCCTGCGCGGCGAGCGGCGCACAGGCGACAGCCGCACCCAAGAGGAACGCGAACCTCACGCGACGGCCGTTTCGATCTTGTTGGTATCGCCCTTGTTGTCGAGCCAACTGACCTCGATCTTGTCGCCCCTGGCTCCGCCCTTGAGGCGGAACGAGAACACCGGGTTGCGCGACACCGCCTGGCTGATCTGCGCCTCGATCACGGTGCGGCCGTTCTGCTTCACCGTGACGTTCTGGATGAAGTGCAGCGGCTGGTTGCTCTGCGCGGTGGTCATCGGGTGGGTCATCAGCACGCGAATCTCGGTATGAGCGGCGGCGGTGTTGCCGCCGGCCAGCGTCGCGCGCATTTTCATCGGTCCCGCCATGTCAGCCTCCGCACCCGCCGATGGTTACTTTGATCTCCCGGGTGGCGACGTAGTGCCGGCCGCCGGCCTCGGCGACGACGCGCACGTCCGAGGTTTCGCCGATTTTCACGTTGAGCTTCACGAACGGCAGCGCGCCGTCCTTGAAGTCGAACTTGCCCGCGAGCGGGAAGGGGTTCTTCTCGATCAGCACCACGATCGAGGTGGTGCCGGGCAGGTTGCTCGAGATCTCGATCGGCACCACCGCGCCGTTCTCGGCGATCTGCGGCGCCTCGATCACGATGTCCTTGCTCGGCTGGGCCGCGGCGGTGCCGAGGCTCTTCAGCGCGTCGCCGGCGGTCTTGGCGCCGAAGGCGTCCTGGTTCCAGGCGGCGAGCGCGGCGAGCGGCTTGAGCAGCAGCAGGCCGAGCGCCGCAAGCAGGGTTCTTCGATTCTTGATCATGGCGCGTATTTTATCTTGCGGAACGGCGGAAAGCCCCTGACTTCCCTCCGGATTTCTCCTCCAGCCGCAGGTCGGTGAGCGTCATGCCGCGGTCGACCGCCTTCACCATGTCGTAGACCGCGAGCAGGCCGACGGCCGCCGCGGTCAGCGCCTCCATCTCGACGCCGGTCTGGCCGCGGCACTCGACGCGGGCGACGATCCGGACCGAAGGCTCTTTCCGGTCCAGCTCGAAATCCACGGTAACCCGCGTAAGCGCGATCGGATGGGCCAGCGGAATCAGCTCGGCGGCGCGCTTCGCCGCCTGCACCGCGGCGATGCGCGCCACCCCCAGGACATCGCCCTTTTTCGCGTTTCGGGAGGCGATCAGGCGGAAAGTGGCGGGCCGCATCAGGATGCGGCCCGAGGCGACGGCGACGCGGTGCGTGGCGGGCTTGGCGCCCACGTCCACCATGTGGGCTGAACCCCGCGCATCAAAATGGGTCAACGCTTTTGTTGGCATTCCGGGCGCTATCATAAACAGATGCGCAAGACCGCGTTCCTGATGGGGAAGCTGCTGGTCCTGCTGCTGGTCCTGCTGCCGCGCGCGCTGGGCCAGGGGCTGCCCGACCTCGGCTCGAGCGGCGACGCCAGCCTGTCGCCGCAGCTCGAGCGGCGCATCGGCGAAAGCATCATGCGCGAGATCCGCTTCCGCGAGCCGAGCTACGTCGACGACCCCGAGCTGTCCGACTACCTCGGCACGCTCGGCGGGCGCCTGACGCAGAGCGCGGCCGGCGTGCGCTACGACTTCGAGTTCTTCGCGGTGCGCGACCCCAGCATCAACGCTTTCGCGCTGCCCGGCGGCTTCGTCGGCGTGCACACCGGCCTGATCAGCGCCTCGGAGACCGAGTCCGAGGTCGCCTCGGTGCTGGCGCACGAGGTGGCGCACGTCACGCAGCGGCACATCGCCCGCATGCTCGGGCAGCAGCAGCAGATGCAGCTGTCGGTGCTCGCGGCGCTCGCCGCGGCGATCCTGCTCGGGCGCTCGAACCCCGACCTCGCCGCCGGCGCGGTCGTCGCCTCACAGGCCGGCGCGATCCAGGCGCAGCTCGCCTACTCGCGCGACTACGAGCGCGAGGCCGACCGCATCGGCATGCAGGCGCTCGAGGCGGCCGGCTTCGACCCGCGCGCGATGGCGGGGTTCTTCGAGAAGATGCAGCGCGGCACGCGCGTCAGCGATGACGGCAGCCTGCCGGGCTATCTGCGCACCCACCCGGTGACCACCGAGCGCATCGCGGACGCGCAGAACCGGGCGGCGAACGCTCCCTACAAGCAGCATCCCGACAGCGTGGAATTCCACCTGGTGCGCGCCAAGCTGCGCGCCGATCGGGGCGAGGCGCGCGACGCGGTGTCGTACTTCCAGTTCGCGCTGCGCGACAAGCGCTACGCCAGCGAGACCGCGACGCGCTACGGGCTGGCCGCGGCGCTGCTGCGCGCGCAACGCGCCAAGGAAGCCGACGCCGAGGTCACTCGCCTGCGCGCCGCGGGCGGCGTCGGGCCGATGATCGAGACGCTGGCGGCGCGCGTGAAGCTGGGGCTGGGCGACCGCGCCGGCGCCGCGGCGCTGCTCGGCGAGGCGCACGCGCGCTACCCGCATTCGCGCCCGCTGCTCTACGCGCGCGCCGATGCGCTGCAGCATGCCGGCCGCAACGCCGAGGCCCAGGCGCTCCTCACCGAAGCGGTGCGCAGCTACCCGCGCGATCCGCAGCTGTACGCGCTGCAGGCGAAGAACTACGCCGCGCTCGGCAAGCGCGCCCTGCAGCACCACTCGCAGGCCGAGTTCTATGCGCTGCGCGGCAGCCTGCCCGCCGCGGTCGAGCAGCTCCAGCTCGCGCGCAGCGCGGGCGACGGCGACTTCTACCAGCTCTCGGTGATCGACGCCCGCCTGAAGGAGCTGCGCGCGCAGCACGCGCAGGACATGAAGGACGCGAAGGAAGCGAAGCGCTAGGTCTTCGGCGGCTGGTAGTAGGCCTCGTACAGCAGGTCGAAGGTCTTCTCGACTTCGGCCAGCAGTTCGGCTTCGTTGCCCGAGCGGCGCTGCGCGCCCTGCAGCAGGGTCTGGACGCCGGCGGCCTCGGCGACCGGGGCACCCTTGATCTCGAGGTAGTGCACGATGCTGCCGATCTTGGCGAGCGCGGCGTTCTTGGCGAGGTCGAGCTTCGCCAGCAGCTCCTCGTAGGTGACGCGCGTCTCGCTGTTGGTGAAATGCGCGCCTTCGTAGCCGAAGCTGATCGCGCCCGCCGGCGCTGCCTGGCTCTTCTCCAGCCACACCAGGGTCGCCTCGGGGTCGACGAAGCGCCGGATCAGCCAGGCGCTCGCCAGGCGATCGGCCCACAGCGGCTTGCGCGAGGCCCAGGTGCGGCCGAGCAGCGCTTCGCCGGGCGCGAGCCCCGTCTGGGCCTGGGTTGGGAACAGCAGCTTCTTCACCTCGACATCGGCCGCGGCGAGCGACTGCTGCGCGCGGGCGCGCGCCTCGGTGGGGAAGAAATCGAGCGCGGCGATGCTCTCGAACTCGCGCCGCTGCTTGTGCACCACGCGCGAGATCGCGCTCGGGTCGGAAAAGCCGAAGCCGACGCGCAGGCTCTCGACGGTCTTGATCAGGTCCTCGTAGCGCGCCGAGCGGTCGAACAGGCGCGCCAGCCCGTCGTGCTGCGCCGGCGAAACGGCGCTCACCTGCAGCACGTGCGCGCTGCCCGCGATCTTGGCGATGTAGTCGGTGAGCGTGTCGAGGGAGTGGCGGTTCGCCGGCGTGTCGGGCAGCAGGAACACCCCCTCGCGCATCAGCGCGGCGCCGAGCGACTCGAGCGTGCGCAGGACGCGCATGCGCGAGGCCGGGTCCTCGATCGGCAGCTGCGCGATGATCAGCAGCCACTGGCTGGCGGCTGCCGGCGCGGCGGGCGAAGCCGGTTCATCCATGCTGCATAATAACTTCTATGAACTTCGACCAGGAACTCGACGCGCGCGGGTTGAACTGCCCGCTGCCGATCCTGCGGACCAAGAAGGCGCTGAGCGGCCTGCAATCGGGCCAGGTGCTGAAAGTGCTGGCCACCGACCCGGGCGCGGTCAAGGACTTCCAGACCTTCTCGCGCCAGACCGGCCACGAGCTGCTGTCGCACGCCGAGGCGAGCAAGGAGTTCACCTTCTTCATGAGGAAGAAGTGAGGCGCGCAGCGCTGCTTTTGGCCCTTTCCTGCCCTTTTTTCGCCAGTGCGGCCGATGCGACGTTTACCGTCAAGGTCATGACCCCGGAAACCGCGCTGAAAGCGGCGCGCGCCGCGCTCGAGAGCTGCCGCAAGCGCGGCTTCCAGGTGAGCGTGGCCGTAACCGACCGTATGGGCGTGGTGCAGGTGCTGCTGCGCGACCGCTTCGCCGGTCCGCACACGCCCGACATGGCGAGCGCCAAGGCCTACACCGCGGCGAGCTTCCGCACCAGCACCACGGAGCTCGCCGAGGCGACGCAGCCCGGCCGGCCGGCGAGCGGCATCCGCAACCGCCCCGGGGTCGCCGCGGTGGGCGGCGGCCTGATGATCGAGGCGAGCGGATCGCTGGTCGGCGCGATCGGCGTGTCGGGCGCGCCCGGCGGACGCGAGGACGACGCCTGTGCCGCCGCGGGCATCGCCGCGATCCGCGAGGACCTCGAGCTGTGAAAGCGCGCTGGATCAGGCTCGGCGCCATCGAGCAGCGGCAGTTCGACGCCGCCACCACGTCGATCGCCGCGGCGCAGTCGCGCGCGGCGGCGCCGGTGCTGCTGTGGGCCGAGGAAGCCGAGCGCTATCCGTTCGCGCTGATCGTGCCGCTCAAGTACGCGCCGGGGCGCGTGCAGCGCTGGCCGTCCTGGGGCCTGGCCGCCGCGGTCGCCACCTACCGGCAGTTCGGCGTCGCGGCGTACCTGGAGGGCGAGCTGTTCCTCCACGGGCGCGAGATCGCGCGCAGCCGCGCCATGGCGTTGGGCGAGTGCGCGGTCATCGCTTCCAGCTTCCTGATGCGCTTTCCCGGCCGCTGCGTGGCCACGCCGTCGCTCGAGCTCGAGGAGGCGTTCCGCCTGCGGCTCGAGGCGCAGCACGGCTGTAAGTTCGACACCTCCTGGCCGACCGAGCTGGAATGCAGCGCCGCGATTTCCTGCTAGGCACGGCGGCGGTCCTCCTCGTGAGAGACGCGCTGGCGCAGGGACGCGTCCAGCAGGGGGTCAACCGCGTGCGCGGCGAAGCGAGCATCAACGGCCAGCCGGCGCAGCCGGGCACGCCGGTGCGCGCCGGCGACCGCGTAACCACCGGCGCGAACGCGGAGATCGTGTTCGTGGTCGGGCGCGATGCGGCGCTGCTGCGGCAGAACTCCAGCCTGTCGCTCTTGCAGGACGGGTTCCGCCTGGTCACCGGTGCGGTGCTGGGGGTGTTTGCGCCGGGGCAGCGCAAGCAGCTCGAGACCTCGACCTCCACCATCGGTATCCGCGGCACGGCGGTGTACCTGGAGGTCGAGCCGCAGCGCACCTACGTATGCACCTGCTATGGGGAGGCGGTGCTTACGCCGGTGGCGGATCCGACGGCGCGCGAAACCGTGCGCACCCGGCGCCACGAGCAGCCGCGCTACATCATGGCCAAGGGGGCGCCGCGGATGGTGGTGCCCGCGCCGGTGCTCAACCACAGCGACGCCGAGCTCACGCTCCTTGAGGCCCTGGTGGAGCGCCGCCCACCCTTCGCCGGCAAAAGCGGTTACCGTTACTAGTCCTAGGGGAGGGTCCATGCGCCAGTCCATCAACAGAGCGTTCCTGAGCATCGTCGTCGCCTTGCTGGCCGTCAGCGGCCCGGCCTCGGCACAACAATCCACAGAAGGCCAGCCCGCTCCGGCGGCTCCCGCCAGCGCGCCCGCTCCGGCGGCTCCCGACAGCGCGCCCGCTGCGGCGGCGCCAGCGGCGGCAGGCTCCATGAAGGTGATCATCGGCCGGGACATGTCGTACATCGACCCGAACTCGATCGCCAAGGCGGTGCTGACCGAGTGCCAGCTGCCGTAGCAGGGCGCGCAGCTTCTGGTGTCCGCGATGCGCAACGCCGGCTTTGAGCCGGTCGTGGACGATCAGGCAGCGCAGGCGGGGAAAGGGCGGGTCCTGCTGGTCCAGATCAGCGACGCCATCTCTAGCGGCAACGCGTTCATCGGCCACCGCAAGGCGGTCGTCGTCAAGGGCCGCCTGATCGAGGACGGCAAGGAGATCGCGGCCTTCACTGGCACGCGCAGCTCGATGGGCGGGGCGTTCGGCGGCTTCAAGGGCTCGTGCTCGGTGCTCGGCCGCTGCCTGGAGACCCTGGCGAAGGACATCGCGACCTGGATGAGGAACCCGAGGAATACCCGCATCGGGGAGTGACGCCCGGCGCCGGCCCGGCCGCTAGGAGCTAGTCGGGCACGCCGAGGCGCTGGTACACCGGCCGGATCTCGCGCCGGATCGCGGGCAGGCGCAGCGCGTAGATCGCGGCGGCGGCAAGCGCGGCGCCGCCGCAGATGGCGAGCGTGGCGGGCGGGCCGATGTGCTCGGCCGCCCAGCCTGCGGCGAGCGCGCCAAGCGGCGACATGCCTAGAAACGACATGACGTAGAGCGAGGCGACGCGCCCGCGCAACTCGTCGGGCACGATGCTCTGCAGCACCGTGTTGGTGGAGGCCGCGGTGAGCATCAGCCCCATGCCGACGAAATAGAGCGCCGGCAGCGCGAGCCACAGCCGGTGGCTGAGCGAGAAGACGACCAGCGCGGCGCCGGCGAGCGCCGCAGTCCAGCCTATGAGGCGGAACAGGCCGCGAATGCCGGGGCGCGAGGCGAGGTACAGCATGCCCGACACCGCGCCCAGGCCCGCCGCGCCGAGCATCAGGCCGAGCATGCCGGAGTCGCCGTGGAACGTCTCGCGTGCGAACCACGGCATGAGCGCGGCGTAGGAATTGACGCTCAGGCTGGTGGCGGTGAGGAGCAGCAGCGCGCAGCGCGAAGGCAGGAAGCCGTAGGCGTAGCGCGCGCCGGCGGCGAGTTCGCGCCACAGCCCGCCATGCTCGCGCGCCGGCGCCTGCGGCGAGGGCGTCATGCGGGCGAGCGCGCCGATCATCACGAAGTAGGACAGCGCGTTGATGCCGAAGCCCCACTTCTCGCCGAACGCCGCGATCAGGCCGCCGCCCACCATCGGGCCGACGAAGCGCGCGCCGTTCATCATCACCGAGTTGAGCGCGATGGCGTTGGGCAGGTCGGCGCGGCCGCCGACCAGCTGGATCAGGATCGACTGGCGCGCCGGCGCGTCGCAGGCGCTCACTATGCCGAGCACCAGGTTGCCTGCGATCAGGTGCCAGGGCTGCACGTGGCCGAGCGCCACCAGCGCGAACATGGCCGTCGCCTGCAGCACGGCGATCGAATTGGTCACGATCAGCACGCGGCGCCGGTCGAGGCGGTCGACGAACACCCCGGCGAGCGGCGCCATGACGAGGAACGAGATCTGCATGGCGAAGGCCGACAGGCCGAGGAGGAAGGTCGAGCCCGACAGGCGGTACACCAGCCAGCTGGTGGCGATCATCTGCAGCCAGGTGCCCATCTGGGAGACGCCCTGGCCGACGAAGAACAGGCGGAAATCACGGTGACGCAGCGCCCTCAGACCTGCCGGCAGGTTCACGCTCGCGCCGTAAGCTTCTCTTGCTGCTCTTTGAGCTTGGCCAGGGTGGACCTGCGGTCGGCCAGGCGCGTGCGCATTTCCTCGACCACGCTGGCGGGCGCGCGCTGCACGAAGTTCTCGTTCGCGAGCTTGGCTTCCGCGCCGGCGATCTCGCCGGCGACCCGGGCGATCTCTTTCGCCACGCGCTCGCGCGCGGCGGCTGGATCGACTTCGATCTTCAGCTTCAGCTTGGAGCTGCCGACCACCGCGAGCGAGGCGTCGGTCTTGTTGAACTGATCCTCGCTCACCGTGGAAATAGCCGACAGCCTGGCCAGCGCAGCGATGTAGGGAACAAGCGGCCCGATGTCCGGGCCCGACACGATCGCCTCGACCCGCTCGGTGATCCTGGCCTCGCTCTTGAGGTTGCGCGCGGCTACCGTCCATTCCTTGAGCGCCGCGACTTCGCGCTCGGCCTGCTCGTCGATCTTCTCAGGCTGCGATTTGGGGTAGGGCTGCAGCATGATGGTTTCAGGGAGGCCACTAGCAGCCTGGCCCTTCTTGCCGGCGAGCGGCGCCACCTTCTGCCACAGCTCCTCGGTGATGAAGGGGATGATCGGGTGGGCGAGGCGCAGCGCCGTCTCGAGCACGCGCACCAGCGTGCGGCGCGTGCCGCGCTGGACGGCCTCGTCGGGCGATTGCAGCTGCACCTTCGCCAGCTCGACGTACCAGTCGCAGTACTCGTCCCAGACGAAGCGGTAGACCGCGCCCGCCGCGTTGTCGAAGCGGTACTCGTCGAGACCCTGCGTCGCCTCGGCCTCGGTGCGCTGCAGCCGGCTGACGATCCAGCGGTCGACGAAGGACAGCTTGACCGGCTTCGATTCGTCCGTGCCGCAGTCCTTGCCGTCGGTGTTCATCAGCACGAAGCGCGTCGCGTTCCACAGCTTGTTGCAGAAGTTGCGGTAGCCCTCGCAGCGGCCGAGGTCGAAGTTGAGCGTGATGGCGAAGCTCGCCAGCGAGGCGAAGGTGAAGCGCAGCGCGTCGGCGCCGAACGCCGGGATGCCGGCCGGGTAGTGGCTCTTGACGTACTTCTCGATGCGCTCGCGGTGCTCGCCCTTCAGCAGCCCGACGGTCGATTTCTCCAGCAGCTTCTGGTAGGAGATGCCGTCGATCAGGTCGAGCGGGTCGATGGTGTTGCCCCTGGACTTCGACATCTTCTCGCCCTCGGCGTCGCGCACGATGGCGTTGATGTAGACATGGCGGAAGGGCACCTTGCCGGTGAAATGGCGCGTCGCCATGATCATGCGCGCCACCCAGAAGAAGATGATGTCGTTTCCCGTGATCAGGACATCCGAGGGCAGGAACCGGTCGAGGTCGGGCGTCTGGTCCGGCCAGCCGAGCGAGGAGAAGGGCACGAGCTGCGACGAGAACCACGTGTCGAGGACGTCGGGATCCCTTTGCAGGGGTTTGCCTTTGGATTTTTCCAGAGCCTCCTTCTCCGAGCGAGCGACAAAAATATTTCCTTCGGCGTCGTACCAGGCGGGAATCTGGTGTCCCCACCAGATCTGCCGTGAGATGCACCAGTCCTGGATGTTGCCGAGCCACTCGTTGTAGGTCTTCGCCCAGTGCTCGGGGAAGAACTTCACCTCGCCGCGCGCCACCACGTCGAGCCCGTCCCGGGCCAGGCTGTCCATTTTCACGAACCACTGGTCGGTGAGCATCGGCTCGACCACCACGCCGGTGCGGCCGGACTTGGGCAGCATCATCTTGTGCGGCTCGGCGCCGGCGAGGAAGTTCTCGCGCTCGAGCTGTGCCACGACCGCCTTGCGCGCGACGTAGCGGTCCATGCCCTGGAACTGCTTCGGGCCGTTTTCGTTGATCTTGGCGTCGAGCGTGAAGATGACGATCAGGGGCAGCTTGTGCCGGATCGCGGCGCCGTAGTCGTTGAAGTCGTGCGCGCCGGTAATCTTCACGCAGCCGGTGCCGAAGTCGCGCTCGACCATCTCGTCGGCCACCACGGGGATGCTGCGGTCGCACAGCGGCAGGATGACGCGCTTGCCGAGCAGGTGGCGGTAGCGCGGATCTTCCGGGTGCACAGCGACCGCGCCGTCGGCGAGCATCGTTTCGGGCCGGGTGGTGGCGATGGTCATGCCGCGCAGCTTGATGGGCTTGCCTTCCTTGTCCTGCGAAGGCTGCGGGCCGTCGACGAAGGGGTAGACGATCTGCCACATCGTGCCGATCGTCTCCTCGGTATCGACCTCGAGGTCGGACACCGCGGTGCCCAGCACCGGGTCCCAATTCACCAGGCGCTTGCCGCGATAAATGAGTTTTTGTTCAAATAACTGAACAAATACTTCGACCACGGCGCGCGACATCCTGTCGTCCATGGTGAAGTACTCGTCCTGCCAGTTGGCCGAGGCGCCCAGGCGGCGCATCTGGCGCGTGATGCTCGAGCCCGACTGCTGCTTCCACTGCCACACGCGCTCGACGAACTTCTCGCGGCCGAGGTCGTGGCGCGACTTGCCCTCGATCTCGAGCTGGCGCTCGACCACGATCTGCGTCGCGATGCCGGCGTGGTCGGTGCCGACGATCCAGTTGGTGTTCGCGCCGCGCATGCGGTGATAGCGGATGAGCGCGTCCATCAACGTCTGCTGGAACGCGTGCCCCATGTGCAGCGTGCCGGTGACATTGGGCGGCGGGAGTTGAATGCAGTAGGCGGGGGTCGAATGATTGTTTTCCTTGAAAAACCCCGAGGACTCCCAGCGGGCGTACCAGGCCTCCTCGATCGCCGCCGGGTTGAAGCTCTTGTCGAGCACTATTCGGGTTTGGGCAGCGCCAGCGCGTGCGCCACCGATGCCGCCACCGCCTCGCGCACCATCTGGGTGACGCTCACGGTGAGCTCGGCGCGCGCGCTGGCGAGCGCCTGCCCCAGCACGGTGTTCAGGGTGCGCCCCAGGCGCTCCTCGATGACGCGGTCGATTTCCGGGCCGAGCCGCTCGAGGACCGCGCGCTCGAGCTCGCGCGCCAGCGCCTCGAGCGCCGCGGCGTCCATCGCGCGGCGCGGCGCGCGCTCGTCGGCCACCATCTCGGTGAGTACCGGGACGTCTTTTTCACTCATGGGTCTGCGAAAGGTCGTGGTGGGCGATGCTGTAGCCGCGGTCGAGGTAGTAGCGGTAGCGGGCCCGGCCCCGCTTTTTTTCTTCCTCATCCACGGCAACAATCTCGAGAAGCCTCGCGAAGCGCTCGAAGTGCGGCGGGCAGCCCGCAGCCAGGTTGAGCAGCAGCGTGCACTCCGGCGGGCTCGCCTCGTCCGAGGCGATCAGCACCGGAGTCTCGGCGGCGAGCGCGTCGTGCGCGGCGCAATGCGGCACGAAGCCGATCGCCGGCGTGGTCCACAGCAGCTTGTCGATGCGCGCCGCGGTGTCGCTCTCGGGAGCGTAGATCAGCAGCCGCTGGCGCTGCTTCAGCGCCTTGCCGGCGAGGCGGCAGGCGACCTGCAGACGATCCGCCGCATTGAAATAGAAGTCGATGCCGGTCATTTTTGCCCAGCGCGTCGCAGCGCGAAGCGCACCAGCAGCGGCACCGGCCTGCCGGTGGAGCCCTTGTCGCGGCCGCTCTTCCAGGCGGTGCCGGCGACGTCGAGGTGCGCCCAGCGCAGCTTGCGCGTGAAGCGCGCCAGGAACGAGGCCGCGGTGATGCTGCCGGCCGGCCGCCCGCCGATGTTCGCCATGTCGGCGAAGTTGGAGCGCAACTGCTCCTGGTAGTCGTCCCACAGGGGCATCGGCCAGACGCGGTCCCAGGCGTCGTCGGCCGCGGCGCGCAGCTCTTCGGCGAGCTTCGCATCGTTGGCGAACAGCCCCGAGGCGACGTGGCCGAGCGCGATGACGCAGGCGCCGGTCAGGGTCGCGATGTCGATCACCGCCTCCGGGCGGAAGCGCTCGGCGTAGCTGAGCGCGTCGCACAGGATCAGGCGTCCCTCGGCATCGGTGTTCAGGATCTCGACGGTCTGCCCGGAAAGGGTGGTGACGATGTCCCCCGGGCGGGTGGCCTGGCCGCCGGGCATGTTCTCGCAGGTCGGGATCACGCCGACCACGTTCACCGGCGCCTTCATCCCGGCGAGCGCGCGGATCGCGCCGAGCACCGCCCCGGCGCCCGACATGTCGTACTTCATCTCGTCCATCTCGCCGGCGGGCTTGAGCGAGATGCCGCCGGTGTCGAAGGTGATGCCCTTGCCGACGAGCGCAAGAGGTTTTTGGTTCTTTTTTCCTTGGTAATGCAAAACAATGAGCTTCGGCGGCTGGTGCGAGGCGCTGGCGACGGCGAGCAGGGCGCCCATGCCGAGCTTGGCCATGTCGCGGCGCTCCAGCACCTTGATGCCGAGCTTGTACTGGCGCGCGAGCTTCCTCGCCTCCCCGGCGAGGTAGGCCGGGGTGCAGATGTTCGGCGGCAGGTTGCCGAGCGTCTTGGCGAGGTCCACGCCGTCGGCGGTGGCGACCGCCTCGGCGAGCGCCCCACGGAGTTCGAATCTTGATGTTAGAGAGAAAACAACATGCTGTAAGGCCGGGGCAGGCGTCTTCTTGCGCGACTTGAGCTGGTCGAAGCGGTAGAAGGCCTCGCGCACGCCGAGAACCGCGTGCCGCAGGTTCCAGGCGGGCGAGCGCGCCCCGACCTTGAGCTCGACCAGGAACAGCGCCGCATCGCGCGCGCCGAGCTCCTTGAGCGCGCTGGCCGCGGCGCGCAGAGCCTCGCGATAGGCGGCTTCGCCGAAGGCCTTGCGCTCGCCCAGCCCGACCAGCAGAACGCGCTCGGCGCCGACGCCGGGCAGGGCGCGCAGCAGCAGCGTCGAGCCGGTCTTGCCGGAGAGATCGCTCAGGGCCTTCTTCAGCGCGCCCTTCGCCGCCCGGTCGACGCGCTGCGCGGCGGGGCTGAGCTCGCCGCCCGGGGACGAAGATGCGGACGAAGATGCGGACGGGGAGGCGTACACGCCTACGACCGTGCAGCCGGTCTTCGCCGCCTCGGGCGAGAGCGTCTTTATGCTAAATTCCACGGGCGGAAAGTATCGCATGATCTTCCACCGGGCGCTGCTCAGGGAGTTCGCCAGTCTGGCGGGCGCGGTGTTCATGACGCTGTTCGCGATCGCGCTGACCACGCGTCTGATCCGCCTGCTCGGCCAGGCCGCGGGCGGCAAGTTCCCTTCCGATGCAGTGGTCGCCTTCCTCGGTTTCTTCGCGCTCGGCGTGCTGCCGGTGCTGCTGTCGCTGACCATGTTCATCTCGGTGCTGCTGGCGCTGACGCGCAGCTGGCGCGACTCCGAGATGGTGATCTGGTTTGGCGCCGGCCTGCCGCTCACCGCCTGGCTCAAGCCGGTGCTGGTGTTCGCGGCGCCGCAGATCGCGGTGATCGTGGCGCTGTCGCTGTTCATCTCGCCGTGGGCGGCGCAGATGGCGGGGCAGTACGCCACGCGGCTCGAGACGCGCGACGACGTGTCGCGCGTCAACCCGGGCGTGTTCGGCGAGACCTCGAACAAGCAGCGCGTGTTCTTCGTCGAGTCGGTATCGGGCGATTCCACCGCGGTGCAGAACATCTTCGTCAGCTCGGTGCACCAGAACCGCGGCGGCGTCAGCATGAGCCGCAGCGGGCACACCGAGACCGCGGCCAACGGCGACCGCTTCATCGTGCTCGAGCAGGGCCGGCGCTACGAGGGGGCGCCGGGCGACGCGGAATACCGCATCACCGAGTTCGACCGCTACGCGGCGCGCATCGAGGCGCGCGAAGGCCGGGAGGTGACGCCGACCCACAAGAACCTGCAGACCTGGGCGCTGATCATGAACCCGAGCAGCCAGAACCTGGGCGAGCTGCTGTGGCGCATCGGCATCCCGATCTCGGCGCTGGTGCTGGTGCTGCTCGCGATCCCGATGAGCTTCGTCAACCCGCGCGCCGGGCGCTCGGCCAACCTGCTGTTCGCGCTGTTCACCTACATCGTCTACTCCAACCTGCTCAGCGTCAGCCAGGCGCGCGTGGCGCAGGGACGCCTGGAGTTCGGCCTGGGCTGGTGGCTGGTGCACGCCGGCATGGCGCTGCTGCTGCTGGTGATGTTCGCCCAGCGCATGCAGCTGATCCGCCTGCCGGGCCGGGCGAGGTCCTGAGCATGCGCACCCTGGAGCGCTACCTCGCCACGCAGATCTTCGGTGCGACGGCGTTCGTGCTGGTCGGCTTCCTCGGCCTGTTCGCCTTTTTCGACCTGATCCGCGAGCTCGCCGACCTCGGCAAGGTCGACTACCAGCTGCGCCAGGTGTTCACCTTCGTGCTGCTGTCGATGCCGACCCACGCTTACGAGCTGCTGCCGGTGGTGGTGCTGATCGGCACGCTCTACGTCCTGGCGCACCTCGCCAGCAACTCCGAGTACACCGTGATGCGCGCCTCGGGGATGTCGCCGGCGCGCGCCGCGGCGGCACTCGGCAAGGTCGGGCTCGCCTTCGTGGTGCTTACCTTCGTCATCGGCGAGTGGGTCGCGCCCTGGTCCGAGGGGCAGGCGCAGAAGGTGAAGCTGCGCGCCATGAGCTCGGCGATCGGCCAGGACCTCGACTCGGGCCTGTGGTTCAAGGACGAGGGCTCGTTCATCAACGTGCGCGAGGCGCGCCAGACCCACCTGCTCGGCGGGGTGCGCATCTACGACTTCGACCCGGGCTACCGCCTGCGCCAGATCACGCTCGCGCAGCGCGCCGAATACGACGGCAAGGGCGCCTGGCGCCTGGTCGACGTGGTGCAGACCCGCTTCACCGCCGAGGGCCCGCGCACCGAGCGCCGCCCCGAGCAGCAATGGCGCTCGGCGGTCAGCCCGCAGATGCTGGACGCGCTGATCGTGCGCCCCGAGCGCATGTCGGCCTGGGCGCTGCACAAGTACACCCAGCACCTCGCCGGCAACCGCCAGAAAACCGAGCGCTACGAAATCGCGCTGTGGAAGAAGGTGCTGTACCCGCTGGCGGCGCTGGTGATGATGGCGCTCGCGCTGCCTTTCGCCTACATGCAGGCGCGCTCCGGCATGGTCGGCTTCAAGGTGTTCCTCGGCATCATGCTGGGCATCTTCTTCCACATGCTGAACAACCTGTTCTCGCACATCGGCCTGCTGCAGGCCTGGCCGCCGTTCTCCGCCGCGGTGGCGCCGGGCGCCGCCTTCCTCGCCGCGGCGATGCTCATGATGTGGTGGGTGGAGCGGCGTTAGAGGGACCCAGCGGTCATCTTGGGTCGCGCTCTTGAAACAATAGCCTTCGAAGGGTGCGCAGGTCGTTCAGGATCCGGCGGCTTTTCTGCATGTGTGTGGAGAGTTGACTCATCTTGAGGAGCGCGACGGCCAGAGCCTCCACGCGCCGCTGGTTGCTCTCTGCCTTGGCCTGGGCGGAGTGTCCCTGAACCTCTCTTGTCGCTTCTTCAATGCGGTCAGCGAGGAAAGCGACAAATTCGTGCGCGCTCTCGATGGAATCGAACGGCCGTGCGTGTTTTGCATCCATGGACGCCTCCGGCGATAACGATAGGAAGCGCAACCCGCTTTGTCTAGCCTTAGACGGAAACCAGACGCGTTCCCGCAAGGCGGTCGTGCAGGAACTGCCGGTCGCGATCGAACGGCGCCCACAGGATGGAGACCGGCAGCAGCGCCAGCGCCAGCACGAAGCGCAGCAGGGCTTTGCGCGGCGTGACGTCCACGAGCTTGATGCCCCAGGCCTTCATCGCGAGGGTCTGGCCGCCGCGCAGCCAGCACCACAGGAAGTAGGCGGCGAACACCGTGCCGATGAACAGCTGCAGGGCGTAGCGCAGCCAGCCGTGGGTGGCGTCGCGCGCGCCGCTCGCGAAGAAGAACAGCCAGGCGGCGAAGAAGGCGACCGCGAACAGCAGGATCGCCTCGTAGCCCATCGACATCAGCCGCCGGGCGAGGCCGGGCGTGCCCACCGGGCTAGTTTTTCCTTCGCGGTTCCGGCGCGGGGCCCTCGCGCTCCCGCGGCGGCAGCTGCTGGTACTCGACCCACTGCTCGCTCAGCCGGCCGCGCTGCCCGGGCGTCGCCTTGGTGATCTGCTTGTAGGTCTCGCGTGCGAGGCGGCGCTGCTCGGGCGTGAGCCTGGCCCAGTGCTGCATGCGGAGTTGGACGCGCTCCTGCTCCTCGGCCTTCATCGTCGGGTAGCGCTTGGCGATGCCGAGCCACTTGCGCCGGCGCTCGGGCTCGAGACTGTCCCAGTCGGCCTTCAGCGGGGCGAGGGTCTTCTGCTGCCCGGCGGTGAGCTCCGCCCAGGCCGGGCGCGCCACCGCCTTCGCTTTGGCCGCGGGGGGCTTGGCCACCGGCTTGGGCGTGAAAGGCTTCGGCACGAAGTCCACGGGTTCCTCGGCGGACGCCGCGCCGGCGAGGCACAGGGCGAGGGCGATCGCCAGCAGCCGCAGCATCACTGCTCCGCGGCCCGGCGCTTGAGCCAGTTCTGGAACCCGCGATCGAGGTAGGCGTCGATCGGCAGGTCGTCGGTGAGCAGCAGCGCGTCGATCTCCTCGAGCTCGGCCGCGCGCTGGTTCTGCTGCCAGGTGTAGAGCGCGGCGCCGCCGGCCGCCAGCATCGCGAGCGGCAGCAGCACGCGCAGGGCGAAGCCGCCCCAGCCGCCGCCGGTGATGTTGTCTGCCCAGCCGAGCGCCGGCTCGGGCCGCTGCACGGCGAGGGCGCGCTCGCGCGCCTGCGCGAGGCGCGCAGCGATGCGCGGCTCGACCTCGGTGGCGCCGCGATTCAGCAGGTGGCGGATCCGGTTGGCGAAGTGCATCTCGTTCATGACTTGGGCTCCAGCGTGATCCCGCGCCCGGTAAGCGCAGCCGCCAGAGCATGCGTTGCGCGCGAGCAGTGCGTTTTCACGCTGCCCTCGGAGCAGCCCATGGCCTGAGCGGTTTCGGACACGTCCAGTTCCTCCCAGTAACGCAGGATGAAAGCTTGGCGTTGACGCTCTGGCAAGCGGGAAATCTCTTGCTCAATGATTTCAAGTACTTGAGTTTGTTCAAAGAGTGCCGCGGGCGAGCCCTCGAGACCGGTCGCGCCGGCAGGCTGCAGGGTTTCGAGCGGATCCTGGTCGTCGTCGCCGTCGCGCCCCGGAGCGAGCGAGGAGAGCAGCGTGGTCCACAGCGAGCGCACCTTCTGGCGCCGGAACCAGTCGCGGATCGCGTTCTGCACGATGCGGTGGAAGAGCGGCGGCAGCTCGGCGGCCGGAAGGTGGCCGTACTTCTCCGCGAGCCGCAGCATCGCGTCCTGCACGATGTCGAGCGCCGCCTCTTCGTCGCGCACGGCGAACACGGCTTGCTTGAATGCGCGCTTCTCGATGCCCGCGAGGAATGCGGAAAGCTCGCTGCGGCTTGCCAGGGGTGACCCTCCGGTGGGTCTGTTTTTGTCCGCAACGATGTTACCATCATGGTTTACAAAGCTTTTTAGCCTCCATGGACCGAGTCAAGACCACCGCCATCACCGGCGCCGAGATCGTCGTACGCTGCCTCCAGGAGGAGGGCGTCGAGTACATCTTCGGCTATCCCGGCGGCGCGGTGCTGTTCATCTACGACGAGCTCTTCAAGCAGGACAAGGTGAAGCACGTGCTGGTGCGCCACGAGCAGGGCGCAGTGCACGCCGCCGACGGCTACTCGCGCTCGTCGCTGAAGGTCGGCGTGGCGCTGGTGACCTCGGGCCCGGGCGTGACCAACGCGGTGACCGGGATCGCTACCGCGTACATGGATTCCATCCCGATGGTGGTGCTCACCGGCCAGGTGCCGACGCACGCCATCGGCCTGGACGCGTTCCAGGAATGCGACACGGTCGGCATCACGCGGCCGATCGTGAAGCACAACATGCTGGTCAAGGACGTGAAGGACCTCGCCTCGACCATGAAGAAGGCGTTCCACATCGCCACGACCGGCCGGCCCGGCCCGGTGGTCGTGGACATCCCGAAGGACGTGACCGCGGCGAGCTGCGAGTTCCAGTACCCGGAAGTGATCACCCTGCGCTCGTACAACCCGGTGCGCAAGGGCCACGCCGGGCAGATCAAGAAGGCGGTGCAGCTGCTGCTCGAGGCCGAGCGGCCGATGGTCTACACCGGCGGCGGCGTCGTGCTGTCGAATTCTTCTTCTGAATTAAGAGAATTGGTAAGACAACTCGGGTTCCCCTGCACCAACACGCTGATGGGCCTGGGCGCGTATCCCGCCACCGACCCGCAGTTCCTCGGCATGCTCGGCATGCACGGCACCTACGAAGCCAACATGGCGATGCAGCACTGCGACGTGCTGCTCGCGATCGGCGCGCGCTTCGACGACCGCGTCATCGGCAACCCGGCGCACTTCGCGCAGAACCCGCGCAAGATCATCCACATCGACATCGACCCGTCGTCCATCTCGAAAAGAGTCAAGGTCGACGTGCCGATCGTGGGGAATATCACCGACGTGCTGCTCGATCTTTTGGCTCTTCTCAAAAATGCAAAAACCAAGGACCTGAAGCCCTGGTGGAAGCAGATCGAGGAGTGGCGGGCGAAGGACTGCCTCAAGTACGACCGCAACTCGAAGATCATCAAGCCGCAGTTCGTGCTGGAGAAGCTGTACGAAGTCACGAAAGGCGAAGCCTTCGTCACCTCCGACGTCGGCCAGCACCAGATGTGGGCGGCGCAGTTCTACAAGTTCGACCAGCCGCGGCGCTGGATCAACTCGGGCGGCCTCGGCACCATGGGCTTCGGCCTGCCGGCGGCGATGGGCGTGCAGATGGCGAACCCCGGCGCGACCGTCGCCTGCGTCACCGGCGAGTCGTCGATCCAGATGTGCCTGCAGGAGCTCTCCACCTGCAAGCAGTACCGCCTGCCGATCAAGATCATCAACCTGAACAACAAGTACATGGGCATGGTGCGCCAGTGGCAGCAGTTCTTCCACGGCAACCGCTATTCCGAGTCCTACATGGACGCGCTGCCCGACTTCGTCAAGGTGACCGAGGGCTACGGCCACCGCGGCGTGCTGATCGAGCAGCCCGCCGATGTCGAGCCGGCGCTGAAAGACGCGTTTGCGCGCAAGACCGAGCTGGTGTTCCTCGACTTCCTCACCGACCAGACCGAAAACGTGTATCCGATGATCCCCGGAGGCAAGGGGATCACCGAGATGATCCTTTCCGAGGACCTGTGAGCAGACATATCATTTCCGTCCTCGTGGAGAACGAGGCGGGGGCGCTTTCGCGCATCGCCGGGCTGTTCTCGGCGCGCGGCTACAACATCGAGACGCTGACCGTGGCGCCGACCGAGGACGCGTCGATGTCGCGCATGACCATCGTCACCAGCGGCTCCGAGGACGTGGTCGAGCAGATCACCAAGCAGCTGAACAAGCTGATCGAGGTGGTCAAGGTGATCGACCTGTCGCAGGCCGAGCACATCGAGCGCGAGCTGATGCTCATCAAAGTCCGCGCCGGCCAGAAGGAGCGCGACGACATGAAGCGCATGGCCGACATCTTCAGGGGCCGCATCATCGACGTCTCGGACAACACCTACACCATCGAGCTCACCGGAGACGGCGCCAAGCTCGACGCCTTCATCAAGTCCCTCGACCAGGGCGCCATCATCGAAACGGTTCGTACGGGAGCAAGCGGTATCGGACGCGGCAACCGCGTCCTTCGTGTTTAAGCTTTTCAGGGGAAATCAATGAAGGTCTACTACGATAAAGACGCGGATCTTTCCCTCATCAAGGGGAAAAAGGTCACCATCGTCGGCTACGGCTCGCAGGGCCACGCGCATGCGCAGAACCTGCAGGAATCGGGCATCAAGGTCACCGTCGCGCTGCGCAAGGGCGGCGCCTCCTGGAACAAGGCGAAGAAGGGCGGCGTCAAGGTCGCCGAGATGGCCGCGGCGATCAAGGGCGCGGACATCGTGATGGTGCTGCTGCCCGACGAGCACCACGCGCAGGTGTACCAGGAATTCATCGAGCCGAACATCAAGAAAGGGGCGTCGCTGGCCTTCGCCCACGGCTTCAACATCCACTACGGCCTGATCCAGCCGCGCGCCGACCTCGACGTGTGGATGGTGGCGCCCAAGGCGCCGGGCCATACCGTGCGCTCGACCTACGCTTCAGGCGGCGGCGTGCCGATGCTGATCGCGGTGCACCGCAATGCGTCCAAGAAGGCACGCGAGATGGCGCTGTCCTACGCTGCGGCGATCGGCGGCGGCAAGGCCGGCATCATCGAGACCGATTTCAAGGAGGAGACCGAGACCGACCTGTTCGGCGAGCAGACGGTACTGTGCGGCGGCTGCGTCGAGCTGGTGAAGGCCGGCTTCGACACGCTGGTCGACGCCGGCTACGCGCCCGAGATGGCCTACTTCGAATGCCTGCACGAGCTCAAGCTGATCGTCGACCTGATGTACGAGGGCGGCATCGGCACCATGAACTACTCGATCTCCAACAACGCCGAGTACGGCGAATACACCAGCGGGCCGAAGATCATCGACAAGGGCACGCGCGAGCGCATGAAGGAGGTGCTGGCGCGCATCCAGTCGGGCGAATACGCCAAGGAGTTCGTGCTGGAGAACCGCGCCGGGGCGCCGACCCTGCTGTCGCGCCGGCGCATGACCGCCGAGCTGCCGATCGAGAAGGTCGGCGCGCGGTTGCGCGAAATGATGCCCTGGATCAAGAAAAACCGCCTTGTCGACACTTCGAAAAACTAGCGCGCTGGCGCTGCTGCTCCTGGCCGCCGCGTGCAGCCCGGAGCAGTCGAAGAGCATCGGCCAGCAGCCGAAGAAGACCATCGACAAGGTCACGACCGACATCAACAAGGCAATGCAGCAGGGCCAGGGATCCGAGCGCCTCAAGGAAGAAGAGCCGAAATAAGGTGCGAGCCTATCCGCACCCCATCATCGCGCGCGAAGGCTGGCCGTTCCTCGGAATTGGTCTTGTTTTTTCTGTCTTAGTACTTTTTTTTGCAGGATGGCTGTGGTCGCTGCCGTTCTGGGCGGCCACCCTGTTTGTTCTTCAATTTTTCCGCGATCCGCCGCGCGCCATCCCCGACGACCCGCGCGCGGTGCTGTCGCCGGCCGACGGCCGCATCGTCGAGGTCGGCAGGGCGCAGGATCCTTACGTCAAGCGCGACGCGCTGAAGATCAGCGTGTTCATGAACGTGTTCAACGTGCATTCGAACCGCTCGCCGGTCGACGGCACGGTGCAGGAGCGCTGGTACTTTCCCGGCGCCTTCGTCAACGCGGCGCTCGACAAGGCCTCGCTCGAGAACGAGCGCAACGCCCTGTGGCTGCGCACGCGCGACGGCCGCGACGTGACCTGCGTGCAGGTGGCGGGGCTGATCGCGCGCCGCATCCTGTGCTATGTTGAGGCCGGCGCCGAGCTCGAGCGCGGCCAGCGCTTCGGCTTCATCCGCTTCGGCTCGCGCGTCGACGTCTACCTGCCGCTCGACGCCCAGGTGCAGGCGGCGATCGGCGAGAAGGTCTACGCCGCAGAGAGCGTGCTCGCATGGCTGACGCCCCCGAATACGAACCCGACGAAGTAGCAGACCCGAACGCGGGCCCGCGGGCCGGGTCGCCCGTGCCGCTGGCGGGCGGGCTGCGCCGCCGCGGCATCTACCTGCTGCCCAACCTGTTCACCACCGGGGTGCTGTTCTGCGGCTTCTTCGCCATCGTGCAGGCGATGAACGGCCGCTTCGAGGTCGGCTGCATCGCGATCTTCGTCGCCATGGTGCTCGACGGCATGGACGGGCGCGTCGCGCGCTGGACCAACACGCAGAGCGAATTCGGCGCGCAGTACGACTCGATCGCCGACATGGTGGCCTTCGGCGCCGCGCCGGCGCTGATGGCCTACACCTGGGTGCTGAAGGACCTCGGCACTGCCGGCTGGATCGGCGCCTTCATCTACTGCGCCGGCGCCGGCATCCGCCTGGCGCGCTTCAACGCCAACATCGCGGTGATCGACAAGCGCTACTTCCAGGGGCTGCCGAGCCCCTCGGGCGCGGCGGTGATCGCCGGGCTGCTGTGGGTCCTGACCGACTTCGGCTTCAAGCCGAACGACTGGCTCGCCGGCGTCACCTGGATCACCGCCGTGTTCGTCGGCATCACCATGGTGTCCAACGTGCCGTTCTGGAGCTTCAAGGAAGTGAACTGGAAGAAGCGCGTGCCGCTGTGGGTGATCCTCGCCTCCGTGGTGGCGATGTCGGTGGTCGCCTCGCGGCCCTCGCTGGTGCTGTTCGGCCTGTTCCTCGCCTACGCGCTGTCCGGCTACGTCATGTTCGGCATGGGCCACCGCGCGCGGCCGATCCTGCCTGAGGAATAGGGGGTCAGGCGCCGCGCCGCTACTTGTTGAAGACGTCGGTCACCAGCAGGTTCGGCAGCCAGGTGGCGAGCTCCGGGAAGAAGATCACCAGCAGAAGGACAGCCCCGTCGCCGATGAAGAAGGGAATCGTTCCCTTGATCACCTCGTGCAGGGGGATCTTGGACGTTCCGCTCACGGCGAAGAGATTCAGGCCCACCGGCGGCGTGACCACGCCCATCTCGATGTTCAGCGTCAGCATGATGCCCAGGGCCACCGGGTCGATCTTCATCGCGTAGGCCACCGGAAAGATGACCGGCACGGTGAGCAGGATCATCGCCACGCCGTCGACGAACATGCCGAGGATCAGCAGCACGCCCATGTAGGCGAAGATGAAGCCGAGCGGGGTCAGTCCCCAGCTGACGATGGTGTCGGTGATGCGTTGCGGCCAGTACATGTTGGCGGCGAGGAACTGGAACACGCCGACGCTGCCGATGAGGAACAGGATCACGCCGGTGAGGTTCATCGCGCGCATCGCCGTGGGCAGGAGCTGCCTGATGAACTCTCCGCGGCCGACGATCAGCCCGTAGATCATCGCGTAGCCGCACGCGGCAGCTGCCGCCTCGGTGGGCGTGAACACGCCGCCGTACAACCCGCCCAGGATGACCACCGGCATGCCGAGCGCGGGCAGCGCGCCCTTCGACTCCCGCCACGCCCGGGCCGCCTCGAACTTCCCGCTGCGCGGCAGCTTGAGCCAGATCGCAATGACCACCACGGTGATGATGTTGCCCAGCGCGAGCAGGAGCCCCGGGATCACCCCGGCGAAGAACAGCCTCACCACCGAAGTCTCGGTGACGATGCCGTAGATCAGCAGCGGAATGCTCGGCGGTATCAGGATGGCGATCCCTCCGGCGGTCGCCACCAGCCCGCCGGAGAGCCAGTCGGGGTAGCCGCGTTTCCTCATCTCCGGGATGGCGATGACCGACATGGCCGCCGCCATCGCCACGCTCGAGCCCGAGATGGAGCCGAACAGCACGCAGGCGAGCACCGTCGCCACGCCGAAGCCGCCCGGCAGGTGACCGACGAGCGAATCGGCGAAGGCGAACAGCTGCTTGATGAGGCCGGTCTTCTCCATCAGGAAGCCGGCGAAGATGAACAGCGGGATGGCGGTCAGCGAGTAGCGTGCGATGAAGCTGAAGAACTGCCGGAAGATGACGTTGGTCTCGAGCAGCGGGTCGACCATGATGAACGCCGCCGCGGCGGAGCTCAGCGCGATGCCGATCGGCACTGCCAGCAGCAGCAGCGCGAACAGGACGATGCCGACGATCGCCATCAGTGCGTCCCGTCCATCTTCTCTACGGGTTCCTCCAGCACCGTGCGACCGCGCAGCGCCTGCGCTGCCCGGTAGATCTGGAACAGCATGGTGATGCCCATGCAGGCGAAGGAAAAAAGCAGCACGGCGAGGAACGGCCACATCGGGAAGGCCAGGCTCTCGGTGCGCGCCTCGTACTTCAGGCTGTCCTCGACCTCCGGGATCCCCCACCAGACCACCGCGGCCATGAATGCGCACGAGAACACCAGCGCGGCGAGCTTCACGACCTCGGCGGCCGCGCGCCAGCGGCCGCCGAACACGTTGAACAGCTCCGGAATCAGCGTGACGGTGAGGTGCGCGTCACGCCGCTGCGAGATGCTGAAGTAGAGGAACACCCCGCTGAGGATGAAGAAGGTGACCGCGTCCTGCTGCCACTCGAAGGAGCGGCCGAGGATGTAGCGCCGCCCGACCTCGAGCAGCGCGAGCAGGGTGGAGCCGACGAACAGGATCGCGGCGGCAGGCGCCAGGAACCGGTCCTGGAACGCCCGCCAGGCCGCGTACGCCTTCTCGACGACCTCCACTACCTAATGACGATCTTGGAGGCGTGCTTCGAGCAGTCGATCTTCTCGATCCACGAGGAACCGACGGGGTGCTGCCGGGAGAGCTCCTGGCCTTCCTTGCGGAAGTTGTCGACCAGCTGCTGGCCGGCGGGCGGCAGCTTGCTCTTGACCCAGCGCGACGGGCCCTCGCCGAGGGCGCCGGTGAGCTGCGAGACCTCCTGCGCCGTCATCCAGTAGACGCCGGGCTTCGAAGCATCCTTGGTGCCGTACTTCTCGTAGGTCATGCGGTCGACGCACCAGTTGAACTCCTTCTGCAGCTGGATGGTTTCGGCGACCAGCTTCTCGATCACCTCCTGCGTCGGCTTCGGCAGGCGGTCCCACCAGCGCCGGCTGGCGCTGACCATGTAGTAGTCCCCGGTGAACACGCCCGCGCCACCGGTGGTGTAGTAGGGAGACTGCTCCTTCACGCCGAGCCAGCCGCCGATGCTGGTCATCAGGCCGTCGATGACCCCGGACTCGAGCGCGGTGGGCACCTCGCCGAACGCCATCACCACCGGATTGGCCTTCCAAGCCTCAAGCACCGGGTTCTCCGCCGGGCCCATGCTGCGCACCTTGCGGCCGGTGAAGTCCTCGGGCTTGACGTAGCGCTTCTTGCCGCCCACGCCCATGCCGAAGCTCATCTGGCCGGCGCCGAAGACCTTGATCGCCTGCTGCTTCTGCAGGCGGTCGACCAGGAACTGGTAGGTCTTGGTCTTTTCGAGTTGGTCGACCGCGCCGACCGTGGTGAGGATGCCGGGCCCGACCACCGCCATCATGTAGGGATCGACCGGCGCCGCCTTGCCCATCTGCATCCAGGTCATCTCGAGGTTGCCCTGGCGCATCGCCTCGAAGGCCTCGGGAATCGAGTACAGCGCGCCGGCGTAGTAGAGCCGCGCCTCGCTGCCGGGAAGCACCTGCGGCAGCCGGTCGCCGAAATGCTTCATCGCCATCCCCGCCGGGTGCGGCGGGCCTTGGAAATCCGAGACGAAGCGCAGCACCACGGGCTTGGCCTGCGCCAGCGCGACGATGGGCGCGGCGAGGGCGAGCGCGAGCAACAGCAATTGTTTCGGTCTCATTTTGATCCTCCTCCTCAAGAGGCTTCCGCGACTGCGCGGAAACGAGTAGATTCTATCGGCAGGAGGAGCCCATGAAAAAACTAATTGCGACCGCGGCGGCGGCCATGCTGGCGGCGTGCCAGAGCATTCCCGACGAGCCCTTGCGCGCCACTGCTGCACTGCAGCCAACCAAGGGCAGCAAGGCTTTCGGCGAGGCGACCTTCGAGCAGGCGGGCGACAAGCTGCGGGTGATCGTGTTCGCGCAGGGGCTCAAGCCCAACGCGGAGCACGGCTTCCACATTCACGAGGCCGGCGATTGCAGCTCGGGCGACGGCATGAGCGCCAAGGGCCACTTCAACCCGCACGGCAAGCCGCACGGCAACCCGTCTTCGGGCGAGCGCCACGCCGGCGACCTGCCGGCCCTCAAGTCGGGCAAGGACGGCCGCGCCAAGATCGACGTCAGCCTGGACGTCATCTCCATCGGCCAGGGATCCGGCAACATCGTCGGCCGCGGGCTCATCATCCACGCCGATCCGGACGACTACAAGACGCAGCCGACGGGGAACGCGGGCGCGCGCATCGCCTGCGGCGTGATCAGGGCCGGCTGAAACCGTTGTCCGTCGCGCCCGACGAGGCCCGCCAGCTCCTGGACGCGATCGACCGCTGGCTCGCGCGCGAGGTCGAGCCTCAGGTCATGCAGCTCGAGCGCGACGATGTATGGCCGGCGCAGATGGTGGAGCGCATGCGCGAGCTGGGCCTGTTCGGCGCCACCATCGGTACCGAGTACGGCGGCCTGGGGCTGCCGGCACAGGTGTACGCGCGCATCGTCGAGCGCATCTCGCAGGTATGGATGTCGCTCACCGGGATCTTCAACTCGCACCTGATGATGGCGCTGCTCGTAGAGAAACATGGTTCTTCGTTTCTAAAGAAAAAATATCTGCCGAAATTCGCTACGGGCGAAATCCGCGGCGGGCTTGCCCTCACCGAGCCCAACGCCGGCACCGACCTGCAGGCGATCCGCATGCGCGCGCGCCGCGAAGGCGATCAGTACGTCCTCAATGGCACCAAGACCTGGATCTCCAACGGCATCCAGGGCGCGTGCTTCGCGGTCCTCGTCAAGACCGACCCGGACGCCGAGCCGCGCCACAAGGGCATGACCATGCTCCTGTGCGAGAAGGGCCTGGGTTTCACCGCCGGCCGCAAGCTGGAGAAGCTCGGCTACAAGGGCATCGATTCGGCGGAGCTGGTGTTCGAGGACTACCGCGTGCCCGCGGCCAACGTGATCGGCGAGGCCGGGCGCGGCTTCCACCAGGCGGTCGGCGGCCTCGAGCTCGGCCGCATCAACGTCGCGGCGCGCGGCGTCGGCATCGCCGCGGCGGCGCTGGCCGAGGCGCTGAAGTACTCGCGCCAGCGCCACAGCTTCGGCAAGCCGATCTGCGAGCACCAGGCGATCCAGCTCAAGCTGGGGGAGATGGCGACGCGCGTCGAGGCCGCGCGATTGCTGGTGGAAAACGCGGCACGGATATACGACCGCGGCGAGCGCTGCGACCTGGAGGCCGGCATGGCGAAGTACTTCGCCAGCGAGGCGGCGTTCGAGAACGCGCACGAGGCGATGCGCATCCACGGCGGCTACGGCTACTCCCGGGAGTTCGCGGTCGAGCGCCTGTACCGCGACGCGCCGCTGCTGTGCATCGGCGAGGGCAGCAACGAGATGCAGCGCATCATCATCGCCCGGCAGTTGATCGCGCGCGCCGCCGGCTGAGCGCCTTCAGCGCAGGCCCTACCGGGTGCGGCCGCCTTTCACGAATTCCAGCGAGGCTCTGAACAGCTCGAGATCCTTCTCGTAGTCGGCCGCCTCGGCGCGGTCGATCTGGATCCATTCCCTGGAGCTGCCCAGGCCAGCGGGTTGAAACGCGACGACGTTGTCCCGTGCAAACCTCAGCTCGGTCGCCGTGCCGGCAGGCAGGCGCAGCCCGACGCCCTGGCCGCTGATGCAGGCGAACATCCGGTCGCTGACGAAATAGGCGTCAAGGCCGTTGATCTTCCGCGCGCTGGCGCCGGGCAGTTTCAGGAGCACGGCGTCGATCTGCGCCTTGCGGGTCGACTCGGGTGGGTTGGTGGCCAAGGGTAATCCGCCTATCGAAGAGTCAGTGTGCGCCAGCCGCGCTTGCGGGCCTCTGCCGCGAGCTTCACGTCGGGGTCGACGGCGACCGGATGCGTCACGCGCGACAGCAGCGGCAGGTCGTTGATCGAGTCGCTGTAGAACCAGCTCTCCGGGAAATCCTTCAGCGCCTTGCCGCGTGCCGCGAGCCAGGCGTCGAGGCGCTCGACCTTGCCCTCGCGCATGCAGGGCACGCCGATTACGTCTCCGGTGAAGCGTCCGTTCACGATCTGCGGCTCGGTGGCGATCAGGTGCTCGACGCCGAAAGCAGCGGCGATCGGCTCGGTGAGGAAACGGTTGGTGGCGGTGATGATAGCAGCCAGGTCCGCTTGGTGGCCGGCGATCAGCTCGCGCGCGGCGGGCAGCATGCGCGGCCTGATCCGCTCCTCGATGAACCTCGCGCGCCAGGCGAGCAGCGTGGCCATGCCGTGCGGCGGATAGAAGCCCAGGTAGAAGCGGACGTACTCGAGCGGGCTTGCCGCACCGCTGCCGTAGCGGCGATCCATCTCGAGGTTTGCTTCCCGGTCGGAGGCGGAGAGGAGGCCCTGCCCGGCAAGGAAGCCGAGCCACTCGACATCGGTATCGCCGCTAAGAAGCGTGTTGTCGAGATCGAACAGGACCAGGTTCATGCAGCCGGATGTTCTGCTCCGCCACCGTGTCGGCGATGGCATGGACGGCGGCGCGCACCACGTGCTCGTCGATGGCGCCGATGCAGCCGACGCGCAGCGTATCGACCTCGGTCAGCTTTCCCGGGTAGAGCACGAAGCCCTTTTCGCGCACGCGGTCGTAGAACTGCTGGAACTTGTAGTTCGGGTCGCCCGGGGCGTGGAAGGTCACGATCACCGGCGCCTGGTGGCGCGGCTCGAGGAACAGCTTGAAGCCCAGGCGCGTCATGCCCTCGATCAGCACCTCGCAGTTCTTCCGGTAGCGCGCGCCGCGCGCCGGCTGTCCGCCTTCGGCGACGAACTGCTCGAGCGCCGCGTGCAGCGCGGCCACCACCACGGTCGGCGGGGTGAAGCGCCACTGGGCGGTCTTCTCCATGTTCACCCACTGGTCGTGCAGGTCCAGGACGAGGGAGGGCGAGTTTCCTGCGCATTTTTCAAGGGAGGTTTTTCGGACCAAGGCAAATCCCATTCCCGGTGGGCCTTCCAGGCATTTGCCCGACGCGGCGACTAGCGCGTCGAAGGATCCTTCAATGGGTAATGCCGCAAACGAGCTCATCGCATCGACCAACAAGCCCTTTCCGTGACGGGAAACGACTGCGGCCACTTCCGTCAACGGATTCAGCACGCCGGTGCTGGTCTCGCAATGCACGAACGCGACGTGCGTGATCGACGGGTCGCGCGCGAGTGCGGCGTCGACATCCGCCGCCTTGACCGGTTGCTGCTCTCCATAGTCGATGGCGGTGACGCGGCGACCGAGGATCTGGCAGATGCGCGCGATGCGCTTGCAGTAGGCGCCGTTCTGCGGCACCAGCACGTGGCCGTCGCGCGGCACCAGCGTGCCGAGCATCGCCTCGACGGCGAAGGTGCCGCTGCCCTGCAAGGGCACGCATACATGAGTTTCTTTTCCATTGACTACTTCCAAAAGCCTTTCTCGTACCTGGCGATTGATCTCGATGAAACCCGAGTCGCGCGAGCCCCAGTCGCGCACCATGGCGAGCTTGGTCGCGGTCGAGGTGGTCAGCGGGCCGGGGGTGAGGAGGACGGGTTCTTTCATGACCTCTCCGTATTCAAGCGCCAGGCCTGGGATTTGGCGAGCAGCACGCGAGTGGCGAGCGCGTAGAGCAGGCACACGCCGACCGAGGCGAGCACCACCAGGGTGCCGAGCGCCGACGCAGGGCCGATGTCGCCGGCCTCGTCCATGTTCATGATGGCGACCGCGGCGGGGATGGTATGCGGCGCGTACAGGAACACCACGCACGACAGGGTCGAGATGGACACCACGAAATAATAGCGCGCGATCTCGAGGATCGCCGGCAGGCATACCGGCACCGTGACGCGCCAGAAGGTCTTGTAGAACGGCACCTTGAGCGAAGCCGAGACCGACTCAAACTCGTCGTCGAGCGCTTTGAGCGCGGTGACCGCGGTGAGGTGCCCCGAGGTGTAGTAGTGCACCACCGTCGAGATCGCGAGGATCGCCATCGTCTGGTAGAGGGAGTTGATCGGGTTCTGCGGGTGGTTGAAGAACATGATGTAGCCCAGGCCGAGCACCAGCCCGGGCACCGCCATCGACAGCAGCGCGAGCAGCCGCAGCACCGGGCGCAGCAGCCCGAACCCGCGCGTCTTCTCGAGCAGGTAAGCGGTGCAGAACACGAACACGGTGCCGATGAGGGCGGTCCACGCCCCGAGCTTGAGGCTGTTGAAGAAGGCGGGCGCGTAGTCGCCGTCGACCAGCGCGTAGCGGTAATGCTTCAGCGTGAACCCGAGGTTGTACGGCCAGAGATGGATCAGCGAGGTATAGACCGCCATGCCCAGCACCGCGAGTAGCAGCAGGCACACCAGGGCGCAGTACGCGAGCATCAGACCGTCGAACAGGCGGCGCGGCTTGGGCGAGTAGGGCACCGAGCGCGCGCCGAGGTTCGCGGTGAGCCGCCGCCGCACCACCCAGTCGATGGCGAACGCCGCCACCGAGGGCACCAGCAGCAGCAGCCCGACCACCGCGCCGATCGAGAAGTTGTGCTGGCCGATGACCTGCTTGAAAACGTCGACGGCGAGCACGTTGAAGTTGCCGCCGATCACCTTGGGTGCGCCGAAATCGCTGATGGTGAAGGTGAACACCACCGTCGCCGCCGACAGCAGGCCGTACTTGCACCCGGGGAGCGTGATGGTGAAGAAGCGGCGCAAGCGGCGCGTGCCGAGCGCATCGGCGGCCTCGTACAGCCGGCCGTCGGCAAGCGCGAGGGCGGCGATCAGGATCATCAGCGCGTGCGGGAAGCCGTTGAACACCTCCGACAGGATGATTCCCGGCGCGCCGTAGATCGAGCTGACGCCCAGGCTCTGCATCAGCCCTTTAAGCACGCCCTGGTTGCCGAACCACTGGATGAACGAGATCGCCGACAGCAGCGACGGCGCGAGCAGCGGGATCAGCGCGATCAGGCGCAGCGTGCCCTTGAACGGCATGCAGCTGCGCGTGAGCGCATAGGCGAACAGGAAGGCGGCCGGCACGGTGATCGCCGACACGACCAGCGACACCCACACCGAATTCCAGACCGAGCGCGCCAGGGCGGGGGTGGAGAAGTAGGCGGCGAAATGCTGCAGCCCGACGAACTCGCCCTGGTTGTTCTCCACCGCGCGCATGAAGATTGCGACCATCGGGGCGAGCAGGAACAGCGCCAGGCCCAGGCCCGCCAACAGCAAAAGGATTTTTACTAAAAAATCTGAACCGTCGAAGCCCGCAGCCGGCGCTGCCGGTGCCGGCAGAACAGCACTCATGACGCGAAGACGCGGATGCGGTCGGCGCGCAGCGCGAGCTTGAGCTCGGCGCCCTCGCGGATGCCGAGGTCGCGCACCTGGTTCAGCGAGAAGAACACGCTGAGCGGCTGGCCTTCCAGCTCGGGGACCGCGAGCTCGGCGAGGCAGTGCCCGCCGAGGAACTCGACCTTGGAGATCTGCCCGGCGACCTGGTTCGCCTCGCTCTCGAGGAGGCCCTCGACCACGCGATCCTCCGGCCGCAGGTACAGGCGCACGCGCGTGCCGGCGGCGTGCGGGGATGCGCCGTTCACCGCCGAGAGCGCGAGCCGGCCCGCCTGGTAGCGCCCGGCGCCGAGCGACACCGCGCTCAGAACGTTGACCCGGCCGACGAAGTCGGCGACGAACGGGCTCGCCGGCTGCTCGTAGATCTCGCGCGGCGTGCCGATCTGCTCGAGCTCGCCCTTGTTCATCACCACCACGCGGTCGGCCATCGACAGCGCCTCTTCCTGGTCGTGCGTGACCATGACCGTGGTGACGCCGACCTTCTTCTGCAGCTGGCGGATCTCGCCGCGCAGCCGCACGCGCTCGAGCGCATCGAGCGCCGACAGCGGCTCGTCGAGCAGCAGCAGCCCCGGCGAGGTGGCGAGCGCGCGCGCGAGGGCGATGCGCTGCTGCTGCCCGCCGGAGAGCTGGCTCGGGTACTTCGCCTCGCTGCCCGGCAGGCCGACCAGCTTGAGCAGCTCGGTGACGCGCGCGCCGATGTCGGTGCGCGCCATGCGCCGGTTGACCAGGCCGTAACCGACGTTGGACGCGACCGTCAGGTTGGGGAACAGGGCGTACGACTGGAAGACGATGCCGTAGTCGCGCTGCGCCGGCGGCAGCGCGGAGATGTCGCGCCCGTTCTGCACGATACGCCCCTCGCTCTGCGTCTCGAGCCCGGCGATGATGCGCAGCAGGGTGGTCTTGCCGCAGCCCGAGGGCCCGAGTAAGCACACCAGCTCGCCCTGCGCGACCGACAGGCTGACGTCGTGCAGCGCGACAAAAGCGCCGAAGTCCTTCGAAACCCCCTCGACGCTTAGCGCGGGGGTGTTACTTGGGTTCAGCTTTTGCGTTATAGCGCTTGGTCCATTCGGCGAGGATGCGGTCGCGGTTCTTCGCCGCCCAGCCGAAGTCGTTCTTCACCAACATCTTCTCGTAGTTCGCCGGCACGTTGGGCAGCGGTTTCGCCACCCCCGGCATGGCGACGATGGCGTAGCTCTTGGCGTAGAGCTCGTTCGCCTCCTTGGTGACGGCCCAGTCCATCACCTTGCGCGCCGCGTCCATCTTCTTGGTCGACTTCACGATCGCCGCGGCTTCCATGTCCCAGCCCACGCCTTCCTTCGGGAAGATGAGGTCCACCGGCGCGCCGGAAGCCTTGGTGGCATTGGCGCGGTACTCGAACGAGATGCCCATGACGAATTCGCCGGCGCCGGCCTGGCGGCAGGGCTTGGAGCCCGAGTGCACGTACTGCGCGATGTTCTCGTGCAGCGCGTCCATGTATTTCCAGCCCTCGGCCTCGCCGTAGAGCTGCAGCCACGCGGTGACGTCGAGGAAGCCGGTGCCGCTGGAAGCCGGGTGCGGCATGGTGATCTGGCCCCTGTAGATCGGCTTGAGCAGGTCCTTCCAGCTCTCCGGCTTGGGCAGGTTGCGCTTCTGCGCTTCCACCGTGTTGAAGCAGATGGTCGCGCCCCACACGTCCATGCCGACCCACATCGGCGGCTTCTTCGAGTCGACGAAGCGCGGATCGAGCGCGCCGACGCCCTTGGGCGAGTAGGGCGTGAGCATCCCCTCCTGCTCGAGCACCAGCAGGCTGGTGGCCGCGAGGCCGAGGATCAGGTCGGCCTGCGGGTTCGCCTTCTCGGCGAGCAGCTTGGCGGTGACCACGCCGGTCGAGTCGCGCACCCAGCGGATCTCGACGTCCTTGACCGCAGCCTCGATGGAGTCCTTGAACCCCTTGAGCTGGTCGGTCTCGAGCGCGGTGTAGACCAAGAGCGGGGTGCGCTGCGCCAGCGCGAGCGTGACGCTCGAGGCCAGGGCAAGCAGCGCGAAGAGTTGCAGCAGGCGCTTCAACATGGATAGTCTCCCTTGTGATGCGTTCAGTTATCGTATTGTTCGGAAGGATTGTTACCGGATGAAGCAGGGCTTGCAAGGGGAGCTGGCGCACCAACTGGCGGCATACCGGCCGGGGTGGAGCCTGCCGCGGGCGTTCTACCGCGACGAGGCGCTGTATCGCGTTGATGTAGAGCAGATATGGCGCCGGGGGTGGTTGTTCGCGGGCCACGGCTGCGAGATCCGCAATCCCGGGGACTGGCTGACCCTCCGGGTCGACACCGACTCGATCATCGTGATCCGCGGCGAGGACGGCGCGGTGCGCGCGCTGCACAACGTCTGCCGCCACCGCGGCTCGCAGCTCCTCGCCGAGCCCCGGGGCTCGGCCAAGCGCCTGGTATGCCCCTACCACCAGTGGACCTACGACACCCAGGGCGCGCTGGCGTTCTGCCGCGGCATGCACGACATCGATCGCAAGGATTTTTCGCTAAAGCAAATATCCTGTGAAATCGTCGAGGGCCTGATCTTCATCTCGCTGGCGCAGACGCCGCCGCCGTTCGCGCCGGCGCGCGAGCTGATGGCGCCGTTGCTGCGCCCGCAGGGCTTCGCGCGCGCCAAAGTGGCGAAGCAGGTCGACTACCAGATCCACGCCAACTGGAAGCTGGTGTGGGAGAACAACCGCGAGTGCTTCCACTGCAACGTCAACCACCCGCAGTACATCAAGGCAAACTGGGACCACTACAACGCCGACGACACGACGAGCGAGGTGCGCGCGGCGATCGACCGCGTCGTGGCGCAGAGCGAAGCGAAATGGGCCGCCGCCGGCCTCGCCGTGTCGCACCGCGACACCGGCATGACGCAGTTCCCGGACGCCGAGCGCGGCATCTGGTATTCGGCCAACCGCACCGCGCTCACCGAGGGCTGGGTGAGCGAGTCGATGGACGGGCGGCAGGTGTCGACGCTGATGGGCGAGTACCGCGACCCCGACGTCGGCACCGTGCGCACCCGCACGCTTCCCAACTTCTGGAACCACTCGAGCTGCGATCACGGCGTGAGCACGCTGCTGCTTCCCGCGGGGCCGCAAAAAACGCTCGCTCGCGTGACCTGGCTGGTGCATGAAGACGCGGTCGAGGGCCGCGACTACCAGCTCGACCGCCTGACGCCGTTCTGGCAGCTCACCTCCGAGCAGGACTGGGCGATCTGCGAGCGCCAGCAGCGCGGCATCGAGTCGACCGCCTATGAGCCCGGGCCGTACTCGAAGTACAAGGAATACAACGTCGACGCGTTCGTGCAGTGGTACGTCAAGACGCTGACATCGTAATTATCGGTGGTGGGGCGATCGGCTGTTCGATCGCCTACCACCTTGCTCGTTCTTCGAAAAAAAGCATCTTGTTGCTCGAGAAGGCGCAACTGACCCACGGCTCGACCTGGCACGCCGCGGGCCTGGTCGGGCAGCTGCGCAGCAAGCGCAACCTGACGCGGCTGATGCAGAACAGCGTCGCGCTCTACCGCACCCTCGAGCGCGAGACCGGCCAGGCGATCGACTGGCACGAGGTCGGCAGCGTGCGCCTCGCGTCGTCGGCCGAGCGCTGGTCGGAGCTCAAGCGCGCCGCCACCACCGCGCGCGGCTTCGGCTTCGAGATGGCGCTCATCTCCCCCAAGGAAGCGCAAGACAAGTTTCCGTACCTCACGCTGGATGGGGTCGCCGGCGCCGCCTGGGTGCCGAGCGACGGCTACGTCGACCCGTCGAGCCTGACGCAGGCATTGGCGAAGGGGGCGCGCGCCGGCGGGGTTAAGATTCTTCAAGAGACGTTGGTGACGGGGTTCGAGTATTCGGGCAACCGCATCACCCGCGTACTCACCAACAAAGACTCCATTGCCTGCGAAACCGTGGTGATCGCGGCCGGCATCTGGTCGCGTGCCGTCGGAGCTTTGATGGGTGTGCGCATCCCGGCGGCAGCGCTCGAGCACCAGTACGTGGTTACCGAACCGATGAAGTCGCGCGACCCGAAGCTGCCGACGCTGCGCGACCCGGACAAGAACTTCTACCTGAAGCCGGAAGTGGGCGGCTTCGCCGTCGGCGGCTGGGAGATGGGCACGCCGTCGTTCCACGCCAACGGCGTGCCCTTCGATTTCGCCCAGCAGTTGCTGCCGCCGAACATGGAGCGCTTCGAGGAGATCGCGCTCGCCACCGCCGAGCGCATCCCGGCGTTCGGCGAGCTGGGCTTGAAGCAGCTGATCAACGGGCCGATTCCGGTGTCGCCCGACGGCGAGCCGATCATGGGGCAGGTGAGCGATAACGTGTTCGTCGCCTGCGGCTTCACCTCGGGCATCGCGGCGGCGGGCGGAGCCGGCCGCGCGATGGCGGAGTGGATCGTGCAGGGCTATCCGGAGATGGACCTGTGGCCCTTCGACCTGCGGCGCTTCGGCGACTTCCATTCCGGCACGCGCGCGCTGCACGAGCGCGCGGTGCACGCCTACGGCTCGTACTACCACCTGCACTATCCGGGCGAGGAGCTGACGGTCGCGCGCGACGCGCGCCGCAGCCCGCTGTGGCAGCGGCTCAGGGAGCAGGGCGCGGTGTACGGCTCCAAGTTCGGTTGGGAACGGCCGAATTGGTTTGGAAAAAATAGCATCGACCAACCCAGTTTCGAGGGAAAGCCGAACTGGTTCGACGCCGTTGCCGCCGAGCACCGCGCGACCCGCGAGCGCGTCGCCCTCTTCGATCTCTCGTCGTTCACCAAGTTCGAGGTGCGCGGGCGCGGCGCCTTCGAGGCCCTGCAGCGCGTCGCCGCCAACGACCTCGACAAGCCCGACGGCAGCGTCATCTACACGCAGCTGTGCAACGAGCGCGGCGGCATCGAGGCCGACCTGACGATCGTGCGGCTGTCCGCCGAGCATTTCTACGTGGTCACAGGTTCGGGCTTTGCGGTCCGCGACGGCGGCTGGCTGCGCCAGAACGGCATTGAATTGAAGGACATCACCTCGTCCCGCGCAGTCATCAACGTCCAGGGCCCACGATCGCGTGAGCTCCTGTCTCGGGTTTCTGAAAGTGACCTGTCATTTCCGTACCTGGCCGCACGGGAAATCCGCATTGGCTACGCGCCGGTCCTCGCGCTGCGCGTCACCTACGTGGGTGAGCTCGGCTGGGAGTTGCACGTGCCGAGCGAATACGCGCTGCACTTGTATGAAGCGCTGTGGCAGGCCGGCCAGGACCTCGGCGTCGCCAACGCCGGCTACCGCGCGCTCGACTCGCTGCGGCTGGAGAAGGGCTACCGCTACTGGAGCAGCGAGCTCTCGCCCGACACCAATCCTTACGAGGTCGCGCTCGGTTTTGCGGTTTCCTTCAAGAAAGACTTCATCGGCCGCAAGGCGCTGGAGCGCATCAAGGCTGAAGGCGTAAAGCGCAAGCTGGCCTGCTTCCTCATGGACGGCTTCGTGCCGCTGCACGGCGGCGAGGCCATCTTGCACGAGGGCAGGGTGATCGAGACCGTGACCAGCGGCGGCTACGGCCACACGATAGGCAAATCGATCGCTTACGGGTTCGTTCCGGTGAATCTTTTCAATGCGAAGGGCTTCGAAATTGAAAGCTTCGGCGTGCGCCATGCGGCGGCGCGCAGCGAACGGGCGCCCTACGACCCGGAGCGGCGCAGCATCCTGGGTTAACTCCTACCAGCCCACCGCGTAGGCGGCGCGGCGCGGATCGGCGCCGCAGCGATGCACGCCGCGGCGCGTATCGGAATCGATCACGCATACGCCGCCGCAACTGTAGGTGAAGTCCCCGTACCACTCGACCCGGTGGCCGCGCTGCGCGAGCCAATCGCCGGCCGCGCGCGGAATCCGCGCTTCAAGGTTCACGCGTCCCGGGTAGTAGGCATGTGGCTCGAACGAATCCGGATGGCTGTACGAAACGAAGCGCGGCGCCTCGACGGCGAACTGCGGCTCCATGCCGAAGGCGACGATGTTGAGAAACACCTGCAGGTTAGCCTGCACCTGCACGTCTCCGCCCGGCGTGCCGAAAGGCATGGCGCGCTCGCCCTTGCGCATTGCCAGGCAGGGATTCGGCGTCAGGCGCGGGCGCTTGCCCGGGGCGAGACACGACGGATGCCGCGGATCCACCCACGATTGCGTGCCGCGCGAGGAGGGGCACAGCCCGGTGCCCGGGATGACCGGCGTGTCGTGCGAGGTGTCGCTTGGCGTGGCGCTGAAGACGTTGCCGTGACGGTCCACGACGCACACCTGAGTCGTGTCGGCCGCGGGCGGTGGCTCGCCGGTGGCCGCGCTGATCCGCCAGTCCCATTCTTCCCGCCGGCCGGTATTGCGCGGGTCGCCCGGCGGGGGCATGCGCGGCCACGCCCTATCGGCGCGCAGGTCGGCTACGCGCCGCGCCGCGTATTCCCGGGAGATCAGCTCGACGATTGGTACGTCGATGAAGCGCGGATCGCCGTAATACGCCTCCCGGTCGGCGAAGACGAGCTTCACCGCTTCGATCAGCGTGTGCAGGTATTCGGGCGAGTTGTGTCCCATTACTCGCAGGTCGTAGCCCTCGAGCAGGCGCAAGAGCTGCAGCAGCGCCGGGCCCTGGCACCAGGGACCGCAGGAGTACACCTGCAGACCGTGGCTCTCGATCTGCAGCGGTTTCTCGACGGACACGCGGAACTCCGCCAGGTCGTTCTCCGTCAGCCAGCCGCCGTGGACGCGGTGGTAATCGGCGATGGCCTTGCCGATGTCGCCTCGATAGAAGGCGTCGCGCGCGGCAGCCAGCCCGCGCGCCCGGCCTGCGGATGTTGCCGCGCCTTCCTGGTCGGCCATGTACTGCAGGGAGCGCGCGAGGTCCGTCTGGACGAACAGCTCGCCGACCCGCGGCACCTCGCCGCCTGGCAGGTAGATCGCCTGGTTCTGGGGCCAGCGGCGATAGCCGGCGGCGTGGTCGCCGATGCGTTTCGCGAGCACCGGATACATCGGGAACCCCTCGCGCGCGAAACGCATCGCCGCCGCCGCGACATCGCCGAAGCGCATGGTGCCGTAGCGCTCGAGGGCAGTGATCCACGCGTCGGGCGCCGCCGGGACCACGGTTCTGAGGATGCCGTGCGGCACGTGGCCGGCGTGCTCGCGCGCGAAGAGCTCCCGGTCCGCCCGTTTCGGCCAGACGCCGAGGCCATCGAGGCAGACGACCTCGTCGCGCTCGGCGAGGTAGATCAGCATCGGCGCGACGCCGGCAAAGTTGACCTGATCGGGCTGCAGCACCGCCATCGCGATTCCTGCAGCGACACCGGCATCGACTGCGTTGCCGCCCGCTTCGAGGATCTCGAAGCCCGCCTGCGCTCCGAGGTGGTGGCCGGTGACCACCGCATGCCGCGTGCCCGCGACCGTCGGGCGCAGCGCCCAGGTATTGCCTTCTAGCTGCACGAGCTAGTCGACCTTGGCACCGGACGCTTTGATGGTCCTCGCCCAACGTTCGACGTCAACGCGCAGGAACGCCGCCAGTTCGTCGGCACTGGTTCCTTCCACGATTGCGCCTTGCGCCCCCAGCTTTTCCTGGATCTCGGGTGTCTTGAGGATGCGAACGGATTCCGCGTTGAGGCGCTGGATGACCTCGCGCGGCGTTCCTGCCGGCGCGAACAGGCCATTCCATCCGACCGCCTCGAAGCCTGGCAGGCCCGCTTCGCTGATCGTGGGCATCTCCGGCGTGACGGAAAAGCGCTGTGCCGAAGACACGGCAAGGCCGCGCAACTTGCCGCTCTTCAAGTGCGGCAGCACGACGATTGCATTGATGAACGACATCGACACCTGGCCGCCCAGCAGGTCGGTCACCGAGGGGGCGTTGCCCTTGTACGGAACGTGCACCAGCTTCACGTCGGCCATGATGTTGAACAGCTCGCCCGCCAGATGCGATCCCGTTCCGACCCCGGCGGAAGAGAACGTCAGCTCGCCCGGCCGCTTTTTGGCCAGCGCGATGAGCTCCGCGACGTTGCTGGCGGGGACCGAGGGATGCAGCGAAAGGATGAAGAGGAAGGAGCAAACCTTCGAGATCGGCACGAAATCGCGCAGGAAGTCGAAGCGCAGGTTCGTGTAGAGCGAGTGGTTGACCGCATTCGCGTTGGTGCCCATCAGCAACGTATAGCCGTCGGGTGCCGCCTTGGAGGCAAGCTCAGTACCGATGTTGCCGCCGGCACCCGGCCGGTTGTCGACGATGATCGTCTGACCGAAGGCCTCCTGCAGTTTCGTCGCCAGGGTGCGCGCGAGAAGGTCGGTAGACCCGCCGGCCGCGAACGGCACGATCAGCCGGACGGGCTTCGCCGGGTAGGTCTGCGCGCTAAGCGCCGGGGCGACAAGCGCAATTGCCAGTGCAGCGAGAATTCTTGGGATGACCATGGGGATGACCTCTCGCAGATTGTTGACAATCTACAATCAAAAGATTCCAATGACAACCGATTCATGGCTACCCACACCCCGCTCGAGATCCTGCAGCAGAACTCGCTCACTTCGCTCGTGCAGCGCGAGATCGAGCGGCGCATTGTCGCCGCCGAACTCGCGCCGGGCTCGAAGCTGAACGAGGCCGACCTGGCCCGCGAGCTGCGGGTGTCGCGCGGGCCGGTGCGCGAAGCCTTCCGCGCCCTCGAGCAGGCCGGGCTGGTGCGCACTGAAAAGAACCGCGGCGTGTTCGTGCGCCAAGTGTCGCTCGAGGAGGCGAATGAGATCTACGAGGTGCGCGCCGCGCTGGAAGGGCAGATCGGGCGCCTCGCCGCCAAGCGCATTACCGCCGGGCAGATCGAACGCCTGCGCGGCATCGTCAAGCGGATGCACGCCGTCGGACGCAAGCGCGATGCCGATGCCTACTTTCCGCTCAACCTCGAGTTCCACGAGGCGCTGGCCGAGGCCTCCGGGAACCGCGCCCTCGCCGCCAACTATCGCCGCGTAGTGAACGAGCTCAATCTCTACCGGCGTGAAGCGATCACGCGCAACGTCGAGGTCATCCCGATCTCGACCCAGGAGCACGAGGCCATCATCGACGCGGTGGTGAAGGGTGACGAGCGACTCGCCGAGCGCCTGCTGTACGAGCACGTGATCAACAGCCGGGCGCGGCTGCACGACCTCAAGCGCGCGGCGGCCTAGTGGCGACGGGGACGGCGATGAGAGCGATGGACCGCGTCATCGCGATCATCGATCAGATCAGCATCTGGTCGGGGAAAGCGGTGGCGTGGCTGATCCTGCCGATGATCGCGATGCTGGCCGGCGAAGTCATCGTGCGCTACGCCTACGCCCCGTCGATCTGGGCGCTCGATGTCGCGACCATGCTCTACGGCACGCACTACTTGATGGCCGCCGCCATGACCCTGTACCTGGGCAAGCATATCCGGACCGATTTCTTCTACGGCAACTGGACGCCGCGCACCCAGGCCTGGGTCGACGTGATCTGCTATCTGCTGCTTTTTCTCCCCGGCATGGTGATGTTCGTTTGGCTGAGCTGGGATTTCGCCGCCGAGTCCTGGGACCTGAAGGAGCGCCTGATGACCACCTGGCGGCCGCCGGCGTACTGGTTCAAGTCGGTCATCCCGCTGAGCGCGGCGCTGCTGCTGCTGCAGGGCATCTCGGAGCTGCTCAAGTCGGTGAAGCTGCTGCTGACCGGCGTCGATATCCGTCACCGCGAGGCGGCCGTTGAGATCACCTGACGGCCGACGCGGAGCGCGGCCATGAGCCTTGAAATCTACGGCCTGATCCTGCTGGTGCTGCTGTTCGGCGTCATCTGCCTGGGGTTTCCGATTTCCTTCACGCTGATCACGCTGGGCATGGTGTTCGGCTACATCGCGCTGGGCGACCGGGTGTTTCACCTGATGACGCTGTCGTATTTCGGCACCATGACCGATACGGTGCTCGCGGCGGTGGCCCTGTTTACCTTTATGGGCTACGTGCTGGAGAGCGCCGGGTTGATGGAGCGCCTGTTCCGCGCGGTGCAGCTTATCTCGGGCCGTATCAAGGGCTCGCTCTACATGGCCACCATTTTCACGGCGACCCTGTTCGCGGCGGCGACCGGGATCGTCGGCGCCTCCGTGACGATCATCGGCCTGATGGCCGCGCCGGTGATGAAGAAGGCGGGCTACGACACTGGCCTGTCCGCAGGAACGATCTGCGCCGGCGGGACGCTGGGCATCCTGATCCCGCCCAGCGTCATGCTGGTGGTCATGGGGCCGGTGTTCTCGGTCTCGGTTTCACGGCTGTATGCGGCCGCGATCATTCCGGGTCTGATGCTGGCGTTCATCTACCTCGCCTACACCATGACGCGCGTGATGCTGAACCCTTCATTGGGGCCCGCGCTCTCCGAGGAAGAACTGAACGTGCCGAAGAGCTTCCTGGTGAAGGAGTTCTTCGTCGGCTTGTTCCCCCCGGTGACCTTGATCCTGGTGACGCTCGGCTCCATCGTCTCCGGGCTGGCTACGCCGACCGAAGGGGCGGCGCTCGGCTGCCTCGGGGCGCTGGGCGTGACCGCATCCCATGGGCGGCTGACCTTCAAGATCATCAAGGAATCCGCTTTCCGCACCGCTGAGACGACGAGCATGGTGATGATCCTGCTCGCGGCCTCGACCTTCATGGGCGTGGTTTTCTCCGCGATGGGGACGCCCAAGTTCATTGCCGAAACCATGCTGGCCTGGGACTTCCCGCCCGGCGTCTTCCTGCTCGGCTTGCTGGTCGTCTGCTTCATCCTCGGCTGGCCCCTTGAATGGGTGCCGATCGTGGTGGTGATCGTGCCGATCTTCCTGCCGGTCCTCACGCAGCTGAAGACCGACATGGTCTGGTTCTCCATCCTGCTTGCCGTGACCCTGCAGAGCTGCTGGCTTTCCCCGCCGGTCGCATTGTCGGCCTACTACCTGAAGGGGATCATGCCGGAATGGGGACTGCTGGAGATCTACAGGGGCATGATGCCGTTCATGTTCCTGCAGGCCATCGCGGTGGCGCTGCTCTACGCGTTTCCGCAGATCGCGATGTGGCTGCCGAACCTGCTGTTCGGCTGAGGATCAGGCGTCGTTTCGTAGCTAAACAGTCTTTTGATCGAGGAGGGCACCATGAGCAAGAGCAGCCCGAAACAGAATACGCAGGCCAAGCCGGCGGCGATGCGCCGCAGGTTCCTGGGCGCGGCCACCGCCGCTACCACCGGCGCCGCGATGCTTGGATTCCCGATGATCGCGAAGGCGCAGGCGGCGCAGGTCAGGTGGAAGCTGCAGAGCGCCAACCCCGCGGGCACCCCGCACATGGAACTGCTGGGCCGGCTGGCCGCCAATATCGACAGCATGTCGGGCGGGCGGCTGAAGATCGAGGTGCTGCCCAGCGGCGCGATCATCGCGCCGTTCGAGATCCTCGACGGCGTCAACAAGGGGATTGTCGAGGCCGGCCAATGGTGGACGCACTACGCGACGGGCAAGCACCCGGCCGGCGGATTGTTCAGCGCGCCCATCGGCGGCGCCGGCAGCGGCCTCGACCAGATGAACCACCTGTCGTGGTACCTGCGCGGCGGCGGCCGCGAGCTGTACCTCGAGTATTACCAGAAGTTGCTCAAGGCCGACGTCATGCCGTTCCTGTACGCGCCGGACGGCCCGGAAGCCTTCGGCTGGGTGAAGCGCGTGCCGAAGACGGTCGCCGAGTACACCAAGATGCGCTTCCGCATGTCCTCGGGCCTGCCCTCCGACGTCCTCAAGGACATGGGCGGCGTGCCGATGAACCTCGCGGGAGCGGAGGTAATCCCGGCGGCGGAACGCGGGCTGATCGACGGCGTCGAGTGGATCAATCCCGCCAACGACCTGAAGCTCGGCCTTTCGGATGTGTTCAAGAACTACTCGCTGCAGGGCCTGCACCAGGCGATCGACATCGCGGATGTGGTCATCAACGGCAGGAAGTGGCGCGAGCTGACGCCCGACCTGCAGGCGATCGTGCAGGTGGCGATGACCGCCTCGATCTTCGAGGCTATCCTGTATTTCGTCGATGAGAACTCGAAGGCCCTGCAGGTGCTCATCAGGGACAAGGGCGTCAAGATGTTCGACGCGCCGCCCGACTATGCCCCCGCGTTCATCAAGTCGGCGAAGAAGGTGCTGGCGCAATACGAGGCCAAGGACCCGTTCTTCAAGCGCGTGCTGGAGTCGCAGCGCAAATTCGCCAGCATCGTGGTCCCCTACACTAAGGAGACCAACAAGCTGACGCAACTCATCGCCGGAGCCGCGGAAGGCTAGAACGGTCATCGCCATGGAAGCTTCGAAGCAGCACGCGCCCGTCGACGTCAACGGCACCCGCTACCGCTGGCCGCAGCGGCCGGTGGTGGTGGTGTGCATCGATGGCGGGGATCCGGCTTACCTGCAGGAGTTCCTGAAGGACGGCGGGATCCCCAACATCGCGCGCTTCATCCGGCAGGGGTTCAGCACGGTGGCCGACGGTACCGTGCCGAGCTTCACTTGCCCGAACAACATGTCGATCATCACCGGCACGCCGGCATCGAGGCACGGCATTTCAGGCAACTTCTACCTCGACACGAAGACCGGCCAGGCGGTGGTGATGACCGGTCCGGAGCTGTTGCGCGGCGACACCATCCTTTCGCGGTTCGCCAGTGCCGGCGCCAAGGTGGTCTCGATCACGGCCAAGGACAAGCTGCGCAAGCAACTGGGCAAGAACCTCGACGTCTCGAAGGGCAACGTGTCGTTCTCCTCGGAGTTCGCGAGTCGTTGCACCCTGAAGGAAAACGGCATCGAGAACGTGCTCGAGCTGGTGGGCATGCCGCAGCCCGACATGTACTCGATGGAGCTGTCGCTGTTCGTGCTCGAAGCTGGTATCAAGCTTTTGGAGCGAAACCGGCCGGACCTGCTGTACCTCTCCCTCACCGACTACGTGCAGCACAAGTACGCGCCCGAGGAGTCGGAGGCGAAGCGCTTTTACCAGGCGATCGACTGGTGCTTCGGGCGGCTCGAGAAGCTGGGCGCGGTAGTGGCCCTCACCGCCGACCACGGCATGAACGACAAGTCCGACGCCGCCGGCAAGCCGAACGTCGTCTGGCTGCAGGACGTGCTCGACGCCAAGTTCGGCAAGGGCGATACCCGCGTGATCTGCCCGATCACCGATGCTTTCGTCGCCCACCACGGTGCGCTCGGTGGCTTCGTTCGAGTGTGGTGCACCGGCAAGGCGACGCCACAGCGGGTCATCGAGGCGATCCACGGCATCCCCGGAATCGAGTCGGTGATGGACAAGGCGACCGCCTGCCGGGTCTTCGAGTTGCCGGCCGACCGCGAGGCCGACGTCGTGGTGATCTCGATCGCCAACGTGTGCATCGGCGCTTCCGCGGCGGCGCACGATCTCTCGGGTCTGGAGGGCCACCGCCTGCGCACCCACGGCGGCGTGTCCGAGGCCAAGGTCCCTTTCATTCTCAGCGTTCCGCTCAACGACGAGTACCGGCTCAAGGCCGGGGTGAGCACGCTCAAGAGCTACCAGGTGTTCGAATACGCGCTGAACGGATGGTGACAAGCGGCAAGCTGGCGGTTTACGAAGCGCCGGGCAAGCCGTTCGAGCTGCGCTCGTTTCCCATCCGGCCGCCGCGCGCCGGCGAGGCGCTGGTGAAAGTACGCATGTCGACCATCTGCCGCTCCGACATCCATTCCTACCTCGGCCACCGCCCGAATCCCTGCCCCGGGGTGCTCGGGCACGAGATCATCGGCGACGTCGTGGCGCTGGGAGCGGACATCAGCCGCGACATGCGCGGCGCGCCGCTCGCGGCGGGCGACCGCATCACCTGGAGCGAGTACTTCGTGCCGCCCGGGAGCGAGACGCTCGAGCTGCCGCAGAAGGCGGCCGGGGTGGAGAAGTACGGCCACATGGCGGTCACGACCGAGCCGCATCACCACGGCGGCTTCGGCGAGTACTGCTACATCCTGCCGCACTCATGGATCCTCAAGCTGCCGCCCGAGCTCACCGACGAGGAGGCCACCCCGATCAACTGCGGCGTGGCCACCGTCATCTGCATCGTCGAGAAGGCCGAGGTCGGCAAGGGAGACACGGTGGTGGTGCAGGGCCTCGGTCTTCTCGGCCTCTACGCCGCGGCGGTGTGCAAGGCCCGGGGCGCGAGCCGGGTGATCGGCGTGGACACGGTCGCTGCGCGCCGGGAGATGTCCACCCGCTTCGGCGTCGATCAGGCCGTTGCCGACATGAATGACCTCGAAGGCGCGGACGTGGTCATCGAGGTCTGCGGCAATCCCGAGGTCATCCCGGCGGGAATCCGGGCCCTGCGCACCGGCGGTCGCTACGTGCTCGGCGGCGTGGTGAACCCGGACTCGTTCGTGCGCATCGACGCCAACCAGATCCTGCGCAAGCTCGTCACGCTGCGCGGCGTCCACAACTACCACCCGAGAAATCTCCCCGAAGCGCTCGATTTCGTCGTCGCCAACCGCAAGCGCTTTCCGTTCCACGACCTGGTCGACGGCAAGTACCGCCTGGACGAGGTCGGCCGGGCGATGCAGGACGCCGCGGAACGGCGCGTGCTGCGCGCTGCTATAGTGCCTTAGGACGGATTGGACCCATGCACGCCAAAACCAGAATTGTCGAGACTCCAAGGCGCGAGGCGCTGCGCATCGCTGGCGAGAAGGTCTACCGCGACCGGGTCATCGAGGTGCGCTACCCCTACACCGGCGAGGTGGTGGCGACCGTCCCCAAGGCGACGGTCGACGACGTGAGGCGTGCACTGGCCATCGCGCGTGAGTACAAGCCGAAGCTGACGCGCTACGAGCGCTACCGGATCCTGATGCGCGCGGGCGAGCTCATCGCGCAGCGCAAGGACGAGATCGGGCGCTCGATCACGCTCGAGTCGGGGCTGTGCCTGAAGGACTCGAGCTACGAGGTGGGACGCGCGAGCGACGTGCTGCTGTTCGCCGCCAACCAGGCGCTGGTCGACGACGGCCAGGTGTTCTCCTGCGACCTGACGCACCACGGCAAGAGCCGCAAGGTGTACACGCTGCGCGAGCCGCTGCTGGGCGCGATCTCGGCGATCACGCCGTTCAACCATCCGCTCAACCAGGTGATCCACAAGGTGGCGCCCGCGGTCGCCACCAACAGCCGCATGGTGCTGAAGCCGACCGAGAAGACGCCGCTTGCCGCGCTCGCGCTCGCCGATATCCTTTACGAAGCGGGTTTGCCGCCACAGATGCTGTCGGTGCTCACCGGCGACCCGAAGGAGATCGCCGACGAGATGATCACCAACGCGGATGTCGATCTGATTACCTTTACCGGAGGAGTGCAAGTCGGCAAAACCATCGCCTCGAAAGCGGGCTACAAGCGCATGGTGCTCGAACTCGGCGGCAACGACCCGCTGGTGGTGATGGAGGATGCCGACCCGGCCAAGGCGGCGGCGCTGGCCGCGGCCGGCTCGTACAAGAACTCCGGGCAGCGCTGCACCGCGGTCAAGCGCATCCTGGTGCACGAGAAAATCGCGGACGAATTTGTTTCTCATCTCGTGAAAATCACCGAGGGGTGGAGCTATGGCGATCCCCTCGACCCGAACGTCGAAATGGGCACGGTGATCAACGAAGAGGCGGCGAAGCTGTTCGAGCGGCGCGTCAACGACGCCTGCGCGAAGGGGGCGAAGCTGCTGGTGGGCAACAAGCGCAGCGGCGCTTCGTATTCGCCGACGGTGGTGGACCACGTGACGCCCGACATGGAGCTGGTGCGCGAGGAGACCTTCGGCCCGGTGTCGCCGGTGCTGCGCTTCAAGGACGTGGAGGAAGCCATCCGCCTGGTGAACGGCACCGCCTACGGCCTGTCCTCGGGGGTGTGCACCAACCGCCTCGACTACGTGACGAAGTTCGTGTCCGAGCTGAACGTCGGCTCGGTCAACGTCTGGGAGGTCCCAGGCTACCGGCTGGAGAGCACGCCCTTCGGCGGCATCAAGGACTCGGGGCTGGGCTACAAGGAAGGCGTGGTTGAAGCCATGAAGAGCTTCACCAATGTGAAAACCTACTCGATTCCGTGGTGAATAGCGCCGCATGCAAACGGTAGTCACCATCCTGTCGGGAATCGCGCTGCTGGTCTGGGGCACGCACATCGTGCGCTCGGGCGTGCTGCGCGTGTTCGGCGGCAGCCTGCGCCGGGTGCTCGCCGGCAGCGTGGCCAACCCCTTCGCCGCCTTCCTCGCCGGGCTGGGGGTGACCGGGCTGGTGCAGTCCTCGAGCGCCACGGCGCTGCTCGCCGGGTCGTTCGTCAGCCAGAACCTGATGCCGCTCGCGCCGGCGCTCGCCATCATGCTGGGGGCCGACGTCGGCACCAGCCTGGTGGTGCAGCTGTTCGCGCTGGACCTGTCGTGGCTGTCGCCGCTGCTGATCGGCTTCGGCGTGCTGTTCCACCTGACGCGCAAGGCGACGCGCGCCGGGCAGGTGGGGCGCATCGCGATCGGCCTCGGCCTGATCATCCTGGCGCTGCAGATCATCCTGCAGGCGGCGCGGCCGATGACGGCCGGCGCTGGCGTGAAGGTGCTCTTCGGCACGCTCTCCGGCGACCCGCTGCTCGACATCCTGATCGGCGCGCTGTTCACCCTGGCGGCCTGGTCGAGCCTGGCGGTGGTGCTGCTGACCGCGGCCTTCGTCGGGAGCGGGGTGATCAGCCTGAAAGTGGGCCTGTTCCTGGTGATCGGCGCCAACCTCGGCAGTGGCATCGTGGCGGTGATCGCCACCATGGGCGCCGGCAACGCCAGCCGGCGCGTGGCGCTCGGCAACCTGCTGTTCAAGCTGATCGGCTGCGTTCTCACCGTGGCGCTGCTCGGCTGGATGGAGGCCCTGCTGACCCGGCTCGATCCGGATCCGCAGCGGCTGATCGTCAATTTCCACACCGCCTTCAACCTGCTGCTGGCGGTCACGCTGATCTGGTTCACCGTGCCGATGGCGCGCCTCGCAGTGCGCCTGTTGCCCGATGACCCCGCCAAGTCCCAGCGCGTGGTCGCGCGCCACCTCGACCCGGCGGCGCTCGACAGCCCGGCGATCGCCACGTCCAACGCCGCGCGCGAAGTGCTGCGCATCGGCGACCTGATCGAGACCATGCTGACCGGGGTGCTGGAGGTGATCCGCACCAACGACGCGCAGCTCGCGCGCAAGCTGCGGCGCATGGACGACGACGTCGACGACCTGTACACCGCCATCAAGCTGTACCTGACCCAGATCGGGCGCGAGGCGCTGGATGAGCGCGACGCGCGGCGCTGGGCCGACATCATTTCGTTCACCATCAACATGGAGCACGTCGGCGACATCATCGAGCGCATGCTCGACGAGCTGATCGACAAGAAGATCGCCCACCGCCTCGAGTTCTCGGATGCCGGCATGGCCGAGCTCGGCGACATGCACGCGCGCGTGGTGACCAACCTGCGCCTGGGCATGAACGTGTTCCTCAACAGCGACCTGAAGAGCGCGCAGCGGCTGCTCGCCACCAAGGTCGAGCTGCGGCAGCTGCAGCAGCAGTACGCCGACACGCACCTGGGCCGCCTGGCGGGGCAGACGGTGCAGTCGATCGAAACCAGCTCGCTGCACCTCGACATCATCAACGACTTCAAGCGCATCAACTCGCATATCTGCTCGGTCGCCTACCCGATCCTCGAGCAGGCCGGCGCCCTTCAGCCGACGCGCCTGCGCGAGGACTTCGGTAATGGCGACGTCAAGCAAAAGCACGCCTAAGGACCTGTCGGCCGAAGGCGACGTCAACCTCACGCCGCGCCGCAAGGCCTGGCGCAAGGGCCAGGCCGGCGCCGCGAGCCGCGCGCTGCTCGCCGAGGACGAGCGCTACTTCCTGCACCAGTCGCTGTCCACGCCCTGCCTGAGCGCGCTCAAGTCGGCTTCGGGGATCTGGCTCGAGGACCTCGACGGCCGCCGCTTCATGGACTTCCACGGCAACAGCGTGCACCAGCTCGGCCACGGCCACCCGCGCGTGGTCGAGGCGGTGAAGCGCGCGCTCGACACGCTGCCCTTCTCGCCGCGGCGCTACACCAACGAGTACGCCGTGGCCCTGGCGAAGAAGCTGTCCGTTCTGAGCGGATTGGAAAAGGTACTTTTCGCCCCGGGAGGTGCAGAAGCTATCGGCATGGCGCTGAAGCTCGCGCGGCTCGCCACCGGCCGGCACAAGACGATTTCGATGTGGGACTCGTTCCACGGCGCCTCGCTCGACGCGATCTCGATCGGCGGCGAGGCGCTGTTCCGCAGCGGCATCGGGCCGCTGCTGCCCGGGACCGAGCACGTGCAGCCCTGCGACCCGCGCCACTGCAATTTCGGCTGCAACGGCACGTGCAGCGCGCGCTGTGCCGACTACGTCGAATACGTGCTCGCCAAGGAGGAAGACGTCGCCGCGGTGGTCGTCGAGACGGTGCGCTCGACCGACGTGCAGGTGCCGCCGCGCGACTACTACCGCAAACTGCGCGCCGCCTGCGACCGCCACGGCGCGCTGCTGATCCTCGACGAGATCCCGGTATGCCTCGGCCGCACCGGCACGATGTTCGCCTTCGAGCCCTACGGCATCGTTCCCGACATGGTGGTGCTGGGCAAGGGGCTGGGCGGTGGAGTGTTCCCGATGGCGGCGCTGATCGCGCACGGGCGGCTCGACATCGCCGGCGACCGCGCGCTCGGCCATTACACCCACGAGAAGAGCCCGGTCGGCTGCGCCGCGGCGCTGGCGGCGCTGGACGTGATCGAGGAGGAGCAGTTGCTGCGCCGTTCGAGAACACTTGGAGCCCGGGCGCTTTCGCGGCTGAAAAAACTCAAGGAACGAACTCCATCGATCGTCGATGTGCGGGGCATCGGCTTGCTGCTGGCGGTCGAGTTGAACGACGCGGCGCTCGCCGAGGACGTCATGTACCGCTGCCTGGCGCAGGGGCTGTCGTTCAAAGTGGGGCAGGGGAAGGTCATCGTGCTCGCGCCGCCGCTGGTCATCGCCGAGGAGGACCTCGACCGCGCCCTCGCCATCCTGGAGAAAGCGCTCAGTGCCTGAGCTGAGCATCGGCGTGACGCTCGCAGTGCTCGCCGCGGCGCTCGCGCACGCGACCTGGAACGCGATGATCAAGTCGAGCAGCGACGTGCTGTTCGACGTGACGCTGGTGGTGTTCTTCGCCGGCCTGGTGACCGCGCCGTTCATGCTGGTGGTCGACATGCCGGCGCCGGCGGTGTGGCCCTACATCGGCGCCTCGATGGTCCTGCACATCGCGTATTACGTCGCGCTGGTGGGCGCCTACCGCGCGGGCGACCTGTCGCACGGCTACCCGATCATGCGCGGGCTCGCGCCGCTCATCGTCAGCCTGTGCGCGTTCGGCTGGCTCGGCGAGGCGCCCAAGCCGATGGTGTGGCTCGGCGTGCTGCTGATCTGCGGCGGCGTGCTGTCGCTCGGCTTCGTCGGCTTTCGCTGGGCCGAATCGCGCGTCTCGCTCGGCTGGGCGCTCGCCAACGCCGTGATCATCGCCGCCTACACTCTGGTCGACGCCGCCGGAGTGCGCGCCGCGGGCAAGCCCGAGACCTACGTCGTCTGGCTGTTCACGCTGGACGCGCTGCCGTTTACGCTCCTCGTCTTTGCATTCAGAAAAAATCAACTGCTTTCCTATGCGCGGCAGTTTTGGCTGCGCGGCCTGTTCAGCGGCGTGCTGTCGGCCGCGGCCTACGGCGTGGTGCTCTGGGCGATGACGCGCGCGCCGGTCGCGGCGGTGGCGGCGCTGCGCGAGACCTCGGTGATCTTCGCCGCGCTGATCGGCGCCTGGCTGCTCAAGGAAGGCCACCTCGCGCGCCGCATCGCCGGCGCGGCGATCGTCGCCACCGGGGTCATCGCGCTCAAGATATGAGTGCGCTCCCGGCGCAGGCCGAGATCGTGATCGTCGGCGGCGGCATCGTCGGCGCGAGCGTCGCCTACCACCTGGCGAAGCTCGGGCGGCGCGACATCGTGCTGCTCGAGCAGGGCCGCCTCACCTGCGGCACGACCTGGCACGCCGCCGGTCTGGTCGGGCAGATGCGCCCCAACCGCTCGATGACGCGCATGAGCCAGTACGGCATCGAGCTCTACTCCAGTCTTGAGCAGGAAACCGGCCTGGCCACCGGCTGGAAGCAGTGCGGCAGCGTCAACGTCGCGCGCACGCCCGAGCGCTGGATCGTGTTCCAGCGCCAGGCGGCGATGGCGCGCAGCTTCGGCATCGAGGTCGACCTCCTCACGCCGCAGGAAGCGCTGGCGAAATGGCCGATCCTGCGCATCGACGACCTGCAGGGAGCCCTATGGTTTCCCGCCGACGGCAAGGCGAACCCGGCCGACCTCGCGCAGAGCCTGGCGAAGGGTGCGCGAAATCTCGGTGTGAAGATCCACGAAGGAGTACGAGTTACAAGTATCAAAACCCGCAATGGGTTCGTCAACGGGGTTGAAACCAGCGCCGGCGCGATCCGCTGCGAGATCTTCGTCAACTGCGCCGGCCAGTGGGCGCGCGCGCTCGGCGCGCAGAGCGGCGTCAGCGTGCCGCTGCATTCGGCGGAGCACTTCTACATCGTCACCGAGCCGATCAAGGGCGTGCACCCGATGCTGCCGGTGATGCGCGATCCGGATGGCTTCATCTACTTCAAGGAGGAGGTCGGCGGCCTGGTGATGGGCGGCTTCGAGCCGGTGGCCAAGCCCTGGGGCATGGACGGCATCCCGGACAAGTTCGAATTCCAGCTCCTGCCCGAGGACTGGGACCAGTTCCAGCCGCTGATGGAGGCGGCGATGCACCGCGTGCCGGCGCTCGAGACCGCGGGCGTGAAGCTCCTGCTGAACGGGCCCGAGAGCTTCACCCCGGACGGCAATTTCATCCTCGGCGAGGCGCCCGAGCTGCGCAACTACTTCGTCGCCGCGGGCTTCAACTCGGCGGGCATCGCCAACGCCGGCGGCGCCGGCAAGCTGCTCGCCGAGTGGATCGCCGGCGGCGAGGCGCCGATGGACCTGTTCGAAGTCGACATCCGGCGCTTCGGCGCCTTTGCCGCCGATGCGCAGTGGCTGAAGGAGCGCACCGTCGAGACCCTCGGCCTGCACTACGCCATGCGCTGGCCGCGCCACGAGCTGGAGTCGGGTCGCCCACAACGGGTTTCTCCTCTTTTCTTAAAACTCAAACAAAAAGGAGCGCAATTCGGTTCCAAGTTCGGCTGGGAGCGCCCGAACTACTTCGGGCCGAAGATGGAATACACGCTCGGCCGGCCCAACTGGCTTTCCGCAGTCATGGAAGAACAACTTGCGATTCGAAACGCCGTGGGCATTCTCGATCAAACCTCGTTCGGCAAGCTGCGCGTGCGCGGCCGCGACGCCGCGGCGCTCCTCGATCGCGTCTGCGCTAATCGCATCGGCAAGCTGACCTACACCGCGATGCTCAACCGCAAGGGCGGCTTCGAAAGCGACGTCACGGTGCAGCGCTGGGCGGACGACGACTTCGTGATCATCACCGGCTCGGCGCAGCCGGTGCGGGACGCGGCATGGCTGCGGCGAAACATCCGCGAAGGCGAAGACGTGCACGTCGACGACGTGAGCGCGGAATGGTCGGTCCTCTCCGTTCTCGGTCCTCGTGCAAAAGATCTTCTGGACAAAACCGATATCGGGAGTGCGCGCCCGCAGCCTGCGTCCTATGTCGGCGGGCCCGGCACGGAGTTGTACGTTCCGGTTGCGCAGGCGCCGGGCCTCTACGACCGGATCTGGGCCTGCGGAAAGGATCTCGGTCTCAGGGACTGCGGCTACTACGCGCTCGATGCGCTGCGCATCGAGGCCGGGCGGCGCGCCTTCGGCGCCGAGCTGTCGCCCGACTGCACGCCTTACGAGGCGGGGCTTGCGTTTGCCGTGCGGCCGGAGAACCGCCGGCCGCCGGAAAAGCTGCAGAAGAGGCTTCTCATGTTCACGTTCCCGGCCACCGAGCTCTTCGCCTGGGGCGGCGAGCCGATCCTGCGCGACGGCAAACCGGTCGGCGAGCTGTCCTCGGTCGGCTACAGCGCGACCCTGGAGTGCATGGTTGGCATGGGCTTCGTCTTCTCGGAGGACCTCTCGGGCAGCTACGCGATCGAAGTCTCGGGCACGAAGGTGCCGGCGAAGGCCTCGCTCAAGGCGCCGTGGCCAAAGTAGTCCGCACCGACGCGGAGATCGGCCTGGCGGGGGTCGACGCCGCGCTGCGCGCCGCCGGGCACCAGATCGCGCTGCTGGCTGGAGACGCCACGGAGGACGAGCTGCTGCGCGAGACTCGCGACGCCGAGCTGATCCTGATGTGCTACACGCCGATCACCCGCCTGGTGGTCGAGGGCGCGAGCCAACTGAAAGGCATCGTCAAGTACGGCGTCGGCATCGACGCGATCGACATTGACGCAGCCCGGGAGCGTGGCATCCCCGTGGTGAACATCCCCGAATACGCCGACGAAACGGTCGCCGAGGGGGCTTTTGCGCTGATGCTCGCACTGGCCAAGAAGCACAAGACGATCCAGCAGGAGATGGCGGCGGAGGGCTGGGCCTGGCCGGAGCGGCTCAACCTGGGCAGCGACCTCGCGCAGAAGACCGTGGGCCTGGTCGGGCTGGGGAAGATCGGCACGGCGTTCGCGCGCATGGCCGGCGGTTTCCGCATGCGCGTGCTGTCTTACGACCCCTACGTGCCGCAGGCGACGCACACGGATCTGCGCGCCATGCTCGCGGAGTGCGATTTCGTGTCGATTCATTGCGTGCTGAACGCCGAAACCCGGCATCTCGTCGGCGACGCCGAGCTGCGCGGGATGAAGCCCACCGCTTACCTCGTCAACGTGTCGCGCGGCGCGATCGTGGACGAAGCGGCGCTGGCGGCGGCATTGCAGGAGCGGCGCATCGCCGGGGCCGCGCTGGACGTGTTCTCGCAGGAACCGGTGACGCGCAAAGGCCACGTCTTCAGCCCGTTGCTCAAGAGCCACAATGTGATCCTGTCGCCGCACCTCACGTTCTACACGCGCGAGGCGATGGCGCGGCTCGAGGCCGACACGCTGGAGCGCTGCCGCGAGGTGCTGGAAGGCCGGCCGGTGACCGTCAAGTCGCGCGACCCGCGCCTGCGGGCCCAGACCCGGGGCGTGCGCCTCGCCGACTGAGGTAGTCGCGCGCGACCAGCATGGCCTCGAAGGTCAGGTCCTTGCCTTCTATTTCCGGAAACGGCAGAAGCATGAACTCGGAGACCTCGCCGTCCTGGTTCTTCGGCTGGAAATCCGGCGGCAGCTCGAGGTCGTAGCTGGCGATCGTCTCCGACTGCACGCCCTCCGCTACCTCGCGCAGGATGCTCAAGCTGCCGCCGCGCTTTGCGGCGCGCGCGAGGTCTGCCGGAATGCCGGCCTCTTCCCAGGCCTCTTTGACGAGGACTTCCTCGTAAGACAGACCCGCGGTAAGGCCGCCACCCACGAGGTTGTCGAGCATCCCCGGATCGATCGGCTTTGTGGCGCTGCGCCGCGCGAGCCACATGCGTTCGCCGACGACGCCGTTCACGTGCACCGCATGCGTGGTCAGGCCGAAAGGCCGCGCCGCGGCGCGCTCGATGTCGAACAGGTCCTCGATAAGGGTGAGCTCGTTGCGCCAGCCGGGGATGAAGCCTTCCCGGGCGAGCTGCTCGACGACCGGCGCGAGGTTTTTTTCCTCGAGGAGGACAACCTGGTCGGCGCTGGAGCGGAACACTTTCGGCCATCCCGCCAGCCGGGCGGCCAGCTCGGGCCGCAGCCAGCCGATCCGCTTGCCCCCCAGGGCCAGGGGCACGAACAGCTCTGGGCGGAAGGCGGACTTCACCAATTCATTTTAAGTGTTGTATAGTCGGGTCCATGCAACAGGCGCTTTCCGCTCTTCTCTCGCCCGCGCTCCTCGCGCTGGGCGGCCTGCTGCTGCGCCCCGCGCGCTAAATACTCCTGCCTACAATCCGTGTTGTGACAATGGCCTGAGAAAGGCCAAGGACTCATTCCATGAGCACCCAACAGAACCTGATCATTTTCGACACCACCATGCGCGACGGCGAGCAGAGCCCCGGCGCGTCGATGACCCGCGACGAGAAGCTGCGCATCGCGCGCGCCCTGGAGCGCATGCGCGTCGACGTGATCGAGGCGGGCTTCCCGGCTTCGTCCAATGGCGACTTCGAGGCGGTCAAGGCGGTCGCCGGCGTGGTGCGCGACTCGACCGTCGCCGGGCTGTGCCGCGCCAACGACCGCGACATCCAGCGCGGCATCGACGCGCTGAAGGACGCCAAGGGCCCCTGGCGCATCCACACTTTCATCGCCACCAGCGCGCTGCACATGGAGAAGAAGCTGCGCATGTCGCCCGAGCAGGTGCTCGAGCAGGCGAAGCTGTCGGTGCGCTTCGCCAAGAACGCCTGCCCGGACGTCGAGTTCTCGCCCGAGGACGGCAGCCGCTCGGATCCGGACTTCCTGTGCCGCGTGCTCGAGGCGGTCATCAAGGAGGGGGCGACGACGATCAACATCGCCGATACCGTCGGCTACGCGGTGCCGCAGCCGTTCGGCGAGCTCATCCGCAGCTTGCGCGAGCGGGTGCCGAATTCCGACCAGGCGACCTGGTCCGTGCACTGCCACAACGACCTCGGCATGGCGGTGGCCAACTCGCTCGCTGGCGTCACGATCGGCGGGGCGCGGCAGATCGAATGCACGATCAACGGACTCGGCGAGCGCGCCGGCAACACCTCGCTCGAGGAGGTGGTGATGGCGGTCAAGACCCGGCGCGACGTCTTCGGCCTGGAGACGCGGATCGACACCACGCAGATCGTGCCGACCTCGCGCCTCGTCTCGCAGATCACCGGCTTCGTCGTGCAGCCGAACAAGGCGGTGGTGGGCGCCAACGCCTTTGCCCCCGCCTCGGGCATCCACCAGGACGGCGTGCTCAAGGAGCGCAACACCTCCGAAATCATGCGTGCCGAGGACGTGGGCTGGAGCACCAACAAGATCGTGCTCGGCAAGCTCTCGGGCCGCAGCGCCTTCAAGCAGCGCCTGAAGGAGCTCGGCATCGATCTCGAGAGCGAGGACGCCTACAACAAGGCCTTCCAGCGCTTCAAGGATCTGGCCGACAAGAAGGCCGAGATCTTCGACGAGGACCTGCTCGCGCTGGTGGCGCAGGAGGCGGGTACTTCGGGCGAGGAGGAGTGGGGCCTGGTGTCGATGGAGCAGGGCAGCAGCACCACCGACAAGCCGCACGCTTCCATAGTTTTATTGAATAAAAATTCGAAAGTAAATGCAAAAGCGAATGGAGATGGTCCCGTCGACGCCACCTTCAAGGCAATCGAATCGGTGGCGAAGAGCGGAGCGGAGCTGCTGCTCTTTTCGGTGAACGCGGTGACGCAGGGCACCGAAAGCCAGGGCGAGGTCACGGTGCGCCTCGCCAAGGGCGGCCGCATCGTCAACGGCGTCGGCGCCGACACCGACATCGTGGTCGCCTCGGCCAGGGCCTACATCGGCGCGTTGAACAAGCTGGAGAGCAAAATGGAGCGGCTCAACCCGCAGCACCCGGTCTAGCGTGGTCGGGTCATTCGCGAGTACGCGACTACCGCCGCAAAAAAAACGACGCTGAGCGCGACCTCGGCCAGCGCAAGCGTCTGCGACAGTCCGCGCTCGCTCCAGGTGCGCACCACCCCTTCGGTGAAGTAGGCGAGCACGAACATCGAGGACCACTGGT
>CAZNVH010000013.1:0-44863 GCA_964576525.1 uncultured Enterobacteriaceae bacterium
GGAGCGGCTCGCCGCCGAGCGCCGCCGGCTGGAGGCCGAGGCCGCGCGCAAGGCCCAGGCAGAGCGCGAGCGTCAGGCGAGGGCGGAGGAAGAAGCCCGTGCCCGCCTGCGCGCCGAGCAGGAAGCGCGTGAGGCAGCCGGGCGTGAGTGTCGGCGTCTCGAGCAGGAACGGCTCGACGGCCGCGCTCTACTCGCGAACTTCGTCGCCACCTACGGCAAGGTCGAGGAATTCAAGGGGATAGCCGGGCAGATCACCGCGTTCCTCGACAAGGCTCGCAAGGTGAAGCCATGCCCGCCAGCATGAAGGCACAACGGGCCACGCTATCGATGGCGTCCCCACGGGGATTCGAACCCCGGTTACCGCCGTGAAAGGGCGATGTCCTAGGCCTCTAGACGATGGGGACTGCGTGCTGCAGATCGGTTGGTGGAGGTAACCGGGATCGAACCGGTGACCTCTTGCATGCCATGCAAGCGCTCTCCCAGCTGAGCTATACCCCCGACCGAGGGGCGAAATTATAGCAAGGCAGCGCTCAGCAGGGTCCCAGATGGCGCCCGGTGACGAAGGTGCGCATGCCGAACTTGCCGTCTTCGGAGACCAGGTCGAGGTCGGCGTTCAGGCTCGTCGCGGTGTAGTTGACCGTGCCCTTGCCCTTGATCGGCAGCATGCCGGTGCAAGCCACGTCGAAGGTATACGTCGAAGGCGAGAGGTTCTTGTTGGTGAAGGTGCAAGTGCCCTGCATGCCGCCCAGCACCCTGCTCGGGTCGCGCGCGTCGGCCTCGGTGAAGCATCTCGTCTGGGTCACGGCCGCGGGCTTGGCCTGGCCGGTCATCATGCTGGTGAGGGCGAGCTCCCAGTTGCCGGCCTGCTGCGCGGCGGCGTACGGAGAGGCAAGCGCCACGAGGACGATCAGGGCAGTTTTCATCGTTGGGTCTCCAGAAAATGTGAGAGGCGGAGCAAAACGGTTTCGCGGCCCAGTAATTCGAGCACCGCGTCGATCGACGGCGTCTGCGTGCGGCCGGTGACGATCTGGCGCAGCGGCATGGCGAGCTGCGGCATCTTCAGGCCGCTCGATTTCACGACCTCCTTGATCGCGTTCCCGATCGCGGCTCGCTCCCAGGGTATCGAGGCCAGCTTGTCCTTGAGCGCTTTCAGGGGCTCCCGGGCTTCCGCCGCGATCCCGGCGGCCTGCGGAACGCGTTCGGAATAGAACAGCATCGCCTCGTCGGCGAGCTGAGGCAGGGTGCTCGCGCGGTCTTTCACGAGGCCGATCACGGAAAGCAGCTTCGTCTGACTTGAATCGATTCCCCGCTTTCTCAATTCCGGCTCGACCAGCGCGGCGAGGCGCGAATCCGGCGCCGCCTTCAGGTATTGCTGGTTCATCCAGGCGAGCTTCTCGGGGTTGAACTGCGCCGCCGAGCGGCTGACGTGCTCGAAGTCGAACCAGCCGATGAAGTTTTCCCGGGAGAACAGCTCCTCGTCGCCGTGCGACCAGCCGAGCCGCGCCAGGTAGTTCAGCAGCGCCTCGGGCAGGTAGCCCTCGTCGCGGTATTGCGTGACGCTCACCGCGCCGTGGCGCTTGGACAGGCGCTCGCCGTCGGCGCCCAGGATCATGGGCACATGTGCAAAGAAGGGAAGTTTCTTTTCCAAAGCAGAATAAATATGGATCTGCCGCGGCGTGTTGTTGACGTGGTCGTCGCCGCGGATCACGTGCGTGATGTTCATGTCGAGGTCGTCGACCACCACGCCGAAGTTGTAGGTCGGCACGCCGTCGGCGCGCAGCAGCACCAGGTCGTCGAGCTCGGCGTTCGGGAACACGATCGGCCCCTTCACCAGGTCGTTCCAGCCGACCTCGCCCTCCTGCGGCGTCCTGAAGCGGATCGGCGCCGGGCCTTCTCCGCGATATTTCTGGCCGATCGCACGGTCGTAGCGCGGCTTTTCGCCGCGGGCGGCCTGCTGCGCGCGCAGCGCGTCGAGCTCCTGCTTCGGCATGTAGTCGCGGTAGGCATGGCCGGCCGCGATCAGCTGCCCGGCCACTTCCTGGTAGCGCGGCAGGCGCTGCATCTGGAACACCGGCCCCTCGTCCCAGTCGATGCCGAGCCATTTCATGCCCTCGAGGATCGCCGCCGCCGCCTGCTGCGTCGAGCGCTCGAGGTCGGTGTCCTCGATGCGCAGGATGAACTTGCCGCCGTGGCGCCGGGCGTAGGCCCAGGAGAACAGCGCGGTGCGCGCGCCGCCGATGTGCAGGTAGCCCGTGGGACTCGGCGCGAAGCGGGTGCGCACGCTCATCCGTCGGTGCCGCCCTCGACGGCGAAGCGCTGCGCGCGCCAGCGCAGCATCCCGCCGGAGAGGTTGGCGACCTTCGCGAAGCCCGCCTTGCCGAGAAGCACGGTCGCCTGCGCCGAGCGCGCGCCGGAGCGGCATACGGTGACAATGGGTTCGGTTTTCTTCAGCTCAGAAAATCCCTCGCTGAGTTTTCCGAGAGGAAGCAACTTCGCTCCGGGCACGTGGCCCAGCGGGCCGTTGAACTCGTCGGGCTCGCGCACGTCGACGATCTGCACGTCGCGCAGGTGCTCCTCGAGCCAGTGCGGCTGCACTTCCCAGATGCCGGCGAAGGTATAGGTCAGCGGCGCCCAATCCTGCTCCGCCTCGATCTTGTGCAAGGGCTTTCCGCACTGGAGATTCGCGGGAACCGCAGCATCCATCTGCTTCGGGTGCGGCAGGCCGAGGTTCTTCATGTAGCCGACGAAGTCGCCCTCGCCGATCGTCTCGGCGAGGCGCGGGTTGTAGAGCTTCTCCTCGCCGACGCTGGTGACCGTCAGGCCGCGGTAGTCGTGCGCGGGGTAGACCAGGCACTGGTCGGGCAGCGTGAAGATCTGGCCGCGCACCGAGCGGAACAGCGTGTGCGCGTCGCCCTGCTGGAAATCGGTGCGGCCGCAGCCGCGGATCAGCAGCGCGTCGCCGGTAAACGCCATCGTGCGGCTGTCGAGCACGTAGGTCATGCAGCCGTCCGTGTGACCTGGAGTCGCCAGCGCCTCCAGATATCTCTTCCCGAAGTCAATTCTTTCCTGGGAAGCAAGGTACCGATCCGCCCCTTCTGCCCCGCTCGCCTTCGAGATCGCGATGCGGCTGCCGAGCTTCTCGCGCAACAGCCACGCCCCGGTCACGTGGTCGGCGTGCACGTGGGTCTCGAGCGTCCAGGCGAGCTTGAGGCCGAGCTCGTCGAGCAGCGCCGCGTCGCGCCGCGCCTGGTCGAACACCGGGTCGATCAGCAGCGCCTCGCGCGTCGCCGGGTCGGCGAGCAGGTAGGTGTATGTTGACGACTGCGGATCGAACAGCTGCCGGAAAATCACGATGGATAACTTTACTCCAGTCTCGGCGCTGGCCGGCGGCGTGCTGATCGGCCTGGCGAGCGTCTGGCTGCTCGCGGCCAGCGGCCGCATCGCCGGCGTGAGCGGCATCCTGCACGGATTGTTCGCTCAGCCGCCTGGCGACCGGCCTTGGCGGGCGGCTTTTGTCGTGGGGTTGGTTGTGGCGGGGTTTGCGTGGCAAACGTTCGCCGTTCCATCTTCTTCTTCAGTACAAATGCATCTGGGCTGGACCGTGCTCGCCGGGCTGCTGGTCGGCTTCGGCACGCGCCTCGGCGGCGGCTGCACCAGCGGCCACGGCGTCTGCGGCCTCGGGCGCCTGTCGCTGCGCTCGCTGGCCGCGGTGATCGTGTTCATGGCCGCGGGCATGGCGTCGACCTTTGTGATGAGGCACGTCCTTTGATTTCCGCATTCGGGTCGGGATTGCTGTTCGGCATCGGGCTCTGGCTTTCGGGAATGGCCTACCCGCGCAAGGTTCTCGACTTCCTCGACATCACCGGCAACTGGGATCCGAGCCTGCTCTTGGTGATGGGCGGCGCTGTCGCCATAACACTGATTGCCTTCAGGCCCTTGTTGAAGAGAAAACCGATTGATTTCAAAAACCAGATCGATGCACAGCTCGTTGCCGGCGCGCTCATCTTCGGCATCGGCTGGGGAATCGGCGGCTACTGCCCGGGGCCGGCGCTGACCGCGCTCTCGACCCTCGGCGCGCAGGCGTTCACGTTCGTTGCGGCGATGATCGCCGGGGGCGTTCTTGCTAGAATCCTCGTTCCCGCCGGTCCGGGTGCTTAGCTCAGCGGTAGAGCACTTCCTTCACACGGAAGGGGCCACAGGTTCGATCCCTGTAGCACCCACCAACTACTGGGGTTTTTTCGCCCTCAGGTCCTGCATCCCGTCATAAACTGCTCGCTCGATTGCTTCCGCCTCCAGTTGTTTCTCGCTCACGGCCTTGCCCTGACCTTTTGGCGCAGGCGCATTCTTCTTGGCGGGAACGGGTTTCTTCCTTGCCGGCTTGCTCATGAACGATAGGTTACGCCAACCGCGTGTCCCCGGCTTTGCCGCGGTCCTCGCCCTGTCGGTGGCGATCGCGGCTACCGGGATTACCGAGCGCCTCGACCTGCGGCTGCTCGACTTCCAGCAGCGGCTGCTGGCGAAATGGCTGCAGCGCCCGGCGCCCGAGGTGGCGGTGGTCGGCATCGACGAGAAGACGGTCGAGACGCTGCCCGACCCGATCGCGCTGTGGCACCGGCACCTCGCGCGCTTCCTCGGCGCGATGGCGCAGGCCGAGCCCGCGGCGCTCGGCATCGACGTGGTGCTGCCGGAGCGCAGCTTCGAAGCCGTGCAGCCCGGCGCCGACATGGCGCTGACGCGAGCCCTCGCCGAGGCGCGCCGCGCCTACCCGCTGGTGCTCGCGCGCACCATCTCGGCCGACCTGACGACGCGCCCGATCCACCGCCCCTTCCTCTCCGCGGTCGGGCCCGAGGGCACGGGCTATGCCCTCTTCCCGGTGGACCGCGACGGCGTGATCCGCCGCTTCGACGAGAAGGGTATCGAGCCCACCTTCGCCGGGCAGATCGCGCGGCGCCTCGGCCGCGGGACCCCCGCCGGCTACATCGACTACTCGCGCGGCGCGCCGCTCGTGTTCACGCCGCTCCACGAGGTGCTGGCCTGGGACCGCGCGCGGCTGCAGCAGGCGTTCCGCGGCAAGCCGGTGCTGCTCGGCACGGTGCTGCCCTTCACCGACGACCAGGCCGCGCCGCGGCAGCTCGCCGGCTGGGATACCGGCAGCCCGCAGGTCTTCGGCGTGCTGCTGCACGCGCAGGTCCTGCGCAACCTGCTCGGCGACGGCCTGATCCAGCGCGTGCCGGTCCTGCTGGTGGTGGCGGCCGCCGCCGCGGCCGCGGCACTGTGGTTCCTCCCCGGCCTGGCCGCGCTCGCCCTGGTGCTGGTCCTGCCGGCGGTGTCGATGTGGCTGCTGGCCCGGGGCTGGTTCCTGCCGATCGCGCCGATCATGCTCGCCGCCGCGCTCGCGGCCGGCGTGCGCGAAGGCCTCGCCACCCTCGCCCGCCTCGCCGAGCGCCGGCGGCTGCGCGCCTCGTTCAAGGGCTACGTCAGCCCGGGGGTGATGCAGGAGATCCTCGCCGGGCGCATCAGCCCCGACCTGGGCGGCGTGCGGCGCTTCGTCTGCGTGATGTTCGCCGACATCCGCGGCTACACCACCCGCGCGCAGGCGATGAAGCCCGAGGAGGTGATCCGCTTCCTCAACCGCTACTTCGAGCGCGTGGTGGCGCTGGTCCATGCGCGCGGCGGCACCGTGGTGAGCCTCATGGGCGACGGCATCATGGTCGCCTTCGGCACGCCGAAGGTGCTCGACAACCCCTGCCGCGAGGCCTTCGCCTGCGCGCGCGAAATGCTCGATTTCGTGCAGGAGCTGAGCGCCAGCCTGGCCGCCGAGGGGGCGGCGCCGATCGCGATCGGCATCGGCCTGAACGCCGGGGAGGCGCTGTGCGGCCACGTCGGCTCGCCCGAGCGGCATGAATATTCCGCCATCGGCGACGTGACCAATGTCGCCTCCCGGCTGCAAAGTCTTACCAAGGAGCAGGGCTACCGCGTTCTGGTCTCCGCGGCGGTGGCAGAATTGCTGCCGGAGCGGCCGCAGCTAGCGCCGCTCGGCGCGGTCTCAGTGAAAGGGCATTCGCCGGTGGAGTTGTACGGCTACAGCAAGGTGACGCCATGATGCTTGCCCGAATTGCTTTGCTTTTTGCTTTTTCCGGTTCGCTGCACGCGCAGACCGTGGCGCTGGTCACCGATCTGTCGGGAAAAGCCGGAAGCCTCGGCATCCTGTCCGAGATCCCGGAGGACGCGAAGGTCAGGCTCGAGAGCGGGCAGATGACGGTGCTCTACTACGGCTCGGGGCAGGAATACCGCATCAAGGGCCCGGCGAGCATCGCTTTCGTCGCCGCCGGCCCGCGGGTGACCGACGGCGCCCCCGCGCAGGCCACCGCCGCCGCGCCCGAGAAACGCATCGACGTGAAGCCCGGCGGCGTGACGCCCGCGACCTTCGCGATGCGCGGCGCCCGCTCGGCCGAGCTGAACGCGCGCATCGCGGAGCTGCGGCCCGCGCCCAACGCGCCGTTCTCCGAGCGCGTCGCGTTCGCCGCGTGGCTCGAGCAGCTGCAGCTGAAAGAAGAGGCGCGCGTCTACTGGAAGGCGCTGGCCGCCGAGCGCCCGGACTCGGCCACGCTCAGGGCGCTCGCCGCGAACTAGCCGTTAGACTTCGGCATGGCCCCGGTTTCCCTTGCGGAGGTGCGCGCCGCGGCGAGTCGCATCGCCGGCGCGGTCGAGAAGACGCCCTGCCTGCACAGCCGCACGCTGTCGCGGCTGACCGGCGCGGAAATATTCCTCAAGTTCGAGAACCTGCAGTTCACCGCCTCGTTCAAGGAGCGCGGCGCGCTCAACAAGCTCGCGTCGCTGTCGGCCGAGGAGCGCCGGCGCGGCGTCATCGCCATGAGCGCCGGCAACCACGCGCAGGCCGTGGCCTACCACGCCGCGCGCCTGGGCATCCCGGCGGCGATCGTCATGCCGCGCGGCTCGCCCAACACCAAGATCCGCAACACGCAGGTGCACGGGGCGAAAGTGCTGCTCGAGGGCGACAACCTCTTCGAAGCGGGGAAGCACGCGCAGGCCCTGGCCGCGCGCGACAACCTGGTGTTCGTGCATCCCTACGAGGACCCGCTGGTGATCGCCGGCCAGGGCACCGTGGCCCTCGAGATGCTCGAAGCGGTGCCCGATCTCGACCTGCTGGTGGTCCCGGTCGGCGGCGGCGGATTGATCGCCGGAATGTCGATCGTTGCCTATTCAGGGAAAACAAAAGTGGTCGGTGTCGAGTCGAAAACCTATCCCGCGATGCACCAGCGCCTGAACGGCCTGCCGGTCGAATGCGGCGGCGACACCATCGCCGAGGGCATCGCCGTGAAAGACGTCGGCGAAACCGCATTTTCCTTTTTAAAAAAACACTCCATCGAGGTCTTGACGGTCCAGGAAGAAACCATCGAAAGGGCGGTCGTCGCCCTGATGGAAATCGAGAAGACGGTGGCCGAGGGCGCGGGCGCGGCGGGGCTCGCCGCGCTGCTGGAGCACCCCTCGCGCTTCTCCGGAAAACGCGTCGGCATCCCGATCACCGGCGGCAACATCGACAGCCGCGTGCTCGCCTCGGTGCTGATGCGCGGCTTGGTGCGCGACGCGCGCCTGGTGCGCCTGCGCGTCACGGTGCCCGACGTCTCGGGCAGCCTCGCCAAGGTCGCGGCGCTGATCGCCGAGGCCGGTGGCAACATCGTCGAGGTGCAGCACCAGCGCATGTTCGGCGCCGCGTCGGTGAAGTCCACCGAGATCGAGTTCCTGGTCGAGACGCGCGACCGCGCGCATACCGGCGCCCTGGTCGAGCTGCTCGAGCGGACCGGCGTCAAGACGACCCTGGTCTAGCCCTACTTCAGCTTGCCGCCGATCGCTTGCGACCAGGCGGCGAGGCTCGCGGACTGTTCCTCGATGGCGGCGGCGAACTCCGCCGGCGAGCCCGGGTTGACGATCTGCCCGGTGGCGGTCATGCGCTCGGCGAGGACGGGATCCGACACCTGCTGCCTCACGTCCGCGGCGATGCGCTCGCGCACCGCCTCGCTCATGCCGCTCGAGCGCGCGGCGATGATGCCGACCAGGCCGTCGAGCTGGAGCTGCGGGAAGCCGGCCTCGGCGGCGGTCGGCAGGTCGAGCCCCGGCGCGCGCGTGCGATTCTGCACGGCGAGCAGGCGGATGCGACCGCCCTGGGCGTGGCCGCGCACGATGGCGTAGGCGGCCGAGTAGAGTTGGATGCGCCCTTCCACGAGGTCGTTCTGCGCGCTCACCGCGTCCTTGTAGGAGACCCGGACCATCTCCAGCCCCGCCCCCCTCAGGTACGCCGCCATCATGATGTCGTAGACCTGCGTGACCGACGCGAAGTTGAGCTTGCCGGGCTCCTCGCGCACCATCTGCATCACTTCCTGCAGCGTCTGCGCCTTGAGCGAGGCCGGCGCCGCGAGCACCACCACCGTATTCGCCACGCGGGCGACCGGCACCAGCTCGCCGCGGTCGTAGGGCACCTTGTCGAGCGTGTACGGATGGCCGACGAAGGAGCCCGAAGGCCCGTAGAGCAGCGTGTGGTCGTCCTTCGCCCCGATCACCGCGTTGATCGCGATCACCCCGTCCGCGCCCGGCCGGTTCTCCACCAGCACCGGCTGGCCCCACTGCCTGGAGAGGCGCTCCGCCAGCATGCGGCCGGTGATGTCGGCGCCCGAGCCGGGCCCGAGCGGCAAGATGAACTTCACCGGGCGCTGCGGCCAGGCCTGCGCCTGCGCCGCGAGCGGCAGCGCCGCGGCGAGAATGGCGATCAGCAGTTTTTTCATTGCATCCTCCTCTACTTATTGTAGACGGAGATCTCCACCAGGTTGAGGTCCGGGTCGCGCACGTAGACCGACTGGATCGGTCCCGCCGCGCCGGTCTTCGCCACCGGCCCTTCGAGAATCGCAATGTTGTTTTTCTTCAGTTTCTCGATCACCGCTTCAAGGGAAATCGAGGCGATGAAGCACAGGTCCAGGGTCCCGGGCGCGGCCACGTGCGCGCGCGGCGTGAATTCCTTTCCCCATTCGTGGAGATTGATCTTCTGGCCGCCAAACCTGAGAGCCAGCCGGTGTTCGGCGAACTTCTCCAGCTGCATGCCGAGGACCCCGATATAGAAGCGGATGCAGGCGTCCTTGTCGCGCGTGGTGAGGACAATGTGGTCGATGTGGTCGATCATGGTTTCTTCGGCGGCAGCGAGCCCTTCTCGAAGGTCTCGACGCCCGCAGGCGGGGTGAACCAGCGGTGCGCCGAGCGCGTCCAGACGTGCCGCGTGATGCGGTACCACTGCGGGTCGTCGAACGAGCCGCCGGCGAACGCGCGCATGCCGGGAAGCGCCTCGGCGGTCCAGGTCACGGTGCCGCCGCAGGTGGTGCAGAACTCGACGCGCAGCCAGCGCCCGGTCTCGTCCGAGCGGTGCTCGTAGGTCTGGCGCGCACCGCTCAGGCTCTCCACCGCGTCGTCGTTGAAGTAGGCGCCGAGGCCGAAGGCGCTGCCGGTGCGCTTCTGGCAGAAGCTGCAGTGGCAGGCCGAGTTGCGCGCCGGCTCGCCGCGCACGCGGTAGCGCACCGCGCCGCACAGGCAGCCACCCTCGTGGACTTCGCTCGTCGGGCTCATTGCCTCTTCAGCAGGCGCAGCGGGTTGTACTCCAGCACGACTTCGCCGCGCTGGTTCACGACCTTGTTGGAGAAGCGCACCAGGCCGCGCGCGCCCTTCGACTCCAGGCGCGCCTCGGTCACCTCGCACTCGACGTGGATCGTGTCGCCGACCACGGTCGGCGCCTTGACGTCGAGCGTCGCGTTGAGGAAGGCGAGCCCGGTGTCCTGCATGGTCGGCAGCAGCAGGCCCTCGGCGAAGGAATAGACCAGCGCGCCCGGCACCAGGCGCTTCTTGCCTTCCTCCTCGACGGCAAACAGCTCTTCGGTGAGCCACGCGAGATTGACGAATGCCGCGAGGTCCGCCTCGCGGATGGTGCGGCGGTGGGTGCGGAACTGCATCCCGACCTTCAGGTCGTCGAAGCTGAAGCCGCGCCCCACCACCCTCATTTCTTGTCGAACTTGCTGCGCGCCTGGTTGAAGGCCTCCTGCATGCTCTTCAGCGCCGCGTCGGCGCCTTTCATCATGTCCTGCAAGGCGTCGGCCGACGCGCCTTGCAGCCGCTTCATCTCGGCGATCGCGGCGTCGCGCCGGCCGCGGAACTGCTCGAGCTGCTTGGCGTATTCGGCCTGCATTCCGGCCTGGGCCTGCTTCGCCTTCGCCTCCCACTTCGCGGTTTCGGCGTTCCACTGGTCGATCTGGGATTTGAGCTTCTGGACGTACTCGTCGCGGTTCATGCGGCCTCCATGGAGAAGGACTGTGGCATTCTAGCGCGGTGACCGATTCGCTCGGACATCGCGCCAAGTTCGCCGTGCTCGCGCCGTCGACCAACACCTCGGTGCAGCCCGAGTTCGACGCCATGCGGCCCTGGGGCGTGACCAACCACCACTCGCGCCTGATCATCCCGGACACCCGCGTGACCGACGACCGCTCGTTCATGACGATGATGGGCACGATCCGAGCGGCGCTCTTCCCGGCGCTCGAGTCGGCGCTCTCCTGCAGCCCGGACTACGTGGTGCTCGGCATGTCGTCGGAGACCTTCTGGGACGGCCTCAAGGCCTCCAACCTGCTGAAGAAGAAGCTGCGCAAGGTCGCCCGGCGGGGCGTCGCCATGGGCTCCGACGCCTGCCGCGCGGCGCTGCGCGCCTACGGCCGCGGCATCCGCCGGCTCGGCGTGGTCACGCCCTACATGCCGGTCGGCGATCGCCAGGTGCTGCGCTTCTTCACCGAATGCGGCTACGAGGTGGTGAACCTGCTCGGCCTGAAGTGCGGCAGCCCGACGCTGATCGCGCACCAAACACCTGACTCCTTGCGCGACGCGATCCTGCGCGTCAACCGCGGGCGCGTCGACGCCGTCGTGCAGGTCGGCACCAACCTGGCGATGGCCGAAGTCGCGGCGAGCGCGGAGTTCTGGCTCGACAAGCCGGTGATCGCGATCAATACCGCGACCTACTGGTACGCGCTGCGCGATTACGGCATCAAGGACAAGGTGTACGGCTGGGGCTCGCTCCTCGCGGAGCACTGAGATCGGATCTCCCTAGTACGACTTCGGCAACCCGAGCACGCGCTCGGCGATGTAGCACAGGATCAGCTCGCGGCTCACCGGCGCGATGCGCCCGACAAAGGACTCGCGCAGGTAGCGCTCGACGTGGTACTCGGCGGCGTAGCCGTAGCCGCCGAAGGTCATCACCGCCTGCTGGCAGGCGTCGAAGCAGGCCTCGCCGGCGAGGTACTTGGCGCTGTTCGCCTCGGCGCCGCAGGGCTTGCCGGCGTCGTAGAGCCAGGCCGCCTTGAGCGCCACCAGGTTGGCGGCCTCGAGCGCCATCCAGTTCGCCGCCAGCGGATGCTGGATCGCCTGGTTCTGCCCGATCGGCCGGTCGAACACGATGCGCTCTTTGGCGTATTTCGCCGCGCGCGCCACCGCGCAGCGCCCCAGCCCGACCAGCTCGGCGGCGATCAGGATGCGCTCCGGGTTCATGCCGTGCAGGATGTACTCGAAGCCCTTGCCCTCCTCGCCGATGCGGTCGGCCTCGGGCACCGGCAGCGCGTCGAAGAACACCTGGTTCGAATCCACCGCGTGGCGGCCCATCTTCTCGATCTCGCGCACCTCCACGTATTTTCTGTCCAAATCCGTATAGAAAAGGGTGAGGCCGGCATCCGCTCGCGCCAGCAGCAGCACCTTCTCCGCCACCTGCGCGGTGGAGATCCAGACCTTCTGGCCGGAGACGAGATATTTTCCGTTCCGCTTCTCGGCCTTCACCTTGATCTGTTTTGTATTCAAACCTGTATTGGGCTCCGTGACCGCGAAGCACGCCTTCTCCTTGCCGGCGATCAACGGCGGGAGCCAGCGCTGCTTTTGCTCCTGGGTTCCATAAACCACCGCGGGATTGAGGCCGAAGATGTTCATGTGCACCGCGGAAGCGCCGGAGAAGCCGGCGCCCGACTCGGCGATCGCCTGCATCATCACCGCGGCCTCGCTGATGCCGAGGCCGGCGCCGCCGAATTCTTCGGGCATGGCGATGCCGAGCCAGCCGTCGTGCGCGCAGGCCTGGTGGAAGTCCGCCGGGAACACGCCTTCGCGGTCGCGCGCGAGCCAGTAGTCGTCGCCGAAGCGCTCGCACAGCCTGGCGATGGCGTCGCGGATCCGCTCCTGTTCAGGACTGAACGAGAATTCCATTCTTCACCAGGCCGGCGATCTCGGAATCGTCGAACCCCAGCTCCACCAGGATCTCGCGCGAGTGCTCGCCGAGCTGCGGCGTGCCCGAGCGGATGCGCCCGCCGCGCGCGCCGTTCGCCCAGACCGGGAACTTGGCGTAGCCGCGCTCCAGCGCCTGGCGCTCCTCGAGCTGCGGGTGGCGCGCCGCCTCGCCGGGGGTGACGCACAGGTCGACCGGCACGTCGTTCTCCTCGAGCAGCCGGATCCAGTCGGCGGATGGCCGGGATTTCATGATTTTTGAAAGAAGCACGGACAGCTCATCCCCGTTTTGCCTTCTGAGAGCATCGGTCGAAAAGCGCTCTTGCTCGAGCTCGGGTGCGAGCGCGACGAAATTGTTCCAGAAATGCTCCTCCAGGATGCCGAGCGTCAGGCGCTTGCCGTCGGCGCACTCGAACACGTCGTTCACCGGGAAGAGGTGCGCGCGCGGGTCGACCGCGGGATCCAGGCCGTGGCGCATCGCCGCCCAGAAGAACGCGCTCTCGAAGAGCGACAGGTCGAGGCGTGCGCCTTTGCCTTCGTGCAGCGCCGCGAGGATCGCGATGGCGGCGAAGCTGCCGCCGCCCATGTCGGCAATCGGCAGCGACGAGCGCGCCGGCGCCTTGAGCCACTGCCCGGGAAAGGCGAGCGCGCCGGCGGCGGCGACGTAGTTCACGTCGTGCCCGGGCCGCTCGCGCCAGGGGCCGGTCTGGCCGTACCCGGAGATCGAGCAGTAGACCAGCTTCGGGTTGTGCTTTTTCAACGTCTCGTAGTCGATGCCGAGCCGTTTCGCGACCCCCGGCCGGAAGCCTTCGAGGACGACGCTGCATTCCGAGACCAGCTTTCCGACCACGTTCTTGGAAGCCGGATTCTTCAGGTCGAGCGCAATGCTGCGCTTGTTGCGGTTCTCGGCGTGGAACTGCGCCGGCACGTAGCCGCGGCCGGGGTCGCCCTTGGGCGCCTCGACCTTGATCACCTCGGCGCCGAGGTCGGCGAGGATCGCCGAGGCGAACGGCCCCGGCACGAACATCGAGAAGTCGACGACCTTGACGCCGGCGAGCGGCAGCCAGTCGGCCATCCGTTACGGGTCGATCCAGTTGTGCAACGCGATGCCGCCGTCGACCAGGATCGAGGCGCCGGTGACATAGGCGCCGAAGCGCTCCGAGAGCACCGCCACGGCCATCGCCGCGACGTCGGCGGGCGTGCCGTAGCGGCCGAGCGGGATCTTCTCCACCATTCCCGGCAGGCCCTTGAACCCTTCTCCCGGGATGGCGCCGGGCACGATGGCGTTGACGCGGATGCCGTGCGGCCCCAGGGCCCGCGCCAGCTCCTTCACCAGCATCGTCTGGCCGGCCTTGCCAGCGCTGTAGTGCGGCAGGTTGCGCGGCGACTCCGCGTGCAGCGACGTCACGATCAGCATGCGCCCCTTGATCTTCTTCTCGACCATGTGCCTGCCGAGCGCCTGGCCGATGATGAACGCCGCATCCAGGTTGACGGAAAGCATCTCGCGCCATTGCTCATAGGTCACCTGCAGCGCTTTCTGGGATTCCTGCCGGCGCGGGCTGGCGGCGTGCGCGAAGATCGACACCTTGCCGAGCCGTTGGATGGCTGCCTCGGCAAGCTTTTCCGCAGCTTCGCGCTTCGAGAGGTCGGCGTCCGCCACGTCCGCTCGAAACACCTTGGCGCCTTCCTGCTCCAGCGCGTCGGCGATGGCCTTGCCGATGCCGCGCCCCGCACCGGTCACCAGCGCGGTATCGCCCTCAAGCAGGCTCAACAGCTTCTTTCAGAACAGATTTTTTTCCTACCAACAACAGATATGCGGTGGGAATCACGAACAGCGTGAACAGCGTGCCGACCAGCAGGCCGCCGACGATCACCCAGCCGATCGCCTGGCGCGCCTCGGCGCCGGCGCCGGTCGCGAGCGCGAGCGGCAGCGCGCCGAGCACCATCGCGCCGGTGGTCATCAGGATCGGGCGCAGGCGCAGCGTCGCCGCCTCGGCCACCGCCTCGGCCGCCGCCATGCCGCGGCTGCGCAGCTGGTTGGCGAACTCGACGATCAGGATGCCGTGCTTGGTGATCAGGCCGATCAGCATCACCAGCCCCACCTTCGAGTAGACGTTGAGCGTGCCGCCGGTGGCGAGGATCGCCAGCAGCGCCCCCAGGCCGGCGAGCGGCACCGTCAGCATGATGACGAACGGCGAGACGAAGCTCTCGAACTGCGCCGACAGCATCAGGTAGATGAACAGCGCCGCGAACAGGATCACGAAGGCGAGGCCGGCGCCCGACTCGCGGAACTCGCGCGACACGCCGTCCAGATCGGTACGGGCGTTGGGGGGGAGGACTTCCTTTGAAGCCCCATCCAGAAAATCGAGCGCCTCTCCCAAGGTCGAGCCTGGGGCGACGTTGGCGGTGATGATCGCGGCGCGCGCGCGGTTGAAGTGGTTGAGCTCCTTGGCGGCGACGGTCTCGCGCACGCGCACCAGGTTGGACAGCTGCACCAGGCTGCCGTCGCGCGCGCGCACGTAGATCGCGGTGAGGTCGGCCGGCGTGTTGCGGTCCTTGGCCTCGAGCTGCACCACCACGTCGTACTGCTTGCCCTCGCGCTTGAAGCGCGTCACCTGGCGGCCGCCGAGCAGCGTCTCGAGCGTGCGGCCGATCACCTCGACCTCGATGCCGAGCGCCGCCGCCTTCTCGCGGTCGATGTCGACCGACAGCTGCGGCTTGTTGAGCTTGAGGTCGGAATCGGCGTTGACCATCACGCCCGAGTCGCGCGCGCGCGCCAGCAGCTTGTCCACCGCGACGTCGAGCTCTTCGTACGAATTCCCCTGCACCACGTACTGCACCTGCGGCGTGCGGAAACCCTGGCCGAGCGAGTTCGGGTTGACCGGGAAGGCGAGCACGCCGGGCAGCGCCGCGAACAGCTTCGGCGCCATCGTGGCGGTGATCTCCTGGGTCTTGCGGCTGCGCTCCTCCCAGGGGGCGAGCTGCGTGAAGGTGATGCCGAAGTTGACCGGGTTGGGGCGCTCGAGGCCCGGCGCCACCACCGCGAACATGCTCTTGATCTCCGGCACCTCGCCGTACATGCGCTCCACCTCCCTGACATAGCCGTCGGTGTACTCCATCGAGGCGCCCTCGGGCGCCATGATCAGGGTCAGGAAGTAGCCGCGGTCCTCCAGCGGCGAGAGCTCCTGCCGCAGCTTCTGGTAGGCGAGCGCCGTGCCGCCGATCACCAGGACAAATACCGCAACCGGAATGAAAGGCTTTTTCAATGTAAAAGAAACGGCGCCGCGATAGCCCTGCGTCATGGCGCTGAAAAAGCGTTCCATCGCCTGGTACAGGCCGCCGTGCGTCTCGTGCGCCCGGAGGATCTTCGAGCACATCATCGGCGTGAGCGTGAGCGCGACGAAGCCCGACACCGCCACCGCCGCCGCCACGGTGAGCGCGAACTCGGCGAACAGCTTGCCGGTGTTGCCGGGGATGAAGGCGACCGGCGCGAACACCGCGGTCAGGGTAAGCGACATCGCCACCACCGCGAACGCGATCTCGCGCGAACCGTCGGCCGCGGCCTGCGCCGGGGTCTTGCCCATCTCGATGTGGCGGTGGCAGTTCTCCAGCACCACGATGGCGTCGTCCACCACCAGGCCGATGGCGAGCACGATGCCGAGCAGCGTCAGCACGTTGATGGTGAAACCGAGCAGGTAGAGGAAGAAGAAGGCGCCGACCAGCGACACCGGGATGGTGACGAACGGGATCAGCGTCGAGCGCAGCGAGCGCAGGAAGATGAAGATCACCGCCATCACCAGCAGCACCGCCTCGCCCATGGTGCGGTACACCGAGGTGATCGAGCGCTCGATGAACAGCGACGAGTCGAACGCCACCTGCAGCTGCATGCCGGCGGGCAGCGTCGGCTGGATGCGCGCCATCTCGGTCTTCACCGCCTGCGCCACCGACAGCGTGTTGGCGGTCGACTGCTTCACCACGCCCATGCCGAGGCCGGGCTGGCCGTTGCGCCGGATCACGCTGCGTTCGTCGAGCGCGCCGAGGCGCGCGATGCCGACGTCGCGCAGCCGCACCGGGTAGCCGCGGTTCTCGACGACGATCATGCTGTTGAACTGCTCGGCGGTGCGCAGGTCCGCCTCCGCGAGCACGGTGAACTCGCGCCGCGACGACTCGATGCGCCCCGCGGGCAGCTCGACGTTCTGGCGCCGCAGCGCGTTCTCCACATCCTGCGGCGTGAGCGAGTACGCGGCGAGGCGCTCCCGATCCAGCCAGATGCGCATGGCGTAGCGCCGCCCGCCGCCGATGGTCACCGAAGCGACCCCCGGCAGCGTTTTCAGCCGGTCGGCGATGTTGCGGTCGGCATAGTCGGAAAGCTCGAGCGAGGAGTGCTTGTCGCTGGACAGGCCGAGCCAGATGATCGCCTGCGCGTCGGCCTCGATCTTCGACACCACCGAGTCGTCGGCCGCCTCGGGCAGCAGCGCCCGCACGCGCGCCACGCGGTCGCGCACGTCGTTCGCCGCCGAGTCGACGTTGCGCTCGGGCACGAACTCGACGGTGATCTGGCTGACCTCCTCGCGCGACACCGACTTGACCGTGCGCACGCCCTCGATGCCGGCGATCGAGTCTTCCAGGGGCTGGGTAATCTGCGACTCGGTGACCTGGGGGCTCGCCCCCTTGTACACCGTGCGCACCGAAACGATGGGCGTGTCGATCTTCGGGTACTCGCGCACCGACAGGCGCGAGAACGAGATCGCGCCGAGCAGCACGATCATCAGGCTCATCACGGTGGCGAGCACCGGGCGCCGGATGCACAGCTCGGGGAGCTGCACGCTAGCCGCCTTTCTTGCCGGGAATCGCCGCCGCCGGCTTGGCGCTCGGGATGACCGAGACCTGCATGCCCGGGGCGAGCCGCTGCGTGCCCTCGGTGACGACGATATCGCCGGCGGCGAGGCCCTTCACGATCTCGACCTCGCCCACCTTGCGCGTGCCGGTCTGCACCTGGACCAGCTCGGCCTTCGCATCGACGATGCGGAACACATAGGCGTCCTGGCCGCGCGGCACGATCGCCTCCTCCGGGATCCACACCGCGTTCTCGCGCACGCCGAGGGTCAGCTGCACGCGCACGAACATGCCGGGGCGCAGCCTGAGCTCCGGGTTGGCGACGCGCGCGCGCGCCAGCAGCGTGCGCGTCTGCTCGTCGACCGCCGGCTCGAGGGCGTAAATCGTCCCGGGAAAGGCCTGCTGTGGGAAGGCGTCGACCGCCGCGCTCAGCGCCAGCCCGGTGCGCAGCTGGGCGAGGTAGGTCTCGGGCACGCGGAAGTCGAGCTTGAGCTGGTCGATCTTCTCCAGCCGCGCGATGTCGGTGCCGGCGGCGACGTAGGCGCCCTCGCTCACCTGGCGCAGCCCGGCGACGCCGGAGAACGGCGCGTGGATCGTGGTCTTGGCGAGGCGCGCCTCGTCCTCCTGCTGCTTGGCGAGCGCGCGGGTGTAGGCCGACTGCATCTCGTCGAACGCCTGCTGGCTGATGAAATTCTTGCGGCGCATGTCCTCGGCGCGCTCGAAGCGCTGCTTGTCGAGCGCCGCCTGCGCGCGCGACGAACTCACCATCGCGCGCAGCTCGGCGGCCTCGAGCGTGGCGAGCAGCGCGCCCTTCTCCACGCGCTGCCCTTCCTTGAAGTGGATGCGCTCGATGCGCCCGGCGATCTCCGGGCGGATGGTGATCGCCTCGTCGGCGCGCAGGCTGCCCACCGCGCTGACCTCGATCAGCGCGCGCGTCTGCTTTGCCGCGACCGCCTTGACCGGCAGCGCCGCGCCGGGCTTTTGAGCCCAGGCGGGAACCACGGCAAGGCACAGCAGAACGGCGGCGAAGCGCACGCCGCGATTCTAACCGCTAGCCGGCGAGGCCGGCCTTCGCCCTCTTGGCCGCGAGGCGCTCGCGGCTCTTCGCGGTCTCGACCACGAAGCGCACGTGCTTGCCGCGCCCGGCCTGCTCGAGCGGGTCGTGCACGGTGAATTCGAAGGTCACCTTGCGGCGGTCGATCTCGGTCACGCGCGCTTCGATCTTCACCGCCAGGCCGAGGGGCGTGGCCGCAAGATGGTCGATCGACACGTGCGCGCCGACCGAGTCCTCGCCCGGGTCGAGATGCTCGAGCAGCCAGTCGCGGCAGGCGTACTCGACGTCGCTCACCATGCGCGGCGTGGCGTAGACCATGCCTTCCTTGCCCATGAAGCCGATGCAGCGGGCCTCGTCGACCAGGATGCTTTTCTCGAAAGAAAGATCCTTGCGCAAAGTGGATTTCACGGGGCCTTGTACCCCGCGCGCTCGACCGCCTTCTTCATCTCGGCGACGCCGGACCTGGCCGGGTCGTAGGTGACCTTCGCGTTCGCCTGCGCCAGCGACACGTCCACCTTCTGCACGCCCGGGACCCCCGAGAGCATGCGCGTTACGCTCTTCACGCAGCCCTCGCAGTCCATGCCTTCGACCTTCAGCTCGACTGTTTCCATCGGCGGATTGTAGGAGATCCAGAGCTTCGCGTGCCGCAGCCGCAAGGCGTTGGTGACCACCGAGACCGAGCTCATCGCCATCGCCGCGCCGGCGAAGATCGGCGAGAGCAGCAGGCCGAAAAAAGGATAGAGCACGCCGGCGGCGATCGGCACGCCGAGCGCGTTGTAGGCGAAGGCGAAGAACAGGTTCTGCTTCACGTTGCGCATCGTGGCGCGCGACAGGCGCATCGCCTTGGCGATGCCGCGCAGGTCCCCCTTCACCAGCGTTACCCCGGCGCTCTCGATCGCGACGTCGGTGCCGGTGCCCATGGCGATGCCGACGTTCGCCTGGGCGAGCGCCGGCGCGTCGTTGATGCCGTCGCCCGCCATGGCGACGAAGCGCCCCTCCGCCTGCAGCGCCTTGACGCGCTCGGCCTTCTGCTCGGGCAGCACGCCGCCGATCACCTCGTCGATGCCGAGCTGGGCGCCGACCGCCGCGGCGGTCGGCTGCGCGTCGCCGGAAAGCATCACCAGGCGCACGCCCAGCGCCTTCAGCGCCGCCACCGCCTCGGGGGTGGTCTCCTTGACCGGGTCGGCAACCGCGATGACCGCGACCACCTTGCCGTCGACCGCGGCGAAGATCGCAGTCTTCCCCTGCGCGCGCAGCGCATCGGCGCGCCCGAGCAGGCTCTGCGGGATGCCGGCGGCCTGCATGAAGCCGGTGCTGCCGACGGCGACCCGCCGCCCGCCGACGCTGCCCACCGCGCCCTGCCCGGTCGCGGTGAAGAAATCCTCGACCGGCAGCAGGCGGATGCCGCGCGCCTCGGCCGCGCTCACCAGCGCCTGCGCCAGCGGATGCTCGCTCGCGCGCTCGACGCTCGCCACGAGCTGCAGCGCGGTCGCCTCGTCGATGCCCTCCACCGCCAGGTCGACGAGCTGCGGCCGGCCGAGCGTCAGCGTGCCGGTCTTGTCCACCACCAGGGTGTCGACGTCGCGCAGCTTCTCCACCGCCTCGGCGTTGCGGAACAGGATGCCGTTGATGGCGCCCTGCCCCATGGCGACGGTGATCGAGATCGGCGTCGCCAGCCCGACGGCGCAGGGGCAGGCGATGATCAGCACCGCGACCGCGTTCACCAGCGCATAGACCAGCCGCGGCTCGGGCCCCCACACGCCCCACACTATCGCGGTCAGTACGGCGATGGCGATCACGGCCGGGACGAACCAGGCGGCGACCAGGTCGGCGAGCCGCTGCACCGGGGCGCGGGTGCGCTGCGCCTGCGCCACCATGTGCACGATGCGCGCGAGCAGCGTGTCCGCGCCGACGCGCTCGGCGCGGATCACGAGCGAGCCGTTGCCGTTGATCGTCGCGCCGGTGACGCGCTCGCCGGTTTTCTTCGCCACCGGCATCGGCTCGCCGGTGATCATGGATTCGTCGACGTTCGACGAGCCCTCGAGCACCGCGCCGTCGACCGGGATCTTCTCGCCCGGCCGCACGCGCAGCTTGTGGCCGACTTGCACGTCATTCAGGGAAACTTCTCCTTCGGAACCATCGTCCTCGATCCGCAGGGCGGTGTTGGGCGCGAGCGCGAGCAGCCGGCGGATCGCCTGGCTGGTCTCGCCCATGGCGCGCAGCTGCATCACCTCGCCGACCATGACCAGCGTTACGATGACCGCCGCCGCCTCGAAGTACGCCCCGACCTCGCCGCTCTCGTGCATGCGGAACTCGTGCGGAAAGAGCCCGGGCGCGAGGACCGCGACCACGCTGTAGCCGTAGGCAAGCGCGACCCCGAGGCCGATCAGCGTGTACATGTTGGGGCTGCGGTTCTTCAGCGAAAGCCAGAACTTGCGGAAAAAGGGCCATCCGCCCCACAGCACCACCGGGCTCGCCAGAACGAGCTCGAGGAGCTGGTAGCTCTTCGCCCAGCCGAGCATCGGTGCCATGGCGAGCAGCACCAGCGGTGCGCTCAGCGCCGCGCTGACCCACAGGCGGCGGGTCAGGTCGCGCAGCTCGGCGTCGTCCTGCTCGCCGCCTTCCATCGGCACCAGCGCCATGCCGCATTTCGGGCACGACCCCGGCCCGGTCTGCACGATCTCCGGGTGCATGGGACAGGTGTATTGCCCGCCCGCCTTTGCAGGCATCTCCTGCTGCGGCTTGCCGGCGAGAAATTTCTCCGGGTCGGCGCTGAACGCGCGCAGGCAGTGCTTCGAGCAGAAGTGGTAGGTCCTGCCCTGGTAGTCGAAGTGTCCCGCCGCGGTCGCGGGATCCACGGTCATGCCACAGACGGGGTCGAGAGCCATGGGTTGCAAGAGTGCACCTTCCTATGGCGCGTGCGCGCGCAACGAGGCGATCAAGTCCGCCATTGCGGCAGATTAACCGACCTACTCCAGCTCCGCCGCGAGGCGCTCCGCTTCGCCGGGCGTCGAGAGGATGCAGTGGCGCTCGGGCCGGATGCCGTGGCGCCCCAGCCAGCGCCGGGCGCAGCCTTCGGCGCAGGCGTCGATGGCGAAGATCGGAAAGCGCGCCTTCGGCTCGAGCCCGGGCGTGCCGAGCCACGCCGCCTCGGCGAGGCCGGCGCGATCGAGCGCCGCGGCGAAATCGCGCGCGGCCTGGCCGAACGCGGCGCAGCCCTGGCAGGCATACAGCACCGGCAGCGGCCGGACCACGACGCGCGTCGCGCTCAGGGGCGGTCTCTCAGTGCAAGCTAGCGGTAGACGACGGTCGGGATCGTCGAATGCGTCAGGACTTCATGGGTCTCGCTGCCGTGCCATAAGGCGGCGAGCCCCTTGCGGCCGTGGGATCCCATGAAAATGGCATCGCAGCCGTGGCGCTCGGCGGCGTCGATGATCGCCTGCCAGGGATGATCGCTCTGCACGTAGTCGGTCTCGACGCGCAGGCCGGCCGCGGCCGCCCGGGCCCGGGCGCCCGACAGGATGCCCTGCGCCCGCTTTTCCGAGTTGCGCGCATGCTGGTCCAGCGAAACGACGTTGTGCGACATGACCGCGGCTTCGCTCGGCGGGGCGTATTCGGGCACCGCCGTGAACAGCGTGAGCCTGGCGCCGGCTTCGCGGGCAAAGTCGATGCCCGCGCTCACCGCCTTCTCGGCGACCGCCGAGCCGTCGGTGGGGATCAGGATGTGCTTGTACATGCAGCCTCCTCTCAGGAGGGGTAGAAGTCGGCCCAGCGCACCACCGGATCGGGGGTCTGCTCGATCAGGCGCTCGGCCTCGAGAGCGGAGGCGATGCGGCGCATGCGCCAACTGTACGCGGGCGGCGCCGCAGGCTTTTGATGCAGGTCAAGGGCGCCGCGCCGCCGCGGGGTAGCGTGGTGCCTTAAAGGTCCGCACCGGAGAACCCATGTTCAAGCACATCCTGATTCCCACCGACGGCTCGAGGCTGGCGGCGAAGGGCGTGAAGGCGGGCGTGAAGCTCGCCCGGGCGCTCGGCGCGCGCTGCACGGGCCTCTACGTCATCCCGCCGTACGTGCCGGCGATGTACGGCGAGGGCGCAATCTACGTTCCGGGCGTGGCGCCGCAGGAGTACCGCAAGTATTCGGAGCGCGTGGCGAAGAAGGCGCTCGCCGCGGTGGCGATCGAGGCGCAGACCGCAGGGGTGGCCTGCGCAACGCTGTTCACCACCGACCTGCAGCCCTGGGGCGGCATCCTGCGCGTCGCGCGGCGACGGAAATGCGACGCCATCGCCATGGCCTCGCATGGCCGCGGCGGGCTCGCCGGCCTGCTGCTTGGCAGCGAGACGCATCGCGTGCTCGCGCACTCCAAGATCCCGGTCCTGGTCAGCCGCTAGGCCCCTTCCAGCGCTCGCCGAGGCCGACCGGCGCCGGCGCCAGGTTGGCGATGCGCGCGAACAGCTTCTCGAAGTCGCGCTCCTGCAGGCCGGCGATCGGATCGCGGTTCGCCGCGAACGCCCGGTCGATCGCCTGCCAGTCCTCCTCGGCGAGGTGCCGCTCGGCGAGCGGCAGCAGCTCGTGCTCCTCCTTGCGCATGTGCTTCCAGTGGAATTCGGCGTAGCCCTCGACCGCCTGCCGGAACTCGCGCGCCCCGGCGGGCCAGCCCTCCTCGAAGAACAGCAGCGCGCGCTCGAGCTCGCGGATCAGCCGCGCGCCCTCCTGGTGCTCGGCCTGCAGCGCCTCGACCAGCAGCCGGGTCTCGGGGGCGCGCGCCACCAGGCGGGCGAACAGGTGCTCGTCCTCCTTGGGGTGATGCAGGCGCTCGGGATACTCGTCGAGGTAGCGCAGCATGCTGCGCAGGACCTGAAAGCCCGGCCGCAGCGTGGCCTCCTGCGCCATGCGGGCGAGCTCCTTCAGCCCGCTGAGGACCGCCGAGATCGAGCGGTGCTCACTCTTGAGGATCGCAATCGCTTCTTTCATCGGCTTGTCCCTCTCTAGATCAGCTTCGAGTAGCCCGCGCGCTCGCGCGCCTCGCGCAGGTAGCGGTCGAACGTCATGCAGATCGCGCGCACCAGCAGCCGGCCCTTCGGCGTCACCGCGATCCACTCCGGCCCGAGCTCGACCAGCCCCTCGTCCGCGAGCCGCTGCAGGTCCTTCAGCTCCAGCGCGAAGTGCTTGCCGAAATCGATCAGGTGGGAAAGCTCGATCGACTCGATCGACACGCGGAAATTGCACATCAGCGCGTGGATCACGGCGCGGCGCACCAGGTCGTCGGCGGTGAGCTCGAGGCCGCGCAGCACCGGCAGGCGGCCGGCCTCCAGCGCCGCGTAGTAGCGGTCGAGATCCTTGCAGTTCTGGTAGTAGACCGGCCCGACCTGGCCGATCGCCGACAGGCCGAGGCCGAGCAGGTCGCCGGCGCGCGTCGAATAGCCCTGGAAGCCGCGCGCGAGCTGGCCGAGCGACTGCGCCACCGCCAGCTCGTCGTCGGGGCGCGCGAAATGGTCCATGCCGATGTAGAGGTAGCCCGCACGCGTCAGGCGGCCGATGGCGAGCGTCATCAGCTGGAGCTTCAGCTCCGCCGACGGCAGCTCGGCTTGCGCGATGCGCCGCTGGGGCTTGAACAGCTTGGGCAGGTGGGCGTAGCTGTAGAGCGCGATGCGATCGGGATCGAGCAGCAGCACCTGGTCGAGCGTGCGGTTGAAGCTGTCGAGCGTCTGCTTCGGCAGGCCGCAGATCAGGTCGAAGTTCACCGAGCGGTAGCCGCTCGCGCGCGCCTCGGCCATCACGCGCCGGGTGGTCTCGATGCTCTGCACGCGGTGCACCGCCTTCTGCACCGCGGGGTCGAAGTCCTGCACCCCGAGCGACACGCGGTCGAAACCCAGGTCGGCGAGAAACGCGAGGCGGCCCGGCTCGGCGCTGCGCGGGTCGATCTCGATCGAGTACTCGGCTTTCGGGCCGCGTCCGAAAGCCGACTCGATGGCGCGCGCGAGCCGGCTCATCTCGTCGCGGCCTAGAAACGTCGGCGTGCCGCCGCCCCAGTGCAGCTGCTGCAGCGCGCGCCCTTCGCCCAGGCGCGGCGCGAGGAGCGCCAGTTCCTTCTCCAAGTACTTGATATACTTGGCCGATCTGCCGCGATCACGAGTGACGACCTTATTGCAGGCGCAGTAGTAGCAAACGTTCTCGCAGAACGGCAGATGAACGTAGAGCGAGAGCGCCTGGCTGAAGCCGCCAATGTTGCGCTTGGCGAGCCACTGCCCCAGCTGCGGCTCGCCGAACGCCTCGACGAAGCGGTCGGCCGTCGGATAGGACGTGTAGCGCGGGCCGCTGACGTCGTACTGGCGGATCAGCACCGGGTCGATGACCAGGTCCGAAGCGGGATAGTGCATTGGGAGCACTATGGGCGGTAATGACCGGCGCACTTTGATTTCGGTCAAACGAAGCTATGTTCGCCACCCGGTGGCGCTGACGGCCGGCGCCGCCGCGCTGGTGGCGCTGCTCGGCCTCAATGGCGTCGCGTTCCTGCGCGGGCTGGAGTCGCCGTGGCTCCTCGGCGGCGTCCTCATCTCCGACATGCTCATGATCGGCGCGGGCATTCTGGTCGCCGCGCGCGCGGTGCTGCTGGCCGATCACCGCACCGAGGCGAGCCAGGCGCAGCTCGAGGCGATCGTCGACTCGGCGATGGACGCGATCATCACCGTCGACGCGGCGCAGAGCATCGTGCTGTTCAACCGCGCCGCCGAGCAGATGCTCCGCTGCCCGCGCCGCGAGGCGCTCGGCGGCCCGCTCGAGCGCTTCCTCCCGCAGCGCTTCCGCCCCGAGCACCGCGGCCACATGGAGCACTTCGGGCGCACCGGGGTCACCAGCCGGCGCATGGGCGACACCACCACCTTGTGGGCCTTGCGCGCCGACGGCGAGGAATTCCCGATCGAGGCGTCGATCTCGCAGGCCGGCGCCGCCGGCGAGCGCTACTACACGGTGATCCTGCGCGACATCACGCTGCGCAAGCAGGCCGAGGACGCGCTCAAGGCGTCGCAGCGCGAGCTGCGCGAGATTTCGGCGCGCGTGCACGAGGCGCGCGAGGAGGAGAAAACCCGCCTGGCGCGCGAGCTGCACGACGAGCTCGGCCAGCTCCTGACCGCGCTGAAGATGGACCTGGGCTGGCTGCGCGAGCGCCTGCCGCCGGATGCCGAGCTCGCCGCCAGGGCGCTCGGGATGGGCGTGCTGCTCGACCGCACGGTCGACTCGACGCGCCGCATCTCGGCCGACCTGCGGCCGCTGATGCTCGACGACCTCGGCCTCGCCGACGCGGCGAGCTGGCTGGTCGAGGATTTCGCCAAGCGCTCGGGGATCGATTGCCGCATCGAGCTTGCCGGCGACGGCGAGCTCGCGGAGATCTCCAAGTCGGTGGCCACCGCCGTGTACCGCGCCATCCAGGAGTCCCTCACCAACATTGCGCGCCACGCGGGCGCGAAGCGCGCCTGGCTGGTATTCGCCGTAGCGGACGGCGTGCTCCACGTCGAGGTCGAGGACGACGGCCGCGGCATCGCGCCCGACGACCTGGCCAAGGCGCGCTCGCTCGGCCTCAAGGGCATGCGCGAGCGCATCGCCTACCTCGGCGGCTCGCTCGACATCGCGCGCGCGCCGCGCGGCGGCACGCGGCTGCGGCTGCGCGTGCCGCTGCGCGGACTGACCCAAGAGGCGGCGGCTTGATCCGCATCCTGGTCGCCGACGACCACAGCATCATGCGCGACGGGCTGAAGCGCATCCTCGCCGCGAGCGCCGACCTGCAGGTCGCCGGCGAGGCGGCGGACGGCGACGCGGCACTCGCGCTGGCGAAGGCGAACGACTACGACGTCGCGATGCTCGACCTGTCGATGCCCGGGCTCTCGGGGCTCGAGCTGATCAAGCGGCTGAAGATCGAGAAGCCGAAGCTGCGCATCCTGGTGCTTTCGATGCACGGCGAGCAGCAGTACGCGGCGCGCGCGCTGAAGGCCGGCGCCTCGGGCTATCTCAACAAGGACAGCGCCGCCGAGCTGCTGGTGAGCGCGATCCGCAAGATCGCCGGCGGCGGCGTGCACATCGGCGAAGCCGCGGCGGCGAGCCTGGTTTCGGCGGGCGGCAAGGCGCCCCACGAGGCGCTCTCGGACCGCGAGTTCGGGGTGCTGCGCCTGCTGGTCGAGGGGCTCAGCCCGACCGAGATCGCCGCCCGGCTGCACTTGTCGGTGAAAACGGTCAGCACCCACAAGACCCACATCCTGGAGAAGCTCGAGCTCGGCAGCACCGCCGAGCTGGTGCGCTACGCCCTCGAGCACCGGCTGGTGTAGGAAAGCTCCTACCCCGAATATCAGCCGCCGCCGATAGGACGGCGGCGAGCGCGCCGGCACACTGCCGGCATGCAGGTTTTCATCGTCGAAGATTCCCCGCCGGTCCGCGCACGGCTCGTCGACATGATCGGCTCGATCCCGGGCGCGAACGTCATCGGCCAGGCCTCCCAGGCGCAGGCGGCGATCCGCGACATTCTCTCCATCCGGCCCGACGTCGTGGTGCTCGACCTCAACCTCGGCGAAGGCAGCGGCTTCGACGTGCTGCGGGCGGTCTGCCCGCAAGCGCCGGAAATCGACTTCTACATGCTGTCCAACTTTTCCGCGGACCCGTACCGCCAGCTCGCCGGGCGGCTCGGGGCGCGCGATTTTTTCGACAAGAGCAAGGAATTCGCTCGCGTGCGCGACATCATCGCCGGGCGCGCCGGGGAAAAGCAGTGATCGTCAAGGGAGCCGCCATGCCAGAGGTCGTCGCGCGTTGCACCAACGTCATCTACATGCATCCGCCCGCCGCCGCAGCCAAGGCCGCGGTCAGCTGCTCGAGCTGCAACCTGCGCGAGCTGTGCCTGCCGGGAGCGCTGAGCGTTGAGGACCTCGAGCGCATGGAGAGCGCAGTCCACCTGCGCCGGCGTGTCAAGCGCGGCGAAACGCTGTTCAACGCCGGCGCGCAGTTCAGCTCGGTGTATGCGATCCGCAGCGGGTTCTTCAAGACCAGCGTGCTCGACGGCGAAGGCCGCGAGCAGGTCACCGGCTTCTTCATGGGCGGGGAACTGCTGGGCCTGGAGGGCATCGGCTCGGGCAGCCACAACGGCAGCGCGATCGCGCTGGAGGACAGCGAGGTCTGCGTGCTGCCCTACGCGCGCATCGAGGAGATGGCGCGCGAGCTGCCGGCGCTGCAGCGCCACCTGCACGGCGTGCTGGCGCGCGAGATCGTGCGCGACCACGGCGTGATGCTGCTGCTCGGCTCGATGCGCGCCGAGGAGCGCCTCGCCACCTTCCTCATCAATCTGTCGAAGCGCTTCGAGCGCCGCGGCTACTCGGCCTGCGACTTCCACCTGCGCATGACGCGCGAGGAGCTCGGCAGCTATATCGGCCTCAAGCTCGAAACCGTGAGCCGCCTGTTCTCGCAATTCCAGAGCGAGGGCCTGATGGACGTGCAGCAAAAGCACGTGCGCATTCTCGACAGCGCCGGCCTCGAGCGCGTGCTCGCGGCGAACCACTGAACCGAAGACCAAGGAGCAAGCCATGTTCAAGCACATCCTGATTCCCACCGACGGCTCGCCGGTCTCGGCGAAAGCGGTCAAGGCCGGCATCGCCCTGGCGAAGCAGTGGGGCGCGAAGGTGACCGGCTTCTACGCGCTCGAGCCGGTGCCGGTGCACCTGTACGGCGAAGGCTATGTCGCCGACCGGCAGATGATCGCGGAATTCGAGCGCCGCAACCGCGCCGCGGGGAAGAAGCGCATCGCGGCGGTCGCGCGCGCGGCGCGCAAGGCCGGCGTCCGCTTCGAGCCGCTGGTGCAGACCGCGCGCACGCCGTACGAAGGCATCGTCGAGGCGGCGCAGAAGCGCAAGTGCGACCTGATCCTCATGTCCTCGCACGGCCACCGCGGCCTCATGCGCCTGGCGCTCGGCAGCGTCGCCGACAAGGTAATCCAGCTCTCCAGAATTCCCGTTCTGGTGTATCGATGATGCCGTGGCGCGCAACGCCTCATGGGCGGCGCGCGAGCTTGCGCAGCTCGTACCAGGCCACGCTCGCGATGCCGGCGCCGGCCGCGAGCGCGAGCGCGGGTGCGCCGAGCGGCTCGAAGCGGAACATCGCGGCGGCGGGCGGAAAGTAGAGCGCCGCGAGCAGCGCGGCCAGCGCGCCGGCGACGATGCCCCACAGCGCGGCGTTCGGCTCGCGCAGCGTCTCGAGCGCGGTGCGCGTGCCCGAGCGGGTGACGAAGAGCAGCGCGACGTTGGCGCAGACGATGGTGGCGAACGCCGCCGCGCGCGTCTCGCCTTCCGCGCGCCCGGTGGAGTACGACCACCAGTACACGGCCAGCACGCCGGCCAGCATGCCGGCGCCCAGCAGCAGGCTCACGCCGAGCATGTGCAGGTTGAACAGCGGCTCGCCCGGCGCGCGCGGCGGGCGGCGCATGGCGCCCTCGTCGCCCTTCTCCGCCTCGTACACCAGCGTGCAGCCCGGGTCGATGACGAACTCGAGGAACACGATGTGCACCGGGTACAGGAACAGCGGGCCGCCGAGCGCCAGCGGCAGAAACGACATGCCGGCGATCGGCACGTGCACGGAAATGATGTAGCGCATGGCATTGCGGATGTTCTCGTAGATGCGCCGCCCGAGCGCCGCGGTATGCACGATCGAGCCGAAGTCGTCCTCCAGCAGCACCAGCGCGGCGGCCTCGCGCGCCACGTCGGTGCCGCGGCGCCCCATCGCGATGCCGATGTTCGCGGCCTTGAGCGCCGGCGCGTCGTTCACGCCGTCGCCGGTCATCGCCACGACCTCGCCACCCGCGCGGTACGCCTGGACCAGGCGCAGCTTCTGCTCCGGGCGCACGCGCGCGAAGACCTGCACGCGCCGCGCCGCGGCGGCAAGCGCCGCCTCGTCCATGCGCGCGATGTCCGCGCCGCTCAGCGCGCCGCCCGAGACGTCGATGCCGGCGTCGGCGGCGATGCGCAGCGCGGTGCCGGGAAAGTCCCCGGTGATCATCACCACCCGGATGCCCGCGCTGCGGCATTGCGCCACCGCCGCGGGCACCGAGGCGCGCAGCGGATCGGCGAAGGCGACGAAGCCGATCCAGCGCCACGGGTAGCGCGCCGCGTCGTCGAGCGGCGCGTCGTCCCAGGCCGCCTCGGCCACCGCCAGCAGCCGCCGGCCTTGGCGCGCCGCGCGCTCCACTTCGTCCATGCGCTCCAGGCCGCCGCACAGCGCGAGGACGAATTCGGGCGCCCCCTTGAGGGCGATGCGCCGCTCGCCCTGCGGCGAGCGCCAGACATGGCACACCGCGAGGAAACCGTCGCTCAGGGGATAGCGCCGCTCGAGCCGCCACTGCCGCCGCTGCTCGGCGATCGCCGGCGAGCAGGCGGCGACGACGGCGCGGTCCATCGCGTCGACCGGATCGGGCTCGCTGGCGAGCGCGGCGGCGTCAACCACGGCCGGCGGCGTGTCGACCACGCTCATGCGGTTCTCGGTCAGCGTGCCGGTCTTGTCCACGCACAGCACGGTGGCGGCGCCGAGCGTCTCGATCGCCGGCATGCGGCGCGTCAGCACGCCGTGGCGCGAGATGCGCCAGGCGCCCAGCGCCAGGAACACCGTCAGCACCACCGGAAATTCCTCGGGCAGGATCGCCATCGCCAGCGTGAGGCCGGCGAGCACGCTCGCCACCCAGTCGCCGCGCAGCAGCAGGTGGGCGAGCATCATGGCACCCGACAGCACGAGCGCGAAGGCCGCCACCAGCTTGACGATGCGCGCGGTCTCGCGCTCCAGGCCGGTCTTGCCGCTGTCGAGCGCGGCGAGCGAGACGCCGATGCGCCCGAGCTCGCTCTTCAGGCCGGTAGCGAAGACTTCGGCCCGGCCCTGCCCCTTCACCACCAGGGTGCCGGAGAACACCTCGGCGTCCGCCGCCTTCGCCACGGCCAGCGACTCGCCGGTGAGCAGCGACTCGTCCAGCATCAGCTCGGCGCCGGCGAGCAGGCGCGCGTCGGCCGGCACGCGGTCGCCCTCCGCGAGGATCAGCACATCGCCGCGCACCACCGCGGCGCCCGCGATGCGCAGCGGCTCGCCGTCGCGCACCACCAGCGCGCGCGGGCTCGACAGGTCGCGCAGCGCCTCCAGCGCGCGCTCAGCCCTGAACTCCTGCACCACGGTGATGCCGATCACCACCACGATCGACGCCGCCAGCACCAGCGCCTCGTGCAGGTCGCCGACCACGACGTAGATCGCCGCCGCGGCCAGCAGCAGCAGCAGCATCGGCTCGCGCACCACGCCGGCGGCGATCGACAGCGTGCCGCGCCGCGTGGCGCCGGGAATGCGGTTCGGCCCTTCCGCGGCGAGGCGCGCCGCGGCCTGCGCCGCGCTCAGGCCGCCAGCGCTTTCCATGCCCTACTCTACGACGCCAGCCAGCCGCGGCGCTCGAGCAGCGCAAACACGGCGGCAGCGTTCTCCTGCGGCGTGCCGCGATCGCCGCGCAGCGCGAGCTCCGGCGCAGCCGGCGGCTCGTAGGGGATCTCGATGCCCTTCGCGTACAGCCCCTTCGGGTCACGCGCGATGCAGACCTCGAGCGGCGTTTCGACGTAGACCTCGGCGAAGCGCGCGATGCGCTGCCTGGCGGCGTCACGGTAGGCGCGCCGGTTGGCCGTGGCGTCGAACACCACGGCTTTTTGTCTCTGCACCAGCAGGCAACCGATCTCGCCGAGCGTGGCGTAGAAGAAGTCCCGCTCCGCCTCGTCGTAGCGCGCGAAGGGCGTGAGCTGGGTGCGCATGACGTCGGATTCGAGCACCGCGACCTCGACGCCGCGCTCGTGCAGCAGCCGCAGCAGCTCGCGCGCGATGGCGCTCTTGCCCGAACCGGAAAGGCCGGTGAGCCAGACCGCGAAGCTCACGCGCAGTACTCGTTGACGCGCGCCGGATCGAAGCGCGGCGCATCGAGCACGTTGCGCACGAAATTGAGGACCTTCGCGCGAACCGCGCCGTCGAGCGCCGGGTACCAGAGCGGGTTCGCCATCACCAGGCCGCGGAAGGCGAAGAACGGCGCCGCCACCTCGAGAACCTCGGCGTCGCCCGAGCGCTCGAGGTAGCGCTCCCAGAAGCGGCGCCACAGCCGCTCGAAAGCGCCCTCGAGGCGCCCCGAGCGCTGCAGCGAGAAGAACACATAGTTGAGCGTGAGGCAGGTGACGTCGTCGGCCGCCTCGCCCCATTCGCCGCGCGAGCGGTCGAGCACGCTGAAGTCGGTGCCGTCGCGGAACAGGATGTTCCAGGGGTGGAAGTCGCCGTGCACCTGGCGCAGGCGCTGCGCCCTGCCCTTGAGCTTCCAGCGCCAGCCGAGCGCCTGGCGCTCGATCCGCTCGAGCGTGCGGTACGGCACCGGGCCGTCCTGCGGGTAGCTGTCGACCACGCCGAAGATGCATTCGCCGTGGCCCAGCAGCTCGCGGATGCGGCGCGCGTACAGCCCGGCATCCGGCCCCGCGACGCGATGGATGCCCACCAGGTAGTCGCACAACGCATCGGCTCTTGCCTCGTCGAGCGCGCCCGGCGCCTGGCCGCTTCTCAGCTTCAACAGGTCGTCCGCGTACTCGTGGCCATCGACGAACTCGGCGAACATGAACAGCTCCTCGGCCGAGCCGAGCGGCACCAGCTCGCCGCTCGAGCGCACCGCGCCGACGTCGAGCGAGGCGACGTGGCGCGGCAGCCTGCCGAAGGCGCCGTGCGCCCACAGCAGCGACTGCGCGCGGTCGGCCATGTGCTCGTGGCCGAATGGGCCGGGACGCACGGTCTCCACCACCGCGCGGCGCGGCGCGCCGTCGAGCGCGTAGTCCACGCGCAGCGGGATGCCGTAGCCGTAGCCCTTGTCGCCCTGGCGGCCGCCGCCGAGCGGCGCCACGCGAACGTCGTTGACCGCGCCGCCGTGGACCGTGCCGAGATAGGCGGCGAGCGCCTGCGCCGTAAAGGGAGAGGACATGCAAGACCTACCGGCCGCAGACCACCCAGCGGTTTCCGCCGCCGGCTTTCGCCATGTACATCGCGCCGTCGGCCAGCTTGCGCAGCGCCTCCTCCTCCGAAGCATCGCGCGGATAGCTGGCCGCGCCGACGCTCACGCTGGCGCGGATTTCGCCGCCGTCCCAGGGCAGCGATGCCGCGTTCGCCGCGACCACCTTGTCGAAAACCCCGGCCGCGGCGGCGTCGTCGGCGCCCACCAGGATGATGGCGAACTCGTCGCCGCCTATGCGCGCCACGGTGTCGGCCTCGCGCACGCAGGTCCGGGTGCGCGCCGCGACGGCCTGCAGCACCTGGTCGCCGGCGAGGTGGCCGTGGCGGTTGTTGGTGTCGCGGAAGCGGTCGATATCGAGAATGGCGAGGGTCAAGGGCTCGCCGCGCCGCGCGGCGTTGCGCAGCGCCTGGCCGAGCCGGTCGAGGAACAGGCTGCGGTTGGGCAGGTCGGTAAGGCTGTCGTGCGTGGCGGCGTGCGTCAGCCGCTCGAATTCGCGCGCGCGTTCGGTCACGTCGCGCCCGAAGGACACGAAATGCGTGGCGCGGCCCTGCGCGTCGAGAAGGGGTCGGATGATCTTGTCCTCGTAGTAGGGCTCGCCGCTCTTGCGGCGGTTGGCAAACAGCGCGCGGAACTCCTGTCCGGCGAGGAGTGCCGACCACAGCTGCCGGTAGAAATCGGCCTCGTGCAGGCCGGACTTGAGCAGCGCCGGGGTGCGGCCGACGAGCTCATCGCAGGAATAGCCGGTCATGCGCTCGAACGCCGGGTTGGCGTAGGCGATCCTGCCTCCGGGGTCGGTGACCAGGACCGCATCGGGGCATTGCTCGATGTAGCGCCGGAAGGCAGGCTCCATCGGCGCAGCATAGCCGCCCGTGCCGCGGCCCGCCGCTATCCTCCCTGCCGGCCGAGCACCGCCATTTTGGTCAACCAGCTTTCCCGCGCTTCCGCACGGCCTTCGACCATGCCGATCACGCTGGTGCGCACGGGCGAGATGCCGCAGAGCTCGAGGATGTTGCGCTTGAGGCTCTTCACGCTGTGCGCGCGGTAGTAGACCCGATAGAAAAACGCCGGCATGTCGCCGAGCCAGAGGGGGAAAAGGATCGCCACGTGCTCGGCCCAGGCGAGGGCCTGCTGCGCCGCGCCGCGTCCTCGTAGGCGCGGCGAGCGCGTGCACGAAGTGGCCGCCGGCCGGGTCGGGGTGCCCCTGGATGATCGCGATGCGCATGAGCGCCGATCCTAGGCGGCGGCGCGCCGCCGCCTTTGACCTGGATCAATCCCGCGCCGCGGCACGCCGCCTATGCTGGCCCGATGCAAATCCCCCTCCAGATCTCGCTGCGCGGCGTCGCGCACTCGGACGCCCTCTACGGCAGCATCCGCGAAAAGGCTGAGAAGCTCGAGCGCTACTACGAGCGCATCATGAGCTGCCGGATCGTGCTCGAGCTCGCCGCGCATCACAAGCGCCACGGCAAGCAGTTCGCGGTGCGCATCGACCTCAAGGTCCCGGGCGGCGAGATCGCGATCACCCATGTGCACCACGAGGAGCTGCAGATTGCGCTGCGCGACGCGTTCGACGCCGCGCGCCGGAAGCTCGAGGACTTCGCGCGCACGCAGCGGGGCGACGTCAAGCGCCATACGGCTTCCCGCGAACCCACCTGATCCCGGTGCGCCGCTACGGCGTGCGCCGCACCGTCCTCGTCATGGGCAGCACGCGCGCGTCATCGGCGGCCGCTAGCCGGGCCTGAAGACCAGGAAGTACTGGTGGGGGAGGAACGCATGTTCTTCCACCAGGAGGTAGCCGGCGGCTTTCAGCTCGGCGATCACGCGCCCGGGCGCGATGCGTGCGGCCTTCGGCGGGCCTTGCGGGGACTCGAGCCGGAAGTCGATGACGGCGACGCGCCCGCCCGGCTTGAGATAGCCGCGCAGCTTGCGGAAGTAGCGTTCGCGCTCGTCGATGTGATGGAACACGTCGACCAGCAGGATCAGGTCGACCTTCTCGGGCAGGCGCGGATCGTCGGGCGCGCCGGCGACCGCGACGATGTTGCTGCGCTTCTCGCGCTGCGCGCGCTCGGCGAGGTACTTCACCATGCCGGGCTCGATGTCGACGCCGTAGACGCGGCCCTGCGGCACCATGTTGGCGAGGCGCAGCGCAAAGTAGCCAGTGCCGGCGCCGATGTCGGCGATCACCGCATCGGGCTTCAGCACCAGCGCCTGGATCACCTGGTGCGGCTTCTGCCAGGCGTCGCGCTGCGGATCGTCGAAGACGTGCGCCCACTTCTCGGCGTCGCCAAAGCTGTGCTGGTGCGTTTGGGGAGCCTGCGCTGCTGCGGCTCCCGCGAGCGACACGGCCGCGGCGAAAAAGAGGATGCGTCTCACCTTGGCGCCTTTCTCAGCTGCATGCAGTCATTCTACGGGGAGCGCCTAGAGCTCGACGCTCTGGCCCGCCGCCGGCACCGCGGCGCCGAGGAACGTCAGGCGCATAGGCGGACTATTTCTTCGGCGGCAGGCCGAAGCGGTAGTGCGACGCGTTGAGGTATTGCACGATGCTCTCGCGCTCGTCGAGGGTATAGGTGCGCTTCGTCTGCGGCGCCCAGCGCGCCACGGCATCGCGCAGGTCGGCGAGGTCGCGGACGTCGGAGCGCATCCGGTCGTGCACGCGCTCGTAGTGGCAGTCGCCGCAGTGCGTCTCGTAGAGCACGCGTCCCGGCGCGGCGTCCTGCGCCGAGGCCGCAAAGGGCAGGAGCAGGACGAAAAGGCCGGCGAGCCGCATCGGGTTCCCGTTCGGGGCTGGCAGCCGCGCCATCGCTCAGTACTTGATCTGGATCTTGTCCAGCTCTTCGCGGCTGATGCCGGGCACGCCGCCCCTCGCCTCCCAGCGCTTCAGGATCCAGCCTTCCGGCCCGATCCACGCCTTGAACAGCGCCAGGTTCTTCTGGCGCTCCTCGTCGGTCTCGCCGAGATAGCGGTACATGTTGCCGGGCTTGCCGGCGCTCTTGCCGTCGTCGAGCCTGCGCATCAGCGCGCCGGTATCGGGCCAGCCGATGTAGAAAATCAGGTCGGCGTAACTGTCCATGCGCGGGCCCTGCTTCTTCCCGGTGAACTGCTTCTCGTTCTCCTTGAACTCGCCGTAGTAGGGCGCGTCCGTCCCGCCGTGGCACTCGAGGCACAGCTTGTCGAACGCGGGCTTGACGTCCTTGCGGTACGTCACCTCCTGCGCCGGCACGCCGGCGCTCGCGCCGAGGCACAGCGCCATTCCGATCACTTTCCATTTCGCTTGCATCGAGTGCTCCTTTTTGAATTCCCCCAGCGTGGGGCTCAGTGGCCGCTCGCCTGCGGCTTGATGCTGCCGGCCGGCTGCGCGTCGATCCACTGAAAGTACTTCAGGTACTGCTTGATCTCGGCGTCGCTGAGGCTCTGGTTCGGCATCGGCAGGTTGTTGTACTCCTTGAGCATGGCCTTGGCGTCGGCGTCGGTCTGCAGCATCTTCTCCGGCTCCTTCAGCCAGCGCGCCAGCCAGGCCTGGCTGCGCCGCTTGGTCACGCCCAGCACGTCCGGGCCGAGCTTCTTGCCTTCGCCGACCGAGTGGCAGGCGAGGCACTTGCTCTCGAACGCCAGCTTGCCCGCGACCGCGTCCGGATCGGTCGGCGTCGAGGTCGTGGCAGGCATGTTGTGGTGCTCGAGGTCCTTCGCCGGGGGCTTGGCCGCGGTCGAGATCAGCCCGATCGCGCCCTGCGAGGCGTTGGCGAAGTGGTGGTCGACCATGATGTAGGAGCCGTCCTCCGGGATCAGGAACTCCACCGTCGCGCTGTTCGAGGAGCCGAGCAGCACGGTCTGCATGCCGCGGAACTGGTTGTCCGGATTGCCCTCGAACCACACGCGGTCGAAGATCGTGCCGACGACGTGGAAGCTCGAGGTCTTGCTCGGCCCGACGTTGAGGACATGCAGGCGCACGCGCTCGCCGACCTTGGCCGGCAGCGGGTTCTTCACCATGCCGTTGTGCACGCCGTTGAACACGGTATGCGTCGGCCGCGCATCGCGCAGGCGCTCGGTATCCAGGACGTAGAGCGGCGCGCCGTCCACTTTGCGCTTGCCCGGATCGGGCTTGGCGTAGAACTCGCTCTGGATCACCACGTACTCGCGCGCCACCTTGGTCGGGTAGCCGTTGCGCGGCTCGACGATCACCGCGCCGTACATGCCCGAAGCGATGTGCTCGAGGATCATCGGCGTGCCGCAGTGGTACATGAAGATGCCGGGATAGTTGAGCGTGAACTCGAACTCGATGGTCTGCCCGGGGGCGATCGAGCGGTACTTGTCCTGCGGCGACACCATCGCCGCGTGGAAGTCCATCGAGTGCATCATCGGCGCAGCAGTGACGCGCACGCCCGGGACCGGCTCGTCGCTGCGGTTGGTCATGACGAACTTGATCCTGTCGCCGACGCGCGCGCGCACCGTCGGCCCCGGCACCGTGTCGCCGAAGGTCCAGGCGCTGAACCTGACGCCCGGCGCGATCTCGATGATCTTGTGCGTGGTGTCGAGGCGCACGGTCTTGACCGGAGACGGGTCGAGCGGCTTGAGCTCCGCGCCGAAGCTGAGCGAGGCTCCCTCGGCGAAGGCCCCCTTGTGGCGTTCCGACGAAACCTTCGCCGGGGCGGACTTGAGCTGCATCTTCGAGACGTCGTAAGCGTCCGGCGGCGTGGACGGGTTGCAGGCGGCGAGCAGGAACAGGGCGGCAACAGAGAGTGGTTTTTTCATGGGTCTACCATAGGCGTGGGGCTACGGGCGGGTTTGATCCAAGTCAAACACCTCCCTGAGTGTATGGCCCTCCAAGGCGCAAATATGTTCGACAGCGCACAGAGGAGACTCTCGGGAAGGAACGAGCATGAGCCGTCCCACGCCAAACCGCGTGAGCTAGCCCGCGGGCGCCCAGCCTGCGATCGTGTCGCGCGGGTCGCCGGGATCACGCACGCATTCACATAAACTCGGACATGCCCGAGCACTACCTGCGCCCGCTACTCGCGCCCTGTAGCGTCGCGCTGGTCGGCGCCACCGAGCGGGAAGGCACGCTCGGCTGCATCGTGTATCGCAACCTGGCCGCCGGCGGGCTGCGCGGCGAGCTGTACGCGGTCAACCCGAAGCACCGCACCCTGTTCGGGCAGCAGGCGTATGCGCGGCTGCCGCAGTTGCCGAAGCCGCCCGAGCTCGCCGTGATCGTCACGCCGGCGCGCACCGTCCCGGGAATCATCGCGGACGCGGGCGCGGCGGGGGTCAAGGCGGCGGTGATCCTGTCGAGCGGCTTCGGCGAGACCGGCGCCGAAGGCCGCGCACTGCAGGACCAGGTGCTCGCTGCGGCCAGGCGCGGCGGCGTGCGCCTGCTCGGGCCGAACTGCCTCGGCGTGATGCGCACCGACTGCGGCCTGAACGCCACGTTCGCGCGCACTCCGGCGCTCGCCGGAAAGCTTGCGCTGGTCTCGCAGTCGGGCGCGATCTGCGGCGCCCTCCTCGACTGGGCGCACAGCGCCCGGGTGGGCTTCAGCAGCGTGGTATCGCTGGGCGGGGCGATGGACGTCGATTTCGGCGAGGTGCTCGATTTCCTGGTCGCCGACGCGGCCACCGATGCCATCCTGCTGTACGTCGAAGGCATCCGCGACGCGCGGCGCTTCATCTCGGCGCTGCGCGCGGCGGCGCGCGTCAAGCCGGTAGTGGCTCTCAAGGTCGGGCGCTACCCCAGCGGCTCGCGCGCCGCGTCGAGCCACACCGGCGCCCTGGTCGGCAGCGATGCGGTGTTCGAGGCCGCCCTGCGCCGCGCCGGCACGGTGCGGGTCAAGACCTACACCCAGCTCTTCGCGGCGGCGCGAATCCTGGCGACGCAGCGCTTCCCCGAGGGCGAAAGGCTCGCCATCCTGACCAACGGCGGCGGCCCGGGCGTCGTTGCCACCGACAGCGCCGCCGAAAACGGGGTGCCGCTGGCCCAGCTTTCGGCGCAAACGATTTCCCTGTTGGACGGCAAGCTGCCGGCCCAGTGGTCCCACGGCAACCCGATCGACATCATCGGCGACGCGCCGCCCGAGCGCTTCGCCGCGGCCACCGCGGCCGTGCTGGCCGATCCGGGCGTCGACGCGCTGCTCGCGATGTACTCGCCGGTCGCGGTCACGGCGCCCGAGGCTGCGGCGCGTGCCGTGGCCGACGCAGCGCGCGCGAGCCGCAAGCCGGTGCTCGCGGCGTGGCTCGGCGACGTCAATGCGGGCGCCAGCCGCGCCACCCTCGAGTCGCACGGCATTCCGAACTTCTATACGCCCGAGAACGCAGTCGAGGCGTTCTCGTTCCTGTGCGCCTACCGCCGCAACCAGGCGCAGCTGATGCAGGTGCCGGCGGCCGCCGCGCGCGGCCTCGACCAGCCGCACCCCGACCTGGCGCAGGCGATCGCGATCCGCGACCGCGCCGTCGCCGAGGGCCGCGAGCTCCTCAGCGAGCACGAGGCGAAGGCGCTGCTCGCCGCGTTCCACCTCCCCGTGCCGAAGTCCATCCTTGCCAGGGATCGCGAAGCGGCGGTCGCGGCGGCACGCGAGATCGGCTTTCCGGCGGTGCTCAAGATCCACTCGCCGGACCTGGCGCACAAGTCGGACGTCGGGGGCGTGCGCCTGGACCTGCAGAACGCCGACATGGTGGCTTCGGCGTTCGACGACATGATGCGCCACGTGCGCGCGCTGCGCCCCCAGGCCCGCGTCGAGGGCGCGCTGGTGCAGCCGATGCTGCGCTTCACGCACGCCCGCGAGGTGCTGGTCGGCGTGGCAACCGACCCGGTGTTCGGCCCGGTGATCTCCTTCGGTTCCGGCGGCGTCTCGGTGGAGGCGGTGAGCGACACCGCGATCGCGCTCCCGCCCCTCAACGGGGTGCTCGCGCGCGAGCTCATGCAGCGGACTCGCGTGTACCGCCTGCTTGCCGGGTATCGCAACATTCCTGCTGCCGATCTCGAAGCGCTGTGCGCCCTGCTGGCAGGCGTGTCGAGCATGCTCTGCGCCCTGCCCTGGCTGAAGGAGATGGACCTGAACCCGGTCCTGGCGCATCCCGGCGGCGCGGTGATCGCGGACGCCCGCGCGGTGATCGACCCGGCGCAGCCGCCGCGTGCCGGTCCGCGCTATCCCCATATGGCGATTCATCCCTATCCCGCCGAGCTCGAGGGCGAGATCCGCTTGCGCGATGGCCGCACGGTCCGCGTGCGGCCGATCCGGCCCGAAGACGCGGGACGCGAAACGCGCTTCGTCGACGGGCTGTCGGAACGCTCCCGGCAGCGGCGCTTCATGGGATACCTGTCGCACCTGACGCCGCGGATGCTGGCGCGCTTCACCCAGCTCGATTACGACCGCGAGCTGGCCTTGGTGGCCTTGTCAGGCGATGAGTTCGTCGCGGTCGGGCGCTACGCGCCCAATGCCGACGGGGTAAGCGCCGAGTTCGCCCTCACCGTGGCCGACGCGTGGCAGGGCAAAGGGCTCGGACGGGCGCTGCTCGATCGGCTGTGCGAGGCGGCGCGCGGCGCCGGCTACCAGGCGCTCTACGGCCAGATCCTGCAGGAGAACCCCGAGATGCTGCAGCTCGCGGCGCACCTGGGCTTCACCGAGCAGGCGCGCGAAGGCAGCGAGGTCACGGTCGTCCTGCCGTTGCAGTAGCTACAGGCAGAGAATCGCCTGCTGCACCCCGGCCGCGAGCCCCCAGGCGCCGCAGCCGATGAGCAGCAGGCCGCCGGAACGGCGCACCACCGGCGCCTGCGCCCAGCGGCGCAGGCGCGCCGCCGCCACACCGGCGAGCAGCAGCCAGGGAAGCGTGCCGACTCCGAACGCCGCCATCGCCAGCGCGCCCTGCGCGGGCCCGCCGGCGAACACCGAAGCGGCGAGCGCGCCGTAGACCAGGCCGCAGGGCAGCCAGCCCCAGGCGAGGCCGGCGGCATAGGCCCCCGGCAGCGTGCGCGCCGGCAGCAGGCGCGCCGCGACCGGCTGCAGCCGGCGCCACACCGGCGCGCCGAGCGATTCGAGCTTCGCCAGCGGCAGCGCGAGGCCCGAGAGGTGCACGCCGGCGAGGAGCACGAAGGCGCTGGAGAACAGGTACAGGGTGGTCTGCGCCGGCAGCACCGCGGCGGCATAGGCGCCGGCGCTGCCGAGCGCGCCGGCGGCGGCGCCGGCGGCGGCGTAGCTCGTCAGGCGACCGAGGTTGAACGCAAGCTGGCGCGGCCAGAGCCTTTCCCGGTGCAGCAGGGAAAACCCGGCGGCGATGCCGCCGCACATGCCGGCGCAGTGCAGGCCGGAGGCGAACCCGCCGACGGCCAGCGCGAGCGGCAGGAGCAGTTCGCTCATTTCTTCAGGAAGGAAGTGAAAGCGCTGGAAGCCGCGGCCACCCCCCAGAACAGGAAGAAACCGATCGAATAGCCGGCGCTGCGCGAAAGCTCGAGCGGCCCGACGAAAATGAAGTCGACCGGGTCGAGCACCGAAAAGAACAGCGCCGTGGCGATGCCGCCGACGACAAACGAAGGCCACAGTATCCACAGCGCTGCTTTCACGATGCCTCCTTGACGATGCGCCAGGCGCCGCGCGGGTCCTCGATCGCGATGCGCCAGCGTCCCGGCGCCAGCGCCGGCAGCGGCGCCTCGTAGCCGCCGGCGGCGCTGCGCTCGAGGCGCAGCCGCAGATCGTGGCCGGCGCGCGTGGCGTGCGCGAGATGCACGAACAGCGCCTCGGGCGCCGCGCCCTCGAGCGCCACGCGGATGCTGCCGCGCTCGAGCCGCAGCTGCGCCACGAGGCCGAGCGCGCGCGCCGCGTCCTCGCGCGCCAGGCGCCGGTTGATGGCGAGCCCCTGCTTGTAGTAGTCGTCGGCCACCAGGCCGTCGGCCGAGGCGAACGCGATCCAGGTGGTCGCCGCGCCGGCGAGCACCACGGCGGCGGGCCCGGCCATGAGGAGCCAGGGCCAGGGCTCGCGGTACCAGGGCGCGGGGCTCATGCTCGATTCCTAGCGGATGATAAACACGGCGCTCTCGCGCACTTCGACCCCGGCGACGCCGATCGCCACGACCGCGAATTCGATGGCGTGGCTACCGGGCGCCGCCCGGCCGGCCGCGGCGCGCACGCGCACCGGCAGCATGCGGCTGGACGCGGCCGGCAGGCCGGTGATGCTCTCCCCCCAGAGCGTGATGCCGGGCAGCCCGGCGACGCGGATCTCGAAGGCGCGCGCCTGCTCGCTGGTGTTCATGATCTGCAAGCGGTACACGTTCTCGATCAGCCCGCCTTCCACCTCGCGCGACAGCGCGGCGCGGTCGCGGATCACGTCCACCTTGAGCGGCACGCGCAGGTAGAGGCTGGCGGCGAGCGCCAGCACCACGCCGCCGAGGAGCGCGGCGTAGGCCAGCACGCGCGGCCGCAGCACCCGCGTGCGCCCGCCTTCGATCGCGTGCGTGGTCGCGTAGCGGATCAGCTTGCGCGGCCGCCCGACCTTGTCCATCACCTGGTCGCAGCCGTCGATGCACGCCGCGCAGCCGATGCACTCGTACTGCAGGCCGTCGCGGATGTCGATGCCCGTCGGGCAGGCTTGCACGCAGATGCCGCAGTCGACGCAATCCCCCTTTATTTCGGCCGAGGCTTTCTTGCCGCGCGGCTCGCCGCGGACGGCGTCGTAGGTGATGACCAGCGTGTCCTGGTCGAACATGGCGCTCTGGAAGCGCGCGTAGGGGCACATGTACTTGCACACCTGCTCGCGCATCCAGCCGGCGTTGCCGTAGGTGGCGAAGCCGTAGAACAGCACCCAGAACGTTTCCCATGGCCCGAGGGACAGCGTCATCACTTCGCCCCACAGCTCGCGGATCGGCGTGAAGTAGCCGACGAAGCTGAAGCCGGTCCACAGCGCAATGGCGATCCAGACCGCGTGCTTTGCCGACTTCAGGAGGATTTTTCTTGAATTCATTCCTTCTTTGTCGAGATTGATCTGCGCATTGCGGTCGCCCTCGATCCTGCGCTCGACCCACAGGAAGATCTCGGTGTACACGGTCTGCGGGCAGGCGTAGCCGCACCACAGCCGCCCGGCGAGCGCGGTGAACAGGAACAGCGACAGCGCCGAGACGATCAGCAGCGCCGTGAGGTAGATGATGTCCTGCGGCCAGAACACCAGGCCGAAGATGAAGAACTTGCGCTGCGCGATATCGAACAGCACCGCCTGGCGGCCGTTCCACTCGAGCCACGCGCCGCCGTAGAACACCAGCTGCGTCGCCCAGACCAGCGTCCAGCGCCAGCGCGCGAACGCCCCGCGCACCGCGCGCGGGTAGATGGCGCGGTGTACTTCGAACAGCGACTGCTCCTGCAACGCGCCGCCGGCGACGCTCACTTGGATAGCGACAGTACGTACGCGGTGAGCAGGTGGATGCGCGCCTCGTCGAGCAGCGTCTTGTGCGCCGGCATCTGGTTGCTGCGGCCGCGCGTGATGGTTTCGAGGATCGACGGCTCGCCCGCGCCGTGCAGCCAGATGCGGTCGGTGAGGTTGGGCGCGCCGAGCGCCGGATTGCCCTTGCCGTCGGCGCCGTGGCAGACGACGCAGCTCGCCTTGAACAGCGGCTCGCCGCGCGCCTTGCGCAGCGAGTCGTGCGTCAGGCCCGACAGCGACATCACGTAGTGCGCCACGTCCTTAACGCCCTGCTCGCCGAGCGCCGGGCCGAACGGCGGCATGACGCCGGTGCGGCCCTCGGCGATGGTCGCCTTCACCGTCTTCGGGTCGCCGCCCCATAGCCAGTCGCGGTCGGTGAGGTTCGGGAAGCCGCGCGAGCCGGCGCCGTCCGAGGCGTGGCATTGCGCGCAGTTGTTCAGGAACAGCTTCTGGCCGACGGCGAGCGCCTCGGGGTCGCGCACCAGCGCCTGGACGTCGGTCGCGGCGAAGCGCGCATAGAGCGGGCCGAACTGCCGCTCGGCGAGACGCGTCTCCTCCTCGAGCTGGCCGAGCTGCGACCAGCCGAGCACGCCCTTCCAGCTGCTGCCCAGGCCCGGGTACAGGACCAGGTAGGCGAGGGAAAAAACGATCGTCACGTAGAACAGCCAGCGCCACCAGTTCGGCAGCGGGTTGTTGTACTCGGCGAGGTCCTCGTCCCAGCGGTGGCCGGTGGTCGCGCCCTCCCCGGGCGCCCTGGCCACGCTCTGCGCCTTGAGGAACACGGCGCAGGCGACGATCGAAATGAGCGAGACCAGCGCGATGTACAGGTCCCAGAAGCCGCTGCTGAACTCGCTCATTCGTCGGCCTCGTGCAGGATGCGCCGCGCCTCGGCGTCGAGGCGCTCGCGGCGCGAGGGCAGATACGCCCAGAGCACGATGCCGACGAAGGCGGCCAGCGCGGCCAGCGTCACCGCGATGCGGATTACGTTGAGCTCCATGTCATTTCCTCTTGATGGCCGTGCCGAGGCCCTGGAGATAGGCGATCAGGGCGTCCATCTCGGTCTTGCCCTGCACCTCGCCGGCGGCCGCCTTCAGATCGGCGTCCGTGTACGGCACGCCGAGCCGCCGCAGCGCCCGCAGGTGCGCCTCGACCTGCCCGGCGCTGACGCGCGCCTTCGCCAGCCACGGATAGCCCGGCATGTTCGATTCCGGCACTACGTCGCGCGGGTTGATGAGATGGATGCGGTGCCAGTCGTCCGAATAGCGGCCGCCGACGCGGTGCAGGTCGGGGCCGGTGCGCTTCGAGCCCCACTGGAACGGGCGGTCGTAGACGAATTCGCCCGCCACCGAATAGGGTCCATAGCGCTCAACTTCCGCGCGGAACGGCCGCACCATCTGCGAATGGCAGTTGTAGCAGCCCTCGCGCACGTAGATGTCGCGCCCGGCGAGCTGCAGCGGCGTGTAGGGCTTGAGGCCGGCCACCGGCTCGGTCACCGATTTCTGGAACGACAGCGGGACGATTTCCACCAGGCCGCCCACCGCCACGGTGAGCACCACCAGGACGATGAGCAGCGCCTGGTTGCGCTCGATCAGGTCGTGGGTCAGCTTCATGCGTGCGCCACCGCCGGGATTAGCGCTTCCGCTGGTTTTGAATCAATACAAGTTCTATAAACGTTCCACGCCATCACCAGCATTCCAGTCAGGTAGAGCACACCGCCGAGCAGGCGGATGGCGTAGAACGGATAGGTCGCCTTGACGCTCTCGACGAAGGTATAGGTGAGCGTGCCGTCCTCGCTCACCGCGCGCCACATCAGGCCCTGCATCACCCCGGCGATCCACATCGCCGCGATGTACAGCACGATGCCGAGGGTGGCGATCCAGAAATGCAGGTTGATGGCGGGCACGCTGTGCATCTCGGCACGGCCGAACAGGCGCGGGATCAGGTAGTACATCGCGCCCATGGAGATCAGGCCGACCCAGCCGAGCGCGCCGCTGTGCACGTGGCCGACGGTCCAGTCTGTGTAGTGCGAGAGCGCGTTGACCGTCTTGATCGACATCATCGGCCCTTCGAACGTCGCCATGCCATAGAAGGAGAGCGCGACGATCACGAAGCGCAGGATCGGGTCGGTACGAAGCTTCTCCCACGCCCCCGAGAGCGTCATGATGCCGTTGATCATCCCGCCCCATGACGGCGCCAACAGGATCACCGACATCACCATGCCGAGCGATTGCGTCCAGTTCGGCAACGCCGTGTAGTGC
>CAZNVH010000014.1:0-77028 GCA_964576525.1 uncultured Enterobacteriaceae bacterium
GTAGTTCTTCGCTTCGCCTCCGTACTTCTTCGCCAGAATGTGCGTCATCGCCGCCGTCAGCGTCGTCTTGCCGTGATCCACGTGCCCGATCGTCCCCACGTTCACGTGCGGCTTGGTGCGCTCAAATTTGCCTTTTGCCATATCCGCTCCTACTTCCTGTCCTTGTCGTCGTCTTTCTTGATGATGGAGTCGGCGACGCTCTTCGGCGCCTCGGCGTAGTGCTTGAATTCCATCGTGTAGGTCGCGCGCCCCTGGGTGAGCGAACGCAGCGTCGTCGAATAGCCGAACATCTCGCCGAGCGGCACCTCGGCCTTGATCACCTTGCTGCCGGCGAGATCGTCCATGCCCTGGATCACGCCGCGGCGCGCCGACAGGTCGCCGATGACATCGCCCATCTTCTCTTCCGCGGTCTCGACCTCGACCGCCATGATCGGCTCGAGCAGCACCGGGGTGCCGGCACGCATGCCGTCCTTGAAGGCGAAGATCGCCGCCATCTTGAAAGCGTTCTCGTTCGAATCGACCTCATGGTAGGAGCCGTCGATCAGCGTGACCTTGATATCCACCACCGGATACCCGGCCAGCACGCCTTCCTGCAACGCTTCCTTAACGCCCTTCTCGACCGCCGGAATAAATTCCTTCGGCACCCGGCCGCCCTTGACACCGTCGACGAATTCATAGCCCTTGCCGTGCTGCGGCTCCAGCTTCAGCCAGACATGGCCGTACTGGCCGCGGCCGCCCGACTGCTTGACGAACTTGCCCTCGGACTCGAGCGCCTTCTTGAAGGTCTCGCGGTAGGCGACCTGCGGCTTGCCGACCGAGGCCTCGACGCCGAACTCGCGCTTCATGCGGTCGACGATGATCTCGAGGTGCAACTCGCCCATGCCCGAGATGATGGTCTGGCCGGATTCCTCGTCGGTATGCACGCGGAACGACGGGTCTTCCTGAGCCAGGCGGCCGAGCGCGACGCCCATCTTTTCCTGGTCGACCTTGGTCTTCGGCTCGACGGCCTGCGAAATCACCGGCTCCGGGAACACCATGCGCTCGAGCGTGATCGACTTCTTCACGTCGCTGATGGTCTCTCCGGTAACGACGTCTTTCAGGCCGACGACCGCAGCGATGTCGCCGGCGCGGACTTCCTTGATTTCCTTGCGCTCGTTGGCGTGCATCTGCAGCAGGCGCCCGATGCGCTCCTTGCGCCCGCGCATCGATGTCAGCACGGTGTCGCCCGAGGCGAGCACGCCCGAATACACGCGGATGAAGGAAAGCTGGCCGACGAACGGGTCGGTCATGATCTTGAAGGCCAGGGCGGCAAACGGCTCATCGTCGCCCGGCTTGCGGGTATCGGGTTGCCCTCTGTCGTTCTCGCCCTTGACCGGCGGAATGTCCGCCGGCGACGGCAGGTAGTCGATCACCGCGTCGAGCATCGCCTGCACGCCCTTGTTCTTGAACGCCGAGCCGCACAGCATCGGCACGATCTCGTTGTTGATGGTGCGGATGCGCAGGCCCTTTTTCACCTCTTCGATCGAAAGGTCGCTCGACTCGAGGTACTTGTTCATCAGCTCTTCGTTGGCCTCGGCCGCGGCCTCGACCATCTTCTCGCGCCACTCCTTCGCTTCCGCGGCGAGCTCGGCGGGAATCGGCCGCTTCTCGAACTTCATTCCTTGCGTAGCGTCGTCCCAGTAGATCGCCTGCATCGTCACCAGGTCGATCACGCCGGCGAAGTTTTCTTCCGCACCGATCGGGATCTGAATCGGCACCGGGTTGCCCTTCAGCCGGTCGCGAATGTGCCCGTAGGACTTGAAGAAGGTGGCGCCGACGCGATCCATCTTGTTGATGAAGGCGAGCCGCGGCACGCGGTACTTGTTCGCCTGGCGCCACACCGTCTCGGACTGCGGTTGCACGCCGGCGACCGCGTCGTACACCATGCAGGCGCCGTCCAGCACACGCAGCGAGCGCTCGACCTCGATGGTGAAGTCGACGTGGCCCGGGGTATCGATGATGTTGATGTGGTGCTCGGGATAGGACAGGTCCATCCCCTTCCAGAAGCAGGTGGTCGCCGCGGAGGTGATGGTGATGCCGCGCTCCTGCTCCTGCTCCATCCAGTCCATGGTCGCGGCGCCGTCGTGCACTTCGCCGATCTTGTGATTGACGCCCGTGTAGAACAGGATGCGCTCGGTCGTGGTCGTCTTCCCGGCGTCGATGTGCGCCGAGATGCCGATGTTCCGATAACGCTCGATGGGAGTCTTCCGCGGCACGGCCATTCCTCTAGAACCTGTAGTGGGAGAAGGCCTTGTTGGCCTCCGCCATGCGATGCACTTCTTCGCGCTTCTTCATGGCGCCGCCGCGGCCCTCGGCCGCCTCGGCGAGCTCGCCGGCGAGGCGCACCATCATCGACTTCTCGCCGCGTTTCTGCGCCGCCTCGCGGATCCAGCGCATCGCCAGCGCCACGCGGCGCACCGGGCGCACTTCCACCGGCACTTGGTAGTTGGCGCCGCCCACGCGGCGGCTCTTCACTTCCACTACCGGCTTGACGTTCTGCACCGCCTGGGTGAATACCTCGATCGGGTCCTTGCCCGACTTCGACTTGATCGTGTCGAGCGCGCCGTAGATGATGCGCTCGGCGACCGATTTCTTGCCGCGCGTCATCAGGACGTTGACGAACTTAGCGAGCTCGACGTTGTTGAACTTCGGATCCGGCAGGATCTCGCGCTTGGGGACTTCTCTGCGGCGGGGCATCGGCGGCGATCCCTTAGGCGGACTTGGGCGCCTTGGCGCCGTACTTCGAGCGGCTCTGCTTGCGATCCTTCACGCCTTGCGTGTCGAGCGAGCCGCGCACGATGTGGTAGCGCACCCCCGGTAGGTCCTTGACGCGGCCGCCGCGGATCAGCACCACCGAGTGCTCCTGCAGGTTGTGCCCCTCGCCGCCGATGTAGCCGATCACCTCGAAGCCGTTGGTGAGGCGCACTTTCGCCACTTTGCGCAGCGCCGAGTTGGGCTTCTTGGGCGTGGTCGTGTAGACGCGCGTGCACACCCCCCGCTTCTGCGGCGAGCCGGCCAGCGCCGGCACTTTCGACTTGGCGCGCTTGGGCGCGCGCCCTTCACGCACTAACTGGTTGACGGTGGGCATCTTTTCGCGTTTCCAGAAATAAACTGGGCGGCCACGTTGTGCTCCCCGTAGGCCGCCCCGACCCAAAAAAGAGGCCGGATTATAAAGAGGAAATCAGGGCAGCGCAAGGAATCCGCCGCCCATTTTTCAAACGCTCAGCGCGGGTCGGGGACGAATCCGAACCGCCCCGGCACGTCCGCGCGCGCGAGGCGCGCGAGGCGCTCGGAACCCTCAGCGTAGCGCTCCAAGTCGCGATCGTCGAGCAGGCCGATGCCGTGCGCGCTGCGGATCAGCACCGAGCCTTCGTCGTCGAGCCAGGTCTCGAGCGCCTGCGCCGGCCGGCCGCAGTGGTCGAACAGGCTCTCGCCGGCGTAGTGCATCACCAGCGGGGTGTAGGCGAGCCTGACGTAGACCCGCTGAGGGCCGTTCTGGAAAAACCAGCGCCCCTGGGCGTCGGCGGCGTAGTTGCGCGCGATGAATTCCCGCAGCGCAAGGTTGCCGATCCTCTCGCCCTTGATCAACCAGTTGCCACGGCGGTCGAGGTCCAGCCAGCCGTACACCGCCGGCACGTTCGGCCACTTGGCGAGGCTGCGGGCGACGATCTCATCCATGGAGGGCTACAATCCTTCGCCGGAGGAGGTCGAGTCTACCTATGTCCGCAATCGACGCGTACCTGGCGAAGCCGTGGCTTGCGCACTACCAGCAGGGGGTGCCGCACTCGGTCGAGGTTCCGCTGAAGTCCGTGGTCCAGGCCTTCGACGAGGCGACCGAGCGGGCGCCCGAGCATCCCGCGGTGGTGTTCTACGGACGCTCGATCAGCTACCGCGAGCTGCGCGACGCCGCCGACCGCCTCGCCTGCGCCCTGGCCAAGCTGGGCGTGAAGAAGGGCGACCGCGTCGCGCTCTACCTGCTCAACAGCCCGCAGTTCGTGATCGCCTATTTCGCCGTGCTCAAGTGCGGCGCGACGGTGACGCCGATCAGCCCGGTCTACACCAGCCACGAGGTTCGCTACCAGCTCCAGGACAGCGGCGCGCGCGCCGTCATCTGCCAGGACATCCTCTACGACAAGATCGAGAAGTCGGGCGCCGCGCTCGACCTGGTGGTGGTCACCAACGTCAACGAGTACCTGCCGGCGCTGAAGCGCCTGTTCTCGAAGAAGACCGCAGTGAGCGGCAAGGTGCACTGGCTGCAGGACCTGCTCAAGGCGCACCCGCCGCAGCCGCCGGCGGTGACCATCGATCCCAAGGCCGACCTCGCCGCGCTGCCGTACACCGGAGGCACCACCGGGAACCCGAAGGGCGTGATGCTCACGCACTACAACCTGGTCGCGGCACAAGCCATGGGGCAGGCGGCGTTCTCGATCTTCGAGCAGGGCAAGGAGGTGATCCTCGCCTTCCTGCCGTTCTTCCACATCTACGGGCAGGTGGTGATCATGCTCAACGGCATGTGCCAGGGAAACCTGCTCGTGCTGTTCACCAGCCCCGACACGGAGGAGATCCTCGACGCGATGGAGCGCTACCGCGCGACCGTGTTCTACGGCGTGCCCACGCTCTACGAATACCTGAAGGACCACAAGGACACCGGCAAGACCGACTGGAAGCGCCTGAAGCTGGTGCTGTCGGGCGCCGACACGCTGCACGAGTCGACCATGCAGGGCTGGGCCAAGCGCACCGGATCGAACATCATCGAGGGCTACGGCCTGTCGGAGACCTGCGCCACCAGCCACGTCAATCCGCTGCACCGGCCGAAGACCGGCTCCTTCGGCTGCCCGATTCCGGGCATGCAGGCGGCGGTGCTCGACGCCGAGACGCTCGAGTTCGTGGCGCCGGGCAGCACCGGCGAGCTGGTGCTGTGCGGGCCGAACGTCATGCAGGGCTACTGGCAGCGGCCGGAGGAAAGCGCGCGCGCCTTCGTCGACAAGGCCGGCCTGCGCTGGATGCGCACCGGCGACATCGTGCGCATGGACGAGGAAGGTTACTTCCACTTCTACGACCGCTCGAAGGACCTGATCAAGTTCAAGGGCTACTCGATCTTCGCCAAGGACGTCGAGGACGTGCTCTACGCCCACCCGCAGGTGAAGGCGGCCGGGGTGATCGGCGTGCCCGACCCCGCGGTCGGCCAGCGCATCAAGGCGATCGTGGTGCTGCAGGGGGACGCGCGCGGCAAGCTGTCCGAAGACGAGATCAAGGCCTACTGCCGGCAGAGTCTCGCCGAGTACAAGGTGCCGCACATCGTCGAGTTCCGCGGCGAGCTGCCGAAGACCGACGTCGGCAAGGTCTCGCGCCGCGAGCTGCGCGACGAAGCGAAGGTCTGAACGCCGCGGCCTAAGCCCGGGCCGTGGCGGCGACGCGCTCGAGAGGCTGCGGCTGGTGCACGCCGAATCCCTGCGCGTAGCCGACGTCGAGCGCCTTGAGGCGCACCAGCACGTCCTGCTCCTCGACGCACTCGGCAACCACGCCGACCTGCAGCGCCTCGGCCACGCGCACCACCGCTTTGAGCTTGGTCAGCGCGGCCTCGCTCGTCAGCAGCTTGCGCACCACGCTGCCGTCGACCTTGAGGTAGTCGAGGCGCAGCGTTTTGAGCGGCGCGAACGACACCGAGCGGCGGCAGAAACCGTCGAGCAGCAGGCCACCACCGTAGGCCTTCACTGCCGAGGCGAAGCGCGCCGCGGGCTCGAGCCGCGCCAGCACGTCGCTTTCGTCGATCTCGAACATCACCGCGTTCATCGCAACGCCGGCCGCGCGCAGCTGCGCCGCGGCGTAGCCCGGAAACACCGTGTCCTGCAGCGTCTGCCCCGAGACATTGATGGTGAAGCGCGGGATGCGCGAGCCCGCGGCGAGGTGACGGACCACATGCCGCAGCACCCAGCGATCGAGCTGCGGCATCATGCCGTAGTGCTCGAACACCGGCAGGAACTCTCCCGGCGGCAGCAGCGCGCGCTCCTCCTCGCGCAAGCGCACCAGCACCTCGGCCATCGGGAAGCGCTCCGCGCCGCGCATTTCCGCCCCAAGCGCCGCGATCGGCTGGCAGTACAGGGTCAATTCGTCCTTCTCGAGCGCCTCGCGCAGGCGCGCCGCCGGATCGCTCCAGCCGGCAAGCTCCCGGTCCATGCGCTCGAGAAACTTGTCGTCCACGGGGTATTCTAACGGGATGGCGACAGCCTTCTTCAGGGTCGAGCAGCTCACCAAGCGCTTCGGCGGGCTCACCGCGGTCAACCGCGTGAGCTTCGAACTGCGCCGCGACCAGATCGTCGGCCTGATCGGGCCGAACGGCGCCGGCAAGACCACGCTGCTGCGCCTGATCACCAAGATCCTCAAGCCCGACGAAGGCAGCATCGTGTTCAATGGAGAAAACCTGACGCGCCTGCGGCCGTGGGACGTCGTCGAGCGCGGCATCGCCGGCACGTTCCAGAACATGCGCCCGTTCCGCCACCTGCCGATCATCGCCAACGTGATGGTGCCGCTGGTGGCGCCGCGCGCGCGCCGCCACGGCGAGTGGGTGAAGAGCGTCGAGGCAAAGGCGATGGACGCGCTCGAGTTCGTCGGCATCTCCGACATGGCGCTCGAGCCGGCTTCGGCGCTGTCGCAGGGCGACCTGAAGCGCCTCGAGGTGGCGCGCGCCATCGCCACCGAGCCCGAGCTGCTGCTGCTCGACGAGCCGCTGGGCGGCCCCCATCCCGCGGAATCGGAGCTGCTGGCGAAATCGATCCGGCGCCTGCACAAGGGCGGCCGTTTCGGCCGGCTGCATTCCGAGGGGCCCGCGGTGCTGATGATCGAGCACAAGCTGAAGGAGCTGATGTCGATCGTCGACCGCGTGATCGTCGTCGACTACGGCGAGATCATCGCCGATGGGCCGCCCGCCGAAGTGGTGAAGAATCCGAAGGTCATCGAAGCCTACCTGGGAACCGAGCATGCCACTGCTTGAGGTGAAGGACCTCAGCGTGCGCTACGACAAGGCGCAGATCCTGAACGGCGTGTCGCTCGCAGTGGACGCGGGCGAGTTCGTCGGCCTGGTCGGGCCGAACGGCGCCGGCAAGTCGACCCTGCTGCGCGCCATCTCCGGCCTGGTGCGCTTCGAGGAGCGCATGAAACGCGGCACCACCGGCGACATCGTGCTCGAAGGCGAGGTGTGGCTCGCCGGCGAGCGCATCGACGCGCTGCCCGCGCACGAGATCCGCAGGCGCGGCCTGGTGCACTGCCCGGAGCGGCGCCGCCCGTTCCGCGAGCTCACGGTCCTCGAGAATCTGATGGCCGGCGCTTTCCTGTCGAAAGACGCCGCGCAGACGAAGCAGCGCCTCGACCGCTGCTTCACGCTGTTTCCCAGGCTGGGGGAAAGAAAGGCGCAGATCGCCGGCACGCTGTCGGGCGGCGAGCAGCAGATGCTCGCCACCGCGCGCGCGCTGATGTTCGACGCCAAGCTGCTCGCCATCGACGAGCCCTCGCTCGGCCTCGCGCCGCGCATCCGCGAGGAGCTGTTCGCCGCGATCGGCAAGATCCACGCCGAGGGCGTTCCGGTGCTGCTGGTCGAGCAGGAGGTCGGGCAGGTGTTCCGGATGGCGCGGCGCAGCTACGTCCTGTCGCAGGGCCGCATCATCGCCGAGGGTTCGGCGCAGTCACTGATGTCCAACGAGACGCTGCGCGCCGGCTACCTGGGCTTGTAGAGCAGCCCCGCACAATCTGCAGATTTTTCTGTAGAAAATATTTCTTTGCTTGCAGCGCGGGCACTGCGTTTCGATCTTGTCGCGCACCCACGGCGCGAGCCCGCGCGGCATGAACAGCAGCACCAGCAGCACCACCACCGCGAAGATCAGCAAGCGTAGCTCGCCGAGTATTACTTTTTTCCCTGCAAAAGCGAGCTCCTGGCTGGCGAGCCACTCCGTGAATGGATAGAGGATGAAAACCGCCGCCACCGGTCCATAGATGGTCGCGGCGCCGCCGAAGATTCCCCAGATCACCACCTGGAATGACAGCGCGACCTCGAGCGTCGAAGGCCCGGCGACGCGCAGGTAATGCGCGAACAGCGCCCCGGAGAAGCCGGCAGCGGCGGCGGCGATGCCGAACACCGCGAGCTTGTAGCGCGGCGTATTGATCCCGGAAGCGCGCGCCGCGACCTCGTCGTCGCGGATGGCGTGCAGCACGATGCCGAACTTCGAGTCGGCGAGCGCCCACAGGGCGAACACGATCGCCAGCATCGAGATCGCGGCAACATAGTAGTTCCCGGTGGGCGTGGCCATCAGGCGCCGCACGCCGGAGATGCCGAGCTCGCCGCCCGAGAAGTCGGGAAACGCGAACAGCAGCCCGAGCGCGATCAGCGGAAACGCCAGCGTGGCGAGCGACAGGTACGAGCCGCGCAGGCGCAGGCACAGGTAGCCCACCAGGAAGCCGAACAGCATCGCCACCACCGCGCCGGCCCAGATCGTCAGCCACGGCGACAGGCCGAGCTTCAGCGACAGCAGCGCCGAGGTATAGGCGCCGGCGCCGAAGAACAGGGCATGCCCGAAGTTGACCTGGCCGGTGTACCCGGCGAGCAGGTCCCAGCTCGCCGCGAAGATGGCGAAGATGCAGGTCATGGTGAGGATGCGCAGGACGTAGGCGTCGCCGTACAGCGGCGGCAGCGCGAGCAGCGCCAGCACCCAAGCGAGCACCAGCGTGCGCGAAGGCAGGACGAAAACTTCGTTCCTGAGCTCGCCCCAGGCTTTGCGCAGCCAGTACATCAGCGCTCTTCCTCGAAGGCGACGCCGAAGAGTCCCTCTGGCCGCACCAGCAGCACGATGACCATGATGAGGAGCGCGACTGCCCCCTTGAGATACGCGCCTGCCGGCACCGCGAACACGGTGATCGCCTCGACATAGCCGATGATCAGCGCGCCGATCAGGCTGCCCTTGAGGCTGCCGAGGCCGCCCAGCACCACGATGGCGAGCATGGTCACGAGCGGCGCGAGCCACATGAACGGGTCGACCACGTACACCGGCGCCACCACCACGCCGGCGACCGAGGCGAGCGCCACCGAAATCGCCACGGTCACCATGGCGACGCGGTGGACGTTCATGCCCATCAGGTTGGCGACTTCCAGGTCATTGGCGGTGGCGCGCACTGCGAGCCCGAAGCGAGTGCGGTACAGGAAGAACCACACCGAGACCAGCATCAAGGCCGCCACCACCAGGATCAGCAGGCGCTGGTACGGAATGCTGACGTCGAGCACGCGCACCGCGCCTTCCAGCGTCGACGGGATGCCGAGGAAGTGCCCGCCGAAGCTGAACAGCATCAGCTCCTGGAACACCAGCGCCAGCGCGATGGTGGCGATGAGCACCGCCGCCTCGTGCTCGCGCACCGGCTCGATCACCAGCCGGTAGCAAACCACCGAGAACAGCGTCACCGCGCCGACCGAGATCAGGCCCGAGAGGAGGAAGCCGAGGCCGGTCTTGGTGAGCAGCGTATAGAAGCAGTACGCCGCCAGCATGTAGAACGCGGTGTGCGCGATGTTGACGATGCGCGCGACGCCGAAGATCAGCGAGAAGCCGATCGCCAGCAGGGCGTAAACGCCCCCGTTGACCAGCCCTGTTACAAGAATGTCCTGGAGCAAAAAAGCGCTAGCGCGCCGGCAGCTTGAAGGGCTTCATGCCTTTCACGTTCGGCGGCCAGAACGGCACTTTCTCGCCGTCCTGCCACTGCACCGCGATGCCGGCGGTCTTGCCCACCGCCCACACCAGGTCGTGCCGCTTGTCGAAGGTCACGACGCTGCCGGTGCCGACATGCTCGGCCTTCTCCATCGCCGCCACCAGCCGGTCGGCGTCGAGCGTGCCTTCCTGCTCGATCACGGCCTTGAGGAACATGATCGCATCGTAGGTCGCGGCGTTGTAGGTCGGCGACTTCTTGTAGCGCTCCTTGAACGCGCGCACGAAGGGAATGGTCTTGGGCGTCATTTCCACTTCGGCGTAGGTATCCAGCGTGGCGACGAACTGCGCCTTGCCCGCGGCGGCCTTCCAGAACTCGTCCTTCTGGCCCTCGACGTTGATGCCCCAGGCCACCGCCTTCATGTTGCGCTCGCCCATCTGCCGGCCGACCGAGATGCCCACGGGGCCCGACAGCATGGTGAACACGATGTGCGCGCCGCTGCGATCGATGGCGGAGAGCTCGGCGGTGACGTCGGTCGCGGTCGCCGACGGCTGCCACAGTCCGACCACCTCCATCTTCATCAACGGCAGGTTCTTCTGCGCAGCGCCGATCAGGCCTTCGGTCCACACCGCCTTTTCCGCGAGCAGCGCCACCTTGGGCGCTTCGGTCTTCAGCTCGGTGCGGACCTGCTGCGCGATCGAGGCCATCACCGCGAACAGCGTGCGGCCGAGGTCGAGGTCCTTGGTCGGCGTGTAGCGGAACCAGTACTTGTAGCGGGCGTAGTTCTGCTCGACGTTGAGCCCGAGCTTGGAATGCGCCGCGCCGGCGCCGAGGAAGATCTTCTTGTAGTCCATCGCCACTTCCTGCATCGCCAGCACCGCCTCGGAGCGGAAGCCGCCGATCAGGAAGTCGACCTTGTCGCGCGTGATGACGCGCTCGATGGCGTTGGTGGCGTCGGGCACCGACTGGATCTCGTTGGTGTCGGCGCGCACCAGCTCGATCTGCAGGCGCCGGCCGCCGACGTTGATGCCGCCGGCCTTGTTGATCTCGTCGCGCGCCATCTCGGCGCCGGCCCAGTGGTTCTCGCCCTGGACGAACGCCATCGGACCGAGAATCGCGATCTTGATGGTTTGCGCTTGCGCGCTGAGGGCGAGGCTGAACGCGGCCAAGCCGATGACTAGTGATCGCAGCATTGGACTCCTCCTTTGCACTAGACTTTATCATGCCGAGAGCGGATTACGTCTGCGCGCCGCAACTGCGCGTGCGCTGGGCCGAAGTGGACATGCAGAAGATCGTGTTCAACGGCCACTATCTGACCTACATCGACACCGCGGTCGCCGAGTACTGGCGGGCGATCGGCCTGCCCTACCCCGAAGGCTACGTCGAGCGCTACGCCGCCGACCTGTTCCTGCGCAAGGCCACGCTCGAGTACCTCGGCTCGGCGCGCTACGACGAGCTGCTGACGGTGTGCTGCCGGGTGGCGCGGCTCGGCCGCTCGAGCATGACCTTCCGGTTCGAGATCTGCCGCGAGGGCGAGGCCGGCGCGCTGGTCAGCGCCGAGCTGGTCTACGTCAATGCCGACCCCGCCGCGCGCAAGGCGGCGCCCCTTCCCGAGGAGGTCAGGGAGAAAATCCGGCGCTACGAGCGCGTAGCCCCGCAGTCATGAAGTGGTGGGAGGATTTCAAGGTCGGCGAGCGCGCCGAGCTCGGCCGTCACAGCTTCAGCGAGGCGGAGATTGTGGCCTTCGGCCGGCAATACGACCCGCAGCCCTTCCACACCGACCCGGAGAAGGCCCGGCACAGCGCTTTCGGCGGGCTGGTCGCGAGCGGCTGGCAGACCTGTGCGGTCGGCATGCGGCTGATGGTGGAGGGCACTATCAACGACACCGTCAGCCTCGGTTCGCCGGGAATCGACAACATCCGCTGGCTGAAGCCGGTGCGGCCGGGAGACACGCTCACCTACAGCCGCGTGGTGCTCGAAGCGCGCGCTTCGACATCGCGCAAGGCCGTCGGGCTGGTGAAGCACCGCTGGGAGGCGGTGAACCAGCACGGCGAGCGGGTGCTGACCATGGAAGGCTGGGGGATGTTTGGCCGCAAGAATTGACCTCAACCACAAGATCCACGTCCTCACCAGGAAGGAGGAGCTGGACAGCGTGCGCGTGCCGGGCAAGGTGGTCGTGGTGCTCGACATCCTTTTCGCCACCACCACCATGGTGACCGCGCTCGCGCACGGCGCGAAGGAAGTGATTCCGGTCGCGGACGAGGCCGCCGCCCGCGCCCAGGCGAAGACTTTCGCCGCGGGCTCCTTCGTGCTCGCGGGCGAGCTGTTCGCCGAGACGCTGCCCGGCTTCGCGCATCCCGCGCCGCTCGCGCTGCTCACGCACGGCGTCGAAGGCAAGAGCGTGATCTACTCGACCACCAACGGCACCGTGGCGATGACGCAGCCCGCGGCCGCGGCGCGCGTCTATTGCGGCGCGCTGCTCAACGCGCAGCGCCTGGCGGAACATATCGTCGCCAAACACCCGCGCGACACCGTGCTCATCGTTTGCTCGGGCTCGGGCAACAACTTCAACTTCGAGGACTTCTACGGCGCCGGCTGCTTCGTCGGCAAGTTTGCCGAGCTGCTCGGCGCGGCCGCCGACCTGTCCGACGCCGCAAGAGCGGCGCTCGCGCTCTACCGCCACGCCCGGGCGCCTCAGGCGCTGCTCGACTGCCGCGTCGGCCGCATGATGACGGCGCGCGGCCTGGAGCGCGAGATCGAGTTCGCCTGCCGCGTGGACGCCTTCCCGGTGGTGCCGGCGCTCGAGCAGGGACGCCTGCGGCTGGTGGCATGAGCAGCCTGCGCATCGCCGCGCTGCGCATCCACCCGGTCAAGGCTTGCGCGGCGACCGCCGTCGACGAGGCCGTACTCGGACCGCTCGGGCTGGAGCACGACCGGCGTTTCGCCTTCGTCGACGCCGCGGGCCGCGCCGTCACGCAACGCGACCAGCCGCTGCTCGCGACCGTGCGCACGGCGCTCGATGCCGAGGCACTGCGGCTGGATTTCGGCGGGCTGCTGCAGCTTCGCGTTGCCTTCGATGCATTTACCGAGAGCGTGACCACCGACGTGTGGGGCAAGTCCATTGCGGCGCGCGCGGCTCCTGTCAGCCTGACTTCGGCCGCCGCCGACTACCTTGGAATGCCGGCGCGGCTGGTCGCGCTCGAGCCGGCCGCGCAGCGGGCCTTCGTCGATTCCCAGCCGGTGCTGGTGACCATCGCTGCGGCGCTTGCCAGCCTCAATGCATCGCTCGCTTCGGCGGTGGGCATGGAGCGTTTCCGGCCGAACCTGGTGCTCGAAGGCGCCGACGCGCCCTGGACCAGCCTGCGCGGCAGGGAAGCGTTGCTCGAGCGCACCAAGGCTTGCGGGCGCTGCGAGGTAACGACCATCGACCCGTCGAGCGGCGAGCGCCTGGGCGATGAGCCGCTGCGCACCCTGAACGCCCGCTTCGGCGGAACCTTCGGCGTCTATTACCGCGTGGCGCGCAGCGGGCGGCTGCGCGTCGGCGAGCTGCTTCAGGCTGCCTAGGGGGGCTCGAGCTCGGCGCTGACGGCGAGGTGGTCCGAGAGCATCGACCAGGGCCTGCCGCGATGCACCCGCGCGCCGGCCACCTTGAAGCCGCGCACATAGATGCGGTCGAGCCTGAGGAAAGGCAGCGCGCTCGGGTAGGTCGCGGCCGCGCGGCCGTGCGCGACCGAGACATCGGTCATGCCGAGCCGGCGCTCGAGGATCGCGCTGGCGCGATGCCGCCAGTCGTTGAAATCGCCGGCGACGATGATCGGCAGGTCGCGCGACGCGAGCTCCTCGAGCCGTCCCGAGATCGCCTCGAGCTGGCGGCTGCGGCCGCGCTCGTGCAGCGACAGGTGAACGCACACCAGGTGCAGGTTGCGCCGCCAGCCCGGCACCGAAACCACGCTGTGCAGCAGCCCGCGCCGCTCGAAGCGGTGGTCGGAGACATCCTCGTTCTCGGACGACAGGAAGGCGAAGCGCGACAGGATGGCGTTGCCGTGGTGGCCGTGGTCGTAGACCGCGTTGCAGCCGTAGACGTGCTGCCATTCCTGGCCGGCGAGAAACTCGTGCTGCGGCGCCGTCGGGCAGGTGGCGAAGCGCATCGCGAAGCGCTGGTTCAGCCCCTGCACCTCCTGCAGGAACACCAGGTCCGGATCGAGGCCGCGCAGGCCCTCGCGCAGCTCGTGGATCACCATGCGGCGGTTGAACTGCGACAGCCCCTTGTGGATGTTGAGCGTGACGACGCGCAACGTGTTCATAGGTCGCGCATCACAAGTCAAACTCGAAGCGCCGCTCGAACAGGTCGGCGTCGTCGAAGTGCCGTCGGCCGACGAAGGCGGTGGCGTGCCGCCCCCACTGGCGCATCGCCCCTGCCGAGGCGATGCCCATCGGCCAGAACAGGAAGCGCTCCAGGCGCTCGCTGCCCGCGATCAGGCCGTCGGGGCCGAAAGCGCTGGCGTGGCCGCCGGTCAGCCGCGGCATCGAGCGCAGCTCGTCGTAGGGCCGGAAGACGTAGCGCACCACGCTGTCGGCGCCGCGCACTAGGCCGACCCGCTCGATGAAGTGCGTGCCCGAAGCGAGGCTCACCACCGGGCGCTCGCCCTCGGCGACGCGCGGCAGGGTCTGCGGCACGAACGCCCATTCCTCCAACTCGTCGGGCGGCGGCCGCGGCCTTGCGCGCGGCGTCGGAAAGAACTGGTGGAAGCAGCCGCAGGGATGCATCGAGTCGTAGATCAGCGGTTCGCCGTCCGGCGCGAGCGTGACGCGCCAGACCAGGCCGTCGAGGCGGCCGGCAAGAATATCGAGCGCGCCGCTCGCCGGCCGCTCCGGGAACCAGATCGTGTACACCAGCTGCAGCAGCACCTGATCGCGATAGCGCGTGTACGCCGACTGCACGTACACCGAGGGCTCGGAGGCGTCGACCTCGGGCAGCGCGGCACCGCGGCGCCAGCGCAGCCAGCCGAAGCGGTCGAAGTCCCCGCCGACCGCGAGCTCGAAGCTCGGCGCGTAGACCGCGGCCAGGCGCTCCAGCTCGCGCTGCGAGAGCGCCGGCTCGCCAAGCGGATCGAACCCCGCGCGGCCGAGCAGTCCGCCGACTGCGTTGCGCGGCAACGGTCCGCTGGCGGGCGGGGCGTAGCGCACCCGCGGCAAGTCATCGGCCGGGGTTTCGCGGCGAAACGCGGCGAGCATCTCCTCCTCCCAGCGCCGCACGCCGGCGGCGAACGGGATGCGGGTCAGGTAGTAAAGACCGAGGACGCGGGATGCGTCCGAGTAATCGTCTGGAACCCTTGCGGCGGCGAGCAGCGCTGCGCGCGCCTCGGGCGCGGCGAGATCGGCGTCGCGCAGCAGGCGGCCGCATTCCCGCGTGCGGCGCAGCACCTGGTCGCGCCCCGTCTCGTCGTCGATTCCCGGGAGCGTGCCGCGCGGCAGGTTGCGGATCTCGAAGCGCCGCGACTCGAGGTCGAGCTCGAGCAGGCGCTCGGCGAACGCCTTCAGGGCGGGCTCGCCGGCCGCGGCGCGATCGCCGAGCGCGGTGAGCGCGCGGTCGGTGCGCAGGTGGGGGAACCCCGGCAAGCGCGCGTACTGGACGTCGCGCACGCCGGCGGCGTCGATCTCGCGGTCGAGCGCCCGGTAGAGCTCGGCGCACTCGCGCACCGGCGCCGGTCCGGACTCCAGGTGCGCGGCGAGGCGCGTGTCGGTCGCCGCGCAGCCCGCCGCGAGCAACACGGCGCCCGCGCACGATAGGAAGCCCCCTGCCTGCACGTTTCTAACTTATCACACCGTTTTCGCCGAGCATGCGGATGGCGTCGCGGTTGGACCAGGAGAAGCACTTCGCGGCCGCTTCGCGCCAGGGCAGCCAGGCGAACGCGACGTGCTCGCCGGCGGCGAGCGTCACCGCCTGCGGCGCGGGCAGCGCCAGGCTGAACAGGTGCTCGGTGTTGTGCGTCACGCCCGGAACGAAGCGATGGCGCCAGCGCGCGTAGATCTCGAACGTATAGGCCACGCTCCAGCGCGTGAGCGCGCCCTGCGCCGCCTCGATGCCGGTTTCCTCGCGCAGCTCGCGCGCCGCCGCGGCGGCGAGCGGCTCGCCGGGCGCGTCGAGCGACCCGGTGACCGACTGCCAGGTGCCCGGGCCCGCCGCGCGCTCGAGTAGCAGCACCTCGAGCGCCGCGGTGTGCACCACCACCAGCACCGAGACCGGCAGCTTGGGCTTCACGCCTGCCGGAACAGATCGGGCAGCGCGAGGCTGCGCTGCGGGTCGATGAACACGGCGAAGAACGGCTTGCGGCGCGCCGCCCACGACTCGGCCGCCGAGCGCAGCACGTCGAGCAGCACGCCGAGCTCGTCGCCGGGTGCGGCACGCTCGAAGATCAGCACGTGGCCGGGCGCCTCGCGCCACGACAGGTCGGTGAGGCAGTCCTCGAGCGCGTCCCAGTTGCCGCCGAACCAGTCCGGAAAATGAAGCGCTGCGGCGATGTTTCTCAGGAGCGTCTCTTTCTCCGCAAAAGCAATTCGTTCAAGCCAGAAACCGCTGCCGCGCAGCGCATCCAGAACCTCGTCGGCGCGAGAGACGCGGTAGACGCCCGAGCGCGATGCGTCCTGCAGTCTTTCGGTCAGCTTTCCCATTACTCGATGATGCGCCTGAAGCTGCGGTAGTGATCGTCGGTGTAGTAAAACTCGCCCGCGGTGCCGGCGACGATGCGCCGCGCGCCGCGATCGCGCGCGCCGGGCGTCTTCACCGTGTACTCGCGGTAGTAGCCGCGGTTGCGCTTGGGCAGCAGGGCCTCGCGGTTGCCGAACACGCTGCCGTCCTTCTGGTAGGGAAATGGTCCGCCCACCTTGATGAGCGCGAGGGTCTGGCGTGCTTCAGGGGGAAGTTCGGAAACCTTGGTATCGGAAACAAAGGCGCATGCCGTCGACGCCCAAAGCAGCGCCAAGGCAAGCAAGACCCTCACGACTGCGGCGGATTCCTCAGGCGCAGGTGCAGCTCGCGCAGCTGCTTCTCGCTGACCGGCGTCGGCGTGCCGATCAGCAGATCCTGGCCGCGCTGCGTTTTCGGGAACGCGATGACGTCGCGGATCGCCTCCGCCCCGGCCATCAGCGCGACCAGGCGGTCGAAGCCGAAGGCGATGCCGCCGTGCGGCGGCGCGCCGAACTGCAGCGCGTCGAGCAGGAAGCCGAATTTGGCGCGCTGGTCCTGCGGCGACATCTTCAGGGCGCGGAACACCGTCTGCTGCACCTCCTGGCGGTGGATGCGCACCGAGCCGCCGCCGATCTCCCAGCCGTTCAACACCACGTCGTAGGCCTTGGCGTAGGCTTTCTGCGGAGCGCTTTCAATGAACTGCTCGTGGCCGTCCTTGGGGCTGGTGAAGGGATGGTGACGCGCCTTCCACTCGCGTGTCTCGGTGTCCTGCTCGAACATCGGGAAGTCGACCACCCACAGCGGCCGCCAGCCTTTCTCCGCCAGGCCACGCTCGGCGCCGAGCTTCTGGCGCAGCGAGCCGAGGCTGTCGTTGACCACCGCGGCGTCGTCCGCGGCGAAGAAGATCAGGTCGCCGTCGGCCGCCTGCGTGCGCTCTAGGATCGCCGCGAGAGCGCGCGCATGCAGGTTCTTGACGATCGGCGACTGCAGGCCCTCGGCGCCTTTCGCCTTCTGGTTCACCTTGATCCAGGCGAGGCCCTTGGCGCCGAGCGCCTTGACATGCTCCGTATAGCCGTCGATCTCGCCGCGGGTGAGCGTGCCGCCGCCGGGCACGCGCAACGCGCAAACGCGGCCTCCGGGGGCGTTCGCCGGGCCCGAGAACACCTTGAACTCGACGTCCTTCACCGCGTCGGTGAGTTCGGTGAGCTTGAGCGGGATGCGCAGGTCGGGCTTGTCGAGCCCATAGTCGCGCAGCGCCTCGTCGTAGGTGAGCACCGGGAACGGCGCGGGCAGCTCGACCCCGATCGCCTCGCGGAACACGAAGCGCACCAGCTCCTCCATCAGGGAGCGGATCTCCGCTTCGTCGAGGAACGAGGTCTCGATGTCGATCTGCGTGAACTCGGGCTGGCGGTCGGCGCGCAGGTCCTCGTCACGGAAGCACTTGACGATCTGGTAGTAGCGGTCGAAGCCCGCCACCATCAGCAGCTGCTTGAACAGTTGCGGCGACTGCGGCAGCGCGTAGAAATGCCCGTCGTGCAGGCGCGAGGGCACCAGGAACTCGCGCGCGCCCTCGGGCGTCGACTTGTAGAGCGCCGGGGTCTCGATGTCGATGAAGCCGCGCTCGTCGAGGAAGCGGCGCACCGCCATCGCCGCCTTGTGCCGCAGCCGCAGGTTGTGCTGCATCAGCGGGCGGCGCAGGTCGAGCACGCGGTTCTCGAGGCGCACCGTCTCGGACAGGTTCTCGTCGTCGATCTGGAACGGCGGCGTCGCCGACGGATTGAGGATCTCGACCTGGTGCGCCACGAGCTCCACTTCGCCGGTGCGCAACTCGGGATTCGTGCTGCCCTCCGGACGCTTGCGGATCTTCCCGGTGATTTTCAGGACATATTCGCCGCGAATCCGCTCCGCGATGGCGAACGCGTCTTTGCGGTCGGGATTGAAGACCACCTGCGCCAGGCCTTCGCGGTCGCGCAGGTCGATGAAGATCACCCCGCCGTGGTCGCGCCGGCGGTGCGCCCAGCCGCACAGCGTCACGGTGCGATCCACCAGCGCCGCGCCGAGCTGCCCGCAGTAGTGGGTGCGCATTCTTACGGCGGCGGCACGACGCCCATCGAGATGATGTACTTCAGCGCCTCGTCGACGCTCATCTCGAGCTCGATCACGTCCTTGCGCTGCACGATGACGAAGTAGCCGCCGGTGGGGTTGGGCGTGGTCGGCACGTAGACCGCGACGCAGTCCGGCGGCAGGTGGCTGACAACGTCGCCGCCCGGGGTGCCGGTGTGAAACGCGATGGTCCACATCCCCTCGCGCGGCCACTGCACCAGCAGCGCCTTGCGGAACGCCTGTCCGTTCGAGGAGAACAGCGTGTCCGAGATCTGCTTGACGCTCGAGTAGATCGAGTTGACCACCGGGATGCGGTGCAGGATGTCGTGCCAGATCTGGACCAGCTGGGCGCCGAAGAAGTTGGTGGCGAGCACGCCGGTGACCAGCACGAAGACGAGGGTCAGGATGGCGCCGAGCCCGGGGATGTGCACGCCGAGCCAAGCCTCGGTCTGCAGCGAGTCCGGCAGCAGCAGCAGCGACTGGTCGAGCACATCGACCACGATCTTCAGCACCCACAGGGTAATGACCAGCGGGATCCAGATCAGCAGCCCGGTGATGAAGTATTTCTTCACGGCTCCGGAAACGAAAAGGCCCGGCTTGCGCCGCGCCGGCCTGCCCCTCAGCCCGGCGTCAGTCGGCGCTCGCCGTGGTTGACGCGGGCTTGGAATCGGATTTTGCTTCGGTCTTGGTTTCGGTTTTCGCGTCGGGCGTTTTCGCCGCGTTCGCGTCGGGCTTCTTCTCCGCAGCCGGCTTCGGGGCCTTGCTCTTGAAATCGGTGGCGTACCAGCCGCTGCCCTTCAGCTGAAAGCCCGCGGCGCTCAGCAGCTTCTGGAACGACGGCTTGCCGCAGGCCGGGCATTGGGTGAGCACTGGCTCACTTACCTTTTGCAGGAACTCGTCCTGGTGGCCGCACTCGGCGCAGCGGTACTCGTAAATCGGCATGCAGCGATTATATCGCTGATTTCAGAAAGGAATATCGTCTTCCATGTCATCGAACTTCCCCGCAGGTTTTTTTGCCGCTGCCTTGGGTTCTTGAGCTTTGGATTCCACGGGCTCAGGCCGAGGCTCCCCAGAGCCCGCGCGCGAGCCGAGCATCTGCATGCGCTCGGCGACGATCTCGGTGGTGTAGCGGTCCTGGCCTTCCTTGTCCTGCCACTTGCGCGTGCGCAGGCGCCCCTCGACGTAGACCTGCGAGCCCTTCTTCAGGTACTCGCCCGCGATCTCGGCGAGCTTGCCGCGGAACACCACGCGGTGCCACTCGGTCTCCTCCTTCTTCTCGCCGCTCGTCTTGTCGTTCCACTGGAAGGACGTGGCGACCGATACGTTCGTGATCGCGTTGCCGTCGGGCATGTACTTGGTTTCCGGGTCGCGCCCGAGATTGCCGACCACGATGACCTTGTTTACCGATGCCATGTCATACCTCCGCAGTGCTCAGTCTACGCATTCAGAACGTCGCATTCGACAACTGGTTGACCGGCGCGGGCGGCGACCGCATGCCGGCGGCCAGCGCCAGCCAGACTGCCACCAGCACAGCGCACATCGCGAATACCCCGGTAGCGCCACGCTGCGCAGCCACCCAGCCCCCCAGCAGCCCGCCGAAGAAGACGCCGAGGGTCTGCGTGGTGTTGTAAACACCGATCGCCACGCCACGGCCCTGGGCCGGGGCGAGGCGCGACACGAGCGAGGGCAGCAGCGCCTCCAGCACGTTGAACGCGACGAAGAACCCGAGCATCAACGCCCCCAGGGCCGCGATGCCGCCACCGAGGGCGGCCAGGGCCACCTCGGCGCCGAGCAGGAGAACCACCGCCGCGAGCAGCACCGGCTTCGGCTGGTTGCGCCGGTCGGCATACAGGATCGCCGGGACCATCAGGACGAACGAGGCCAGCACCACCGGCAGGTACAGCTGCCAATGATCCGTCAGAGCGAGCCCTTCCTGCACCAGGAGCGGCGGCAGGACCACGAACATCGCGTACAGCACGATGTGGAGGATGAAGATGCCGGCGTTCAGGCGCAGGAGCTCGGCGTCGAGGAAGGCGGCGCGCGCCGAGCCGGCGGGGGCCGCGACCCGCGCCTGGGCCGGCGGATCGGGTACCTGGTATTTCACCACCGCCATCGCGGCGAAGCACAGGATTCCGGTCAGCGCGAACAGCCCGTCCATGCCGATCACGCGGTACAGAAGCGGCGCGCCCACCAGCGACAGCGCGAACATCAGGCCGATCATCGAGCCGATCATCGCCATCACCTTGGTGCGGTGCTGCTCGCGCGTGAGATCCGCCGCGAGCGCCATCGCCACCGAGGAGATCGCGCCGGCGCCCTGCAGGAGGCGCGCGGCGATCATGGTCCAGATGTCGTCGGCAGCCATGCCGAGAAAGCTGCCCGCGGCGAAGACCAGCAAACCCGCATACAGCACCGGCTTTCTTCCCCAGCGGTCGGAAGCGGCGCCGAAGGGAATCTGCAGGATCCCCTGGGACAGGCCGTAGGCGCCCAGAGCGAGGCCGACGAGCGTCAGATTGTCGCCGCCCTCGATGTTCGCGGCGTGCACCGCGAGCACCGGGAGAATGAAGAACAAGCCGAGCATGCGCAGGCCGAATACGCCAGCGAGACTGGCGCCGGCGCGCAGCTCGACGCGGGTCATTCCTTCATTCATTTGATCGAGTAGAGGCGGAAATGCGAAGCGGGCTATAGTAGCAAGTTTGCCTTCGCTCGAATTGAACTCCTGATGAACAGCATCCGCGTTCGCGGTGCGCGCACCCACAACCTCAGGAACCTGAGCCTCGATCTGCCGCGCGACCGGCTGGTGGTGATCACCGGCCTGTCGGGCTCGGGCAAGAGTTCGTTCGCCTTCGACACGCTGTACGCCGAGGGGCAGCGGCGCTACGTCGAGTCGCTCTCGACCTACGCGCGCCAGTTCCTGCAGCTCATGGACAAGCCCGATGTCGACCTGATCGAGGGGCTGTCGCCGGCGATCGCGATCGAGCAGAAGGCGGCGAGCCACAACCCGCGCTCCACCGTCGGCACCGTGACCGAGATCCACGACTACCTGCGCCTGCTCTACGCGCGCGCCGGGACGCCGTACTGCCCGGAGCACCAGCTCGCGCTCGAGGCGCAGACCGTAAGCGAGATGGCGGACCATGTGGCCGCGCTGCCTGCCGACAGCCGCATCCTGATCCTCGCCCCGGTGGTCGCGGGGCGCAAAGGCGAGCAGGCGGAGCTCCTGGAGGAGCTGCGCGCGCAAGGCTTCACGCGCGTGCGGGTCGACGGCACCGTGTACGAGCTGGATGCGCCGCCGCGCCTGGCGAAAAACGCGAAGCATTCGGTCGACGTGGTGGTCGACCGGCTGCGCGTGCGCCCCGACGCCCGCGGCCGCATCGCCGAATCGCTCGAGACCGCGCTGCGGCATGCCGACGGCAAGGCCCTGGTGCTGGAAATCGACGCGAAAAAGGAGCACCTCTTCTCCGCCAGGTTCGCGTGCCCGATCTGCGACTACGCGCTGCCCGAGCTCGAGCCGCGCCTGTTCTCCTTCAACAACCCGATGGGCGCCTGCCCCGGCTGCGATGGCCTGGGCACGGTCGAGTTCTTCGACCCGCGGCGCGTCATCGCGCATCCGAACTTGTCGCTGGCGAGCGGCGCGATCCGCGGCTGGGACCGCAGGAACCAGTTCTACTACGCGCTGCTGCAGTCGCTCGCGAAGCACTACGGCTTCGACATCGAGAGCCCCTGGGAGATGCTCGAAGAGCGCATCCAGCGGCTGATCCTGGACGGCTCGGGCAAGGAGAAGATCGCGTTCCACTACTTTCCGGAGCGCGGCCGCAGCGCGGTCAAGGAGCACGCCTTCGAGGGCGTGATCCCCAACTACGAGCGGCGCTACCGCGAGACCGATTCGGTGGTGGTGCGCGAGGAGCTCGCCAAGATGCGCAGCCGGCGCGCCTGCCCCGACTGTGGCGGCGCGCGCCTGCGGCGGGAAGCGCGCAACGTGAAAGTGGCCGACCAGCCCCTGTACGAGGTGTCGCGCTGGCCGCTGACGCGGACCCTGGAATTCTTCAGGACCCTGAGCCTGCCCGGCGCGCGCGGCCAGGTGGCCGAGCGCATCGTGCGCGAGATCGCCACGCGCCTGGAGTTCCTGGTGAACGTCGGGCTCGACTACCTGGCGCTCGAGCGCTCCGCCGAGACGCTCTCGGGCGGCGAGGCGCAGCGCATCCGCCTGGCGAGCCAGATCGGCTCGGGCCTCACCGGCGTCATGTACGTGCTCGACGAGCCCTCGATCGGGCTGCACCAGCGCGACAACGCGCGCTTGATCAGCACGCTGAAGCAGCTGCGCGACCTCGGCAATTCGGTGATCGTGGTCGAGCACGACGAGGAAGCGATCCGTGCCGCCGACCACGTGATCGACATGGGGCCCGGCGCCGGCGAGGCGGGGGGCCGCATCGTCGCCCAGGGCACTCCTGCCGAAGTCATCGCCAGTCCCGAGTCGCTGACCGGCCGCTATCTCTCGGGCGCGCTGCGCATCGAGGTGCCCCGGCTGCGCAATCGCCCGGGAAAGGCGAAGCTGGTGCTGCGCGGCGCGCGCGGCAACAACCTCAAGAACGTGGACCTCGAGCTGCCGCTCGGGCTGCTGGTCTGCGTCACCGGCGTATCCGGCTCGGGAAAGTCCACGCTGATCAACGACACGCTCTACGCGGGGGTGGCGCGAGCGTTGTATGGCGCCGCGGTGGAACCTGCGGCGCACGACGCTATCGCCGGCATCGAGCAGCTCGACAAGGCGATCTCCGTCGACCAGAGCCCGATCGGGCGCACGCCGCGCTCCAACCCGGCGACCTACACGGGCCTGTTCACGCCGATCCGCGAGTTGTTCGCCGGCGTTCCGGAGGCGCGGCAGCGCGGGTACGACACCGGGCGCTTCTCGTTCAACGTCAAGGGCGGGCGCTGCGAGGCCTGCCAGGGCGACGGCGTCACCAAGGTCGAGATGCATTTCCTGCCCGACCTCTACGTGCCCTGCGACGTCTGCCACGGCAAGCGCTACAACCGCGAGACGCTCGAGATCCGCTACAAGGGCCGCAACATCCACGAGGTGCTCGAACTGACCGCGGCCGAGGCCGCCGGGTTCTTCTCGGCGGTGCCGCCGATCGCGCGCAAGCTGCGCACGCTGATCGACGTCGGCCTCGGCTACGTGCGCCTCGGGCAGTCTGCGACCACGCTCTCAGGCGGCGAGGCGCAGCGCGTCAAGCTGTCGCTCGAGCTGTCCAAGCGCGACACCGGCCGCACCCTCTACATCCTCGACGAGCCGACCACCGGCCTGCATTTCCACGACATCAAGATGCTGCTCGGGGTCCTGCACCGGCTGCGCGACGCCGGCAACACCGTGGTGGTGATCGAGCACAACATGGACGTGGTGAAGACCGCCGACTGGATCATCGACCTTGGCCCCGAAGGCGGCGATGGCGGCGGGCGCATCGTCGCCACCGGGACTCCGGAAGAAATTTCAAAAAGCAAAGACAGTCATACCGGCCGCTACCTGAAGCAAGCGCTTGAAGGAAAAGGGGTCAGAACAAATTTCGCCGGCACACGGACAAAAGTGGCCAGCCGGTAACGAAATTTGTTCTGACCCCTTTTTCGGGCAGCGGCTCGCGCGGCGGCGTGGGTCTCTCCTTCAACTTGCCTGGACTAGAGCGGGGGCTGCGCCCCCTGCGCCGCGCCACGCCAGGCGCCTCGCGTGGTGCTGGGCGAGGCTCTCGCGGTGGCCGATGGACACGAGCGTGGTCGCCGGCAGGCGCTCCTTTAGCAGCCGGTAAAGGCGTTCCTGGTCTTCTTCCGGCAGCGAGGCAGTAGCCTCGTCGAGGAATAGCCAGTCGGGCTGGTTGAGCAGCGCGCGCGCGAACGCCAGGCGCTGCTGCTCGCCGCCGGAAAGCCGCTGCGCCCAGTTCTCGCTGTGCTCCAGATCCTGCGCGAGCTGCTGCAGTCCGACTGCTTTCAATGCTTCGGTAATTTCGTCTGTTGAAAAGCGGCTGGCGTCTTCCGGATAGGCCACGGCGTGCTTGAGCGTGCCGATCGGCAGGTAGGGCTTCTGCGGCAGGAACAGCAAGCGCGCGCCTTTCGGCAAGCGGATGCGGCCCTTCCAATAGGGCCAGATGCCGGCCAGCGCGCGGAACAGCGTCGACTTGCCCGCCCCGGAAGGCCCGGTGACCAGAACGTTCTCGCCGGGCTTCAGCTCGAGCGAGGTCGGGCGCAGCAGCGGCGTGCCCTGCGGCAACGCCAGCTCCAGGCCCTCGATGGCGAGCGCCGTGCCCGGGTCCTCGGCGCGCTCGCCCGGCGGGTGCGCCGTCTCCGCGCGCACCCGCTCGAGCGTCGCGGCGAAGCCGATCAGGCGGTCGACGGTCGCCTTCCAGGAGGCGAACTGGGTATAGGCGCCGATGAACCACGACAGCGCGCCCTGCACCTGGCCGAACGCCGAGGCGGTCTGGAAGATCTCGCCGAGCGGGATCTTGCCGGAGAAGAAGCGCGGCGATACCACGATGTAGGGGAAGATGATCGCGAGCTGGCCGTAGAACGAGGTGAACCAGCCGAGCTGCTTCTGCTTGCGCATCAGCAGCCACCAGTTGCCGATCACCGCGGCGAAGCGGCTGCGCAGGCCGCCGAGCTCCTCGCGCTCGCCGCGGTACAGCGCGATGCCCTCGCTGTTCTCGCGCAGCCGCACCAGCGAGAAGCGGAAATCGGCCTCGAAGCGCTGCTGGTTGAAGTCCAGGCCGATCAGGCGCCGGCCGATGACGTGCGTGAGCCCGCTGCCGGCGATGGCGTAGACCAGCGCCGCCCACACCATGTAGCCGGGAATGCTCACGCCCCAGATCTCGAGCGCGCCCGACAGCGTCCACAGGATGACGATGAACGACGCCAGCGTGACCACCGCCGAAAGCAGGCCGAGCGACAGCGACAGCGTGTAGTCGACGAACAGCTTCAGGTCCTCGGCGATGCGCTGGTCGGGGTTGTCCACGCCCGCCACCGGCGAGCCGGCGCGCGCGAGGAGCTGCATGCGGTAGTGCGCCTGGTCCTTCATCCAGTCGGCGAGGAAGCGATCGGTGAGCCAGCTGCGCCATTCGATCTGCAGCATCTGCAGGAAATAAAGGCGGTAGACGCCGGTGACGATCCAGATGAACGCGAGCAGGCTGAAGGTCCCGAGCTGGCGGAAGAATTCAGCCTGGTCGCGCGTCTCGAAGGTGTTGTAGAAGTCGCGGTTCCAGGTGTTGAACTGCACCTCGAGCCAGACCATCGTCAGCACCAGCCCGACCACCGTGGCGAGCAGGGTGAGCCCCTTGGCGCGCTCGGCCGACACCCAGTACGGCCGGGTCAGCGCCCAGAAAGCCTTTAGGAATCCTGTGGTTTGCATGGGTCACCTGAGGAAGGATTCAAATCAGTTTACAGAACCGTCACCTAGGGTTAACAATTCCTGCAATGTCTTCCGGCCGCGTGTTTCGCTTCGGGCCCACCGCCGAGCGCCGGTCGAATCACCTGTTCGTTTTCCTGCACGGCTGCGGCGCCACGGCGCAGTCGATGATCCCGATCGCGTTCCGGTTTCAGGCGCGCTTCCCGAGCGCGGCGCTGGTGGTGCCGAGCGGCTTCGACCCCGACGCGCGCGGCGGCGCGGCGCAGGACTGGTACCCGACGCGCGGCCTGAACTGCGACAACCACCGCGAGCGCGTCGCCCGCGTGCTGCCCGACGTCGAGGACCTGGTGCGCCGCGAGCAGATCAACTTCAGCGTGCCGGCGAGCCGCACGGTGCTGATCGGATTCTCGCAGGGCGGCACCGTGGCGCTCGAGGTGGTTAAAGCGCCGGGCATCGCCGGGGCCGTGGTCGCGTTCTCCTCGCGCTTCGCGCAGACACCGGCCCGCGGCAGCCGCATCTCCTCGCGCATCCACCTGGTGCACGGCGAGTTCGACTCGGTCGTGTCGCGCGTGTACGCCGAGCGGGCCGCCCGGGTTCTGGCCGGCCTCCACGTGCCGGTGACTCTCGACATCGTCGAGGACCTCGGCCATGCCCTGTCGCACCGTGCCATCAGCCTTGGCTCGCTGCGGCTGCTGCAGGGCATCTACGAAGGCCGCCGCGCCACCCTGCATTGAAGGAAGGCCTCGTCCTCTTCGCCCACGGCTCGCGCGATCCGGGCTGGGCACTGCCTTTCGAGCGCCTGAGGAAGGAGCTGGAAAGGCGCGGCCTCGAGGTGCGCATCGCCTACCTGGAGATCATGCGGCCGGCGCTCGCCGAGGTTCTGCACGAGCTTGCCGCGCGCGGCGTCGAATCGATCCGCGTGGTGCCGGTATTCCTCGGCGTCGGTGCCCACGTCAAGGAAGACCTGCCGCGCCTGGTCGCCGCCGCCGGCGCCAAGGTCAAGGTGACGATCGATCCGCCGGTCGGCGAGCAGGCGCGGGTGATCGAGGCAATCGCCGACGCAATCGTAAAGTCTTAAAAACGCGCCCGGGCCAAGGGGGTCAGGTCGCCAGCTCCTCCAGGTCGCGGAACAGCTCGAGCGCCTCGGGGTTGGCGAGCGCGTCGGTGTTCGCCGCCGGCATGCCGTGCACCGCGGCCTTCACCGCAAGCTCGACCACCTTGCCGTTCTTGGTGCGCGGGATGTCGGCGACCTGCACGATGCGCGCCGGCACGTGGCGCGGGCTGGCGTGGCGGCGGATCTCGTGGCGGATGCGCTCCTCGAGCGCGTCCTCGAGCGCCAGCCCCTCGCGCAGCTTCACGAACAGCACGATGCGCGTGTCGGTCGGGTTGTCGGGCGGCCACAGCTGGCCGATCGCGCAGGCCTCCTCGACCTCGTCGATGCGCTCGACCACGCTGGTGATCTCGGCGGTGCCGATGCGCACGCCGCCGGGGTTGAGGGTCGCGTCCGAGCGCCCGTAGACGCGCAGCGTGCCGCGCTCGGTGAGCTCGCACCAGTCGCCGTGGCACCAGACGTTCGGGTATTTGGCGAAATAGGCGGCGTGGTAGCGCTGGTCGCCGCGGTCGTTCCAGAAGCCGAGCGGCATCGACGGAAACGGCTTGGTACAAACCAACTCGCCTTTTTGATTTATTACTGATTCTCCGTTTTCATCAAAGACCTCGACGGCCATTCCCAGCGAGGGACACTGCAGCTCGCCGCGGTACACGGGCAGCACCGCGCTCGCGTCGGCGAACGCGCCCATGATGTCGGTGCCGCCCGAGATCGACGACAGGCAGACGTCCTTCTTGATCGACGAGTAGACGAAGTCGAAGCTCTCCGGCGAAAGCGGCGAGCCCGTGGAAATCAGCATTCTCAGGGAGCTCAAATCATGGCTGTCCAGCGGGCGCAGGCCGCGTTTCGCGGCCGCGTCGATGAACTTCGCCGAGGTGCCGAAGTGCGTGCAGCGCTCCTTCTCGGCATAGTCGAACAGGATCCTGCCGTTGCGCGCGAACGGCGAGCCGTCGTAGAGCAGCAGCGCCGCCTCGGTGCACAGCCCGCAGAAGAGCACGTTCCACACCACCCAGTTGGTGGTGCAGAAATAGAAGAAGCGGTCGCCCGGCCGCACGTCGAAGTGCAGCTTGAAGGTCTTCACCGATTGCAGCAGCGTGCCGCCGGCGCCATGCACGACGCATTTCGGCTGGCCGGTGGTGCCCGAGGTGAACAGCACGAACACCGGGTGGTTGAACGGCAGCTGCGCGAAGGCGATGTCGCCCGGGGTGTAGCGGCGCAGCCATTCGTCCAGCCGCACCGCCTTGGGCACGTCCGAGACGTCGACCTCGGGGTCGAGGTGCGGCACCACGACGACCTTGCGCAGCGTCGGCAGCCGCTCGGCGATCTCGCGCACGCGCTCGAGCGAGTCGTGGGTCTGGCCGTTGTAGCGGTAGCCGTCGGCGCAGAACAGCACCTTGGGCTCGATCTGCCCGAAGCGCTCGACCACGCCGTCGACGCCGAAGTCGGGCGAGCACGAGGACCAGACGATGCCCTGCGACAGCGCGGCGAGCGCCAGGATCGCGGCCTCGGGCAGGTTGGGGATGAAGGCCGCGGCGCGGTCGCCGGAGCGCAGGCCCAGCGCCTGCAGCGCCTGCACCGCGCGCGACACCTCGCTGGTCAGCTCGGAGTAGCTGACGCGGCGCCGGAAGCCGCTCTCGTCCCAGAACACCAGCGCGTCGCCGCGGTCGCCGCGGCGCATCAGGTTCTCGGCGAGGTTGAGGCGCGCGTCGGGGAACCAGCGCGCGCCCGGCATCTTGTCGCCGTCGAGCAGCACGGTCGAGCCCTTGCGCGAGGCGAGCACGCCGCACGACTCCCACACCTCGCTCCAGAAAATCTCGGGGTTGTCGACTGTCCAGCGATGGAAGTCGGGGTAGGTGTTGAGCTCGAGCCGGTGCTTGCGTACCGCGTGGCGCGCGAATTGCGTGACCTGCGCCTCCTCGACCGCGCGCTCGCTAGGCGCCCAGAGCTTCGGGGGTGCGCTCATCGCGGCTCATCTCAGCGAGGGCCGCGCGCCACTGCGCCGCTGCACCAGCTTGCCCTTCGGATCGGCCTCAAGCCTTTCGGTCTGCGACACGACCTTCGCGACCTTGCAGGATCTCCCTTGGACTTTCACCGCCTGCCCTTCGCACACCCGGGCGAAGCCGAGCTCGATACCGACTTCGTCCGCCGCGGCGTCGTACTTGCAGTCGAGCGACACCATGAAGCGCCGCGGGCTGGTGCCGCTGTCGACGCCGACCCGGTCGCCTGAAGAATAGGTGTACATCGTGTAGCTCTGGCCGAGGTCGGCGCAGGTCTGCGCCGCCGCCGGCAGCGCTGGCGCGAGCAGCGCCGCAGCCAAGCACCTCCGCATCCTGTTCATGCAGTGTCCTCCACGATCAGTCTACCCGCGCTCCCGACGCCTTGACCACCGGCGCCCACTTCGCGATCTCGCTCTTCACGAACGCGGCGAACTGCTCCGGCGTCATCGGGATGAAGCGCGCGCCCTCGTTCAGCAGCCGCGCCTGGATCTCGGGCGACTGCATGACCTTGTGCGTCTCGGCGTTCCAGCGCCGCACGATATCGGGCGGCGTGCCGGCGGGCGCGAAGAAGCCGACCCAGTTGGTCACTGCGAAGCCGGGCAGCGCGGCCTCGGCGACGGTGGGAAGGTCCGGCGCGGCCGCCGAGCGCACCGAGCCGATGGTGGCGAGGGCGCGCAGCTTGCCGGCCTTGGCGTGCGGCAGGACGGTCGGCATGGTGGCGAAGAGCAGCGAGGTCTGCCCGGCGAGCAGGTCGGTGATCGCGGGCACGTTGCCTTTGTAGGGAATATGGGTCATGTCGACCCTCGCCATCGACTTGAACAGCTCGCCGGCGAGATGGCTCGCGGTGCCCATGCCGGCGGAAGCGAAGGAGAGCTTGCCGGGATTGGCGCGCGCGTAGGCGATGAGTTCCGGCACGCTCTGCGCCGGCACCGAGGGATGCACCACTAGCAGGCCTTCGGCCTCCAGGAGCAGCGCAATCGGCGCGAAGTCGTTCACCGCGTCGTAGGGCATCTTGGAGAACAGCGTCACGTTCACCGCGTGCGTACCGATGCTGCCGATCACCACCGAGTAGCCGTCGGGCGGCGACTTCGCCACCACGTCGGCGCCGATGTTGCCGCCGGCGCCGGTGCGGTTCTCCACCACCACCGGCTGGCCCCAGCCCTCGGTCAGCCTGGCCGCGACGATGCGACCGTAGAGGTCGGCGATGCCGCCGACCGGGAACGGCACGATGAGCCTGATCGGCTTCGACGGGTAGGCCTGCGCGAACCCGGCCGCGGATGCGGTCAGCAGGAAAAGAAAGACCAGAAATCTCATGGTTCGCTCATCGGCTTGTGGACGGTGGAGTAGTGCGGCTTGGTGAGGGCTTCGGGGCGCAGGATGTCGTCGAGCTGCTCGCGGGTGAGCAGACCCTTCTGCAGGACCAGGTCATACACCTTGGTTCCGCTGGCGAGCGCCTCGCGCGCGATCTCGCTCGAGCGCGCGTAGCCGAGGTAGGGATTGAGCGCGGTAACCAGCGCGGTGGACTCGTCGAGCAGGCGCCGGGCGCGCTCCGGATTCGCGGTGATCCCGCGCACGCAGCGCTCGGCGAGGGTGCGGCAGCCCGCGGCGAGGTGCTGCAGGCTTTTGAACAGGCTGTGCGCGATGATCGGCTCGAAGGCGTTCAACTGGAGCTGCCCCGCTTCGGCGGCCATGGTCACGGTGATGTCGTTGCCGATCACCTCGAAGGCGATCTGGTTCACCACCTCGGGGATCACCGGATTGATCTTGCCCGGCATGATCGACGAGCCCGCCTGCACCGCGGGCAGGTTGATCTCGCCCAGGCCGGCGCGCGGCCCGGACGAGAGCAGGCGCAGGTCGTTGCAGGTCTTGGACAGCTTCACCGCGACGCGCTTGAGCACGCCCGAGAGCTGCACGAAGGCGCCGGCGTCCTGCGTCGCCTCGACCAGGTTCGGCGACACCATGAAGACGAAGCCCGAGATCTCGGACAGGCGGCGCGTGACCAGCCGCGCGTAGTCCGGGTGTGCATTGATGCCGGTGCCGATGGCGGTGGCGCCGAGGTTGATCTCGCGGATCAGGCTGGCCGCCTCGGCGAGGCGGCTCTCGTCCTCGCCGAGCATTACCGCGTAGGTCGAGAACTCCTGGCCGAGGGTCATCGGCACCGCGTCCTGCAGCTGGGTGCGGCCGACCTTGAGGACCTCGGCGAACTCGGTCGCCTTGGCGTCGAAGGTCTTTTTCAGCAGGCCCATCTCCTGCACCAGCTTGCGGATGCCGAACTGCAGCGCGAGCTTGACCGCGGTCGGGTAGACGTCGTTGGTGCTCTGCGACAGGTTGACGTGGTCGAGCGGGTGCAGGTGCTGGTACTCGCCGCGCGCGTGGCCGAGGAGCTCGAGCGCGCGGTTGCAGATCACCTCGTTGGCGTTCATGTTTGTCGAGGTCCCGGCGCCGCCCTGGATCACGTCGACCACGAACTCCTCGACGAGCTTGCCCCCGCGCAGCTCCTCGCAGGCGAGCCGGATGGCCTGCGCGCGGCGCTCGTCGAGCAGGCCGAGCTCGGAATTGGCGATGGCGGCGGCCTGCTTGACGCAGGCGAGCGCCACCACCAGGTCGGGGTAGATCGAGATCGGCGTGCCGCTGATCGGGAAATTCTCCAGCGCGCGCAGGGTGTGCACGCCGTAGTAGGCGCCGGCCGGGACCGCGCGTTCGCCCAGCAGGTCGTGCTCGATGCGAACGGGCTGCGCCATTGCGCGATTCTAGGCTTCCAGCGCGTCGGCGCGCGTCATTTGCTCCGGCGCTCCAGATCCCGCTCGAGATTCGCCTCGCTGTCGAACTCCGGCGTCGTGTCGGGGACACTCAGATAGAACACCACCAGCGCGACCTTGCCGTCCGGAGCGAAGAAGCGGACCTCCGTGCGCGGCAGCTCGGCGAAGCGCGCACGCGGGATCGCCACCGTGGCCGGCGCGCGACGCGGCGCTATGTGCTCGGCCCGCTGATTGCTGAACGGGTCGACGCCGTAGACCGTGAAGTGCGCGTAGCGCGCCGGATCGGCGAGGACTCGCAGGCGCACCTGGGTGCGCTCCTCGTCCGCCCCGCGCAGCATGGCCCAGGCGATCGACACGCCTTCGCCGCCGAAGGCGTCGCTCGCGCCGTGCAGCTCGCGCCCCTGCGCGCCGGCGCGGGCCGCGGCCAGGAGCAGCACGGCGCAGGCCAGCATTCTCACGCGGGCCGCTCCGGCAGCACGCTGACTTCTCGCGCCGCGATGCGCAGCGCCACGCTGCGTCCCTCGCTGAACGCGGGGCTGGCCGCCGCGCTCGAGGCGCTGATGTGCAGCGTTTCGCCGGCGCAGCGCACGACGTATTCGACGCTGTTGCCGAGGAACATTCGCGACACGATGCTCGCGGGGCCCGGCGCATCCACCAGCTCGAGCGACTCGGGACGCAGGACGGGCGTTACCGCGGCGCCCGCCGCCAGTCCGAGCGTCGGCGTGCGCATGCGCAGGCCGAGCGCCTCGATCTCCGCGCCGACGCCGTCGGTGGACACGACCCGCCCGGGCACCAGGTTGGCGCGGCCGATGAAGTTCGCCAGGAAAGCCGAGCCCGGGCGGTGGTACAGGTCCTCGGCGCTGCCCTGCTGCACCACGCGGCCGGCCTCCATGACCGCGATGCGGTCGGACACCGCCATCGCCTCCTCCTGGTCGTGCGTGACGTACACGGTGGTGATCGAGAGGCGGCGCTGCAGCGCGCGGATCTCGACGCGCATCTGCACGCGCAGCCGGGCGTCGAGGTTGGATAGCGGCTCGTCGAACAGCAGTACGCGCGGCTGGATGACGATGGCGCGCGCGAGCGCGACGCGCTGCTGCTCGCCGCCGGAAAGCTGGGTCGGGAACTGCCGCTCGTAGGCGCCCAGTCCCACCAGCGCCAGCACGTCGCCGACCGCGCGCCGGATCGCCGCCTCGCTTTGCCGCCGCACGCGCAGCCCGTAGGCGACGTTCTCGAACACCGAAAGGTGCGGGAATAGCGCGTAGTTCTGGAACACGAAGCCGAGGTTGCGCTGGTTGGCGAGCTGCCAGGTGACGTCCTGCCCGCCGATCAGCACGCGCCCGGTGTCGGGACGCTCGAAGCCGCCGATGATGCGCAGCATCGTGGTCTTGCCGCATCCCGAGGGGCCGAGCAGCGTGAGGAATTCGCCCGGCCTGACCTCGAGCGTGACGTCGCGCACGGCGTACACGTCGCCCTTGACGCGGTGCCGGTAGCGCTTGGACACGCCTTCGGTCGCGATTCCGGCGGCGGCAGCGGCGCTCATCCGCCGAGCAGGCTCGTCGCCGGCGCTCCGCTGGCGCGCAGGCGGCGCAGCATCCAGCTGATGAGCGCGATCACCACGAACACGATGGCGATGACGAGCACCGAATACGCCGCCGCGGGCCCGAGCTGCAGCTCGGTCATGTCGTTGAGGATCTTCACGGTGATCAGCGTCCAGGAGAGGGACACGAGGAAGATGGTGGCGCTGATCGCGGTCATCGAGCGGATGAATACCACGCCCAGGCCGGCGAAGAACGCCGGCAGGATGAGCGGCAGCGTGATGCGCCGGAAGGTCGTCGCCGTCGAGGCGCCGAGGCTTTGCGAGGCCTCCTCCAGGCTGCGGTCGATCTGGGCGAGCAGCGCCATGGTGGTGCGGATGCCGGTCGCGCCGTAGCGGAACACGTAGCAGGCGACGATGATGAGCGCCGTGCCCGTCAGCATGATCGGCGGGTCGTTGAAGGCGATCAGGTAGGCGATGCCGACGATGGTGCCGGGGAGCGCGTAGTTGAGCATCGAAGCGAGCTCCATCGAGCGCCGGCCGGGAAACTCGCGCCGCGCCACCAGGTAGCCGACCAGGATGCCGAACACGCCGCCGAGCGGCATGGCGAAGGCGGCGATGATCAGCGTGTCGCGGATCGCGTTCCAGCCGTCGGTGAAGATGTGGCGGTAATGCGCCAGCGTCCAGGCGTGGTTTGCGCCGAACGCCTGGACCAGCGAAGCGAACAGCAGCAGCGCGTACAGGTAGACGATGGCGAGCGTGATGAGGGCGCACGCCGCGAGCAGCGCCGCGCGCACCCATTGCGCCAACAGAGGCAGGCGCGACTGCGCGCCGGCCTTGCCCGTCACCGTCACGTAGTAGGCGCGCGCCACCCAGTAGCGCTGCAGCAGGAACACGGCGAGCGCCGGCCCGAGCAGCACGAACGACAGCGCGGCGCCGCCGCGCAGGTCGAACAGGCCGGTGATCTGCAGGTAGACCTGCGTCGGCAGCACCGGGAAGCCGTTGCCGGCGAGGATCAGCGGCGTGGCGAAATCCGCGAGCGACGCGGCGAACAGCAGCAGGAACGCGTTCGCCAGCCCGGGCACCGCGATCGGCAGCGTCACCGTGCGGAACACGCGCCAGCGCGATGCGCCCAGGCTCAGAGCCATCGCCTCGACGTTGGCGTCGATCGCCGCGAGCATCGGCCGCAACGTCAGGTAGGCGATCGGGAAATAGGTGAGCGTCTCCGAGAACAGCGTGCTTCCCAGCCCGTAGACGCTATGGCCCTTGATGCCCAGGAGGTCGTAGGTGATCAGCCCGCGCGGCCCGAAGGAGAAGATCATCGCGATGGCGGTGGTGAACGGCGGCGAGATCAGCGGCAGCAGCACCGCCGCGTCGATCACGGTGCGCGTCCACGGCGGCAGCTCGCAGCGCTCGGCGGCCAGCGCGAATCCCAGGCCGAGCACCGTGCCGGCCGCGCCGACCAGCGTCGCCAGCAGCAGGCTGTTCCACAGCGCGCGCAGCTGGTAGGGATCGGTGAGGACGGCCTGGAGGCCGGCGAAGCTGAGCGCGCCGTCGACCCAGAAGATGCGCGCGAGCAGCATGAGCATCGGGTAGACGACGAACAGCGCGAGCGCCCCCCAGAGGAGGAACACCGTCGCCGACAGCGCCGGGTCGGCGAGCGCGCGCGCGAGCGCCGACGGCGCGCGGGCGAGGCCCGCAGGCCGGGCCACGCGCTACGAACCGAAGTTCAGGACGTCGCTGATCCAGCGCTCGACGATGCGCTTGCGGTTCGCGCCCGCGTAGTCGGCGTCGATCGGAAAGATCTTCGCGCCCTTCAGCACCTCCGCCAGGCTCGCCTCGACGGCGACGTCGGGATGGGCGGGAACAAAGTTGATCTTGTACTTGGCGAAATGCGCCTGCATCGCGGGCGAGGACGCCCAGTCGATGAGCTTCTTCCCGGCCTCCGGGTTCTTCGCGCCCTTGATCAGCGCGATCGCCTCGGCGGCCGTGCCGATGCCCTCCTTCGGGAAGCTGATCGACACGTCGTATCCCTTGGCCTTGGTGTCGAGCGCATCGACGATGAAGAAGATGCCCGCGCCCGCCTGGCCCAGCCCGACCGGGAGGGTGCCGCCGCCGCCGCTCTTGGTGTAGAGCTGCACGTTGGGGCGAAGCTTGCGCATGTAGTCGAAGGCCTTCGCTTCGTCGCGGCCGTTCACCTCCAGGATGGAGAAGATGCGCGTCACCGCGGTCCCGGAGGTGCGCGCATCCGCCATCTGCAGGGTGTTCTTGTACGCGGGATGGAGCAGGTCGCCCCACGACGCGGGCGGCCGCAGGCCGTGCTCCTTGAGGAACTTGTTGTTCGACATGAAGACCAGCGGATCGTCGGCGATCGCCACCCATTGCCCGTCGGCGTGCCGGAAGCGCGTCGGCAGCCGGGCGAAGGCCGGCGGCTTGTACGACTCGAACACGCCCTCCTTGATGCCTGCGGCGTGCGTCTCGACCGGCCCGCCGAACAGCACGTCGATGCGCGGATTGTTCTTCTCGGCGATGACGCGCGACAGCGCTTCGCCGGACGAGAAGCGCACGAAATTCACCTTGATGCCGGTGGCCTTCTCGAACTCGTCGAACATCGGCCGCGCCCAGTTTTCCGGCCAGATCGAGTAGGCGTTCACCGTGTTCTGCGCCGCGACCGGCGCGATGCTCGCCGCGGCGAGCGCGGCAAAAGCGATGTGCACAAGATTTTTCATGACTCCTCCCGAGCGCGACCTAGTTTAGCGCCGATTCTGGCACTATCATGCGTTCTTTGAGGACCTGATGGACGATCTGGATTTCAGCAAGCCCGCCGGCGCGCCCAAGCCCGCCGCGGTCGCGGCCCCGCCCCAGGCGCCGCTCTACATCGCGGCGATCGCGCGGCAGTTCTTCGAGTCCACCGGCAAGGAGGAAACGCTCGCCGCCGGCACCGTGTTCTTCGCCGAGAACGAGAGGGCGAGCCGCATGCTGCTCAAGCGCGACAAGATGTACTTCCTGCTCGAGGGCCAGGTGGCGCTGTCCGCCAAGGGCATGCCTCTCGGCAACGTCAAAGTCGGCGAGATCTTCGGCGAGATGGCGGCGATCAGCGACTCGCCGCGCAGCGCCAGCGCGGTGGCGCGCAGCGATTGCCGCGTGCTCTCGCTCGACGACAAGGGCTTCGCCAGCGCACTGCAGAAGAAGCCCGAGTTCGCGCTGATGATGCTCGGCACCCTGATCACGCGCCTGCGCGGCATGATCGCCAAGCTGTCGGGCGTGCCCACCGCCGAAACCAAGGACTCGCGCGTATTCGACAAGAAGCTGCTCGCCAGCCTCGAGGCCGGCCTCGGCACGCAGTCGACGGTGCGCTACGAGCGCGGCAAGGTGATCATGGTCGCCGGCCAGGCCGGCGCCCTGATGTACGTGGTGCTCGAGGGCCGCGTGGCGATCTCGATCCGCGGCGCGGTGGTCGAGCGCGTCGGCCCGGGGGGCGTATTCGGCGAGATGGCGCTGGTCGACCAGTCGCCGCGCTCGGCGAACGCCGCCGCCGAGACCGACTGCTCGCTGCTCGCCGTCAACCGCAACGTGTTCCTCAGCCTGGTCAAATCGGACCCGACCTTCGGCATTTCGCTGCTCTCGTCCACCGCCGAGCGGGTGCGCAACACCACGGCGGGCCTGGGCTAGGGTAGAATTTTTAGGTCAACCACCCTGGGAGTTCCTTTCATGAAGCGCTTTTTGACCCTGATCGCCGGCCTGTTCGCCGCGATCGCCCTCGCCTCTCCCGCCGCGGCGCAGGACGGCACCCTGAAGAAGATCAAGGACACGGGGTCGATCACCATCGGCCACCGCGACGCCTCACTGCCCTTCTCCTACTACGACGACAAGCAGCAGCCCATCGGCTACGCCATGGACCTGTGCCACCGCATCGTCGACGCGGTGAAGAGCGAGCTGAAGATGGCGAACCTCAAGACCAACTACCAGCTGGTCACCTCGGCGAACCGCATCCCGCTGATGGCGAACGGCACCATCGACCTGGAGTGCGGCTCGACCACCAACAACGTGGCGCGCCAGGAGCAGGTGTGGTTCACCATCACCCACTTCGTCACTGCCAACCGCTGGGTGTCGAAGAAGTCCGCGAAGCTGAAGACGCTGCAGGACCTGAAGGGCAAGACCATCGTGTCCACCGCGGGCACCACCAACATCAAGCAGATCACCGAGATCAACGCGGCGCAGAACCTCGGCATGAACATCATCTCCGCCAACGGCCACCCGGAGGCGTTCCAGATGGTCGAGACCGGCCGCGCCGTGGCGTTCGTGATGGACGACATCCTGCTCGCCGGCATCGCGGCGCAGTCGCGCTCGCCGGGCGACTACGAGATCTCCAGCGTGGCGCTGTCGGTCGAGCCCTACGGCATCATGGTGAGGAAGGACGACCAGGCGTTCAAGGCCGTGGTCGACAAGGCGATGAGCAACGTCTACAAGTCCGGCCAGATCAACGCCATCTACTCCAAGTGGTTCGAGAAGCCGGTGCCGCCGAAGAACATCAACCTCGCGCTGCCGATGAGCGCCGCGTTCAAGAAGGTCGTGGCGAAACCGACCTCCTCGGGGGATCCGAAGGACTACCAGTAGCCCCTGAGTGCAGTACAACTGGCACTGGAAGGTCCTGCTTGAAGCGGAGCCCGGTGGCACGGGGACCTATCTCCAGTACCTGATCGTCGGCCTGGGCTGGACGCTCGTCACGGCGCTCGCCGCCTGGGTCATCGCCCTCGTCCTCGGGGCGGTCATCGGCACCATCCGCACCACCCCGGTGAAGTGGGCGGTTCGCCTGGGCAACCTGTACGTCGAGATCTTCCGCAACGTGCCGCTGATCGTGCAGATGTTCCTGTGGTTCTTCGTCGTGCCCGAGCTCCTGCCCACGGCGCTCGGCGACTGGATCAAGCAGATGCCGCCGCCGTGGGGCTCGTACGTGCCGGCGGTGATGTGCCTGGCGATCTTCACCTCGGTGCGCGTCGCCGAGCAGGTGCGCGCCGGCATCAACTCGCTGCCGCGCGGCCAGCGCATGGCGGGCATCGCCACCGGCCTCACCGAGACGCAGGCCTACCGCTACGTCATCCTGCCGCAGGCGTTCCGCATCATCCTGCCGCCGCTCACCTCCGAGTTCATGAACGTCATCAAGAACTCGTCGGTGGCGCTGACCATCGGCCTGCTCGAGCTCACGGGGCGCGCGCGCGCCATGCAGGAGTTCAGCTTCCGCGTGTTCGAGGCCTTTACCGCGGCGACGCTGATCTACCTGATCACCAACCTGCTGGTGGTGCTGGCGATGCGCGCGCTCGAGAAGAAAGTGCGCGTTCCCGGTCTGATCTCGGCGGGCGGCGCCCCGCAGGCGGGACATTAGTGTTCGCCGGCTACGACTTCGACGTCATCGAGCGCTCGCTCGGCTACCTGTTCCGCGAGGGCATGGTATTCACCCTCACCCTCACCGCGCTCGCCATGACCGGCGGCATCGTGTTCGGCACGCTTCTTGCCATGATGCGCCTGTCGTCGATGAAGTGGCTCTCGGCGCTCGCCGGCGGCTACGTCAACCTGATGCGCTCGTTGCCGCTGGTGCTGGTGATCTTCTGGTTCTTCTTCCTGGTGCCCTACATCGGCGGCTGGGTGATCGGCGCGAGCCGGCCGATCGCGGTCGGCGCCTTCTGGTCGGCGGTGATCACCTTCACCATGTTCGAGGCGGCGTACTACTGCGAGATCATGCGCGCCGGCATCCAGTCGATCCCGCGCGGCCAGGTGTGGTCGGGCTACGCGCTCGGCCTCAACTACTGGCAGAGCATGGGCTACATCGTGCTGCCGCAGGCCTTCCGCAACATGCTTCCGGTGCTGCTGACGCAGACCATCATCCTGTTCCAGGACACCTCGCTGGTGTACGTGATCTCGGCCACCGACTTCCTCGGCGCCGCGGCCAAGGTGGCGAACCGCGACTACCGCCTGGTCGAGATGTACACCTTTGTCGCTGTGGTCTACTTCATCATTTCCTACGGCTTGAGCATGCTCGTTAAACGACTCCAGGATCGAATCGCCATCATCCGATGATCTCTCTACAGAACGTCAGCAAGTGGTACGGCGGCTTCCAGGTACTCACCGACTGCTCGACCGAGGTCGCGAAGGGCGAGGTGGTGGTGGTGTGCGGGCCCTCGGGCAGCGGCAAGTCGACGCTCATCAAAGCCGTGAATGCGCTCGAGCCGTTCCAGAAAGGCACGATCACCGTCGACGGCGTCTCCGTCGGCGATCCGAAGACCGACCTGCCGAAGCTGCGCGCGCGCATCGGCATGGTGTTCCAGAACTTCGAGCTGTTCCCGCACATGTCGGTCACCGACAACCTGGTGCTCGGCCAGGTCAAGGTGCTCGGCCGCAGCCCGGACGAAGCGCGGCAGCGCGGCCTCAAGCTGCTCGACCGCGTGGGGCTCTCGGCGCACAAGGACAAGTACCCCGGCCAGCTCTCGGGCGGCCAGCAGCAGCGCGTGGCCATCGCGCGCGCCCTGTCCATGGACCCGATCGCGATGCTGTTCGACGAGCCGACCTCGGCGCTCGACCCCGAGATGATCAACGAGGTGCTCGACGTCATGGTCGACCTCGCCAAGGAAGGCATGACCATGATGGTGGTGACGCACGAGATGGGCTTCGCGCGCAAGGTGGCCCACCGCGTGATCTTCATGGACGCCGGCAAGATCGTCGAGGACGCGAAGAAGGACGACTTCTTCGGCACGCCGCGCTCCGAGCGCGCCCAGCTATTCCTCTCCAAGATCCTGCACCACTGAGACCTTACTTCTCGAACTTCCGCAGGATTGCCTCGGGGATCCTGTAGTTGGGGTAGCGCTTGCGGAACTCCGCGAGTTGCTTTTCGGCTTCCTCGTGCCTTCGCTGCCGGCGCAAATCGGCGATGCCCTGGAGCCACTGCTCGGGCGATTGCTCGCCCAGCTTCGCCAGAGCAGGCGCGGCGCGGGCCGGCTCCTCCGCCCGGCTTGCCGGCGCCGCGCTTGGCCGCGCGCCGGAAGACGCCGCTACGTCGCGCTGCGCACGCATCTCGCGGCTCCCCGCCGCCGCGGCGGCGGCGTCGCTTCGCTCGGCCTGAGCCACGGGAGGCGCGGCGGGCGCCGCCTGAGGCTGAGGATCGGGCGCGAACGTTCGCTCGGGAACCTTGCGCGCGGCTTTCGGCGGCGCACTCGGCGCGGGCCGCGGCGCTTCAGCCTTCACCACCTCTTCGGCCGGGGGCGCTTTCTGCACCGCCACCGGGCCCTCCAGGATCTCGGCATCCGGACGCTCGCGCTCGACATGCACCGTGACCGCGACCGCGAGCACAATCACCGCGGCGGCGGCGAGCGGGAAATACCAGCGCTGGCGGCCGGTCGGCGCCACCAGCGGCGCGGGGTGCGACCGCTTTTTTTCCTCTAGCGCGCGGCGCGACGCGGCGAGGATCGCGCCGTCGAGCGCACGCGGCGGCTCCTCGCGCGGCAGCTCGCGATACCGATCGGAGACCTTGGGGTCTTCAGCCATCGTCCACGGAATTACGTAATTTCATGAGTGCGTAACGCAGGCGGCTCTTCGCCGCTTCCTCGTTGGTCCCCGTTGCAGTGGCGATCTCCGCGACGGTCATGCCCCCTTCCTCATGCAGGAGGAAGGCCTCGCGTTGCGCGGGAGGCAATGCTTCCAGAGCCTGCAGGAAACGCGCCAAGGTCTGGCGCGCTTCCGCCTGCTTCGCGGGATTGTCCGGCGATACCCCCTCGGTGTCTTCGTTCAACTCCACCAGCGTAAGGCCCTTGCGGCGCCAGTGGTCGACGAGGAGGTGGTGCGCGATGGTGTAGAGCCACGTGGTGAACTTTGCGCTCGGGGCGTAGCGGGCGCGGGCTTCGATGACCCGCATCCAGGCGTCCTGGAACAGCTCCTCGGCGACAGCGCGGTCCGAGGCGCTTCCCTTCAAGGAGCGCAGCATGAAACGGTAAAGCGCGCCGCGGTGGCGCGCGTACAGCGTCTCGAAGGCCCCGGCGTCTCCGCCGCGATAAGCGAGCATGAGTTCTTCGTCCGGGGCCTCCACCGCATGAGTTTACCCCCGGGGATCGGGAACGAAACCCGGGAACGGCCGCGGCACCGGCGCGACACGCACCGGCTCGCGGATTACGCCCTGCGCAACCAGGTTGGCGTGGCTGTCGTAGTGCAGGCTGATGACCTCGGCCGGCGCGCTGGTGGCGCGCTCGAAGCCGACGTGCGTGGCGTGCGAGGTCTCGCGCCGGCCATGCCCGGTGCCGAGCCGCGCGTCGCGCTCCTGCGCGGGCGCCCCCGCGGAAGCGGACGCGTGCCGGTCGGCGCTCGCTTCGGCGCGCGCGGGCTTCGCCGGGGCGATCTCACTGAGCGGCTGCGGCGGCTCCTGCTTGCGGCGGTAGAGCGCGACGCCGATCACGCCGACGTCGTCCGGACGCCCGGTGCGCGCGGCGTAGGAGTCGGGCAGCGCGGTGAAGTAGAACGCTGCGGTCTGCGACAGGCTTTTGCGCCAGCCCTGGATGTCGAACGCGCCGCGCGGCCCGACCACGTAGCCGCTCTGCGACGGATTGGCGGTCTTCCCGGTGATCACGTTGACGCCGTCCACCGACACCACCGCCAGCACGTCTTCGCGCAGGCGGTTGCGCAGCGTGACCTGGTATTCGTTCCCCGGCCGGCCGGCGACGTAGGCGCGGCCCTCGTGCCAGTACACCGGCAGGCGCCGGCCCTCGGTGCGGTCGTAGACCGAGAGATCGACCATGCCGCCGTGCGCCAACGCCTGTCCGGCGCCGAGCAGCGCCGCCGCGGCCACCACCATTCTCAGAGGTTTCATCGTCCTTCCCTTTCGTTGTCGGGCACGCCCGTTGCACGCCCATGCCCATGAAACGGAATTGCAATGCGAAAGGGTTAAAGCCGAGGAATGTCACGTCGCGCGCGTAGAATGCGCGGCTTTTCTCCGGAATACCGCAAATGAAGAACGGCAAGACCCCCCCCCGATTCCGGTGCGCGCCGAGTACTCCTGCGCGAAGTGCCCGGCGTACTGCTGCAGCTACCCCGAGATCGAGGTGACGCAGCGCGATATCGCGCGCCTCGCCCGGCACTTCGGGCTTTCCTACGAACAGGCCGAGGAGCGCTTCACGAAGTCCGACGCCAAGGAGAAAGCCCGGCTGCTGCGCCACCAGCGCGACCAGGTATTCGACTCGGTGTGCGCCCTACTCGACCAGAAAACGCGCCGCTGCGGCGCCTATGAGGCGCGGCCGGGGGTATGCCGCATTTACCCGGACAGCCCGCGCTGCGGCTACTACGAGTTCCTCAAGTTCGAACGCGCGCACCAGGCGGACGAAAAGTTCATTGCCCTAACGTAGGGATTTCGATCTCGATACCAAGGTCGATCTCTAGACTTCTCCTGCGCCCTCCAGGGCGCGCGCGAACATTGTTTGTTCCGCCGGCGATAGAGTGGGAGCGCGCTTGATCGCCGCGATCACTTCCAGCCTGACTTCTTCGTGCAACTCACCCTTGAAACGGTCCATGTCAGCCATCAAGTCGTGAATCACCGCCGCAGTAGGCAGGCGCTGCACCTGATGGCAAGCGATATGCGAATCATGTTCCAGAAAGGCATGCCGTTCGGCGTCTATTCGCACCTGGCACACTGCCAGTTCGGGATGGTTCTCGATAAACGGGTTTACCTCGGAATTCACGACCAAGGTGCAGCACTGCTCGTTGACATGGACGACTACGAGATACTTTGACCGAGGCCCTTCCGGAAATACCACTTCGAGATAAATAACGACGCCGGGTTGAAGCCGGCGAAGGACGGACTTACGCCGCTCTTCGGGCGAGAACGCGTCGCCGAACGTCGCCACCTGCATCTCCGTCGTTTAGGTGAGCGAGAACTTCCTTTGCGTTCGGCAGGGTCTTCACAATCGCAGCTAACTCAATGATGTCGTTTTGATCAGCCGATTTCCAGGCAGCATCGTGGCTCTTCTTTGCCAATCGGCTGAAGCTCAGCCGGCCGTTCGCTTTGATAGACGTGTCAAGGCATGCCCGCTGTGAGGGTGAAATCATGTCGAGGTTCGGATCCCGAAGGGGGCGGATACGATGTTCTCCCTCAACGGCCAGTACTCCCGAGACCAGTTCGAACCAACCAAGAGGGATTGCCGGTTCCTGTCTTCCCGCAGCCGCCTTGAGCAGGTTATAGATCGCACTCGGTACGGGGCCATGACGCATCGCGTAGTAGGTGTCGCCGGTCATCAAACTACCGTAGCGGGAAAGATGTTCTCTGTCGGCGAAATACAGCACCTTGGAGATCGAGTGGAATCCGGGGTGGGGTAGCCGCCTTGCAACGTATAGCACCAACTCCAAGGCTTGCTCGGGTTGGAACTGAATGGCGGGGACAGCCATGTGGCGTTGATTATAGCTCTTGATTGTTACCCGCTCGTGCGCGACTTCAATGCTTTCTCGCGTATGGCAGACAACGTCATCGAAGGCGTGATGGCATCCGGGTCGATCCGCAGCTCGATCAGCGCCGGCTTGCCCGAAGCCGCGGCGCGCTCGAACGCCGGCGCGAAGTCCGCGGTGCGCTCGACGGTTTCGCCGTGGCCGCCGAAGGCGCGCGCGTACGCGGCGAAGTCCGGGTTCTTCAGCTCAGTGGCGTACACCCGCCCCGGGTACTCGCGCTCCTGGTGCATGCGGATGGTGCCGTACAGGCCGTTGTTCACCACCAGCGCGACGAAGTTGGCGCCGTACTGCACGGCGGTGGCGATCTCCTGACCGGTCATGAGGAAGTCGCCGTCGCCGCACAGCGCCAATACGGTGCCATCGGGTTTCGCCAATTTCGCCGCCACCGCCGCCGGATAGCCGTAGCCCATCGAGCCGTTGGTCGAGCCGAGCTGGGTGCGAAAGCCCTTGTAAAGCCAGTGCCGGTGCAGCCAGCCGGCGAAGTTGCCGGCGCCGCCGGCGACGATCGTGTCCTCGGGCAGCCGGTCGGAGAGCCAGCGGATGATCTCGCCGTACTGCACCTGGCCGGGCATCGGCCGCGGCTCGGTCCACTCCACGAATTCCTTGCGCGCCGCTTCGGTTCGTTCCTTCCAGGCAGGGTTCTTGAACGAAAGACCTGCCAAAGCGGCCACGAACTGAGCCATCCCCGAGTTGATGGCGAGCGCGGGGCGGTACACGCGCCCGAGCTCCTCGGCGCCGGCGTGCACGTGCACCAGCGTCTGCCGCGGTAGCGGCGCTTCCACCAGCGTGTAGGCGCTGGTCGTCATCTCGCCCAGGCGAGCGCCGATCACCAGCAGCACATCGGCCTCTTTCACGCGCTGCGCGAGCTTCGGGTTGATGCCGATGCCGACATCGCCGACGTAGTTCGGGCTGCGGTTGTCAAACAGGTCCTGGCAGCGGAACGACGTGCCCGCCCCAAGGCCGTTCGCTTCGATCCACTTCTGCAGCTTGAGAGTGGTCTCCTGGTCCCAGCCACCGCCGCCGAGAATGACAAATGGGGTTTTCGCGGTGTTCAGCAGACGTTGCAGCTGTTGAATATCTCTTGAAGAAGGCGCCGGCCGCACCGTGTGGTGCCTGGGCACGTCGGCGACCGCGGCCTCGGCGAACAGCGCGTCCTCGGGCAGCGCCAGCACCACCGGCCCGGGCCGCCCGGCCATCGCGGTGTGGAAGGCGCGGCTGACGTACTCCGGGATGCGCTCGACGCGGTCGATCTGCGCCACCCATTTCGCCATCTGGCCGTACATGCGCCGGTAGTCGATTTCCTGGAACGCCTCGCGCTCGGCGAACTCGTTCGGCACCTGGCCGATGAACACCACCATCGGCGTCGAGTCCTGGAAGCCGGTGTGCACGCCGATCGCGCCGTTGGTCGCGCCGGGGCCGCGCGTCACGAACAGCACTCCCGGCTCGCCGCTGAGCTTGCCGTACGCCTCGGCCATGTAGGAGGCGCCGCCCTCCTGCCGGCAGACGATGAAGCGCAGCCGGTCCTGCAGGTCGTGCAGGCCGTCGAGCACCGGCAGATAGCTCTCGCCGGGCACGCCGAACACCAGCTTCACGCCTTGAGCGGCGAGCGCGTCGGCGAGGATCCTGCCGCCGTGGCGGATCTTCAGGTCCGACTTCATTTCACCGCGGCGAGCATCTTCTTCAGCCGCTCGAGGAAGAACGGCGCGCACTTCATGATGCGCGTCTCCTGGGTCTCCATCAGCGGGCGCGACTTGGCGAGGTACTTCTGCCAGTCGGGATCGGCCGCCATCGCTGCGCGGCATTTGTCGCGCTGGTCGAGGCTGTCGTAGGCCCACAGGTGCACCATGCAGTTCAGGCCGCCGACCTCGGTGAAGTAGTAACCGACCATGTGCGGCAGGTGCCTGAGCTGCACGTGCATGCCGAGCTCCTCGTAGTTCCTGCAGTACTCGGGGACGGCGCCGATTTTGAGTCGGTAGATTCGTTCTTCGACGTACATGCTTTCGATTATAGTAGCCGCGCGATGGATGACATCAATACGCTGCGTCGCATCCTGCGCGAAAGCAAGGTGATTGCGGTGGTCGGGCTGTCGGCCGACTGGTTCCGGCCGAGCTACTTCGCCGCCAAGTACATGCAGGAGCACGGCTACCGCGTGATCCCGGTGAACCCGAAGTACCAGTCGATTCTCGGCGAGAAATGCTACAAAACCTTACGCGACATCCCCGAGCGGGTCGATATCGTCGACGTGTTCCGTAAGACGGCCGACGTGCCGCCGATCGCGGACGACGCCATCGCCATCCGCGCCCGGGTGCTGTGGCAGCAGCTCGGGGTGCGCAACGAAGAAGCCGTCGCCAAGGCGCGGGCGGCGGGGCTGGAAGCGGTCATGGACCGCTGCGTCAAGATCGAGCACGGGCGCCTGTTCGGCGGGCTGAACTGGGTCGGCGTCAACACGGGCGTGATCTCGGCAAAACGCCCCCGCTGGCTGGCCTACTGAGGTATCCTTTCCCTGCCATGGGGAGGCTGTTTCGCATACTCGAAGGGCGGTTCGGACGGCTCGTGCTGACCGAGCTGGCCGCGGGCGAGCCGATCGAGGCGCAGGCCGATCCGGCGATCCTGATGCGGCCCGGCGACGCCGACCTGGTGTTTCTCAACCCCGGCGAGACCTATTCCAGCGAGTCCGCTTCGCGCGTGCTGGTGCTTTATGCCTCGGGGGATTGGCTGCGCACGAGCTTCCCGGCAGTTTTCGGCGGCGCCGCGCTGTGCCCCTTCCAGCAGTCGCGCGAGCCGGTCACCCCGCGCATCCGCCGCCTCGCCGACACGCTCGCGGTCGAAGTGCTGAACGACCGCTTCGTCTCCGCCGAGCGGCTCGACTTCATGCTGCAGGAGCTGCTGCTGTCGATCGTCGAGACCTACCTCGCGCGCAAGCGCCTCGCCTCGCCGGCGTGGCGCGGGTCGCGCTTCGAGGACAGCCGCATCCGGCGCGCCATCGCGCTGCTGCGCGCACGGCCGAACAAGGAGCTGAACATGGACCAGCTGGCGAGCCAGGTCGGCCTGTCGCGCTCGCGTTTCTACGACCTGTTCCAGCTGTGCACCGGGTTCTCGCCGCGCGCCTACCTCGACATGCTGTGCGTGGAGACCGCGATCGCGCGCCTGTCCTCGGGCCGGGGCAAGATCGCCGAGGTCTCGGCCGAGCTCGGCTTCTCGGCGCAGAGCAACTTCACGCGCTTCTTCCTGAACCAGGTCGGGGTGCCGCCCTCCGAGTACCGCCGCGCCACGACGCGCGACCCTTCCGACGACGCTTCTTCGTAGGGCAGCGCTCCGCGCTGGCATGGCCGTTGCTTTAGGCATGCCGTAAGAGGGAGGCCGCTTGGAAAGCCGGCATTACGACGAGATGCGCGCCGCCGACGGCGGCGTGCGCGCGCATTTCCGCGTGCTGGCGGACTGGCTCGCCGAGACCCCGGCGAAGCGCGTCGCGGAGAAGCGCCGCGAGGCCGCCCTGCTGTTCCACCGCGTCGGCATCACCTTCGCCGTCTACGGAGACGAAGCCGGCGCCGAGCGGCTGATCCCGTTCGACACCATCCCGCGCATCCTGCCGAAGGCCGAATGGGACGAGCTGGCGCGGGGCCTCAAGCAGCGCGTCGACGCGCTCAACCGCTTTCTGCACGACATCTACCACGGGCAGGAAATCCTCAAGGCGGGCGCGATCCCGCCCGAGCAGGTGCTGAAGAACCCCGGCTTCCAGAAGGAGATGCGCGGCGTCGAGCTGCCCAACCGGGTGTATTCCAGCATCGCCGGCATCGACCTGGTGCGCAACTCCGACGGCAAGTACTACGTGCTCGAGGACAACCTGCGCACGCCCTCGGGCGTGTCGTACATGATCGAGAACCGCAAGATGATGATGCGGCTGTTTCCCGAGCTGTTCGAGCGCCAGACCGTACTGCCGGTGGAGCACTACCCGGCGCTGCTGCTGGAGACGCTGCGCGCGGCGGCGCCACCGCGCGCGCGCGACCCCGTGGTCGCGGTGCTGACCCCAGGGCAGTACAACAGCGCCTACTTCGAGCATGCCTTCCTCGCCCAGCAGATGGGCGTGGAGCTGGTGGAGGGCGCCGACCTCTTCACCAAGGACAACTTCGTCTACATGCGCACCACCAGCGGCCGGCAACGCGTGGACGTGATCTACCGCCGCATCGACGATGCCTATCTCGATCCGCTGGCGTTCAAGAAAGATTCGACGCTCGGCGTGCCGGGCCTGTTCGCGGCCTACCGCGCCGGCAACGTCGCGCTCGCCAACGCGGTCGGTGCCGGCGTCGCGGACGACAAGTCCACCTACCCTTACGTGCCCGACATGATCCGCTTCTACCTCAAGGAAGAGCCGATCCTCGCCAATGTGCCGACCTGGCAGTGCCGCAACGCGAAGGATCTCGCGCACGTGCTGGAACACCTCGCCGAACTGGTGGTGAAGGAAGTGCAGGGCTCGGGCGGCTACGGCATGCTGGTCGGGCCTGCCGCGTCGAAGGCCGAACTCGGCGCATTCCGCAAGCGCCTCAAGGCGGACCCGGGCAACTACATCGCGCAACCGACGCTTTCGCTGTCGACTTGCCCGACCTTCGTCAAGCGCGGGCTTGCGCCGCGCCACGTCGACCTGCGGCCCTATGTGCTTTCGGGCAGGGAAGTGAAACTGGTGCCGGGCGGCCTGACCCGCGTCGCGCTCAAGGAGGGCTCGCTGGTGGTCAATTCGTCCCAGGGCGGCGGCACCAAAGACACCTGGGTCGTCGAATAGATGCTGTCGCGCGTCGCCGACCGCATTTACTGGATGAGCCGCCAGATCGAGCGCGCCGAGAACATGGCGCGCATCCTGGGGGTGACTTCCAACATGGTCCTGTTCGGCACCAAGGAAACGCGCGAGCAGACCCTGCTCGCCCCGCTCACCATCACCGACAGTGCCGAGCGCTACTTCGAGCAGAAGAAGCCGGTCACGCTGCAGGGGCTGGTGGATTTCCTCGCGCTCGATCCCGGCAACCCCTCGTCGATCTACAGCTGCCTGCGCAGCGCGCGCGAGAACGGCCACGCCGCGCGCTGGCAGATCACCTCCGAGATGTGGGAGTCGCTCAACACCACCTGGCTCGAGATGAAGAGCGTGCGGCGCGCCGACCTCACGGGCGCCGGCGCCACCAAGTTTTTCGACTGGGTCAAGGACCGCTCGCACCTTTTCCGCGGCGTCACCTACGGCACCATCATGCGCGGCGACGCGTTCAATTTCTCGCGCCTCGGCACCTTCCTCGAACGCGGCGACAATACCGCGCGCATCCTCGACGTGAAATACCACGTCCACCTGCCCTCCGTTAAGGACGTCGGCGGCGCGCTCGATCACTACCAGTGGACCGCCCTGCTGCGCTCGGTGTCGTCGTTCGAGACCTACCGGACGCTGTACCGCGACCAGATCTTCCCCATCAAGGTGGCGCAGCTGCTGATCCTCGAGCGCCGCATGCCGCGCTCGCTCGCCGCCTGCTTCGACCAGGTGACGCAGGCGATGGAGCGCATCGAAGGGCACGACCGCGCCGCCAAGCGCCTCGCGAGCGAGCTGCATGCGCGCCTGACCCACGCCGACATCGAGGAAATCTTCCAGGGCGGCTTGCACGAATACCTGACCGAATGCATTGCCGACATGAGCGAGTTGGGCGTGCGCATCCAGCGCGCCTACCTCGGCACCGCGTAGGCATGTCGATCCACGTCGCCCTCAGCCACGTCACGCACTACCGCTACGACCGGGCGATCATGCTCGGGCCGCAGGTGGTGCGCCTGCGGCCCGCGCCGCACGCGCGCACGCCGGTGCTCGCCTACTCGCAGCGCGTCACGCCGGCGAAGCATTTCCTCAACTGGCAGCAGGACCCGCAGGCGAACTGGCTGGCGCGCCTGGTGTTCCCCGAGCCGGTGCGGGAACTGAAGATCGAGGTGGACCTGGTCGCCGAGATGTCGGTCATCAACCCGTTCGAGTTCTTTCTCGAGCCGAGCGCCGGAGAATTTCCCTTTCGCTACGACCAATCCCAGCTTTTTGAATTGCAGAGTTTTCTCAAGAAGACGCCCCTGACGCCATTGTTCAAGGCGTACCTGAGCAAAATCCCGCACGCGCCCCAGCCCACGGTGGATTTCCTGGTCGCGTTGAACAAGCGCCTGGCGCAGGACATCCGCTACCTGATCCGCATGACGCCCGGCATCCAGACGCCGGAGGAAACGCTGGGCGCGGCGAGCGGTTCCTGCCGGGATTCGGGCTGGCTGCTGGTGCAGCTGCTGCGCCATCTGGGGATCGCCGCGCGCTTCGTCTCGGGCTATCTGATCCAGCTCAAGCCCGACGTGAAATCGCTCGACGGACCTTCGGGCACCGAGGTCGACTTCACCGATCTCCACGCCTGGTGCGAGGCCTATCTGCCGGGCGCGGGCTGGGTGGGCCTGGATGCGACCTCGGGCCTGTTCGCCGGCGAGGGCCACATCCCGCTCGCCTGCTCGCCCGAGCCCTCCAGCGCCGCGCCGGTCACCGGCGCCACCGAAAAGGCGGTAGTCGAGTTCACGCACCAGATGCGCGTCGATCGCATCTGGGAAGCGCCGCGCGTCACCAAGCCTTACAGCGAGGAACAGTGGCAGGAAATCAACGCGCTCGGCAACCGGGTGGACGCCGATCTCGCGGCAGGCGACGTGCGCCTCACCATGGGCGGCGAACCCACCTTCGTCTCGGTGGACGACCGCGACGGGGCGGAGTGGAACACGGAAGCGATGGGGCCGGCCAAGCGCAAGCTTGGTTTGAATCTCCTTTTCAAATTGAAGGAAAAATACGCAGCGAATGGCCTGATTCATCTGGGCCAGGGCAAGTGGTATCCCGGTGAGCCGCTGCCGCGCTGGTCGCTGTCCTGCTTCTGGCGCAAGGACGGCGAGCCGGTGTGGAACGATGCGGCGCTGTTTGCGGACGAAGGCGTGGACCTCGGCGCGACCGAAGCTCAAGGCGCGCAGTTCCTGCGCACGCTTGCGGCGAAACTCGGCGTGGACGCGAAGTGCGTTTTCCCCGCCTACGAGGACACCTGGTACTACCTGTGGCGCGAGCGCAAGCTGCCCGCCAACGTCGACCCCTTCGACTCGCGCCTCGAGGATCCGCTCGAGCGGGCGCGCTTGCGAAAACTGTTCCATCAGGGCCTGGACAAGGTTGCGGGGTCTGTACTTCCCTTGAAAAAAGAAAATAACGCCTGGCGAACCGGCCGCTGGTTCCTGCGCGAGGAGCGCTGCTACCTCATCCCCGGCGATTCGCCGCTCGGCCTGCGCCTGCCGCTCGATTCCCTGCCCTGGGCCGCGGCCGCCGACCGGCCGTCGGTGCATGCGCCGGACCCGTTCCAGAAACAGCATGTCCTGCCGCAGCGGCAAAGAATTCTTCCTCAAGCAGCAGAGGGAAAAACTGCTGCGACGACGGATCGTGCTCCCGGCCCCCAGCAATCCGCTGCATGGATCACGCGCACCGCGATCTGCGCCGAGCCGAGGAACGGCGTGCTCCACATCTTCATGCCGCCCGCCGGCGCGCTGGAGGACTACCTGGCGCTGGTCGCCGCGGTCGAGGCCACCGCCGCCGAAACCGGCATCCGCGTGATCCTCGAAGGCTACGAGCCGCCGCGCGACACGCGCCTGGAAGCGCTGCGCATCACGCCCGATCCCGGCGTGCTCGAAGCCAACGTCCAGCCGGTGAAGAGCTGGGCCGAGCTGGTGGACAACACCAGCTTCCTCTACGACGCGGCGCACCTGACGCGCCTCACCACCGAGAAGTTCATGCTCGACGGCCGCCACGCCGGCACCGGCGGCGGCAACCACTTCGTGCTCGGCGGGCCGACGGCGGCGGACTCGCCGTTCCTGCGCCGGCCCGACCTGCTCGCGAGCCTGCTCGCCTACTGGCACAACCACCCGTCGCTTTCGTACCTGTTCTCGGGGATGTTCATCGGGCCGACCAGCCAGCACCCGCGCATCGACGAAGCGCGGAACGATTCGGTCTATGAGCTCGAAGTCGCTCTCAACGAGTTGCACAGGCAAACGCAGATCACTCCCTGGCTCGTCGACCGCCTGTTCCGCAACCTGCTGATCGACGCCACCGGCAACACCCACCGCGCCGAGTTCTGCATCGACAAGATGTACTCGCCCGACGGCCCGACGGGGCGTCTCGGCCTGCTCGAGCTGCGCGGCTTCGAAATGCCGCCGCATGCGCGCATGTCCCTGACCCAGCAGCTGCTGATGCGCGCGCTGGTCGCGCGCTTCTGGAAAACGCCCTACCGCCCGCGCAGGCTCGCCCGCTGGGGCACCGAGCTGCACGACCGCTTCATGCTGCCGTACTTCGTCTGGCAGGATTTCGCGGACCTGATCCACGAGACCGCCGGGGCCGGCTTCCCGCTGCGCGCCGAATGGTTCGCGCCGCATTTCGAGTTCCGCTTTCCGCGCATCGGCGAATTCGCCGCGCGCGGCGCGCACCTCGAGCTGCGCACCGCGCTCGAGCCGTGGAACGTGCTGGGCGAGGAAAGCGCCGCCGGCGGCACCGCGCGCTACGTGGATTCCTCGGTGGAGCGCCTGCAGGTGCGCGCCACCGGCCTGGTCGGCGAGCGCCACGTGCTCACCTGCAACGGCCGCGCCCTGCCCCTCGCCCCCACCGGCAATGCCGGCGAGTTCGTCGCCGGCGTGCGCTACCGCGCCTGGCAGCCCTGGTCCGCATTGCATCCCACCATCGGCGTGCATGCGCCGCTCAGCTTCGATCTTGTCGACACCTGGATGAACCAATCCCTCGGCGGCTGCCAGTACCACGTGGTCCACCCCGGCGGCCGCGCCCACGAGGACTTCCCGGTCAACGCCTACGCCGCCGAGGGCCGGCGCCTGGCGCGCTTCTCGCGCACCGCCCATACCCCCGGGCGCGTCGTTGTGCGCGAGGAAGAGCGCAATCCCAACTTCCCCTTCACCCTCGACCTGCGACGCTAGCCTCTCGCGCGGGCTATGATAAGTCGCAGTTTTGCGCGCTAATAAGGATAGGCCGCAGGAATCGTATCTATTTCACGTTCGGCGCTGGAGGTCTTCCGATGAACCGATCAACGGTAGCATGCTTGGCGGCTCTCGCTTTTTCCTGCGCCACGCCGCCTGTCGCGCAACCGGATCTGGCTTTCCCGAAGGAGCCCGAGCGCGAGGTCAAACTGCCGGGCCGCGGCGCGTTCACAGGGGCGAGGCTCTACGCTCCCGAGGGCCCGGGCCCATTCCCGGCGGTGGTTCTCTCGCACACCTGCGCAGCTCTGCGGCAGCACATCTTCGAATGGGCGCAACGCTTTCTGGCCGCGGGCTACGCGGCCCTGATCGTGGATCATCTGGGCCCGCGCCGCATGAATACGAACTGCGGGAGCTTCAGCGTAAGCGTGACCGAATACGCCCAGGACGACGTCGCCGCCATGCGGCATCTGCGCTCCCTGCCGTTCGTGGACGGCAAGCGCATCGTGCAGATGGGATTCTCCTACGGCGCTATGGCGGGACTGCGCGAAGCGAGCGAAGGCTTCCGCGCAAAGCATCTGGGCGGGGAGCGGTTTGCCGCGATCATCAGCGTGTACCCATGGTGCAACCAACAGGGGGGACAAGCATACCGCGACCATCAATGGAACTTCTACGACGACACCAATATCCCGCTGCTGGTGCTGGTGGGCGCCGACGATGATGATGCGGATCCGCGTTCGTGCATCGACCAGGCGAAAAAGAACGCGGCCAAGGGCCTGCCCGTGGAACTCATGGTCTTTCCGGGTACTACGCACCGGTTCGACGACACGTCGATAGGCGACAAGCCGATCACGGAGCGGCAGGGAGCGCGGACGGTCACGGTCCGGTACAACCGTGAATCTGTCGAAGCGGCCTGGAAGCTGACGCTTGATTTCCTGGCGCGGCGTGTCGGTGGCGCGGGAACCCGCTGATGGCTCCTCTCGCTGGAATCCTTCGCCGAACCATCCCGCCGAATAACATCCGCGTTAGACGTAACTGGGCAGCGTGCCCCGACATGATGACAAAAGGCACACACTGCGCTAGACTTGCCATTGGGTGAAGCCGTTTCGGTGGGATCCGGAGAAGAACGGGCGTCTGAAGGCTGCGCGCGGTATCTCCTACGAGGAGATCGTTCTTGCGATTGAGGAAGGCGGGCTGCAGGACGTGCTGGTCCACCCGAATCAGAAGCGCTACCCCGGACAGGTAGTGCTGGTGGTCGGTTATCGGGGGTACGTGTATCTGGTCCCGTCTGTCGAAGAGGACGAGTACTACTTCTTGAAGACCATCATCCCGAGCCGGAAGGCAACGCGCGACTACATGGATATGGACGAACCAGATGAAAAGACTTGATCGTTACGAGCGCGGCATCCTGAGCGCCTACGAAAAGGGCAGGCTGGTTTCTGCGCGCCCCACGAAAGCACAACTCGGCGCGTTCCGGGAAGCCGCGCGCGCCACCTTCATAAAAAACCGCCGCGTGAATATCCGCCTCTCTGGCGCGGATCTGCTGGACATCCAGGCCAGGGCGTATGAGGAGGGTGTTCCCTATCAGACCCTCATTGCGAGCGTGCTGCACAAGTACGTATCCGGCCGACTGCAGGAGAAGAGGTCACGTCTGGCCGCCGGCTCAACGGCGCCCGCCCGCAAGCGGGCGCGTTAGCCGGAACGTCAATTCCAGGCTGCGCCGGTGATCGAATCGCTGCCGCTCGCCGTGACCCACGTTACGACGATGCTCGGAGAGAAGCGCCTGACCAACGCCACCGGGTTCTTCTTCGAGCGGGACGGGAACCTGTTCGTGGTGACCAGCCGGCACGTGGTGCTGGACGAGACGAGCAAGCATTACCCGGACCGCATCGAGATCGAGCTGCACGTCGATCCGGTGAATCTCGGCGAGACGGTGCAGTTCTCGATTCCGCTTTACCGGGAGCGCAAGTCGGTGTGGCGCGAGGGGCTCGATTCGGCCGGCGCGATCGACGTGGTCGCGCTGCAACTGGAGCGCGCTGCCCTTCCCAAGGCCCTGCTGATGCACGCCTTCACGCCGGCGCACCTCGTCGGCAAGCTCGACCAGCTGGAGATGGGCAGCTCGGTGCTGATCGTCGGCTTTCCGCTCGGCGTGCACGACGAGCTGCACCGCCTGCCGGTGGCGCGCCAGTCGGTGATCGCCTCGGCCTTCGGCATCCGCTTCCAGGGCAAGGGCTACTTCCTGACCGACGCGCGCCTGCACCGCGGCACCAGCGGCGCGCCGGTGGTGGCGCGCAAGGCCGCACCGGGCGACGGGCGCTCGGATTTTCCCTGGATGCTGCTCGGCGTGCACTCGTCGCGGCTCGACGTCTTGAACCGCGACGCCAGCCAGGACGAAAGCCTGGACCTCAACTGCGCGTGGTACGCCGATATCCTGATGACCCTGACGAAGGCACCGGTTTTGCACCGCTAATGTGCGGGTGCTAATCTGCGCCGCGCAATGGCCAAGGAACTGCTCGCCGACTATTCGCTGACCGCGGAGCGCTACGACGAGATGTTCGCCGCACCGCTCGAGCCGCGCGCGCACTGGAAGCCGGTGCTGGAGAGCCTCGCCACGGAGCCCGCCGAACGCATGCGCGTGCGCCTGCAAGCGGTGCAGCGCCAGGTGCGCGAGAACGGCGTTACCTACAACGTCTACGCCGACCCGCAGGGCGCCGATCGTCCCTGGGAACTGGACGTCCTGCCGCTCATCATCCCGCAGCAGGAATGGGCCGCGATCGAGGCGGCGATCGCGCAGCGCGCCACGCTGCTCAACCGCATCCTGGTCGACGTCTACGGCGAGCAGCGCCTGCTGAAGGAAGGACTGCTGCCGCCGGCGCTGGTGCACGGCCACGCCGGGTTCCTGCGCCCCTGCCACGGCGCCAAGGCGCCGGGCGACGTCATGCTGCACCTCTACGCGGCCGATCTTGCGCGCTCGCCCGACGGCCGCTGGTGGGTCCTCGACGACCGCACGCAGGCGCCCTCCGGCGCGGGCTATGCGCTCGAGAATCGCATCGTCATCTCGCGCGCCTTCCCGGAGCTGTTCAACAACCTCAAGGTGCAGCGCCTGGCGAGCTTCTTCGCGACGTTGCGCGACAGCCTCGCGCACTGGGCGCCGCAAGGCGGGGCGTCCGGGTCCCAGCTTATGGTGTTGCTCACGCCCGGGCCGCTCAACGAGACCTACTTCGAGCATGCCTACATCGCGCGCTACCTCGGCTTGCCCCTGGTGGAGGGCTCGGACCTCACGGTGCGCGAGGGTTGCGTCTGGTTGAAGACGCTGTCGGGCCTGAAGCGCGTGCACGCGATCCTCAGGCGCCTGGACGACGACTACTGCGACCCGCTCGAGCTGAGGAGCGATTCCACGCTCGGCATCGCGGGCCTGGTGGACGCGGTGCGCCGCGGCAACGTGCTGGTGGCGAATGCGCTCGGCTCGAACCTGCTCGAGTCCAGCACGCTTTTGGGTTTTCTCCCCAATCTCTCAAGGAAGATTCTCGGTCAAGACCTGTTGATGCCCTCGGTCGCCACCTGGTGGTGCGGCGAGCCCGCCGCGCTCGAGGACGTGGCCGCCAAGCTCGACCGGCTGGTGATCAAGTCCGCGTTCCCGCAGCTGCGCGTCGAACCGATGTTCGGCGAAGACCTCGACGAGCGCGGCAGGGCGCGCGTGCTCGGCATGCTGCGCTCGCGCCCCAACGACTACGTGGCGCAGGAGATCGTGCAGCTCGCGCAAGCGCCGGTGTGGGACCGCGCGCATCCGCGGCTGCAGGCGCGCGCCATCGGCCTCAGGGTGTACGCCTGCGCCAGTCCGAACGGCTATGTCGTCATGCCCGGCGGCCTGACGCGCGTGGCGAGCGCCGACGCGCGCGTGATCTCGATGCAGCGCGGCGGTTCGAGCAAGGACACCTGGGTGCTGGCCGCCGGACCGGTCAATACCTTCAGCCTGCTCAGGCGCGAGATCGGGCCGCAGGAGCTGGTGCGCGCCGGCACCAACCTGTCCAGCCGCGTGGTCGAGAACCTCTACTGGTTCGGCCGCTACTGCGAGCGCTGCGACGCCACCGCGCGCCTGCTGCGCGTGGCGCTGGCGCGGCTGGTGGACGACATCCCGGGCGACGACGCGCGCGCGCGGCCGGTGATCGTCGCGCTGCTCAGGCGCGCCGGGATCCTGCCCGCGGGCGGGCGCGAGCCCAACGACCTCGAGCTGGTGCTCGCGCTGCGCACCGCCACCACCGACGAGAACCAGCCCGGCCTGGCCAACGGGCTGCGCCAGCTCGCGCGCGTCGCCTCGCATCTCAGGGAGCGCCTGTCGCTCGACAACTGGCGCGCGCTCAACCGCATGACGCGCTCGCTCGGGCGCGGCAAGCGCTCGGTCACGCTCTCGGAGCTGCTGGCCGAGCTCGACGCCGCCATCGCCGGGTTCACTGCGCTGTCGGGCTACGCGCTCGACGGCATGACGCGCGACCCGGGCTGGCGCTTCCTGTCGATCGGGCGGCGCCTGGAACGCCTGCAGACCCTGTCCATCACGCTCAAGCAGGCGCTCGAAGGGCCGCAGGACGCCGACCTGACCTGGCTCCTGCGCCTCGCGGACTCGATCATCACCTACCGCGCGCGCTACTCGACCCGGCCACAGTGGCTGCCGGTGCTCGACCTGCTGGTGTGCGACGAAGCCAACCCGCGCTCGGTCGCCTTCCAGGTGCGCGGCCTGCACGACTATGTGCGCCGCCTGACCGAGATGTTCGGCGAGATCGGCGACGAAAAGCTCGACGCCGCGGTCGCGGGCCTCGCCGCGCTCGATCCCGGCGCCGATCTGCGTGCCGGGAGCGAACGCCTGGGGCTGCTGCTCGACGAATGCTACGGCGCGGCCTACCGCCTCGGCGAGCAGCTCGGCCACCGCTTCTTCAGCCATGTCGGCGAGTCGAGCCGGCAAACCTTCGCGACGTAGAAGCGGCAACCTGATGCGCCTGCACGTCGTTCACGAGACCCACTACAGCTACTCCGGTCCGGTGGAGCTGTCGCAGCAGCTGATGCACCTGACGCCGCGCCCGCTGCCCTGGCAGGAGCGCCACGCGCACCGCATCAGCATCGAGCCCGCCCCCAGCGAGTACGACGAACGCAACGACTACTTCGGCAACCGCAGCGCCATCGCCCTGATCGCCTCGCCCCACCGGGACCTGCTGGTGCGCGCTTCCTCGGTCGTGAGCGTCGCGCCGCGCGAGAAGGAGGCGCTGGCGCGGCCGCAGAGCGCCTGGGAGTCGGTCCGCGAGCAGGCGCGCACCCTCAATGCCGTCGAGTTCCTCTACGAGTCGCCGCACGTGGAGACCTGGCGCGAGCTCGCCGATTTCGCGGCGAAGAGCCTCCCCCGGGGGCGCGGCGCCCTGGAGGCGGCGCTCGACCTTGCGCACCGCATCCACCGGGATTTCGAGTTCGACAAGACCGCCACCAGCGTTTCGACGCCGCTGCGCGAGGTGATGAAGCGCCGGCGCGGCGTGTGCCAGGACTTCGCCCACCTGATGATCGGCGGGCTGCGCGCCAACGGCCTGCCCGCGCGCTACGTCAGCGGCTACCTGCTCACCGAGCCGGCGCCCGGGCGGCCGCGCCTGATCGGGGCGGACGCCTCGCACGCCTGGGTCTCGGTGTGGTGCGGCGGGGCCGCGGGCGATGCGGGTTCCTGGGTCGAATTCGACCCGACCAACGACTGCGTGGTCGACGACGAGCACGTCACGCTCGGCTGGGGACGCGATTTCGGCGACGTGACGCCGATGCGCGGCGTGATCCTCGGCGGCGGCGAGCAGGAACTGAAGGTGCGCGTCACCGTTTCGCCCCAGCCAGCGAACTGAGCCGCTAGAATTCCCGCATGGCAGACCGCAAGTTCGGCATCGAGACGCTTTGCCTGCACGCCGGACAGATTCCGGACCCCGCCACCGGCGCGCGTGCGGCGCCGATCTACCAGACCACCTCGTTCGTATTCGATTCGGCCGAGCACGCGGCGTCGCTGTTCAACCTGCAGACCTTCGGCAACGTCTACTCGCGCATCTCCAACCCCACGGTGGCGGTGTTCGAGGAGCGCATGGCGGCGATCGAGGGCGCTCGCTCCGGGCTCGCCGCGGCGACCGGACAGGCCGCCGAGGTCACCGCGATCCTCACGCTGTGCAGCGCCGGCGATCACATCGTGTCGGCGTCCACGCTGTACGGCGGCACGCACACGCTGCTCAACGTGAACCTGAAGAAGCTGGGGATCGAAACCACGTTCGTCGATCCGGCCGACCCGGAAAACTTCAAAAAAGCAATCAAGAAAAACACCAAGCTTCTGTACGCCGAAACGCTCGGCAATCCGCTGATCAACATCGTCGACCTCGAGGCGCTCGCCGCGATCGCGCACGACGCCGGGATCCCGCTGATGGTCGACAACACCGTGCCCTCGCCCTACCTGTGCCGCCCGGTCGAGTGGGGCGCGGACATCGTGGTGCACTCGGCCACCAAGTACATCGGCGGCCACGGCACCACCATGGGCGGGGTGATCGTCGAATCGGGCAAGTTCAACTGGGGCAACGGCAAGTTCCCCGAGTTCACCAGCCCTTCGCCCGGCTACCATGGCGTCATCTTCCACGAGACCTTCGGCGACTTCGGCTACACCATGAAGGCGCGCATGGAGATCATGCGCACCTTCGGCCCGGCGCTGTCGCCGATGAATGCCTGGCTGCTGCTGCAGGGGCTGGAGTCGCTGCACGTCAGGATGGAGCGCCACTGCTCGAACGCGCTCGCGGTGGCGAAGTTCCTCAAGGACCATCCGCGCGTCGCCTGGGTGAACTACCCGGGCCTGCCTGACAACAAATATCACTCACTCGCCAAGAAATACCTTCCGAAGGGTGCCTCGGGCCTGCTCAACTTCGGGGTGAAAGGGGGAGCGAAGGCGGGCGAGCGCTTCATCGAGGCGGCGCAGTTCATGAGCCACCTCGCCAACATCGGCGATGCGAAGACGCTCGTCATCCACCCCGCCTCGACCACGCACCGCCAGATGGAGGACGCCGACCAGCTCAAGGCCGGCGTCACGCCCGACATGGTCCGCGTCTCGGTCGGCATCGAGACGCTCGACGACATCCTCTGGGATCTGGATCAAGCTCTGCACGAGGCCGCCAAGGCATGATCAGCTACCAGATGATCGAACACGGCAAACCGTTGCAAAAGATTCTTGCTGAAACGATGAAACCACAAGGGGCCGAGGTCCTGATCCGCATCACGCGCTCGGGCGTGTGCCACTCCGACCTGCACATCTGGGAGGGCTACTTCGAGCTCGGCGGCGGCAAGCGCTTCTACGTCAAGGAGCGCGGCTGCGTACCGCCCTTCACGCTTGGCCATGAGCCGTTCGGCATCGTCGAGGCCCTCGGCCCGAGAGCGAAGGGCGTGAAGGTCGGGCAGAGGAGGATCGTCTTCCCGTGGATCGGCTGCGGCAAGTGCGCGGTGTGCAAGGCCGGGCAGGACAACTACTGCGTCTCGGGCAGCCGCATCCTCGGCGTCAACCGCGCCGGCGGCTACTCGACCCACGTCATCGTGCCCGACGCGAAATACCTGGTGGACGCCGCCGGCATCGACGAGGCGTTCGCCGCGACGCTCGCGTGCTCCGGCGTCACGGCGTACAGCGCCTCCGCCAAGCTGCCGCCGCTCGGGCGCGCGGACCGCGTCGCCATCATCGGCTGCGGCGGCGTCGGGCTCGCCGGCGTCTCGGTGCTGCGCGCGAAGGGCGTGAAGAACATCGTCGCCTGCGACATCGACGACGCCAAGCTCGAGGGCGCGGCGCGGCTCGGGGCGAAAGTTCTCGTCAACACCCGCGCGAGCGATGCCGCGCAGAAGCTGCAGGGCATCGCCGGCGCGATCGATTTCGTCGGCACGCCGGCCACCGCCGCGCTCGGCATCGGGGCGCTGCGCAAGGGCGGGCGCTACGTGCTGGTCGGCCTGCACGGCGGCGAGCTGACCCACCCGCTGCCGCCGATCGCGCAGCGCGCCATCGGCATCGTCGGCTCCTACGTCGGCAACCTGCAGGAGCTGAAGGCGGTCGTGGCGCTGGCGAAGAAGGGCAGGCTCAAGCCGATGCCGGTCGAAACCCGGCCGGCCGGCGAGGTGAACCGCGCGTTCGACGACCTGCTGGCCGGCAGGGTGCTGGGACGCGTGGTGCTTGACTTCGAGGGGATCGCGGCGTGACCCGGCGCAAATCGCCCGACACCACGACCCAGATCACGCGCGCGGAAATCGAGGCGCGGGCGAAGGCCGCGCGCGCGAATCGCTTTGTCTGGCCGTCCCCGCCGTATTACGAGTACGACGAGGCGGCCGTGGCCACCTCCGGCGAGGACTGCCAGCTCATCTTCCATAACGAGGCCAAGGCGAACGGCGTGCTGCTCGACTTCCTGCCCGACGAGAACCAGCTCAGGTTCCGCCCGAGCGACATGGAGGAGAACGTCACCATCGCGTTCGAGTCGCTGCTCGGCGTGCAGCTGCTGCGGCCGATCAAGCTGAAGGCGCAGGCGCTGGCGATCGACGAGACCGCGCAGCTGTTTGCCCCCTCGGAGCGCCAGCCCTTCGCGCTCGAGCTCTCGAGCGGCAGGAACTTCGATGGCGACACCGTCGGCTCCGTGCACGCGCTGTGCGGGCTGTTCCTGTTCCCGCCCGCGCCAGAAGGCAGGGTCACGCGCTGGTTCGTGCCGGCCGAGGCCATGCGCAAGTCCGAAATCGGCAAGCCGCTGGGCGAGATGCTGGTCGACGAGAAGCTCGCCTCGAGCGAGGCGATCAACGAGGCGCTCGGCAAGCAGCAGGCGCTGCGCGCGCGCCGCTTCGGCGAATACCTGACCGAGCACCAGATCGTCTCGCCGGAGCAGCTGGCGCAGGCGCTCAAGCAGCAGCGCGGGCAGCCGGTGCAGAAGCTCGGCGAAACCCTGCTCGAGCTCGGCTTCCTGACCGAAACCCAGCTGCAGGCCGTGCTCGACACCGAGGCGCGCGACCGCTCGGTGCCGCTGGGCAAGATCCTCACCGACATGGGGGTGATCGACGCCGAAGCGCTCAACAGCCTGATGGCGCGCAAGCTCGGCATTCCCTTCGTCAGCCTGAAGAACTTCCGCATTCCGCCGGAGGTGCTGAAGCGCATCCCCGGCACGCTGGCGCATCGCTTCCAGGTGCTGCCGCTCTCGGAGGCCGACAACGCGCTGGTGGTGGCGATCGAGAACCCGATGGACATGGCGCGCCTCGACGAGCTGCGCTTCGCCGCCGGCATGAAGCTGCTGCCGGTGATGGCATCGGCCGACGACATCCGCGCCGCGCTCGAGCGGAACTACCCGCAGGGACGCGCCAGCACCGCGCGCAAGGGGCAGGACGTCGCCATCGGCGTGCTCACCCAGCGCCTGTCGTCCGAGACCGCGGATGCCGAACTGGACGAGGACCAGGGCGTCGAGCTCGACAACACGCTGGTGCAGCTGGTCAACAAGATGATCCTCGACGCGATCGAGCAGAAGGCCTCCGACATCCATATCGAGTCGAACCCGGGCCGCGACATGCGCGTGCGCTTCCGCAAGGACGGGGTGCTGGTCAACTACCTCGACCTGGCGGCGAAGTTCCGCCGCGCGGTGGTGTCGCGGATCAAGATCATGGCCCAGCTCGACATCACCGAGCGGCGCAAGCCCCAGGACGGCAAGATCGAGTTCCGGCGCTTCGGGCCGGCCGACGTCGAGCTGCGCATCGCGACCATCCCGACCACCGGCGGGCTGGAAGACGTGGTGATGCGCGTGCTCGCCACCGCCATGCCGGTGAAGCTCGAGGACGTCGGGTTCGACGCGCGCGCCCTCGAGGAGGTCAAGCGACTGATCGCGCGGCCGCACGGCCTGTTCCTGGTTTGCGGGCCGACCGGCTCCGGTAAAACGACCACCTTGCATTCTCTTCTCGGGCACCTCAACACCGCGGAGCTCAAGATCTGGACCGCCGAGGACCCGATCGAGATCACGCAGGCCGGGCTGCGCCAGATCCAGGTCAACCCGAAGATCGGCTGGACTTTCGCCGCCGCGATGCGCAGCTTCATGCGCGCCGATCCCGACGTCATCATGGTCGGCGAGATGCGCGACGCCGAGACCGCCAAGATCGGCATCGAGGCCTCGCTCACCGGGCACCTGGTGCTGTCTACGCTGCACACCAACAGCGCGGCGGAGAGCGTGGTGCGCCTGCTCGACCTCGGCATGGACTCGTTCAACTTCGCCGACGCGCTGCTCGGCGTGCTCGGGCAGCGGCTGGTGCGCAGGCTCTGCCCGGACTGCAAGACGGACTACGCCCCTTCCGCCGCGCAGCTCGAGGAGCTCGCGACCGAATACTGCGCCGATTCCAAGGGCGATCCGGGCAAGGTACGGGATACGTGGCGCAGCAAGTCTCACTTCGCCATGCACAACCCCAAGGGCTGCAAGCGCTGCGACGGCTCCGGCTACAAGGGGCGCATGGCGGTATTCGAGCTGCTCTCGGGCAGCCCCGTCATCAAGCGGCTGGTACAGACGCGCGCGCCGGTCACCGAGATCGCCGCCGCCGCAATGGAGAGCGGCATGCGCACGCTCAAACAGGACGCGCTCGACAAGGTCGTTCAGGGACTCACCGACCTGCCCCAGGCTCGCACGGTCTAGCGCCATGGAAATGAAAGCCAGGATTCCGTCGGCGGCGCAGGCGCCCTTCTCCTGGGGTAATCCCTACGCCTGGCCGCGCAAGCCGCTGTTCGCGGCCAACGTCGTCGCCACCTCGCAGCCGCTCGCGGCGCAGGCCGGGCTGCAGATGCTCGCCGCCGGCGGCAGCGCGGTCGACGCGATCCTCGCGACAGCCATCGTTCTTACCCTCGTGGAGCCGGTGTCGAACGGCATCGGCTCGGACGCCTACGCCATCCTGTGGGACGGCAAGCGGCTGCACGGGCTGAACGCCTCGGGACGCTCGCCCGCCGGCTGGACCCTCGAGCACTTCTCCAAGTACCGCTCGATGCCGGTGCGCGGCTGGGACACCGTGACGGTGCCGGGCTGCGTCTCGGCCTGGGCCGAGCTGCACGCGAAGTTCGGAAGACTGCCGTTCAGGAAGCTGTTCGAGCCCGCGATCCGCTACGGGCGCGAGGGCTTTCTCGTCTCGACCACCATCGCCGGGCAGTGGAAGAAACAGGTCGCCGAGCTGAAGGACCAGCCGGGCTTTGCGCAGGCTTTCCTGCCGGACGGTCGCCCTCCCAAGCCTGGAGAAAAATTTGTTTTCAAGAAACATGCTTTGGCTTTGGAAAGGATTGCCGCGACGAAAGGCAAGGACTTCTACAAAGGCGAGCTCGCCGACAAGCTCGCCGCGGCGGCGAAGAAGCAGGGCGGCGTGCTGAGAGCGAGCGACATGGCGGCGCACAAGTCCGACTGGGTGAAGCCGCTCGAGATGGACTACCGCGGCTACACGCTGCACGAGATCCCGCCCAACGGCCAGGGCATCGTCGCGCTGATGGCGCTCGGCATGCTCGAGCACTTCGACCTGCGCTCGCACCCGGTGGACGGCGCCGACAGCCTGCACCTGCAGATCGAAACGATGAAACTCGCGTTCGCCGACGCGCGGCGCTTCGTCGCCGACATCGACTACATGAAGGAAGTAACACCTGAATCTCTTCTTGATAAATCGTATTTGAAGCAAAGAGCCCGCTTGATCGACATGAAGCGCGCGCAGGACTTCGGCCACGGCACCCCGCCGAGGAGCGGAACGGTCTACCTCACCGCCGCCGACGCCTCGGGCATGATGGTGTCGTTCATCCAGTCGAACTACATGGGCTTCGGCTCGGGCGTGGTGGTCGACGGCATGTCGCTGCAGAACCGCGGCGGCAGCTTCGTCCTCGAGCCCGGCCACCCGAACTGCGTCGGGCCGAAGAAGCGCCCCTACCAGACCATCATCCCCGGCTTCGTCACCCGGGACGGCGAGCCGGTGATGAGCTTCGGCGTCATGGGCGGCACGATGCAGCCGCAAGGGCACGCGCAGGTGCTCGCGCGCATCGCCGACTACGGCCAGAGCCCGCAGGCGGCCTGCGACGGGCCGCGCTTCCGCGTGGTGCAGGGGATGGACGTGAGCGTCGAGGACGGCGCCTTCTCCCCGAACGTGCTCGAAGACCTGCAGCGCCGCGGCCACCGCATCGTCACGGTAGACGACTACAACCAGTTCGGCAGCGGCCAGCTCATCTGGAAACTCGAGGACGGCTACGTCGCCGCGAGCGATCCTCGGCGAGATGGGCAGGCCGTCGGCTTCTGATGCTGAAAATCTGGGGAAGAGGCAACTCGGTCAACGTCAAGAAGGCGCTATGGGCGGCCGAGGAGCTCGGCCTGAACTACGAGCGCATCGACGCCGGCATGCAGTTCGGCGTCACCAAGACGCCCGAGTACCTGAAGATGAACCCCAACTCGCTGGTGCCGACGATCGACGACGACGGCTTCGTGCTGTGGGAGTCGCACTCCATCGTGCGTTACCTGTCGGCGAAGCACGGCATGGGCAGGCTCTGCCCGCACGACCTCAAGGCGCGCGCCGACGCCGAGCGCTGGATGGACTGGGCGTTCACCTTCCAGAACGCCATGCGCGCGGTGTTCTGGGGCCTGATCCGCACGCCGCCCGAGAAACGCGATGCGAAGGCGATCGAGGAAGGACGCGTGAAGAGCAACCAGCTCGCCGCCGAGGTGCTCGAGCGCGCCCTGGAGAAGAAGGCCTACATCACGGACGATCGCCTCACCATGGGCGACATCCCGATCGGTTGCGAGGTGCAGCGCTGGATGCGCGTGCCGATCGAGCGGCCGAAGCTGCCGAACGTCGAGGCCTGGTTCGAGCGCCTCGGCCAGCGCCAGGCGTTCAAGAAGACCGTCGATATCCCGCTTTCGTGAAGAAGGTGTCGCGCTCGGCTTTGCCGGCCGCCGCCAGCTTTTTCACCTCGGCGTAGAACCGCTCCAGGCTGCCGCTCTCGGCGAGCAGCTTCTCGAAGGCCGGAACCAGGTCGGTGTAGACCGCGACCGACGCGAGAAAAGCGTTGTCGGCGCCGGCGGGAATCGCCCCCGGCCAGGCGGCGCGCAGCCGCTCGAGCTCGGCGCGCTTCGCCTCGAGCTTCGCCTCGCGCGGCAGGTCGCCGCGGTAGAGCGCAGCCAGCCGCTCGCGCGTCGCGGCGAGGCTCGCGATGAATTCGCGGTTGCGCGCCTGCGCCGCACGGAAGCGCTCAAGCTCCAGAGCCTGCCGGTCCGCCGGCATCTCGGCCTCCAGCCAGCGGCGCACGCCCTCCTCCTCGACCGCCACCGCGAACGACTCGTTGAAGGTGGTGTCGTCCTTCGCGTAGACCAGCTGGTGCGCCAGCTCGTGGAACACCAGGCGCGCGAGCTGCAGGTCGGAATAGCCGATGAAGGTCGAGAGCAGCGGGTCGTCGAACCAGCCGAGCGTCGAGTACGCCGGGACGCCGCCGACGTAGACGTCGTAGCCGTCCGCGCGCAGCTTCGCCGCGTGCCGGCGCGCATCATCCTCGGCGTAGAAGCCGCGGTAGCTCACGCAGCCGGCGAAGGGAAAGCACTCGACCTTCGGCTCGACCGAGAACTCCGGCGCGGCGAACACGTTCCACACCACGTAGGGGCGGTCGAGGTCGGCATAGGAAAGGTAGCTACCGTTGTCCGGAAGCCCGAGGCGGCTCGAGGCGAACTCGCGGATGCGGCGCGCGGTCTCGAGGCGCTGCCGCAGCTCGGGCGGCGTCTGCGGGTCGGCGAGCCACTCGCCGAGCGGGCGGGCGCGCGCCATGACGTCGAGGTGCCCGCCGACGGCCTGGCCGTAGTAGGAGAGCGCCTGGCAGCCCGCCACGAGCGCGGCCAGCGCCACTGCCGCGAGCGCGAGCCTCAAGCGAAGCGTCCCGAGTCGAGAAAGCGGCCGACCAGCCCGGCGACCTCGCTCGAAGCGACCAGCATGCTGTGGCCGCGGCGCACCAGCACGCGCTCGGCCATGCCTTCGACCGTGGTCTCTTCGACGCGCACCACCCCGTCGTTCTCGCCGGGCAGGCGGCCGAACAGGCGCCCGAGGCCCATCGGCAGCGTGCCCGCGACGACGCCGAGCGGCGCGCTCCGCGTCCAGCGCGCCGCTCGCTCCTCCCATGCCGGCCGGCAGGCGCCCATCAGCCAGCGCCCGAACGCGCCGGCGCCGAAGCGCCGCCCGGCGAAGCAGCCGCGCACCGGCGCGCCGAGCAGCACCGTGGCGGCCACTTGCACTTCGGGATGGCGGTTCAGCATGTCGAGGACCAGCACGCCGCCCAGGCTATGGCCGACGAAGAACGCTTTTTCGCGCGCGAAGCGCGCCAGGGTCTCGACGTTACTCTCGTAGGGGCGACGGCCACTGTAGGAGAAAACCCGCACAGCGTATCCGCGGCCCCGCAGCCGCGCGGCGAGCAACGCCATCGCGGCGCCGGGCATCCACAGCCCCGGGGCCAGCACCAGCTCACGGCTCATCGCGGGCGATTCTCAGCGGCTTTTTCGCGCCGAGTCGAGCAGCGCCTGCGCGCGGTACGCCACCGGGTAGTCGACCATCTGACCGTCGACCTGTACCGCGGCCTCGCCGCGCGCCTCGGCCTGCTTGAACGCCGCGACGATGCGCTCGGCGCGCGCCAGCTCCTCGGCGCCCGGCAGGTAGGCGGCGTTCACCGGCGCGATCTGGTCGGGGTGCACGCACAGGCGACCCTGGAAGCCGCCGCGGCGGCTGCGCTCGAGCGACCGGGCGAAAGCCTCGGCCTCCTTGAAATGGAACCACGGGCTGTCGATCGGCCCCTCCATGCCGGCAGCGCGCGAAGAGAGGACCACGCGCGCGCAGGCGTCGGCGAGCTCGCGCTCGTCGAGGCCGACGCTCAGGCCGAGCTCGAGCGCGTAGTCGGCGGCGCCGAAGGCGACGCGCTTCACGCGCCACGGCCCCTTGTAGGGACGCAGGCTGCGCGCCTGCAGCACGCGGTCGATGCGCTGCACCCCGGCCGCGGTTTCGATCTGCGGCATGAGGTCGAGCGAACCCTCGGCGATGCCGCGCTCGCGCTCGAGGTTCCACATCATCCAGTCGATCGCATGCAGGTCGGCCGCGCTCTCGACCTTCGGCAATACGACGCCGTCGACCTTGCCCTGGATGACTTCATTCAAGTCCCCAAAGCAAAAAGGGGTCGACGGGGCATTCACCCGCACATAGCCGCGCGGCCCGTCGGGACGGCGCGGCCGCGCGAGCGCTTCGGCCACCGCCTTGCGGGTGGCGACCTTCTCCGCCGTGGCGACCGAGTCCTCGAGGTCGACGATCACCACGTCGGCCGCGAGGGTGAAGGCCTTCTCGACGCGGCGCGCCACGTTGCCGGGCGAGAACAGGAAGGAGCGGTTCAACGCCATCGGCATCCCCTATCTGAGCAGGCTCCGCTCATCCCATTGCGGATAGGGCAGGAGCGGCCTTGCGGTTTCGAGCGCCGGCGGCCAAACCACTTCCGGGCGGCCCTTGCGGACCTGCGCCACGGCCGGCTTGAACCCGGTCTGCACGCCGTTCTCCGGCGCGACGCGATACTCGCCGAGGACGGTGGCGAGCTCCAGCTCGGCGAGCGTCACGCGCAGCCTTTCCTGGTCGAGCGTGCCGGCGGCGCGCACTGCCGCCGCCAGCACGCTGCCCGCCGCATAGCCTTCGGCCGCGGCCAATCCCGCCGGCGCCAGCCAGCGGGCGGCGTAGGCCTTGGCGAAAGCGGCGGCCGCGGGGCCCAGGCGGGCGTCGAACTCGAGCAGGCCGAGGCTGAACTCGGCGTCCTGCCCGACCAGCTCGATGGTGCGCGCCTGCGAGCTGCCGCGCGCGAAGAACAACGGCGGCGCATAGTCGAGCCGGCGGAAGGTCTTCACCATCTCGGCGGCGTCGCGCGCGTCGCCGAAGGCGATCCAGGCTTCGGCCCCGGCGGCGCGCGCCCGCGCCACCTGCGGCGCGAAATCGGTCAGCCCGCCGCGGTAGAACTCGACCGGGCCGGGCGCGAAGTCGCGTGCCGCAGCAGCGCGCGTTCCCTCCGCCATCTCGCGCGACGCCGTGTCGTCGCGCGCCAGGATGAAGAGCTTGCGGTAGCCCGCCTCGGCCGCGATCTGCAGCACACCCGCGCCATAGGCGGCGTAAGAGATCCCGGCCTGGAACAGGTAGCGCGGCGCGCGGCTGTGCACCGCGGCCGCCGGGCCGGCCCCGTTCACCATGACGCGGCGCGCGCGCTCCGCCTCGGAGGCGGCGAGCAGCGCCGCGGCCGAGCCATAGGGTCCAATGAGCAGGTCGGCACGGTCCTGGCGGATCAGGCGCGCGTAGAGCTGGCCGGCGCGCGACGCCTGCGAGGTGTCGTCGAGCACGCGCAGCTCGACCGGCCGCCCGAGCAGGCCGCCGGCCTTGTTGACCTCCTCGTGCCACAGCCGCAGGCCCTTCTCGTAGTCGGCGGCGAGCTCCGCGTGCGCGCCGGTCTGGGAAATCGCCGCACCTACCAGGATCGGATGCGGAATCGGCGCCGGGACCGGCTGCGCCAGGCAAGCCGAAAGCCCGGCTAGCCAAAGAAGGACAAGCCGAATAGTGTTCAAGGATGACCCTGCCAAAGCTCCTCGGCGACATTGTAGGCGCGGCCAACGTCCTCACCGCGCCCGGGGACATGAAACCGTACACCACCGACTGGCGCCGGCAGTACTCGGCGAGCGCCGAGTGCGTGGTGCGGCCGGCGAGCACCGAGGAGACGGCGCGCGTCGTGGCCCTGTGCGCGCGCGAGGGCGTCGCCATCGTGCCGCAGGGAGGCAATACCGGGCTGGTCGGCGGCTCGGTGCCCACCGGGACGCGGCGCGAGGTGGTGCTCGCGCTCGGGCGCATGAACCGCATCCGTGCGCTCGATCCCCTGAACGACACCGCCACGGTGGAAGCGGGCTGCGTGCTCGCCGCAGTACAGGCTGCGGCCGCCAGCGCCGGGCGCCTGTTCCCCCTGTCGCTCGCGGCCGAAGGCAGCTGCCAGATCGGCGGCAACCTCTCGACCAATGCCGGCGGGGTCAACGTCCTGCGCTACGGCAACGCGCGCGAGCTGGTCCTCGGCCTCGAGGTGGTGCTGCCCGACGGCCGCGTATGGAACGGCCTGCGCGGGCTGCGCAAGGACAACACCGGTTACGACCTGAAGCAGCTGTTCCTCGGCGCCGAGGGCACCCTCGGCGTGATCACCGCCGCGGTGCTGCGCCTCTACCCTCGCCCCACCGCGACCGCCACCCTCTGGGTCGCAGTGGAAAGCCCCCGGAAAGCAGTGGAACTGCTCGCGGAGCTTCGCCAGCGGCTTGGGGACAGGATCTCCGCATTCGAGCTGGTATCGCGCGAGTGCCTTGAAGCCGTCCTCGCCCACGTTCCCGGCACACGCGATCCTCTCCCAGCCCAGCATCCCTGGTATGTGCTTGCCGAGCTCGGTGACAGCGGCCCTGCGGAGGCGCTCCGCACGCTCGTCGAACGCGCGCTGGAGAACAATGAGGCAGTACTGGCACAGAGCGAGGAGCAATCCAGGCAGTTGTGGCGGATCCGGGAAAGCATCCCCGAAGCGCAGTTCGCCAACGTCAAGCACGACATCTCGGTCCCGGTCTCGAGCATCCCCGAATTCGTGGAAGCGGCGGATAGCGCCCTGCAGAAGTCCTTCCCCCAGGCGCGCGTCTTCTGCTTCGGCCACATCGGCGACGGCAACCTGCACTACAACGTCGGGCCGGAGGGCCTCCTCGCGCAGCGCGACGCCGTCAACCGCATCGTCTACGACGAGGTCGCGCGGCTCGGCGGCTCGATTTCGGCCGAGCATGGCCTCGGCCAGCTCAAGCGCGAGGCGATCCGCAGCCGCAAGGACCCGCTCGAGCTCGAGCTGATGCGCGCCCTCAAGACGGCGCTCGACCCCAAGGGGCTGATGAACCCCGGCAAGCTGCTCTAGCGCCGCCGGGTCAGCTCGATCGGGCGGCCGGAGAGCTCGCCGACCATGCGCTCGCCTTCAACCCGGCCCTTGAAGGCGCCCTGCCCGCCCTCCCAGGCGATGTCGCGGCCCGAGAGCGTGGCGCGGCTCGCGCCCGACACGTCGATCTGCTGGAAGTTCTGCTCGATGCGCACCTCGATGCCGGGGCCGCGCCACACGCCGCGCACCTCCGCCGGCACCACCCAGAGGAAGATGCGGCTTTCGTTGCCCTGCCCGAGGTGGCCCCCCGTCACCTTGACCGTCTCGGTGACGTCCGGCGCCCAGCCCGCCATGCCGAAGGCGTGCGACACGATGCGCGTGCCGGGCGCGAGCTCGTCGATGAAGCGCGGCTGGAGCTGGCGCATCAGCGCGGGCAGCAGGTACGCGGTGACGACGCTCGCGCGTGAGATGTCCGCGACCAGCACGTCGCCCTGCACGAAATGCACGCGATCGGCCACGCCGGAGGCGCGCGCGCCGGCCTGGGACCTCACCACCAGGATGCCGTCGAGCTCGATGCCCAGGCCGCGTGCGCCGTACTTCTGCGCCGCGGCGATCACGATGCGGCCGTCGCCCGACCCGAGGTCGACCACCAGGTCCGCGGCGCTGGTTCCCGCGAGCGCCAACATGCGCTCGACCACCTCGGGCGGCGTGGTGATAAAAGGAGGACGCCATTCGGCCTCTTCTGCGTGAACCGCACACGCCACCCCCATGAGGAAAAGAAGCTTTCTCATTTGAGCAAGGCCTCGATCGCCGCCTGCACCTCCGGCTTCGCCCAGTCGAGGTCGCCGAAGTACTGGTAGCGGATGCGGCCGTCGGGTCCGACGATGTAGGTCGCCGGGAGGATCCGCGCCTGCCAGGCCTTCGCGGTGGCGCCGTCGCGGTCGAGGAGCACGGCGAATCCCACCGGCACCGTATCCAGGAAGCGGCGGATGCGCGGCTCGGGCTCGGCCAGGTTGACCGCCAGCACCGCGAAGCGCCGGCCCTGGAGCGAGGCGCGCAGGCGCTCGATGCTCGGCATCTCGTCGCGGCAGGGCACGCACCAGGTGGCCCAGAAATTCACCAGCACCACGCTGCCGCGGTAGTCGGCAAGGCGGTGCCGCCGGCCCTCCAGGTCGCCGAGCTCGAGCGGCGGCGTGGCGCCGCCGGCCCACGGCTTCAGCTCGAGCGCCGGCACGGGGTCAGCCAGCCCCAATAAAACCACCAGCGCGACCGCTTTCATGAGTAAAGACATCGCGACGATTCTATAATTTCCACCAGGAATGAAGCTTGGGGAATTCAAGGCGCGGCTGCCGCGAGGCGATCTCTGGGTGTTCGGCTACGCCTCGCTCATGTGGTCGCCGTGCTTCGACTACCGCAGCAAGGCGCTCGGCCGGGCGCACGGCTACCACCGTGCGCTGTGCATCCTGTCGACGCGCTATCGCGGCACGCAGCGCAAGCCCGGGCTGGTGATGGGACTGTGCCCCGGCGGCTCGTGCTGGGGCATGGCCTACCGCATCGACGCCCCGCGCCTGCAGCGCGCGTTGGCGCGGCTCTGGAACCGCGAGATGCCGCGCCGCGTCTACGCGCCGCGCCTGATCCCGGTGCGCCTGGGCTCGGGGCGCACGATCCACGCCCTCGCCTTCGTCGCCGACCCGGGACATCCCTCGTACGTGCGCGAGCTCGACCTGCACGGCCGCGCGCGGCTGGTGGCCCAGGGGATCGGCGTGCGCGGCCCCTGCATCGACTACATCCGCAACACGCTCGAGCACATGCACGGGGTCGGGGTGCGCGATCCGCATCTCGAGCGCATCCTGCACGCGGCGCTCGCTTTGCGGGAAAATGGCGGCAATGGCTCCGGATCTGTGGCCCGCAAGGCTGCATCACCTGCGGCGCGACAGCCCGCAGCCCGAGCGCCTCGCGCGCTTCTACGGCGAGCTGCTCGGCGACCGCGTCGAGGCGCTGCCCGGCGCTAGCTGGCTGGTCGCCGGCCGCGGCCGGCGCCTGGTGGTCGGCCAGGGCGCCGCGGGGGCGGTGCCGTACTTCGCGCTGCAGCTGCAGGACGCCGCGCACCTCGCCGCGTATCGCAAGCAGCTCAGGAACACCGAGGAATTCTCTTCACCGCTCTTTTCGCAAGGGTTCGCAGTGCGCGACCCCGACGGGCGCCTTGTCGCGTTTGGTGTTGCAAAAGAATTCAATCCTGAAAGCGGTTTGACCGCCCGTCTGCAACATTTCGTCTGCGCCACCACGCGGCTGCCGGAGATGGTCGAGTTCTACCGCGGCCTCGGCATGCTCGAGTCCGACCGCGTCCTGGAGGGCGAGGCGCTCGCGGCCTGCTTCCTGCGCTCCGACGCCGAGCACCACAGCTTCGCCGCGTTCCGCGCGCCCGAGTCGCGCCCCGACCACCACTGCTACGAGACCAGCGGCTGGCTCGACATCCGCGACTGGGCCGACCGCATGGGCGGGCTGCGCATCCCGCTGTGGTGGGGACCGGGCCGCCACGGCCCCGGGAACAATCTGTTCTTCATGGTCGAGGATCCCGACGGCCACAAGGTCGAGTTCTCCGCCGAGCTCGAGCTCCTGCCGCGCGAGGCGCCCCACCGCACCTGGCCCCACGAGCAGAGAACGCTCAACCTTTGGGGCTCGGCGTGGATGCGGTCCTGATCCGTCCTACCGCTTTCTCAAGCATTTTTCGTTGCGTGCCGAAATTGAGCCGTACGAAGCGCGCGTCGCCGAACTGCGCGCCCGGCGACAGCGCAACGCCGTTCTGCAGGAAAAGCTCATAGCCGTCGGTCCCGAGACCGGAGCAGTCGATCCACGCCAGGTAGGTGGCTTCGACGTGCGCCAGCGGCAGGCCGATGTGCTGTTCCACGTAGTCGCGATTCCCCCGCAAGTAGTCCAGCAGCGCCGACAGCCAGGCATCGCCGTCGCGGTACGCGGCGAGCGCCGCGACATAGCCGAAAACGGATGACGAGGGCAGCACGTGTGCGCTCAGGTCCACGGAGAACGTCTTCCTGAGCTCCGCGTCCTCGATGATCGCCCAGGCGCAGCCCGCCGCCGGGATGTTGAAGGCCTTGTTCGGCGACATGAGCGTCACGGTGCGGCGCGAGATCTCGGGGGCAAGGCTCGCGATCGGCACGTGCCGCAGCCCTTTCTCCAGGATCAGGTCGCAGTGGATCTCGTCGGAAACGATGACCAGGTCGCGCGACAGCTCCGCCAGCCGCTCGAGCTCCGCGCGGCGGAACACGGTGCCGCCGGGGTTCTGCGGGTTGCACAGAAAGAACAGCCTCGTTTTCGGATTGATTTCTTTTTCTAGGGAATCAAGATCGAAAACCCAGCGGCCACCGTCGAGAACCAGGGGGATCTCGCTGAACGGGCGCGGCGCGAGCTCGGGGGCGCGCTTCAGGTGCTGGTAGACCGGCCGCGGCAGCAGCACGTGCGCGCCCGGCGGCGCCAGGCAGCGCGCGGCGTGGTGCAGGCCCGGAACCACTCCCGGCAGGAACACGATCCACGACGGGTCGATGCGCCAGGCGTAGAGCCGGCCGAGGCGCTCGACGATCGCCGCGCGCAGCGCCTCGGGGGCGGCGGTGTAGCCGAGCACGCCATGCCGGAGGCGTTCCTCGAGCGCGGCGAGCACCCCCGGCGGGGCGCGAAAGTCCATGTCCGCGACCCACAACGGGATCACGTCGCGCCCGGCGTAGCGTTCCCAGCGCGTGCTCCAGGTGCCGGCGCGGTCGACCGGGGCGTCGAAATCGAACGTCATAAGGGTCAGGGCAAAAAATAACGCCGGGGCTGGCCCGGCGTCGAGTGATTTCGGCGAAAGCTACTTCTTCTTCGTCTTCCTTTGGTCTTTTTCTAGGCTATCCCCCGCCTCCTCCTCCTGCTGTTCCTGCGCCCGCTTGAGCGGGTCTTCCTCGAGCCGGTTCATGCTGTCGTCGACCTCTTCGGTCTTGATGTTGCGCGACTCCTCGCGCAGCTCCTCCGGGAAGGTGGTCACGATCTTCGGGAAAATGATGATCAGCGCGATGGCGACGACCTGCAGGACCATGAACTGGAACATGCCACTGTAGATCGTCCCGAGCGACCATTCCTTCACCACCTGGCGCAAGTAGTAGGCCGACATCGCCACTGGCGGCGACAGGAATGCCGTCTGCAGCACGACGGCGACCACCGCGCCGAACCAGACCATCACCATGTCGACCGGGATGCCGAGCGACACGGCGAGCGCGGGCTTCAACGCCTCCATCACCGGGTAGAAGATCGGCAGGAACACCAGGATGATCGCCGGCCACTCGAACGGCCAGCCGAGCAGGAAGATGAGAGACAGCACGATGAGCAGCATGACCACCGGCGAGAACGGCAGCGCGAGCATGGTCTCGGTGATCCAGTTGGCGGTGCCCAGACGCGCGAACACCGCGCCGAAGATGTTCGAGGTCACGGCGAGGAACAGCACCATGCTGGAGGTCGCGGTGGTGCTCAGCACCGCGCGCTTGAACCCCGCCCAGGTAAACCTGCCGTAGGCCAAGGTGAGGAGCGCGGCGCCGAACGCGCCGATCGCGCTCGCCTCGGTCGGGGTCGCGAGGCCGCCGAGCATCGAGCCGAGCACCGCGCCGATCAGCAACAGCAGCGGCACTACGCCGATGAGCACCTCGGTGATGAGCTGCAAGGGCGAACTGACCCGGTCTTCCTTCGGCACCGGCGGGCCGAGCTTCGGGTTCAGGTTCGAGCGAATCATCAGATAGGCGAGGTAGAGGCCGGCGAGCAGGAAGCCCGGACCGAATGCCGCCGAGTACAGCTCCGCCACCGACACCCCGATCACCGGGCCCATCACGATCAGCATCACCGAGGGCGGGATCAGGATGCCGAGCGTGCCGCCGGCGGTGATGCAGCCGGCAGCGAGCTTGGCGTCGTAGCCGGTCTTGATCATGATCGGGCTGGCCATGATGCCGAGCACCGTCACCGCCGCGCCGACGATGCCGGTGGCCATCGCGAACACCGTCGCCGTGAGGATCACGACCGCGAACAGCGCCCCGCGGATCGGCGCCAGCAGCATGCGGAAAGCGGTGAACAACCGCTCCATCAGCCCGGCCTGCTCGGTGAGGAAGCCCATGAAGATGAACAGGGGCACCGCCGCCAGCAGCTCCTCCTTCATCATGCCGATGGTCTGGAAGTAGGCCAGGTCGAACACCACGTGACCGAGGCCGAAATAGCCGAAGGCGAGGGCGAGGAACAGCAGCGTGAAGGAGATCGGGAAGCCGACGAAGATCGTCGCGATCATCACGATCAGCATCACCAGGCCGAGGAAAGCGAGTGCGCTCATGGGGCTAGATCTCGACCTTTTCCTTGTGATCGAGCTCGATGCCCAGACGCGCCGCGTACACGCTCTTGATGGTTTCGGAGATCCCCTGGATCAGCAGCAGCAGGCAGGCGCCCGGCACCACCAGCTTGAAGGGCCACAGGATCGGCCGCCACGGCGTCTGCTCGGAGGTTTCGCCGATCTGGAACGCGTACCAGCCCTCCGCCCAGCTCACCACCATCAGGGTAAAGATCGCAGGGAAGAAAAATGCCAGGTAGGCGACCGAGTCGATCGTGCCCCGGGTCCTGATCGACCAGCGCTCGAAGAAGAAATCGGTGCGGATATGCGCGCCCTTGAGCAGCGCGTAGGCGGCGCCCAGCATGAAGATGGTGCCGTAGAGCATGTAGGTAACGTCGAACGACCAGATGGTCGGCGCGTTGAACAGGTAGCGCGCCGCCACCTCCCAGGTCACCGCCAGCACCAGCGGCACGTTGAGCCAGGCGATCCACGTGCCGGTGACGTCGGTGAACTTGTCGATGACGCGGACCGTCCTGATCAGGCCCGCCGACTGCTCACTCATGACTTGAACCCCAGATCCTCAGGCAAAAAAAAGGGGCGATTCTCATCGCCCCTCTCGGACTTCCCGTTACTTCTTCTTGGTGTCGGCCTTGGCCGCGGCCTTCGCCGGGGCCTCCGGCCAGTAGTAGTTCGCCGCGAACGCGTATGGCGGGAACATGAAGCGCTTCGCCGGCACGACCAGCGAGGCGTACTCGCGCTGCGAGTCGTGCACCTTCTTGAAGAACGGGTTCTTCTTGCCTTCCTCGGCGGCGATGATGTCCCAGGTCTTGAGGAATTCGATCAGGATGTCGCCCGGGGTGCGCACGATGCGCACGCCGTGCTTCTCCTGCAGCTCCTTGATCGCGTCGGCGTTCTGGCGCTGCCATTTGGCCCACCAGATGAGGAAGGTCTCGTTGGCGCCCGACTTGATGATCTCCTGATGCGCCGCCGGCAGCGCCTTCCAGACG
>CAZNVH010000015.1:0-165221 GCA_964576525.1 uncultured Enterobacteriaceae bacterium
GAGGTCGCGGAGGTAGCGGTAGGTCGGGTCGGTGTCGGCGCCGGTGGCTTTGATGGGGGCCAGGAGCAGGCCCCCGGACCCGATCACTTCGTTGAAGAGAAGCAGGTCGGGGTCGCCACCGCCGGGGCCGGAGTCGAGGCCGGGGACGATGACGGTGCCGAACTCGAGGCCCTTGGCCTTGTGGACGGTCATGATCTGGAGGTCGTCGTCGGTGGCGTCGACGTCGGGGAGCGCGTAGAGGCGCTCGAGGCTGTCGCGGAGGTGCGAGAGGTCGGCGATGGGGCCCTGCTCTTCGAGCTTCTCGAGCTCGTCGAGGTAGCGCTCGGCGTCTTCGAGCTCGGTCTTGTCGGCGACGCAGGCGGGGCCGCTGAGGGCGAGCCAGGCGCCTTCGACGCGGTCTCTCAGGCTGCCGCGCTCGCGGTGGGCGACGGCGGGGGCGAGGATGCGGGTGAAGTTCTCGAGGAACAGGTCGTCCTTGATCAGCTCCCAGATAACCCCCCTACCCCCCTTGTCAGGGGGGCGAGACCCGCCGGCGATTTCCAAAAGTTTTTCTAAAGACAAAGCGCACCAAGGAGCGCGCAAGACAGAGAGCCAGGCGATGCGGTCGCCGGGATGCAGCAGCGCGCGGGTCAGCGCGTAGAGGTCCTGGACGACCTGCTTTTCGCCGAGCTGCTCGATCTCGATGGCGCGGTAGCGGATGCCGGCGGCCTTGAGCGCGGGGACGACCGCGGCGAGGGCGAGGCGGCTGCGCACGAGGATGGCGGTGCGGCCCTGGGCGCCACGGACCAGCTCGACGATCCGGTCCGCCTCGGCCTTGCGGTCGGCGACGTGGTGCCACGTGACGGCGTCGCCGATGAGCTTCTCGTTCCCGGGGTTGGCGGTGGCGGGCGAGTACGGCACGGCGCCGGTGGCCGGATCGGCGGCGGGCGGCAGGATGTGCGGGAACGAGGCGTTGAACCAGTCGACCAGGCCCGCCTGCGAACGAAAGTTGGTGGTGAGGGTGAGGCGATCGAGCGCGACCGTGCCGAGGCCCTGCTCCCAGGCCTGGAGGAACAGCGCCACCTTCGCCTCGCGAAAGCGGTAGATGGATTGCATCGGGTCGCCGACGAGGAAGAGAGTGCGGCCGTCGTCCGGCTGCCAGCCCGAGGTCAGCTTCTCGATCAGCTCGAACTGGGAGTGGGAGGTGTCCTGGAACTCGTCCACCAGGATGTGGCTGATGCGGGTGTCGAGCGCGAGCATCAGGTCGGTCGGCTCGTCGGGCGTGCCGAGCGCGCGCACCGCGCCTTGAGCGACCTCGGGGAAGTCGGTCTCGCCGCGCTCGGCGAACACCAGCTTCAGGTGCGCGGCGGCGCGCGGCAGGAGCTCGAGGATCGCGCCGAGCACCTGCCACTGCTCGTCGGTGTATTTCTCCTCGGGCATGCGCAGCAGCGCCTCGAGCGCCTGGCGCAGCGGCTCGTTGCCGGAGAGCTTCTGCGCCTCGCTATTCTTTTTTCTCCAACCAAAATCTTTTGTTAAAACCAAGGCGGCAAAGTCGATCGAAGCCTTCGGGTGAAGCTCTCGGGCACGCGCGAGAAGCCGCTCGCGCTCGCTGCTCAGGTTGCGCTCGAGCTCGTCACGAGTGGGGGTAGACCCGGTTCTCCGCAGCCACTGGTCGCGCTTGGCGAGCATCGCGGCGAGGAGCGAGGTCGCGGTCTCGACGTTGTTGTCGAGGTGCAGGAGCAGGCGGCACGCGGGCGGTGACAGTTCAAGAATTATTCTTTTAGAAGCTTCCCTGTAGTGCTCCTGCGCGTCCTTGACGATGCCGGGCTGCGCGCCGAAGCCCGACACCACCGGCATCTGGCGCGTGAGCGAGGCGCAGAAGGCATCGATGGTCTGGATGCGCAGGCGATGCGCGATCTCCCCGGGATTCGGGATGCCCTCGAGAACCCGCTTGCGCATCTCCGCCGCCGCCTTGATGGTGAAGGTGATGGCGACGATCTCCTCGGGCTTCTGCACCGTCTTGAGGAGCGCGATGTACCGTCGGACCAGCAGCTCGGTCTTGCCCGAGCCCGCCGGCGCCTGGACGATGAACGAGCGCCGCGGGTCGAGCGCGACTGCCCGGGTATCCGAGTCGGACGGACCAGACCTGTCAACCATGATCGCTCGGCTTCGTTTCTCGCAAAGGGGGGACGCGCGTGAAGGTTTCCGAAATATTGACGGTGCTGCGACGCGATGGATGGTTCCTGGTCGCGACGCGCGGCAGCCATCGCCAGTTCAAGCATGCGATCAAACCCGGCCGTGTTACTGTGCCCGGCAAGCCGAGCAAGGATTTACATCCCAGCACCCTAAACAGTATCCTCAAGCAGGCTGGACTTAAGGGATAGAGTTCCCCATGCGCTACGCAATCGTGATCGAAAAGGGTGAAGGCAACTACTCGGCGTACGTCCCGGACCTTCCGGGCTGCGTCGCTGTGGGCGACACCGTCGAGGAGACCGAGCGCGAGATCCAGGAAGCGATCGAATTCCATATTGAGGGGCTGCGCGCGGACGGCCTGCCCGTTCCCGAGCCGAGCAGCCGAGTGGAGTACGTGGAAGTCGCGACCTAGCTTCATCCCTCGCCCTTCCCGGCTTTCAGCGTGCCGGGCTTCTCGTAGACGCGGCACAGCGTGTGCAGCTCGCACAGCCGGCAGGTCTTCAGCCCTTCCTTCGGATCCACCTGCGCCTCGCCCGCGGCGAACGAGCCGCCGAGCGCCTCGGCGTCCTTCTTCCACGCGGCGAGCAGCTTGTGCCACTCGCGGTAGATCTGCACGTTGGGCAGGACGCGCTCGGCGCGCGAATAGCCCATGAACTTCATCTCGCCGGGCCGCACCCTGGCGAAAACCACCGCGGCAAGCTTCTCGGGCGCGGCGACGGCGTAGAGCGGGAGCTGCGGGTCGTCGGGGCGCGGGCCGTCCCATTGCTTCGGCGACAGCATGCGCGAACTCTTGTAGTCGATGAGCACGTGCCCGCCGTCTTCGAGGCGATCCATCCGGTCGATGCGCGACTGGTATTCCAGCCCGGCGATCTTGAAGTTTCTCTGCTCTTCGAGAGATTCGATCTCGAAAGGCTTGCGGGCGGTTTCGAGCTCGAGCCACTCGCGCGCGATCTTCGCCAGCCGCTCGCGCTCGAGCTCGGCGAAGCGGCCTTCGAGGCCCAACTCCTTCACCGCGGCCTCGGCCGCCTGGGCGATCACGGGGGCCAGGTCTTGCCTCAGGGAGAGAGAACTCTTCAGGCGAGACCAAATTTCTCTCATCAGCGCGTGGATCAGCGTGCCGCGGTCGCGCGCGTCCAGGCCTTCGGCAGGCTCCTCGAGCGGCTTGGCCTCGAGGCGCCACTTGGCGAAGGCGCGGAACGCGCAGGCCGACTGGTCGGCGAGCACGCGCGTGCCGCCGCGCACCTTGCCGGGAGGAACAGGGGGCGCTTTCGAATCCGGAAAACTGTCGAGATTTTTTTCTTTGAAGAGGAGATCTCTGTAGCGCGGGTAGTCCGGCATGGACAAGGATTTTTCCGCTACCCCGAGGATCAGCGGGCTCGGGGCAAAGTCGCGGTCCTCCTCCTTCTGCGGGAAGGAGAACACCACCTCGCGCGCGGCGCGCTGCCACTCTTCGGTGATGCGCTTGTCGAGCGTCGCCGAAGCTTCGGCGCTCGCCTGCGGGATGCCGGCCTTCTTCTGCGCCGCGATCGGCAGGAAGGGATTCGGGCGCACATCGCGCGGCCAGGTCTCGTCGGTGAGGCCGCTTACCCACAGGCAGTCGAAGCGCTGCCCCTGCGACTCGATGACGCCGAGCACCTGGATCGGCGCCTCCGGCGACTCGGGCTGGAACAGGGTGTCCGCGCAGTGCCTCTCGATAAAAGAAAGGGCCTGCGAAAAAGAAAACACCTCCGCAATCCGCTCCAGCTTCGCCAGCTCGCCCAGCGCCTCGTGCCACTTGGCGCGCGCCTGGAATTCCTCCGAGTCGGGCGTGCGCTCGCCGGGGAAACCCGCGGCCTCGAGCAGCGCCGAGAAGTGCCGCGCCCATTCCGCAGGTGTTTGCGGTTTCTCTTTTGAAGTAAAAAATACTTTTTCAAAAAACTGGCGAAGCGAAGAAGCCGGTTCGAGCGCGGCGATGAGCTTCGGCAGCGAGATCGCCGCCTCGGCGTCGCGCCGCAGGCGTGCGTCGAGCGCCGCGCGGCGCGCCATCTCGCCGTCGGCGCCGCCGAGGAACGGGGAGCGGATGAGATGCGAGGCTTTGGCGAACTCGATCGAGCCGTGGGAGAAGCGGATCAGGGTCAATGCAAAGTCGACCAGCGCATAGACCGCGAGCGGCTTGCCCAGCGACACGTCGAACGGCAGCGGCGTCTTCGGTGCGCCGGGCAGGTTGAAGCCCGGCTGCATGACGCGCGAGAACACCCGCACCACCTCGCTTCTCTTTCTCGACAGATCCGGAACCACGACCGCGATCCGGCTCTTCCCCTCCTCCAGCCGCGCACGCGCCCACTTCGCCGCCGCCTCGATCTCCTGCTTCGCCGAGGGGAACGCGCTGCGGGCGCAGGTCGCCTCCACGCCCTCGGGGTTGCAGAAAACCGCGTCGAGCTTCTCGAGGAACTCCTTCGTCTGCGGCGGCACAACGTCGAAGGCGTAGGCGACCGTGAGGTTCGGCTTCTTGATGGGGAGATCCATCATCAGGTCGGGAAGCCTTGCAGCGTCTACGTCCTTGTCGGTTTTTCTTTCGTATTCTTTTTTCCAGGAAGAAAAAGCCAGGGCATCCTCGCTGCCGGTTCCCGGCCTGATGCGCCACTGATGCATCAGGCGCCAGGCCTCGCGGCATTGCGCCGCAGCAGATTCATTCAAGAGAAAGTCTTTGCCCGCCGTGGAAGATCGGACTACCTCCTGCCAAAGATGCTGTTCCTGCGCCGGCGTCAGCAGGAGTGGGAGCTTTTCCCCAAGGTCGGAGTACAGCGCGTCCTCCCACAGCCGCTCGACGAAGCTGCCGAAAGGCAGGATGTCTGGAGCATCCCAGACGGAAAGACTGTTTTTTATTTGAAAACCATCGAATTCCTGCATCAGCGCCTGGGACAGACGCTTGTTCGGGGTTACTACGGTGACGCGGGCGGCGTGGCCCTCGGCGAGGCGCGCGAACAGTTCTGCTTTGGGGAGCATTGCGCTTGGGAGTTTAGCTAGACTAGGCGCATGAGAACCCTCCTCGGCGTACTGTTAACAGCTCTTTTTTCGAATGCGCTGTCGCAGGACTACCCGGCGCGCGAGATCCGCTCGATCTGCAACTTCGCCGCCGGCTCGGGCGCCGACATCGTGGTGCGCTACTACAGCGACCGCCTGGCGAAGCTCGCCGGCAAGCCCGTGGTGGTGGAGAACAAGCCCGGCGCGCAGGGGCTGCTCGCCACCGACTTCCTCGCCAAGTCGAAGCCCGACGGCTACACCATCCTGATCACCCCGGCGAGCTCGACGCTCGCCACCGCGCCGCACCTCTTCAAGAAGCTGCCGTTCGACCCGGTGAAGGATTTCGACTCGATCACCACGCTGCTCACGCTCAGCTTCGTGGTCGCGGTGAGCCCCGCGTCGCCGCACACGACGATGGCCGAGTTCATCGCTTTCCTCAAGTCCAAGCCGGGGCACGGCTTCTACGGCACGCAGTCGAACACCGGCCAGGTCGCCGCCGAGCTCCTCAAGGAGCGCGCCGGCCTGCAAACGGGCGCCATCCCCTTCAAGGTCACCGGCGACGGCTTCGCCAACCTGCTCAACGGCAACATCGACTTCATGTCGGTGGACTCCACCTGGGCCGCAACCATGCACCCGACGCGGGTGCGCATCCTCGCGGTGACCTCGGCGAAGCGCAACAGCAGCCTGCCCGACGTGCCCTCGCTGCAGGAGCTGGGCTACGGCGAGTTCGACATCGCGCCCTGGTGGGGCGTGGTGGTGGCGGCGGGCACGCCGCGGCCGGTGGTGAACCAGCTCGCCGCCTGGTTCAACCAGATCAACGCCAGCGACGAGACCCGGCAGTTCCTCGCGCGGCAGGCCGCCGACGCCTTCCCCGGCTCGCCCGAGTCGATGGCCGCGCTGATCAGGACCGACATCGAGCGCTGGGGACGTTACGCCAAGCTGGCGAAGATCCAACCCCAGTAATTCGGGGTCAGGGTCGCAACTCGTTTCCGCGTACGCAAAATCGAGTTGCGACCCTGACCCCGAATTACATCCTGTTCGTAATGTCGGTTCTTGGCGCCGGCCGTGTGATGTATGCCATGGATTACCCCTACCAGTTCGTGCCCGAGGAAGTTAAGGTAACGGACGAGCTGCCGGTCAGCGATGAGGACCGGCGCAAGCTCTATCACTTGAACGCCACGGAGGTATTCCGCCTATGAGAATCCTGACCGTCCTCGCCGCCGCCCTCGCCGCGCTTCTGACCGGCTGTGCCGGCATCAGCACCAGCGACATCGAAGCCGTCGACCGCGGCGTGTTCGTGCCGTCGGGGCGCGTCGCCATCGACATCTCGCGGCACGGCGATTCGCCGTCGCACCCGCACACCGGGCACGCCGTCGAGATCGGCGTCACCGGCGGCGAAGGCAGCGACAAGCAGGAGATCGGCGCCGGCTCGGACCCGGTGGTGTTCGGCGGCCGCACGTTCAACGCGCCGGTTGAGCTCAAGCACGACTTCGAGTTCCGCTTCGCCGAGGTCGTCTACCGCTACCGCCACTTCTTCGGCAAGGGCTCCTTCGGCATCGAGGCGCTGGGCGGGCTGGGCTACGCCCAGCTCGACATGACCGTGGCCTCCCCCCTGCAGACCACGAGCGAGAAGCTGTCGAGCGGCGGGCTGGTCGGCGCCTTCGGGGTGGTGTGGAGCTTCCTGCCGGGCACCAGCCTGCAGTCGCGGCTGACCCTGTTCGCCTCGGGCCAGAACGAGGACGTGACCAGCGCGCTGCGCTTCGACGCCTACATCGTGCAGGCGATCGGGCGCCACGCCGCGGCGCGCGCCGGCATCGTTTCCTGGGCGGTGCGCTCGAACCGTGACGCCGACGAGGACTTCAGCTCGGGCAAGTCACCGATCAACGTGCGCTTTTCGGGGCCTGCGCTGGGATTTGAATTGATGTTCTAGCGTTCCAGGATCGCGGTCACGCCCATCCCGCCGGCGGCGCAGATCGAGATCAGGCCGCGACCCGAGCCGCGCTCGGCAAGCTGCTTCGCGAGGGTAGCGACGATGCGCGCGCCGGTGGCCGCGAACGGGTGGCCGATCGCCACGCTCGAGCCCTTGGGGTTCATCCTGGTTCGATCGATGGGGCCCAGCGCGGGGCGTTTCAATTTTTCCCTGCAGAAAGCTTCCGACTCCCAGGCCTTCAGCGTGCACAGCACCTGCGCGGCGAAGGCCTCGTGGATCTCGTAGATGTCGAAGTCCTGCAGCTTCAGCCCGGCGCGCTCGAGCATCTTCGGCACGGCGTAGGCCGGCGCCATCAGCATGCCTTCCTTGGGGCCCGCCATGCCGACGAAATCCACCGCCGCGGTTTCAGTCTGGGAAATGAAGCACTGGATGGGAATGCCGCGTGACCTCGCCCATTCCTCCGAAGCGAGGAGCACCGCCGACGCGCCGTCGGTGAGCGGCGAGCTGTTGCCGGCGGTGAGCGTGCCGGCGGGACTCGTATCGAATGCTGTTTTCAAAGAACTCAATTTTTGGAAGGTAGTGTCGGCGCGAACGTTGTTGTCCTGCGAAAGATTCATGAACGGCACCACCAGATCCTTGAAAAACCCCGCCTGCCACGCGGCGGCGGCGTTGCGGTGGCTGGCGAGCGCGAGCTCGTCCTGCTCGGCGCGGCCGATCTTCCACTCCTTCGCCATCTCCTCGCAGTGCTCGCCCATCGACATGCCGGTGCGCGGCTCGGCGATGCCGGGATGCGCCGGCTTCAAGTCGCGCAGCCGGATCGAGCCGATGCTCCCGAGCTTTTCAATGAAGGATTTACTTCTGGACAACCGCAAAACCGTTTGCTGCAGCTTGCGGCCGTAGCCGAGCGGGATGTCGCTGGTGCTGTCGGCGCCGCCGGCGACGCCCGAGTCGATCTCGCCGAGCGCGATGCGGTTGGCGAGCTGCGCCACCGCCGACAGGCTGGTGCCGCAAGCGCGCTGCAGGTCGTAGGCCGGGGTGCCCGGGTGCAGGCCCGCGCCGAGCGCCGACTCGCGCGCCAGGTTCCAGTCGCGCGAATGCTTGATCACCGCGCCGGCGGCCACTTCTCCGATGATTTGCTTTTTCAGGTCATAGCGCTCTACGAGCGCTTTGAACGCCGCCGTCAGCATGTCCTGATTGCTCGCCTGAGCGTGGGCGCTCCAGGCGCGCGCGAAGGGAATGCGGGCGCCGCCCAGGATTGCGACCCGCCTTGGTGTTGAGCTCATGCGCAATTGTAATTCGGGGTCAGGGTCGTAATTATGTTGCGGCGTACGCGCAACCATAATTACGACCCTGACCCCGAATTACCGCTCTATACTTTGCGGCGAGGTGACCGGAGGAGATTGCTATGAAACGTGAATCACGTCGGCATTTTCTGACCGCCCTGGCGGCTGCGGGCTCATCGGCAGCGCTCGGCGTGAAGCAGGCCAGCGCGCAGACCGACCCGCCCGGCACGATCTCCAGCGACGCGGTCAAGGCCGACAAGGTCAAGGGCATGCAGTGGCACTCGGAGCGCCCGCTCACCGGCAGCGTGCCGGCGCACGAGCACGATTTCGACATCACGCCCGCCGACCGCATGTTCGTGCGCAACAACCTGCTCACGCCGACCATCGACATCAACCAGCACCGGCTCACGATCAAGGGCCTGGTCGACAAGGAATTGAGCTTCTCCGCCTTCGACCTGGCGAAGAACTTCAGGACCGTGACGATCCAGGGGATGCTCGAGTGCGCGGGCTCCGGGCGCTCGGCCTACCGGCCGGCCGCGAGCGGCACGCCCTGGCTCGAGACCGGCGGCATGGGCTGCCCGGCCTGGGGCGGCGTGCGGCTCGCCGACCTGCTCAAGGCGGCGGGCCTCAAGCCCGGCGCGGCGCACGTCGCCGGCCAGGGCGGCGACCCCGGCGCGGTGCCGACCGCGGCGCCGGTGATCCGCTCGATCCCGATGCGGAAAGCGATGGACGAAAGCACGCTGGTCGCCTGGTCGATGAACGGCCAGCCCCTGCCCTGGGTGCACGGCTACCCGTTGCGCCTGGTGGTGCCGGGCTGGGTCGGCTCGGCCTCGACCAAGTGGCTGCACACGCTCACGGTGCTCGACGCGCCGTTCAAGGGCACCTACATGGACTCGAGCTACCGCGTGCCGCGCACGCCGATCGAGCCCGGACAGAAGATGCCGCCCGACTCGGTGTCGGCCGAAGCCTGGCCGGTGAAGTCGATGATCACCTCGCCCGCACCCAATGCCCGAGTCAAAGGCCGCTTCACAGTGCGCGGCCGTGCCTGGGTCGGCGAGGGCAGGGTCGAGCGCGTCGAGATCTCCACCGACGAAGGCAAGAGCTGGCAGCGCGCCGAGCTGGCACGCGCCGATCCGCTCAGCCCGTACGCCTGGCGCAGCTTCACCTATGACTACCTGCCGCAGCGCCCCGGCTACGTCAGCTTCCTCGCGCGCGCCTGGGACACGGCCGGCAACGTGCAGCCCGCGATCCCGTACTGGAACCCGCTCGGCTACTTCTGGAACGGCTGGCACCGCGTGGGGGTTGTTGTTGAGGCGTAGCGTCGCTTTTCTCGCTCTAGCAAGTTTTATTGTTGCCGGAAAAGCACAGGACAAGCTCATCTCGGGTCCCGGTTCCACCCTGACCGAGACCAAGTGCAAGATCTGCCACGAGCTGCAGCACATCCGGCGCACGCCGCTGTCGCGCGGCGAGTGGGCCGACAACCTGAAGAACATGAAAGAGCGCGGCACGCCGATGACCGGCGCCGAGACGGCGGTGATGCTCGACTACCTCGCGGCCTACTACAACCGCGAGAAACCGGCGCCCGCGCCCTCGCCCGACACGCTGGCGGGCGCGAGCGACGACCCGATCGAGAAGCTCCTCGGCACGCACGGCTGCACCGCCTGCCACGCGGTGGACAAGCGCGTGGTCGGGCCGTCCTTCGCCGAGGTCGCGCAAAAGTACCGAAACGTCGCCGGCGCGAACAGCGAGCTCGCGCTCAAGATCCGCCGCGGCGGCCAGGGCGCCTGGGGCAACGTGCCGATGCCGCCGAACGCCGGACTAGCGGCGCAAGAAGCGAACAGCCTTGCTGAATGGATCCTGCATCAAAAATAAATAGGGTCTGACCCCATTTGTTTAGAGCGAAACGTCGCTGCAGGGCGACGGCTCAGCGCTCGAGCAGCTGCTTCTTGTCCTTTACCGTCTTCCACTGGTCGGCGTCGGCCGGCGCGGGCTTGCGCTCGATGATCGGCTTCCACAGCTTGGCGAGCTCGGCGTTCAGCGCCGTGAAGCCCTTCTGGGCGTCGGGCACGTCGTCCTCGGCGAAGATCGCCTCGACCGGGCACTCGGGCACGCACAGGGTGCAGTCGATGCACTCGCCGGGGTCGATGACGAGCATGTTGGGACCTTCACGGAAGCAGTCCACCGGGCAGACGTCGACGCAGTCCGTGTACTTGCACTTGATGCAGCTTTCGGTAACTACGTAGGTCATAAGGTTATTTGAATCAATAGTTTAGCACCTGCGCAGGGTCCCGGGGCTTGGGATTGGGGCGGAGCGGCCCCATAATAAAAGCTCTGCAACACCCCCCACGAGAACCCATGAGCAGTTCCGACATCCGCCACGTCAAGGACGACACTTTCGATTCCGAGGTGCTGAAGGCCGACACCCCGGTGCTGGTGGACTATTGGGCCGAGTGGTGCGGACCCTGCAAGTCGATCGCCCCGATCCTCGACGAGGTGGCGAAGGAGTACCAGGGACGGCTCAAGATCGCCAAGATCAACGTCGACGAGAACCAGCAGACGCCGGCGAAGTTCGGCATCCGCGGCATCCCGACGCTGATGCTGTTCAAGAACGGCAACGTCGAGGCCACCCGCGTCGGCGCGCTGTCCAAGTCCCAGCTCACCGCCTTCCTTGACAGCAACATCTGAAGCTTCTACGCTGTGCGGAGTTGTTCCAACTAATTTAGCCCAGCGCCCAGGATTTTCAGGGCGCACACCCCGAGAATGAGCAGGCCCCAGGCAGTCCCCCCGGAAGTAGTTCGTTCATCCCCAGGCCCCGAGTCGACGCCAGTGCCGGCGGCGGCTACGGGCCCGGTGCCCATTCCTATGCACCTGTCCGAGCTGAAAACCCATCACGTCACCCAGCTGGTGGAGATGGCGACCTCGAACGGCATCGAGAACGCGAGCCGGCTGCGCAAGCAGGACCTGATCTTCGCCATGCTGAAAAACCTGGCGAAGAAGGGCGTATCGATCTTCGGCGACGGCACGCTGGAAGTGCTGCCCGACGGCTTCGGCTTCCTGCGCTCCCCGGACACCTCCTACCTCGCGAGCACCGACGACATCTACGTCTCGCCCTCGCAGATCCGGCGCTTCAACCTGCACACCGGCGACTCGATCGAGGGCGAGATCCGCACGCCGAAGGACGGCGAGCGCTACTTCGCGCTGGTCAAGGTCGACAAGGTCAACGGCGAGGTCCCCGAGGCGGCCAAAAACAAGATCCTGTTCGAGAACCTGACGCCGCTGCACCCGGACAAGGCGTTCAAGCTCGAGCGCGACATCAAGGCGGAAGAGAACATCACCGGGCGCGTGCTGGACATCGTCGCGCCCGTGGGTAAAGGCCAGAGAGGCCTGATCGTCAGCCCGCCGAAGGCCGGCAAGACCGTGATGCTGCAGCACATCGCGCACGCGCTGGTGGCGAACCACCCCGAGATCTCGCTCATCGTGCTGCTGATCGACGAGCGCCCCGAGGAAGTGACCGAGATGTCGCGCTCGGTGCGCGGCGAGGTGGTCGCTTCGACCTTCGACGAGCCGGCCTCGCGCCACGTGCAGGTCGCCGAGATGGTCATCGAGAAGGCCAAGCGCCTGGTCGAGCACAAGAAGGACGTGGTGATCCTGCTCGACTCGATCACGCGCCTGGCGCGCGCCTACAACACCGTGGTGCCGGCCTCCGGCAAGGTGCTGACCGGCGGCGTCGACGCCAACGCGCTGCAGAAGCCCAAGCGCTTCTTCGGCGCCGCGCGCAACGTCGAGGAAGGCGGCTCGCTCACCATCATCGCCACGGCGCTGATCGACACCGGCAGTCGCATGGACGACGTGATCTACGAGGAATTCAAGGGCACCGGCAACATGGAGGTGCACCTCGACCGGCGCATGCACGAGAAGCGCATCTACCCGGCGATCAACGTCAACCGCTCCGGCACGCGCCGCGAGGAGCTGCTGATCGAGCCGCCGATCCTGCAGAAGGTCTGGGTGCTGCGCAAGCTCCTGTTCCCGATGGACGAGCTGGAAGCGGCCGAATTCCTCATCGACAAGCTGAAGGCCACCAAGTCCAACGCCGAGTTCTTCGACTCGATGCGTCGAGGGTAGTAATTCGGGGTCAGGGTCGTAATTATGTTGCCGCGTACGCGCAACCATAATTACGACCCTGACTCCGAATTCCCGAAGTAAACTTTCCCGGTTTCCTCAGGGGGGAATCAGGGATGCTCGACACCACCCGTCGAGTCGCGACACCCGAAGGCATCGAGCTCACGCTGCGCCTCGCCGGCCCGGTGCCGCGCGCGCTCGCCTGGGCGGTCGATCTCGTCATCCGCATCGCCATCCTGATCGCGATCTCGATGGCGGCGGCGCAGTTCGGGCGCGCCGGCGTGGGCGTGGTGCTGCTGTCCGCCTTCTTCGTCGAGTGGCTGCTGCCCGCCTGGCTCGAGGCGGTATGGGGCCGCACGCCGGGCAAGCGCCTGTTCGGCCTGGTGGTGCTGAACGACGACGGCACGCCGCTGCGCTGGCCCGGCGCCCTGACGCGCAACTTGCTGCGCGCGGTCGATTTCCTGCCGCTGCTCTACGGCGTCGGCCTGGTGACGATGCTCTCCAACCGCGAGTTCAAGCGCCTCGGCGACCTCGCCGCCGGCACCGTGGTGGTGTACCAGGGCGAGAAAAGCGAGACCGCGAGGGCCATCCCGCCGGCGGCGCCGATCGTGCCGCCGGTGGCGCTCGACCTGGACGAGCAACGCGCGGTGCTCGAGCTGGCCGAGCGCTCGGCGAGCCTCACGCAGGAGCGCATCGAGGAGCTCGCCGCGCTGCCGCTGCCGCTGATCGGCCGGCGCGAAGGCCCCGCCGCGGCGGCGCAGCTCCTCGGCATCGCCAACTACCTGGCAGGGAAGCCGTGAAACAGGCGCCGTTCGAGGCGATGCATGCCCGCGAATGGGACCAGTTCGAGCAGTTCCTGGACGGCAAGAAGGCTTTCGACCCCGCCGAGATGCCGGCGCGCTTCCGGCGCCTGTGCCAGGGCCTCGCGCTCGCCGCCGAGCGGCGCTACAGCACCGACCTGGTCGACCGCCTGAACCGCCTGGCGCTGCGCGGCCACCACGCGCTGTACGCCAACCGCCAGCGCGAGTCGCAGCAGGTGCTGCAGTTCATGGCGGCCGGCTTTCCGCGGCTGGTGCGCCAGGAATGGCGCCTGGTGAGCGCGGCGGCGCTGCTGTTCTTCGGGCCGCTCGCCGCGCTGATCGGCGTGCTCCAGATCTATCCCGACTTCGTGCACTACCTGCTGGCGCCCGACCAGCTCGCCAACTTCCACACCATGTACGACCCGGCCAACCGGCGCCTGGGCATGCGCGAGTCCGACACCAACGTGCTGATGTTCGGCTTCTACATCTGGAACAACGTGCGCATCGGCTTCCAGACCTTCGCCGGCGGCCTGCTCGCCGGGGTCGGCTCGGCCTGGTTCCTCGGCGCGAACGGCGTGATCATCGGCGCGGTCGCCGGCTACCTCACGCAGGCCGGCTACAGCGAGACCTTCTGGTCGTTCGTCGCCGGGCACTCCTCGTTCGAGCTGCTGGCGATCGTGCTGTCGGGCGCGGCCGGCTTCAAGCTCGGCCTGGCGATCATCGCGCCCGGCAACCAGAGCCGCAAGAGCGCGCTGGTCGCCGCGGCGCGGCCCGCGGTGCGCCTGATGTGGGGCGCGGCGCTGATGTTCCTCGCCGCGGCCTTCGTCGAGGCCTTCTGGTCGCCCCTTACGGAGGTTTCTTTCCCGATAAAAATCGGCGTCGGGGTTGCCGCCTGGGTGGCGCTGCTCGCCTACTTCGCCTTTGCCGGACGCGGCCGTGCAGCCGGCTGACATCGCGATCACGCTGCGGCGGCGCGTGCCCTGGGAGGCGATGGACCTCGGCTTCATCATGCTGCGGCGCTGGTGGCGCCCGGTGTACGCGGCGCACGCGCTCGTGTTCTGGCCGCTGGCCGGCGCCGCGATCGCCGCGTGCTGGGCGTTCGACGTGCTGTGGCTGTCGCTGCTGATCGTCTGGTGGCTCGAGCCGCTCTACGACCGCGTGGCGCTGCACGTGCTGTCGCGCGCGGTGTTCGGCGAAGTGCCCTCGACCGGCTTCCTCAAGCGTCCTTCCGAATGGAGCGCGAGCCTGTTCTGGGCGCTGAGCTTCGGGCGCTTCGACCTGGCGCGCTCGTTCAACCTGCCGGTGCACCAGCTCGAGGGGCAGCGCGGGCGCGACGCGCGCACGCGCAAGGGCCTGCTCGGCCGCCGCACGCGCAGCTACGCGGTGTGGCTCACCGTGGTCTGGGTGCACTTCGAGGCGATTATCCTGTGGTCGTCGAGCGCCATGGCCTCGCTGTTCCTGCCGGCGACGGCCGAGCGCGCGCGCGGCGGCGAGGATTCCTTCTTCACCAACCTGTTCGAGGCGCTGGAACGCAGCTCGCTGGAAGACGCGCTGGTCTACGCCGCGGTGATCTTCGTGCTCGAGCCCTTCTACGTCGCCGCCGGCTTTTCGCTGTATCTCAACCGCCGCACCCTGCTCGAGGGCTGGGACATCGAGGTCGCGCTGCGGCGCATCGCCGAGAAGCACGCGGCAACAGCAGTCTTCCTGGTGGGAATGCTTTTTGCGGGAGTGTTTGCGGCGCCGCCGGCGTACGCCCAGAGCAAGGACCCCAAAAAGGAAATCGCCGAGGTCCTGAAAGCCAAGGAGTTCGGCTACTACCGCGAAACCGAGCGCTGGGTGCCCAAGGATCGCGCGTCCGAGAAAAAGAAGAAACCCGAAGGCGGCGAAGGCAGCTGGCTCTTCGCCCTGGGCTACGCGCTCGCCCGGGTCGCCGAAGTGCTGCTTTGGGTGGCGGCGGGCGGGCTCATCGCCTACGCGCTGTGGTGGGCGGCGCGCATGCTGCCGCGCGGCGCGGGTCCCGCACCCGAGCCCTACCGTCCGCCGGCGGCGCTGTTCGGCATGGAGCTCGCGCCCGAGACACTGCCGCCGGATGTCGCCGCCGCGGCCGCCGCGCTGGCGCGCGCCGGCAAGCTGCGCGAGGCGCTCGCCCTGCTCTACCGCGGCGCGCTGTCGGAGCTCGTGCACAAGCGCGGCGTGCAGCTTCTCGCGAGCCATACGGAAGGCGACGTCCTGCGACTTTCCGGAAAGCAATCCTATTTGCAGACCCTGGTCGATGCCTGGCGCAGCTGCGCCTACGCACGGCGCATCCCCCAGGCAGCGGCGGTCGAGCAGCTTGCCGCCGGCTACAAGGCGGCGTTCCCATGAAAGGCCGCCTGCTCGTCGCCGCCGGCGTGCTCGCCCTCATCGGGCTCGGGGTGCTGTGGTTCCGAGCCAACTTCGAGCTCGTTCCGGTCAAGGAGCGGGTCGGCGCCTCGGGCGAAGCGCGCCTGCGGCCCTTCCTCGCCGCGCAGCGCTTCGCCCAGCGCATGGGCTGGAGCGCCAACGAGCTGCGCAGCTTCCCCGGCGGCGACTCGCTGCCCGCCGGCGGCACGCTGCTGATCCCGAACCGCCGCCAGGCGCTCGACGTCCTGCGGATCGGCGAGATCCTGAGCTGGGTGGAGCGCGGCGGCCACCTGATCGTCGAGGCCGAGCTCCCCGGCGTGGCCGACCCGCTGTTCGACCGCCTCGCGATCGCGCGCACCTGGGTCGCGCAACCCGCCGCGACGCACAAGGTCGAGATCCCCGGCTACCGCACGCTCACCGCCTCGCTGCCCGGAACGCTCACGCTCGACTTCTCGGGAAAGGACACGCGCCTGCTTGCCGGCACGCCGAAGATGGCGCGGCTCGCCACCTTCGCCCATGGCCGCGGCCTGGTCACGGCGGCAGCGACCCTGCAGTTCGCGCACAACCGCCTCATCGGCGAGCACGACCACGCGGAGCTGCTGTGGCGGTTGCTGTCGTTCGCCCCGGGACCCCAGTTCCAGGTGTATTTCCACCCCGAGCGGCTGTCGCTGTGGAGCTTCCTGACCGAGCATGCCGCGGCCGCGCTCGCCTCGACCGCCCTGCTGCTCGCGCTCTGGCTGTGGAGCATCATGCCGCGCTTCGGCCCGGTGGCGCCCGACCTGCCTCCCGGCCGGCGCCGCCTGCTGGACCACCTGCGGGCGAGCGGGCGCTACTACTGGGTGAAGGGCCTGCGCTCGCGCCTGGTGGTGGCGGCGCGCGACGCCGCGCTGCGCCGCCTCGCGCGCGCCCAGCCCGACTTCGCGGTGGCGCCGCCGGCGGAGCGCGCCAGCCGGCTGGCCGCGCTGATCGACATTTCACCGGAAGAGTCCGCACGCTTCATCAACGCCGCCGGCGCCATGCGCGGCGCCGATTTCATCAAGCTCGCGCAGCATGCGCAGCGCGTACACAGCACGCTCGAAAAGGGAGTCCATCGATGACCCAACCCACCCCCGAACAGTTCGCCCAGGCCGCCAAGGTCGCCGCGGCGATGCGCGCCGAGGTCGGCAAGGCGCTGATCGGCCAGCCCGAGGTGATCGACGCCGTGCTGTGCGCGCTGCTCGCCGGCGGCCACGTGCTGGTCGAAGGCGTGCCCGGCCTGGGCAAGACGCTGCTGGTCAAGGCGCTGGCGCGCACCATGTCCGGAACCTTCGGGCGCATCCAGTTCACCCCCGACCTGATGCCCGCCGACGTCACCGGCCATACGCTCTACGATCCGAAGAACCAGGTGTTCACCACGCGGCGCGGCCCGGTGTTCGTCAACCTGCTGCTCGCCGACGAGATCAACCGCGCCCCGGCCAAGACCCAGGCCGCGCTGCTCGAGGTGATGCAGGAGGCGCAGGTGACGATCGAGGGCACGGCGCACAAGGTCGAGCCGCCGTTCATGGTGCTCGCGACGCAGAACCCGATCGAGCAGGAAGGCACCTACGCGCTGCCCGAGGCGCAGCTCGACCGCTTCCTGCTCAAGGTGAAGATCGACTACCCGTCGCCGGCCGACGAGCTGGCGCTGGTGCGCCACGTCACCGAGGGCAAGGTCGGCGACCAGCTCGACATCGAGCAGGTCGCCACCCTGGTGAAGCCCGCGACCGTGGTGTCGCTGCAGGCGATCGCGGCCTCGCTGCGCGCCGACAACGCGGTGCTCGACTATGCCTTGCGCCTGGTGCGCGCGACGCGCACCTGGGCCGGCGTGGTCGCGGGCGCGGGGCCGCGCGGTGCAATTTCGCTGGTGCGCGCCGCGCGCGCCGCCGCGCTCATCGCAGGCCGCGACTTCGTCACGCCCGACGACGTGAAGCGCATGGCGATCCCCGCGCTGCGCCACCGCATCATGCCCTCGCCCGAGCTCGAGCTCGAGGGGCGCGACACCGACGCCATCCTCAAGGGCCTGGTCGAGAAGATCGAGGCGCCGCGCAAGTGAAGTTGCTGCCCGCCCCCCGGATGCTCTGGGCGGTGCTGGCGCTGACCGCGCTCGCGGTCGCGGTGTCGGCCGCGCCGGGAGCCGGGGTTCCCTGGACCGCGGTCGGCGCGGGCTTCCTCGCCCTCGCGGCGCTGGACGCGCTCGCCGGCCTGCGCCTGCAGGCGCCGGCGGTGGTGCGCAACGTCCCCGGGTCGCTCGCGCTCGGGGTGCGCGCCGAGGTGCGGCTGCGCGTCGCGGCCGCCTCGCGCCTGCGCTTCGCGCTGCACGACCACCACCCGCTGAGCTTCGAAGCCGAAGGCCTGCCGCGCTCGCTCGCGCTCGCGCCGGGGCAGTGGACCGAGCTCAGCTACCAGGTGCGGCCGGTGGCGCGCGGGGAGACGAAGTTCGAAGCGACGGAGGTCCGCCTTTTTTCACCCCTGGGACTTTGGCAGATCACCCGAAGAACCGGGAACGAAACCCCGGTTCGCGTGTACCCCAACTTCCGCGCGCTGGCCAAGTACACGCTGCTCGCCACCGACAACCGCCTGTCGCAGATCGGCGTGCTGCAGGTGCGCCGGCGCGGCGAGGGCATGGAGTTCCACCAGCTGCGCGAGTACCGCCAGGGCGATTCGCAGCGCGCCATCGACTGGAAGGCGACCTCGCGCACCCAGCGGCTGATCGCGCGCGAGTACGAGGAGGAGAAGGACCAGCGCGTGATGCTGGTGATCGACTGCGGCCGGCGCATGGCCTCCAAGGACGACGAGTTGTCGCACTTCGACCACGCGCTGAACGCCGCGCTGCTGCTGGCGCACGTCGCGCTGCGCCAGGGCGACGCGGTCGGCATGATGACCATGGCCGGGGTCAGCCGCTACTGCGAGCCGCGCAAGTCGGTGGGCGCGGTGCACGCCATCCTCAACCGGGTCTACGACATCGAGCCGACGCTGTCGGTACCCGACTACCACCTGGCGGCGCGCGACGTGATGCGCGAGCTGCGCCGGCGCTCGCTCGTCATCCTGCTGACCAACCTGCGCGACGAGGACGACGAGACCCTGCTGCCGGCGCTCAAGCTCCTGCGCACGCGCCACCTGGTCGTGCTGGCTTCGCTGCGCGAGGCGATCATCTCGCGCGCGCTCTCGACGCGAGTCGACAGCTTCGACCGCGCCGTGACCCACGCCGCGGCCGCCGAGTACCTGGCGACCCGCGAGCGCGCCTTCCGCCGCATCAGCGCCGCCGGGGCGGTGTGCCTCGACGTCGAGCCCGAGCGTCTCGCCATCTCGCTCGTCAACCGCTACCTGGAGCTGAAACGCGGCGGCCGACTGTAGCAAGGCCCGGTTTTTCCACTATAATTCGGCACTTTTGTCACGGCAGGCGGTCATGAAACCAGGCGTCCACCCCGAATACAAAGCGGTGATCTTCCTCGACACCAGCTCGAACCATCCCTTCCTCACGCGCTCGACGATCGACACCAAGGGCCGCGAGACGATGAAGGGGGCCGACGGCAAGGAATACCCGGTGATCAAGGTCGAAGTCTCGTCCGAGTCGCACTCGCACTACACCGGCAAGACGAAGATCATCGACACCGCCGGCCGCGTCGAGAAGTTCAAGCGGCGCTACTCGAAGAAGCCCACGGAGAAGAAGGCCTAACGGTCTTCGGGGGATGCTCCCCCGCCTCACCCTCCCCCCGTCCCCGGCGGCGCTTGCGCTGATCGCGCTGGCGTTCGTCCTTCCCGGCCTCGCCGGGCACGACCTGTGGAAGACGCACGACGCCATCGGCCTGGGCATCGTGCACGACATGGCGACCAGCGGCGAGCTGCTGGTGCCGCGCATCGCCGGCCAGCCCTGGCTGTTCGACCCGCCGCTGTACCACTGGCTCGCCTTCCTCTTCGGCAAGATCTTCCAGCTGGTTCTCGAGTTCCACGCCGCGGCGCGCCTCGCCAGCGGCGCGCTGATGCTGGTGGCGTTCTGGATGATCTATGCCGCGGCGCGCGACTGGGCGCCGACCGCAGAAGACCGCCGCACGCATGCCGCGGCCGCGCTGCTGCTGCTGCTCGGCTCGATCGGGCTGATGGTGCACGCGCACGAGGCGCTGCCCGAGCTCGCCGCGCTCGCCGCGCTGTGCGGGGCGCTCGCCGCGCTGCCGCAGGCGGCGATCCGCCCGCTGCGCGCGGGCGCCCTGTTCGGCGCCGGGCTCGGCCTCGCCTTCCTCTCGGCGACCTGGACCGCGCCGCTGGCGCTGTTCGCCGCGGTCGCCATCGCCCACCTCGCCTGCCGGGAATGGCGCACCCGCAATGCAGGGATTTTTCTGGGAAGTGCAGTTCTTGTAACTGCAGTAGTTTCTGCAACCTGGCCGCTGCTGCTTGCCTGGCGCGCGCCCGAGGCCTTCGCGATGTGGCGCAGCCTCGCCTGGGAGCCGATCGGCACCCCGGCCGCCAACCTGCGCTACTTCCTAGCCACCGGCAGCTGGTTCGCCTGGCCGGCCTGGCCACTCGCGCTGTGGGGGCTGTGGGCGCTGCGCCGGCGCTGGAGCGACCCGCGCCTCTTCGTGCCGGCCGCGGCGAGCGTGCTGGTGCTGGCGCTGACCGCCTGGTGGGGCCCGCCGCAGGACGTAAACCTGATCCCGCTGCTCGCGCCGCTGGCGCTGGTCGGCGCGCAGGGCGCGCTGGTGCTCAGGCGCGGCGCCGGCGGCGCGCTCGACTGGTTCGGGGTGCTCGGCTTCGGCTTCTTCGGCGCGCTGGTCTGGCTCGGCTGGTTCACGATGCTCACCGGCATGCCCGAGCGCCTGGCGGGCAACTTCTTCAGGAGCGCGCCGGCGTTCGCCGCCGAGTTCAAGCTGATCCCGGTGCTGATCGCCCTGGCGCTTACGCTCGGCTGGCTCTACCTCATCTTCTGCACCACGCGCTCGCCGATGCGCAGCCTGCTGCGCTGGGCGGCGGGCATCGTGCTGGTGTGGGGCAGCTTCGCGCTGCTGTGGATGCCCTGGGCCGACTACCAGAAGAGCTACCGCTCGGTGGCGCTGCAGCTGCGCTCGAAGATGCCGGTCGGCGCCGGCTGCATCGCGCAGAAGGCGCTCGGCGTCTCGCAGGCCGCGGCGCTCGACTACCACGGCGGCATCCGCGCGCGCGCCTTCGACATCGTGCGGCCGAACGCCTGCCCGCTGCTGCTGGTGCAGGGCAACCCGAAGCACGAGTTCGACGGCCCGGGCGCAGGCTGGGTGAAGCTCGCCGACGTCGGCCGCCCCGGCGACCGGAGCGAGCGGTATCGTCTTTATCGACTTCTAAAGTAGATTTCTTGAGAACCCTCTCCCCCGTCGCATGCCCTTCCTGGGCCAAGCTCGCGCAGCACGCCGAGACCTGGAAGCAGGCGCGGCTTGGCGAGGTGTTCGCCGGCGACGCGGCGCGCGGGCGCCTGCTGGTCGCCGAAGCCCCGGGCCTGCGCTACGACTTCTCGCGCCAGAGGGTCGGCGCGATGACGCTGCGGCTGCTCTCGCACCTCGCCGCCGAGCGCGGCTTCGCCGAATGGCGCGAGGCGCTGCTCGCCGGCAGCGCCATCAACACGAGCGAGAACCGCGCCGCGTGGCACACCGCGCTGCGCGCCGGCGACACCGCGCCGCAACAGGTGAAAGAGACGCTGGCTCGCATGAAGAAGCTGACGGGCGAGCTTCGAGCGAAAAAGCAGTTCAAAACGGTCATCAACCTCGGCACCGGCGGCTCGGACCTCGGCCCGCGGCTCGCGGCCGACGCGCTCGGCGACGGGACGCTCGACGTGCGCTTCGTCGCCAACGTCGATCCGCGCGATCTCGGCCGCGCCCTCGAGGGCGCGCAGCCGGCGAGCACGCTGTTCGTCGTCGTGTCGAAGAGCTTTACGACCCCGGAAACGATGGCCAATGCGGCCGCCGCGAAGCAATGGGGAGGCAAGGCCTTTTTCGCGGTCACCGAAAACCTCGCAGCCGCCCGGGCTTTCGGCGCCTCCGAAATCCTGCCGTTGTGGGACTGGGTCGGCGGCCGCTTCTCGGTGTGGTCGGCGGCCGGCTTCGCCGCCGCCTGCGCCATGGGCTTCGAGAGCTTCGAGGGCCTGCTGCAGGGCGCCCGGGAGGTCGACGGGCATTTTGCAAAGACCGGCATCGAACAGAATGTCCCGGCGCTGATGGCGCTGATCGGGATCTGGAACACCAATTTCCTCGGCTGCGCCACGCACGCGGTGCTGCCCTACTCGAACGCGCTGCGGCTGCTGCCGGCGTACCTGCAGCAGCTCGAGATGGAGTCGAACGGCAAGCGCATCGACCGCGAAGGCCGCGCGGTCGACTACGCCACCTGCCCGGTGCTGTGGGGGGCGGAAGGCACGCCGAGCCAGCACTCCTTCCACCAGCTGCTGCACCAGGGCACGCAGGTGGTCCCTTGTGATTTCATCGATCTGAATCTCGACAAAAACCTTTCCGCCAGCGCCCGGGCCCAGGCCGACGCGCTCGCCTTCGGCTCCGAGGACGGGCAGTACCCGGGCAGCCGGCCCTCGAGTATCTTGTTCCTGGAAGGAATGAACCCCAGAAACCTGGGCCGCCTGCTCGCTTTGTACGAGCACAAGGTGTTCGTCCAAGGCATCATCTGGAATCTCAACAGCTTCGACCAGCCGGGCGTGGAGCTGGGCAAGGCCATGGCGAAAAAGATCCTAGGAGGCCAATGATGGACCAGGAAACGTTCAACCTCAGCATCCGCAAGTTCCTCAAGATGGTGGGGGTCAACTCGCAGCGCGAGATCGAGCAGGCGGTGCAGGCGGCGTTACAGGCGGGGAAGCTGAAGGGCGAAGAGACCTTCCCGGTGAAGGTGACACTGCAGATCCCGGGCCTCGGCGTAAGCGTGCCCTTCGACGGCGAGATCAAACTAAAATAGCCGGCCCATCACCAAAGGTGATCCTGTGAACAAGGCCCGCGAGTTCGACCAGTCGGTCGTCACCGAGCTGAAGGCGCTGCTCGGCGAGCGGGTCTCCACCTCGCACGCGGTGCGCGAGCACCACGGCAAGGACGAGAGTTACTTTCCTTACGCGCTTCCAGATGTCGTTGTCTATGTAAAAACAACTGAAGAGGTGCGCGACGTGGTGAACATCTGCCGCCGCCACCAGGTGCCGATGATCCCCTACGGCGTCGGCACTTCGCTCGAGGGCCACATCCTGGCGATCAAGGGCGGCGTGTGCATCGACCTGTCGCAGATGAACCAGGTGCTGACGGTGCACGAGGCCGACCTCGACGCCGTGGTGCAGGCCGGCGTGACCCGCAAGCAGCTCAACGAGCACATCAAGCACACCGGCCTGTTCTTCCCGGTCGATCCGGGCGCCGACGCCACGCTCGGCGGCATGGCGGCGACGCGCGCCTCGGGCACCAACGCCGTGCGCTACGGCACGATGCGCGAGAACGTGCTGTCGCTGAAGGTGGTGCTGGCCGACGGCCGCGTGATCCAGACCTCGCGCCGCGCCAAGAAGTCGGCCGCGGGCTACGACCTGACGCGCCTGTTCGTCGGCTCGGAAGGCACGCTGGGAATCATCACCGAGGTCACGGTGCGCCTGTACCCGGTGCAGGAAGCGATGTCGGCCGCAGTGTGCGCGTTCGACTCGGTCGACGGCTGCACCAACACCGTGATCGAGACCATCCAGTCGGGCATCCCGATCGCACGCTGCGACATCGTGTGCGAGAAGACGGTCGGCGCGATCAACAAGTTCAAGAAGACCAGCTACCGTGTGGCGCCGACGGTGTTTTTCGAATTTCATGGATCAAAAAATTCTGTAATAGAACAGGCGGAGGCAGTCCAGGCGATCGCCAAGGAGCACGGCGGCAAGGACTTCGTCTGGGCGACGAAGCCCGAAGAGCGCACCCAGCTCTGGCAGGCGCGCCACGACGCCTACTTCGCCTGCCTCCAACTGCGCCCCGGCTCGCGCGCGGTGTCCACTGACGTGTGCGTGCCGATCTCGCGGCTCGCCGAGTGCGTGAGCGAGACCATGGCCGACGTGAAAAACTACTTCACGCCGGTGCCGCTCCTCGGCCATATCGGGGACGGCAACTTCCACCTGATGCTGATGGTCGACCCGGCCAAACCCGAGGAGACCGAGATCGCGAAGACCTTCAACCAGCGCCTGGTCGAGCGCGCGCTGCGCATGGAAGGCACCTGCACCGGCGAGCACGGCGTCGGCATGGGCAAGATCGGCTCGATGCGCCTTGAGCTGGGCGACGACGTGGTCGACGTGATGCGCGACATCAAGAAGGTGTTCGACCCGGACAACCTGATGAACCCCGGCAAGGTCGTTGCGCTGGCGTCATGAGCAGAACCCCGCTGTTCGTCACCCTCTTGCTCCTCGCCGCGGCAGGACCGGCCGCGGCGCAAGCTCCTGCACCGGCCAAGCCGCCGCCGCAGCCGCCGGAGCGCACGACGGCGCCTCGCGAATCCGGTCTCAATCTGAAGCTCGACGAGGCCGATCTCCGCGCCCTGTCCAGAGACACGTCCGCGCCCCGCGATCAGCCTGGCGAGAAAGGCGCGGGATCCGGCGGCCTGCCGTCGCTCGGCGGGGACGCGCGCACGTTCGAGCGCCCGTCGGCGCTGCCCGGGGTGAACAGCAGCACGGGGCCGTATCCGAAGGACACCGAGAACATCAACAGATGAGCGCGGAGAAGCGCCTCCGGGAGCTGAAGATCGACCTCGGCACGGTCTCCGCCCCGGTCGCCAACTACGTCAACGCGGTGCGCACCGGCAACCTGCTGTACCTCGCCGGCAAGGGCCCGCGTCCGGGCCAGGACGGCCGGCGCCCGAAGGGCAAGGTCGGGCGCGACTACACCGTGGAAGAGGCGTACCAGCACGCGCGCACCGTCGGCCTCGACCTGCTGGCGGTGATGCGCCAGGAGCTCGGCAGCCTCGACAAGGTGAAGCGCATCGTGAAAGTGCTCGGCATGGTCAACGCCGGCCCGGAGTTCGAGGACCACCCCAAGGTGATCAACGGCTGCTCCGACCTCTTCGTCCAGGTGCTCGGCGACAAGGGCAAGCACGCCCGCTCCGCCGTCGGCATGGGTTCGCTGCCGATGGGCATCCCGGTGGAGATCGAGGTGATTGTCGAAGTGAAAAAATAGGGGTCAGACCCCTATTCAAATCGTCATTACGTTCTTGCGGTAGAACTTCAGCTCCTCGATCGACTCGAGGATGTCGGCGAGGGCCTCGTGCTTGCCTTCCTTGGCGAAGGCCTTGAGCTCGGGCTTCCAGCGCTTCACCAGCTCCTTCAGCGTCGAGACGTCGAGGTTGCGGTAGTGGAAGTGCGCCTCGAGCCGCGGCAGCCAGCGCGCGAGGAAGCGCCGGTCCTGGCAGATCGAGCTGCCGCACATCGGCGAGCTCGAGGCCGGGACCTGCGGCGCCAGGAACTCGAGCGCCTGGCGCTCGGCCTCGGCCTCGGTGAGCTTGGAGGCGCGCACGCGCTCGATCAGGCCGCTCTTGGCGTGGGTGCTCTTGTTCCAGGAATCCATCGCGTCGAGCACCGAATCGGGCTGGTGGACGACCAGCACCGGCCCGGTGGCGAGCACGTTGAGCTGCGGATCGGTGACCAGTATCGCGATCTCGATGACCCGATCGATGTCCGGCTGCAGTCCGGTCATCTCCATGTCGAGCCAGATAAGGTTGTTGGGATCGCCAGCCATGGCTTATTCTACTCATGCACATGACGAGCGCTTTTACGTGGGTGTTCCTGGCGGTGCTGGCGGCGGCGACGGCTACGCGCCTGTGGCTCGCGCAGCGCCAGGTGCAGCACGTGCGCGCGCATCGCGACGCGGTGCCGCCGATGTTCGCCGAGGCGATCGCGCTCGCCTCGCACCAGAAGGCCGCCGATTACACCGTGGCGAAATCGCGGCTCGGCATGATCGACACGGCGCTCGACGCCGCGGTGCTGCTCGCGCTCACGCTCGGCGGCGTGCTGCAGTGGCTCTCGGACCTGTGGGCGCGGCCGCTGCCGCAGAACCCGCTGGCGCACGGCACGGCGCTGATCCTCAGCGTGCTGTTCCTGCGCGGCCTGATCGGGCTGCCGCTCGGCGCCTACCGCGTGTTCGGCATCGAGCAGCGCTTCGGCTTCAACCGCATGACGCTCGCCCTCTGGCTGAGCGACCTGGCGAAGCAGGCCGCGGTCGGCGTGGTGCTCGGCGTGCCGCTGCTGGTCGCGGTGCTGTGGCTGACGCAGGCCGCGGGGTCGCTGTGGTGGCTGTACGCCTGGCTGCTGCTCGCCGCCTACTCGGTGTTCCTGCAGATGATCTACCCGGCGGTGGTGCTGCCGCTGTTCAACAAGTTCTCGCCGCTCGGCGACCCGGCGCTCGCCGCCCGCGTCGAGCGGCTGCTCGAGCGCTGCGGCTTCCGCTCGCGCGGCCTGTACGTGATGGACGGCTCGAAGCGCTCCTCGCACGGCAACGCCTTCTTCACCGGCTTCGGCGCGGCGAAGCGCATCGTGCTGTTCGACACTCTGCTGTCGCGCCTGCAGCCCGCCGAGGTCGAAGCGGTGCTGGCGCACGAGCTCGGCCACTACCGCCTGCACCACATCGTGCAGGGCATGGCGCTGAGCTGGGCGTTCAGCTTCGTGCTGCTGGCCGCGCTCGGCCTGCTGGCGGGCCAGCCCTGGTTCTACGCCGGCCTGGGCGTGAGCACGCAGGCGCTGCCGGTGGCGCTGCTGCTGTTCATGCTGGTGATGCCCGAGTTCACCTTCTTCCTGCAGCCGCTGCTCAGCCTGTTCTCGCGGCGCAACGAGTTCGCCGCCGACCGCTACGCCGTCGAGTACTCGAGCGCCGGCGAGCTGGCGCGCGCCCTGGTCAAGCTGTACAACGACAACTCCGCCACCCTGACCCCCGACCCGCTGCATTCCGCGGTCTACGATTCGCACCCGCCCGCCGCCCTGCGCATCGCGCGCCTGAGGACCTCATGAACAAGCTTGCCAGCAAGCAGTGCAAGCCCTGCGAAGGCGGCGTCAAGCCGTTCACGCCGCAGGAGACGCAGGAGCTGCTCAAGGACCTGAAGGGCTGGGGCCTCGAGGACGGCAAGCTGGTCCGCGTGTTCCCGTTCAAGAACTACTACGAGACCATGGCGTTCGTGAACGCGCTCGCCTGGATCTCGCACCGCGAGGACCACCACCCCGACCTCGGCGTGCACTACAACAAGTGCCGCGTCGAGTACTCGACGCACGCCATCGGCGGGCTGTCGGAGAACGACTTCATCTGCGCGGCGAAGTGCGACGCGCTGTTCGAGCTTTGAGAAGGGTCTTCAGCTCGCACAACCTGCAGCTGGTGCATCACGCCCGCAATCTTCTGCAGGCGGAAGGCGTGCGCGCCACCGTGCGCAACGAGGTGCTGTCTTCCGCCATGGGCGAGCTGCCGCCGGCGGAGTGCCAGGCCGAGCTCTGGGTGCTGGACGACGCGGAACTGCAGCGGGCCGAGGGCATCCTTTCGGCAAGCTCCGCCGACGGCCCGCCGTGGGACTGCGCGGCCTGCGGCGAGAAATCCGAGCCGCAGTTCACGCAGTGCTGGCGCTGCGGCGCGGACCGCGCCGCTTAGAGCACGCGCGCCAGCCCCGCGATCAGCCCTGCGCCGCCGAGCACGATCACCCACAGCACCAGCGCCCGCCACAGCATGCCGACCGCGGTGTCGAGGAACGGCCCGTCGGCCTCCTCGCCGACGCCGAGTTCGGGCCGCGGCTGCATGCCGTCGACTTCCTGCACCGGCATCCCCAGGCGCACGCCCATGGCGCCGGCGCCGGCGGCGAGCACGATGCCGGCGTCCGGGTCGGGCCACAGGCGCGCCTGGGTGCGCCAGCAGTAGACCGCGTTCTCGAAGTCGCCGACCAGCGCGAACGCGGTGGCGGTGAGTCGCACCGCCGGCCATTCGAGGACGTGGAAGACGCGGCGCGCGAAGCTGCCGAAGCCACCCAGGTCGCGCCAGCGCACCGCGAGGTAGGCCGCCAGGCGGTACAGGATCGCGCCGCTCGGGCCCGGCAGCAGCAGGTACCACAGGAGCACGCCGAACACGTGGCGGTGCGCTGCGACCAGCGCCTGCTCGATCGCGAGCCGGGTCAGCTCCTCGCGGGTGCGCACCACGCCCGAAGCGCCGCGCCACTGCTCGAGGAGCGCGCGCGCGCGCTCGATATCGCCCGCCTTCAGGGCGAGCTGGATGTCGGTGAAGTAATGGCTGAACTGGCGGAAGCCGAGCGTCAGGTAGAGGACCGCGACGTCGAAAGCGAGCGCAAACAGCCCGCCGGCCGCCGACAGCAGCGCGTGCAGCACGACCGCCGCCACCACCGCCGGCAGCACCGCCACCAGCCAGGCGACCGTGCCGTGGCGGCCTTCGCCGCCGTTGAACGAGCGCTCCAGCCAGGCGGCCCAGGCGGCGAGCGCGGCGGACACGCCCTTCCTCTCCCCCAGCGGCCGCCACTGCTCGATGGCGAGCGCGGCGATGATGGCGAAAACGCTCATGCGAGCATTCTATTGAGGTTCACCAGCATCCCGGCGGTCGCGCCCCAGATGGTGCGGCTGCCGTACTCGAAAACGAAGAAGCCGACCGTCCGGCCCTGGAACTCGCGCGTGCGGCGCTGCTGGTTGCGCTCGTCGCGCAGGAAGTCGAGCGGCACCTCGAACACCTCGTCGACCTCGCGCGGGTCGGGCTTCAACTCGAGCGGCGGGGTGAGCAGGCCGATCACCGGGGCGACGCGAAAGCCGGTGCGCGTGTGGTAGTCGGGCAGCCGCCCCAGGACCTCGACCCGCCCGCCGGCCAGGCCGATCTCCTCCTCGGTCTCGCGCAACGCGGTGGATTCCACGCTCGGGTCGCCGGGCTCGGCGCGCCCGCCCGGGAAGCTCACCTGGCCCGAATGGCTCTTGAGCTGCGCGTTGCGCTGCGTGAACAGCACGGTGAGCTCGCGCGGGTGCGCCACGATCGGGATCAGCACCGCAGCCGCGGTCGCTGCCGGGTTGTCGCGACCGAATCCGTCGTCGCCGTATACTGAGAACGCCGGGGGCGAGCGCCGCAGGCGCGCCCGGAGCTCTTCAACCTCCATGAGGAATCAGGCCCATGAAGCGACTTGCCTTAGCCACCGCCCTTGCCTTCGCCGCCACCACCGTGCTGGCGCACAACTGCCCGAACGAATGGAAGGCGATCGACGCCGCGCTACCCAAGGCGACCAAGCTCGACGCCAAGCAGACCGCCGAGGTGAAAAAGCTGCGCGCCGAGGGCGAGCAGCTTCACAAGGCCGGAAAGCACTCCGAGTCCATGGCCACGCTGGGCAAAGCCAAGAAGATGCTCGGGATCTAGGCGCCCTTCACGGGACCAGGATCACCGAGCCGGTCGTCTTGCGTCCCTCCAGGTCGCGGTGCGCCTGCGCCGCGTCGGCGAGCTTGTACTTGTGGGTGGTCTCGATCTTCACCTTGCCCGACTTGACCACGTCGAACAGCGACTTGGCCGTCTCCTCGAGGTCGGGGCGCGAGGCGATGTAGGTGGCGAGCGTCGGCCGCGTGACGTAGAGCGAGCCCTTCTGCGACAGGATGCCGAGGTTCACCGGCGCCACCGGCCCGGAGGCGTTGCCGAACGAGACCATCAGGCCGCGCGGCCGCAGGCAATCGAGCGAGCCTTCCCAGGTGGTCTTGCCGACCGCGTCGTAGACCACCGGCACGCCCTTGCCGCCGGTGAGCGCCTTGACCTTCTCGACGAAGTTCTCCGTGCTGTAGTTGATGACGTGCTGCCAGCCATGCGACCGGGCGAGTACCGCCTTCTCTTCCGAGCCGACGGTGCCGATGGTGGTCACGCCGAGCGCCTTCAGCCACTACCCGGCGATCAGGCCGACGCCGCCGGCGGCGGCGTGCCATAGCACGGTGTCGCCGGGCTTCACCGCGTAGGTGCGGTGGATCAGGTACTGCACCGTCATGCCCTTCAGCGTCATCGACGCCGCCATCTCCTCGCTGACGCCCTCGGGCAGCTTCACCAGGCGGTCGACCGGCACCACGCGCACCTCGCAATAGGAGCCGGGCAGCCCGGTATAGGTCACGCGGTCGCCGGGCTTGACGCCGGTGACGCCGGGCCCGACCGCCTCGACCACGCCCGAGCCCTCGTTGCCCGCGGTCGCGGGCAGCTGCATCGGATACAGCCCCGAGCGCTGGTAGGTGTCGACGAAGTTGACGCCGATCGCCTTGTGGCGCACGCGCGCCTGGCCGGCGGCGGGCTCGCCGACGGGAACTTCCTCGTACTGCAGAACTTCCGGCCCGCCCTGCTTGTGGTAGCGGACTGCTTTGGGCATGACTACTCCTTAGATTGATTTTTAGGGGGTTCTGAAGCGGATTTCATGGCCTGGAGCGCGGCACGCTGCAACTCGAGGCCATTGATGGAAAACTTAAGCATGTTCAGGTTCATGGTGAGCCAGCCCTCGACCGAGCGCAGCTCGGCGATGCGCTTCTCGACCTCCTGCGGGTCGAAGGTCGGCACCGCGAGGCCCGGCAGCGGCACGCCGAGCGGCCCCCACAGGCGCCTGAACATCTCCAGCGGGTCCTGCGGCGGGGTTTCGTCAGCCATGCGCGCGGTCCTCGTTCGGCTCGAAAAAGTCGACCACCTCGGCCTGGCGGTCCATGGTGTCCTTGTAGCCCAGGTCGATCAGCGCGCGGCAGAACGACTCCTCGAACAGGAGATAGCTCGCCAGGTTCGACCCCGAGCGGTTCAGCGCGCCGGTCGGGCGCAGCACGAAGCGCACAGTGCCCGGCAGCTCGTGGATGAAGCGCGAGGCGATGAGCTCGAGCGGCTGCGACGGCGTGATGAACAGCACCTTGACGGCGCGCAGCTGCACGTTCGAGTCGGCGAGCTTCTCCGGCGGGATCAGCTTCACCGTGCGGTTGATGCGCTCCAGGCGCTCGATGTCGACGCTCAGGCTGTCAAGGAAGATGCTGTTCAGCGCGTGGCCGGCGATCTGCGCCAGCGACGGGTAGCTGTTCGAGCGCATGCGCGCCTCGTCCATCGTCTGGCGGCCGGTGCCGACGATCAGCACCCGGTCGGCGCCCAGGTGCAGCGCCGGGCTGACCGGGGCGATCTGGCGCATCGAGCCGTCGCCGAAGTACTCGCGGTGCACCTTGACCGCGGGGAAGATGAACGGCAGCGCGGCCGAGGCGAGCAGGTAGTCGAGCTTGATGCCGACCGCGGCGCCGATGCGCTGGTTGCGCTCCCAGCCCTCGAGGCCGCTGCCGCCCTGGAAGAACGACACGCTCTGCCCCGAGGTATAGCCCGACGCGGTGACGCACACCGCGTACAGCGCGCCGGAGTCGATGTGCAGCTGGATGCGGTCGAAATTCAGGTTCTTCTCCAGCATCTCGCGCAGCGGCGCGTTGTCGAGCAGCGACATCGGGTTGTGGCGCGAGATGAGCATCATGGCGCTGAGCCAGCGCGCGCCGGTGCGCATGATGTGCCAGGCGTCGGTGCGGTAGATGTTCTCGCAACGCATGTGCTCCCAGAACTCGAGCAGGGTGGCGACCCCGCGCGAGAAGTTGTCGGCCAGCACCGCCAGCGTCACGGCGTTGATCGCGCCCGCCGAGGTGCCGCACAGGATCGGGAACGGGTTCTTCGTCGGGTTGCCGAGGATGTCGCGCACCGCCTTGACCACGCCCACCTGGTAGGCGGCGCGCGCGCCGCCGCCGGTCAGCACCAGGCCGGCGCGCGAGCGCATGCGGTTCGCCGGGAAGCTGCTGACCTTGGCCGCGGTCTCCATCGCTAGAACAGGCCGCGCTCGGGGCCGCGCGGCGCGTTGGCGTCGGCCACCGCGAGCGCGGTCATGTTGACCACGCGGCGCACCGTCGCCGAGGGCGTGAGGATGTGCACCGGGCGCGCCGCGCCGAGCAGCATCGGGCCGATGGTGACGCCGCCGCCGGCCGAGGTCTTGAGCAGGTTGAACGAGATGTTGGCGGCGTCGAGCGTCGGCATCACCAGCAGGTTGGCCTCGCCGCGCAGCTTGGTGCGCGGGTGCACGCGCAGGCGGATGTCCTCGGATAGCGCGGCGTCGCCGTGCATCTCGCCGTCGATCTCCAGGTCCGGGGCGCGCTCGGCGATCAGCTCGAGCGCGCGGCGCATCTTGCGCGAGGAGTCGATCGGCACCGAGCCGAAGTTCGATGCCGAGCACAGCGCCACCTTGGGCGTGATGCCGAAGCGCCGGATCTCCTCGGCGGCGAGCAGCGTCATCTCGGCGATGTGCTCGGCGTCCGGGTTCTCGGAGACATAGGTGTCGCAGATGAAGATATTGCGCGCCGGCAGCATCAGGGCGTTCATCCCCGCGTAGTGGCGCACGCCGGCACGCAGCCCGATCACCTGGTCGATGTAGCGCAGGTGCTCGGCGTGCGTGCCGAAGGTGCCGCACAGCATGCCGTCGGCCTCGCCCTTGTACATGAGCATGGCGCCGATCAGGGTGTTGCTGCGGCGCATCTCGACGCGCGCGTACTCGGGCGACACGCCCTTGCGCTCGGTCAGCTGGTGGTAGGTCTTCCAGTAGTCGCGGTAGCGCGGATCGGACTCGGGGTTCACCAGCGCGAAATCCTGGCCCGGGCGCACGCGCAGTCCGAGGCGCTCGAGGCGCTGCTCGATCACTTGCGGCCGGCCGATCAGCGTCGGCAGCGCCAGGCGCTCGTCGACCACTACCTGCACCGCGCGCAGCACGCGCTCGTCCTCGCCCTCGGCGTAGACGATGCGCCGCGGCGTGGCCTTCGCCGCCGTGAACAGCGGCTGCATGATCACGCCCGAGTGGTAGACGAACTGCGACAGCGACTCGCGGTAGGCGTCGAGGTCGGCGAGCGGACGCGTCGCCACCCCCGAGGCCATCGCCGCCTCCGCCACCGCCGGCGCGACGCGCGCGATGAGCCGCGGGTCGAAGGGCTTGGGAATGATGTAGTCCGGGCCGAAGCTGATCGACTCGATGCCGTAGGCGAGCGACACCTGCTCGGAAGTCTCGGCCTGGGCGAGCTCGGCGATCGCCCGCACCGCCGCGAGCTCCATCTCCGAATTGATGGTCGTCGCGCCGACGTCGAGCGCGCCGCGGAAGATGAACGGAAAGCACAGGACGTTGTTGACCTGGTTCGGATAGTCCGAGCGCCCGGTGGCGATGACGCAGTCCTCGCGCGCCGCCTTCGCTTCCGCCGGGTCGATCTCAGGGTCGGGATTGGCGAGCGCGAGGATCAGCGGCCGTGGCGCCATCTTCTTCACCATGGCAGCCTTCAGCACCCCGCCGGCCGAGAGACCGAGAAACACGTCGGCGCCCGCGATCACCTCGTCGAGCGAGCGAGCGCGCGTCTCGATGGCGAAGCGCTCCTTGTCCGGGTCCATCTCCTCGCGGCGGCCCTTGTACACCACGCCCTTGATGTCGGTCACCGTGATGTGGGCGCGCGGCATGCCGAGCTCCACCAGCAACTCGAGGCAGGCGAGCGCCGCGGCGCCCGCGCCCGAGGCGACCAGCTTCACCTCCTCGATGCGCTTGCCCACCACCTTCAGGCCGTTGGTGATCGCCGCGCCCACCGTGATCGCGGTGCCGTGCTGGTCGTCGTGGAACACCGGGATCTTCATGCGGGCGCGCAGCTTGCGCTCGACGATGAAGCATTCCGGCGCCTTGATGTCCTCGAGGTTGATCGCGCCGAAGGTCGGCTCGAGCGCGGCGATGATGTCGACCAGCTTGTCGGGGTCGCGCTCGTCGACCTCGAGGTCGAAGCAGTCGATGCCGGCGAACTTCTTGAACAGCACGCTCTTGCCTTCCATCACCGGCTTGGCGGCGAGCGGGCCGATCGCGCCCAGGCCGAGCACCGCGGTGCCGTTGGTGATCACCGCGATCAGGTTGGCGCGCGAGGTGAACTGCACCGCCAGCGCCGGGTCGCGCTTGATCTCCTCGCAGGCGGCGGCGACGCCCGGCGTGTAGGCGAGCGCCAGGTCGCGCTGGTTGGTGAGCTGCTTGGTCGGCAGGATCGAGATCTTGCCCGGCGGGCTGCGCCGGTGATACTCGAGTGCGCTCCTCTTCAGCTGCTCGTCCACCGGACGATTCTATAATGATCCATGCTGCTGACGGCGCGGCGCGCCGCCGAAATCGAGCCCTTCGAGGTGATGGACGTGCTGGCGCGCGCTCAGGAGCTGGAGCGCGCCGGGCGGCGCGTGGTGCACATGGAGATCGGCGAGCCCGATTTCACCGCGCCCGGGCCGGTGGTCGAGGCCGGCGTGCGCGCGCTGCGCGACGGCCGCACCGCCTACACCGCGACCCTCGGGCTGCATTCCCTGAGGGAAGCCATCGCCGCGCACTACAAGAGCCGCTTCGCCGCGGACGTCGATCCCGGCCGCATTGCCGTCACTTCGGGCGCTTCGGGCGGGCTGCTCACGCTCGCCGCGCTGTACGTCGACGCCGGCGACGAGATCCTGGTGCCCGACCCCGGGTATCCCGGCTACCGCCACTTCGTGCGCGCGTTCGAGGGCGTCGCGAAGGTCCTGCCGGTCTCGGCGCAGGATGATTTTCAGCCGACGCTCGACATGGTGCGCGCCGCGTGGGGACCGCGCACCAAGGGATTGCTGCTGGGCTCGCCCTCCAACCCCACCGGAACGCTGATCTCGCGCCAGCAACTTCTTTCAATCGCTTCGTTTGTCGCGGAGCGCCGCGGCGTGCTGATCGTCGACGAGATCTACCAGGGCCTGGTGTACGGCAGCGAGCCGTGGACCGCGCTCGGGATGCCGGGGGAAGTGGCGCTGGTCAACAGCTTCTCGAAGTATTTCTGCATGACCGGCTGGCGCCTGGGCTGGGTAGTGCTGCCGCCGGGCGCGGTACGCGGCTTCGAGAAGCTCGCGCAGCACCTCTTCATCAGCGCCCCGGCCGCGGCGCAGCACGCGGCCGTCGCCGCCTTCTCGCCCGAGAGCATTTCCATCCTGGAACAGCGCCGCAGCGAATTCGCGGCGCGGCGCGACTTCCTGCTGCCGGCGCTGAAGCGGGCCGGGCTCGCGATCCCGGCCGAGCCGCGCGGCGCGTTCTACGTCTACGCCGACTGCGGCGGCGACGCGCGCCGCTACGCGCGCGAGCTGCTGGAAAAGGAGGCGGTGGCGGCCACACCGGGCGTGGACTTCGGCGCCAACGGCACCGCGAGCTTCGTGCGCTTCGCCTACACGCGAAGCATGGACGACCTGCAGGAAGCCGCTAGGCGGCTTGCGCGGTTTTCCGGGGCTTGACCCGCAAGGCGTCGAGGCGCGCTTTCTCCGCGAACACTTTGCCCGCGTACTGCGCGGTGGGCTCGTCCAGGGCGCCGGCGTACATCTGCAGCGCGGTCTCGACGTCGCCAAAGCGGCGCGAGTACTCGCGCAGGATCTGGGCGCCGACGAGGATGTTGACCTCCGGCTCGAGCAGCGCGTGCTCGCCGCCGTGGTCGAGCAGCTTCTCCTGGTGGTACTTGGGCATCACCTGCATCAGCCCCTTGGCGCCCACCACGCTCTCGGCCACCGGGTTGTAGCGCGACTCGATCGCCATCACCGCCAGGATCAGCAGCGGGTCGACCCGGTGCTGCTCGCCGGCGCGGTAGGCGATCGAGACGAACTGCGCCGCAGCGGTCTCGGCAACGCGGTAGCGCTTGGCGATGTACTCGGTCACCGCGCGCTGCTCGCGCTCGGCGGCGGTCTCGACCGCGGCCGCGGCCTGGATCGGCCCGGCGGCGCTGGCGGTCTCGCCGGTGCCGAAGGGATCGGCCGCGAACGCCCCCAGCTGCGGCAGCACCGGGTCGGTGCGCAGGGGCAGAAGGAAGGTGGCCGCGAGCGCGGCCAGCCCGACCAGCGCAAGGGTGCCTCGAAGCGCGGCGTAGGCCCGCACAGCCATGGGAAACGGTGATTTCATCTTGACCCTCCGGACTCTCGACAGCGCCAGAAGTAGGCGCTCGCGCCGAATCGAGCGGTGTTGTGTATGCTGCGATGCAGCGAAGACCATATTATTGTTCTTTATCCATATAAGTCAATAACTTCATGTAACACTTTTAAACCTTCATGTTGCGTCGCAATATCACTGTTTCAGCATGCTTTTCCAGGTCCGGGATCGGGGTGAAGGGTAAAATGCGGCTTCGCGCAGGAAGCCTCGCGGACCGGCCTAGGTCTCCGTTCTTGGGTCGAATGACCAAGCCGGTCCGCTGAGCTTCGAGGGCCCGGCGGGGGCTTGACGCCCCCGCCCGATCCTCCCGGTCTCCGATTAAGGCCTGGAGCCGGTGGGAAACGGCCACGCAGCCGCTGGATTCAGCGCGGTTCTCGCGCCGGAGGTCGCAGCGGTGGACGGGAGCGCTGAGGGCGCCATCGTCGCTGCCGCGGGGCTGGCCACTGAGACGGCTGGCTTCGCTTTCTTCTTCTTTCCCGCCTTCTTCTTGTTGTTGGCGGATTTCTTTTTGCCGACCGTCTTCTTCTTACCAGCTTTTCTCAGCTTCTTTTTCTTTTTTGATGCTTTCTTCTTCTTCTTTTTCTTGCCGCCTTTTTTCGCCTTTTTCTTCGCCATTCTCAGTCTCCTTGGTTGTTGAACAAACAGAACCCGGCGTAACAGCCCGGGCTATCCAACCGCCGGCGGCTGTTCGCCGTCAGCGGGCTGAATCCGGCTCGACTTCACGTCATGATAGAGAATATCCGCGTCCAAGCGTATCCCGCCTTCCCAGGTCACGGTGGCGGTCTCGGGATCGACGCTCACCTTCTCGAACTCGCGCACGTCGCGCCACAGCTGGAAGGCGCCGATCTCGAGCAGGTTGCCGAGGAATACCCGGCCTTCCAGCCCGTCCTCGAAGCGCAGCCACAGCTTGTAGTCGTCCTCGGCCTTGCAGGCGGTGATTCGCATCGCGTCCAGCTCCTCTTGCATCGGTTGCCCCCTCGCCTAATCCCAGTTCAAAGCCCCGCCGGTCTGGTACTCGATGACCCGGGTCTCGAAAAAATTGCGCTCTTTCTTCAGGTCGATCATCTCGCTCATCCACGGGAAGGGGTTGGCCGCCCCGGGGTAGAGCGTGTCGAGGCCGATCTGCTGGCAGCGCCGGTTGGCGATGAAGCGCAGGTATTCCTTGAACATCGGCGCGTTCAGCCCCAGCACGCCGCGCGGCATGGTGTCCTCGGCGTAGCGGTACTCGAGCTCGACCGCGCGGCGGAACAGGCCGTTCAGCTCCTCGCGGAACGCCGCGGTCCACAGGTGCGGGTTCTCGAGCTTGATCGTATTGACCAGGTCGATGCCGAAATTGCAGTGCATCGACTCGTCGCGCAGGATGTACATGTACTGCTCGGCGGCACCGGTCATCTTGTTCTGCCGGCCGAGCGCCAGGATCTGGGCGAAGCCGACGTAGAAGAACAGCCCCTCCATCAGGCACGAGAACACGATCAGGCTCTTCAGCAGGTCCTGGTCGGCCGCCGGGGTGCCGGTCTTGAAGTGCGGGTTGGTCAGGGTGTCGATGAACGGCACCAGGAACTCGTCCTTGTCGCGGATCGAGGCGATCTCGTGGTAGGCGTTGAACACCTCGCCGGCGTCCAGGTCGAGGCTCTCGACGATGTACTGGTAGGCGTGGGTGTGGATCGCCTCCTCGAACGCCTGGCGCAGCAGGTACTGCCGGCACTCGGGGGCGGTGATATGCCGGTAGGTGCCGAGCACGATGTTGTTGGCGGCGAGCGAGTCGGCGGTGACGAAAAAACCGAGGTTGCGCTTGATCAGGCGGCGCTCGTCGTCGGTCAGGCCGGCGGGATCCCTCCAGAGCGCGATGTCGCGGCTCATGTTGATCTCCTGCGGCATCCAGTGGTTGGCGCAGGCGGCGAGGTACTTGTCCCAAGCCCACTTGTACTTGAAGGGCACCAGCTGGTTGACATCGGCCTTGGAGTTGATGACGCGCTTGTCCTCGACCCTGACGCGGCGCAATGCATCGCTGACCGCGGGCGCGGGCGCCTCGGCGCTGCCTCCGCCGGGCGCGAGCAGACCGGTGGCGGGGGTGGCGGTGAGGTCTTCGAAATTGAGCATGCTCAGCTGGCCAAAGGCTGGAATTCGGGCCGGTAGTCGCGCGCCAGCTCCCGCGCCACCGCCTCCCGCTGCGCGGGAGTGGAACGGGACATCTCGTAGGTCGCGACGTACAGGTTCCACTCGGTGCCGACGATGCTCAGCCATTCGCGGTACTTGGCGTGCTGCTTCAGGACGCCCGCCGCCGCCAGGTCGGCGGCGTGGCCGAACTCGAGCGCGCGGAAAGTCAGCAGGCGCCAGCCCGGCACCATGACCGCGTACAGCCCCGGGCGGCGCGGCGCCGACCACAGCGGCGACAGGAACGGCCCGGCGAAGCTGCGGCTGCCGAGCTGGATCACTGGCAAGCCTCGCAGTCGGGCTTGTCGATCGCGCAGAACTTGGCCTCGTCGGCCGCCTCGGCGCCCTCGCTGGCGGCGCTCGGCACCGCGTTCAGCTGCCCGGCCTTGCTGGTCGACTTCTCGGCGTGGGTCGCGCCCATCGAGCGCAGGTAGTAGGTGGTCTTCAGGCCGCGGATCCAGGCGAGCTTGTAGGTGTCGTCGAGCTTCTTGCCCGAAGCGCCGGCCATGTAGATGTTGAGCGACTGCGACTGGTCGATCCACTTCTGGCGCCGCGCCGCGCACTCGACCAGCCACTTCGGCTCGACCTCGAAGGCCGTGGCGTACAGCCGCCGCAGCGCCGCCGGGGCGCGGTCGATGCGCGCCAGATTGCCGTCGAAGTACTTGAGGTCGGAGATCATCACCTCGTCCCACAGGCCGGCCTGCTTCAGGTCGGCGACCAGGTACTCGTTGGTCACCGTGAACTCCCCGGACAGGTTCGACTTGACGAACAGGTTCTGGTAGGTCGGCTCGATCGAGGCCGAAACGCCGACGATGTTGGCGATGGTGGCGGTCGGCGCGATCGCCAGGCAGTTCGAGTTGCGCATGCCGTGGCGCTTGATGCGCGCGCGCAGCGGCTCCCAGTCGAGGCTCGCCGAGCGGTCGAGCTCGACGTAGCCGCCGCGCTCGGCCGACAGGATGTCGAGCGTGTCCTGCGGCAGGATGCCGCGCTCCCAAAGCGAGCCGGGGAAGGACTTGTAGCGGCCGCGCTCCTCGGCGAGCTGGGTCGACGCCCAGTAGGCGGCGTAGGCCACCATTTCCATCGAGCGGTCGGCGAAGTCGACCGCCTCCTGCGAGGCGTAAGCCAGGCGCAGCCGGTGCAGGCAGTCCTGGAATCCCATGATCCCCAGGCCCACCGGACGGTGACGCAGGTTGGAATTGCGCGCCTTGTCGACAGCGTAATAGTTGATGTCGATGACGTTGTCCAACATCCGCATCGCCGTGGAAATTGTTGTTTTTATTTTTGAGAAATCCAGACCCGTCTCGGTCAGGTGCGCAACCAGGTTGACCGAGCCCAGGTTGCACACCGCGATCTCGTCCTCCGAGGTGTTGAGGGTGATCTCGGTGCACAGATTCGAGCTGTGCACCACGCCGACGTGCTGCTGCGGGCTCCTCAGGTTGCACGGATCCTTGAACGTGATCCACGGATGCCCGGTCTCGAACAGCATCGACAGCATCTTGCGCCACAGCTGCAGCGCGGGAACCTTCTTGTGCAGCTTGAGATCGCCGCGCGCCGCGCGGTCCTCGTAGCGCACGTAGGCTTCCTCGAACTCGCGGCCGAACTTGTCGTGCAGGTCGCGCGCGTCGGAGGGGCTGAACAGCGTCCAGTCGGCGCCCTGCATGACGCGCTTCATGAACAGGTCCGGGATCCAGTTCGCGGTGTTCATGTCGTGCGTGCGGCGCCGGTCGTCGCCGGTGTTCTTGCGCAGCTCGAGGAACTCCTCGATGTCGAGGTGCCAGACCTCGAGGTAGGAGCACACCGCGCCCTTCCTCTTGCCGCCCTGGTTCACCGCCACCGCGGTGTCGTTCACCACCTTGAGGAACGGCACCACGCCCTGCGACTTGCCGTTGGTGCCCTTGATGTGCGAGCCGAGCGCGCGCACCGGGGTCCAGTCGTTGCCCAGGCCGCCGGCGTACTTGGCGAGCAGCGCGTTTTCCTTGATCGCGTCGTAGATCCCGGTGAGGTCGTCCGACACGGTGGTGAGGTAGCAGCTCGACAGCTGCGAGCGCAGCGTGCCGGAGTTGAACAGCGTCGGCGTCGAGCTCATGAAGTCGAAGCTCGACAGCGCGTCGTAGAACTCGATGGCGCGCGCCTCGCGGTCCTGCTCCTTGATGGCGAGGCCCATGGCGACGCGCATGAAGAACGCCTGCGGCAGCTCGATCCTCTGCCCGTCGCTGTGCAGGAAATAGCGGTCGTACAGCGTCTGCAGCCCGAGGTAGCCGAACTGCAGGTCGCGCTGCGCCTTCAGCGCCTTGCCCAGGCGGGCAAGATCGAAGCGCGCCAGCTCCGGATCCAGCAGCTCGGCGGCGATGCCGCGATCGATGAACGCCGCGAAATAGGCGGCGTAGCGCGTCTCCATGTCGGCCTGGGTGGCCGGGTCGCCGAGCACCTCGAGCCGGATGATGTCGAGCAGCAGCCGCGCCGTGACGTAGCTGTAGGCCGGGTCCTTCTCGATCAGCGCGCGCGCCGCGAGCACCGCCGACTTGCGCACCTCTTCCATCGGCACGCCGTCGTACAGGTCGCGCAGCGTCGCCTCGACGATGCCGTCGGGCGCGGCGTCGGCCAGGCCTTCGCAGGCCGCCGCCACCAGGCGCTGCAGGCGCTCGCGGTCGAGCGGCTTGCGCTGCCCCTGCTCGATCACAGTGATCCCGCCCTCGGTCTTCTTTGCCGCCTTTTCCGCCGCACGCGCCTTGGTGCGCTCTTCGCGGTACAGCACGTAAGCGCGCGCCACGTCGTGCTCGCCCGAGCGCATCAGCGCGAGCTCGACCTGGTCCTGGATGTCCTCGATGTGGAAGGTGCCGCCCTGGGGCTGGCGGCGCAGCAGCGCCGCCACCACCGCGTCGCTCAGCCCGGCCACCAGCTCGCGGATGCGCGCCGAGCCGGCGCCCTGGCTGCCGTTGACCGCCAGGAACGCCTTGGTCACCGCCACCGAGATCTTGCCGGGCTCGAAGCCGACCACGGCGCCGTTGCGGCGGATGGTCTGGTACTCGGAATACGGGTTGCGGGCGGCGGCGGCGGACTCAGGAACGGCGCCACCCAGGCTGGGGGCGGCGGCGGCGTTCTCCTGAGCGATCTGCATGGTTCTGTCCCCCGTGTGGCTGTTTCCGGGACCGTCCGCCGCCTTGTGGTTGCGGTTTCGTGACGACCTCCCGTACTACTTACAACATCTAGTGTAAGTACCGTGACCCAACACAATTAGCGGTACCAGCCTACCCGTGAAAAAAACTCTTGGCAAGCGCGGACCACTAAATATCGGGTACACCCCCCGCCGGAGGCCCAGATTTAGTAGTCTGAAAGGAAACGCCGCCGGGCCAATGCGGCGGTGCAGCGAAGCGCCCCGTTTAGGGGATCAGGACTGCGCGAGGCGGGAGAGCAGCCGCGCCCAATCGAAGTGCGCGCCCGGATCGGTCTTGCGCCCGGGCGCCACCTCGCTGTGTGCGGCGATGTCCCGCAGCGGCAGCTTGGCGCGCAGCTTGCGCACCAGGCGCGCGAGCGCGGCGTACTGCCGCTGCGTGAAGGAATCCCGCTCGCTGCCCTCGAGCTCGACGCCGACCGAGAAGTCGTTGCAACGGCTGCGTCCACGCCAGGCCGAGGCCCCGGCATGCCAGGCGCGGCGCTCGACCGGCACGAACTGCACCACCTTGCCGTCGCGCCGCACCAGGAAGTGGGCGGACACTTTCAGGCCGGCGATCTCCCGGAAATAGGGATGCGCCGCCGGGTCGAGGCGATTGGTGAACAGCCGCTCGATCGCGTCGCCGCCGTACTTCCCGGGCGGCAGGCTGATCGAGTGCAGCACGAGGAGCGTGATGCGGCTGCCCGCCGGGCGCTCGTCGCAGTTCGGCGAGCGGACGATCCTCACCGGGTCAGCGGTCGTCTTCGCGGATGGCAAGGCGCTGCATGCGGTAGCGCAACTGGCGGAAGGTAACCCCGAGCAGCTTGGCGGCCGCGGTGCGGTTGAAGCCGGTCTTGCCGAGCGCCTCGAGGATGCGCTCGCGTTCGACCTGGTCGAGGTAGTCGGGCAGCGGCCCGGCGGCGACGTCCGCTTCCGCCGCCGGCGCGGCGGCCGGCGCGAGGCGCAGGTCGTCGGGGCCGATCTCCTCGCCCGGCGACAGCGCCAGCGCGCGCTCGAGGATGTTCTCCAGCTCGCGCACGTTGCCGGGGAAGTCGTAGTCCAGCAGCTCCTCCAGCGCGTCGGCCGACAGGCGCGGCACCGCCGCCCCGCTCTGACGCGCGAGCCGCCCGATGATGATCGAGGCGAGCGTCGCGATGTCCTCGCGGCACTCGCGCAGCGGCGGCATCGGCAGCTCGATCACGTTCAGCCGGTAGAACAGGTCCTGGCGGAAGCGGCCGGCGGCGACCAGCTCGCCGAGCCGCTGGTGCGTGGCGCAGACGATGCGCACGTCGACCGGCTCCTCCTGCGTGGCGCCGACCTTGCGCACGCGCTTCTCCTGGATCGCGCGCAGCAGCTTGACCTGCATGGCGAGCGACAGCTCGGCGACCTCGTCGAGGAACAGCGTGCCGCCGCTCGCCGCCTGGAAGAAGCCGTCGCGGTCATCAAGCGCGCCGGTGAACGCGCCCTTCTTGTAGCCGAAGAACTCGCTCTCCATCAGGTTCTCGGGGATCGCGCCGCAGTTGACCGGGACGAAGGGCTGGGCGCGGCGCGCGCCCTTGCCGTGGATCAGGCGCGCGGCCAGCTCCTTGCCGCTACCCGACTCCCCCGAGATGTACACCGGCGCCTGGGTGCGCGCCAGCTTGGCGATCAGCTCGCGCACCTGCGCGAGCGGCGCGCTTGAGCCGAGGAGCTGCTCGCCCTCCGGCGCCGGCGCCTCGGCGCGGTCCGGCAGCGACAGCGCGGATTTGACCAGGGCGCGCAGCTGCTCCAGCCCGACCGGCTTGGAGACGTAGTCGAAGGCGCCCGCCTTGAGCGCCGCGACCGCGTTCTCGGCGCTGCCGTAGGCGGTGATCACCGCCACCGGCAGGTCCAGGCCGAGCGCGGCGATGTGGCGCACCAGCTCCAGGCCCTCGCCGTCGCCCAGGCGCATGTCGGTGAGGCACAGGTCGTAGCGCTCGGCGCGCAGGCGCTCCTTCGCCTCGGCGATCGAGCCCACCGACTCCACGTCCAGCCCCATCTTGACCAGGGTCAGCTCGAGCAGCTCGAGAATGTCGGGCTCGTCGTCCACCACCAGCACCTGGGCGACGCGCCTCATGCGGCGCGCGCCTGCCGGCAGACGACGCGGAAATGCGCCCCCGGCGTGTCGTCGACGTACTCGAGGCTGGCGCGGTTGGCGCTGCACAGCTCGCGCGCCAGGTACAGCCCGAGCCCGGTGCCCTTCGCCTCGGTGGTGAAGAAAGGCTCGAACAGCTGGCCCTGGATCGTCTCGGGCACGCCCGGCCCGTTGTCGATCACCGAGAGCTCGACGCGGTCGGCGTAGCCGCCGAGCGCGATGCGCACGCTGCGCGGCTCGGTGCGCGCGTAGCGCACCGCGTTGCGCAGCAGGTTCCACATCACCTGGTGCAGGTGCTCGCGGTCGAACTCGACCCAGGCCTCGCGCACCGCCTCGAGCGCGAAGCGCTCGCGCGGCAACGATTCGTTGGCGACGAACTCGGCGACGAAACCGTCGAGCCAGGGCTGCAGGCGCAGCGGCGCCGCCGAAACGCGGTCGCGCCGGTTGAGCTGCAGCACGTCGGACACCAGGCGGTCGAGGCGCCTGGCGTTGTCGTTGACGATGCGCGTCAGGCGCTCGCGGTCCTCGCCGCGCGCCTCCTCGCGCAGCAGCTCGGCCGCGTGGCTGATGGCGGCCAGCGGGTTGCGGATCTCGTGCGCGATGTTGGCGGTCAGGCGCCCGAGCGCGGCCAGCTTGAGCTGCTGCGCCTGCTCGCGCGCGCGCGTCGTGTCCTCGACCAGCAGCACGGTGAAGTCCTCGCTGGCGTGGCTGTCGAGGGGGTGCAGCCGGATGTCGCGGCCGTGGACCTCGAGGTCGGCGCTGCCGGCGAAGCCCGGCGCGAAGCGCTCGATGCTCTCGCCCAGCAGGCTGGCGGCGCCGAGCAGGTGCTGCGCCTGCGGATTGTGCTGCACCACGCGGCCGCGGCGGTCGAGCACCAGCACGCCGTCGTGCATCTCCTCGATGACCAGCTGGTTGACGCGGGTCTGCATCGCCAGCTCGCGCCCGCGCTGGCGCGCCAGGCGCTCGTTCGCCGCCACGCGCTGCGCCAGCCAGCTGGTGACGCCGCCGGTGGCGAAGCAGCCGATGGCGAGCAGCCCGGGTTGCAGGAAGGTGGCGGTCGGCGCGTCGTGCTCCAGCACCCAGTAGCATTGCTCGAGCAGCAGCGCGATGGCGGCGATCGCCGCGTACAGGAAGGTCAGGCGCCGCGGCGCCACGATGGCGGCGCCGGTGAGCGAAATCAGCAGCATCACGCCCAGGCCGCTGCGCATGCCGCCGCTCGCCGACATCAGCAGCGTGATCGCGATGATGTCGAGGCCGGTGTGCAGGGACAGCTGCAGCTCGAAGCGGTCGCGCAGGTCGCGCAACACACCCTGGAACACCGCGCCGACGAACAGATAGCCCGCGGCGACGTAGCGGAACAACGCCAGGTTGTGCGTGCCGAGGTTGAGCGCGTCGTCGGTGACCAGCGTGATGCCGAGAAACAGCGCCGCCAGCGCCATGCGGTACAGGTTGAAGTATTGCAGCGAAATCCACAGCGACTCCGGGATGCGCTCCTCGGGCGCGTGCTCGGGCCGGCGCAGCGCGGCGTCCATCAGCGCTCCGGCCCGAGGCGGGCGTGCTCGTCGCCGCAGTACTGGCGCCCGTCGGCCTGGCGCGCCTCGGCGCGCGGCAGGTGCACGCCGCAGCGCGCGCAGCTCACCAGGTCGCCCTCGAGCGGCGGCGGGGCGGCGGGCGGCTTGCCGCGCAGCGCCCGCCGGATCAGCCACACGGCGAGCACCGCGAGGACTACCAGGACCAGAAGCCGGGTCATCGCGCGATTATCCTACCGACGACGGGTGGGGGTGGTTCGACTGCAGGCGGGGGAGTGGTCGGGGCGACTGGATTTGAACCAGCGACACCTGCGTCCCGAACGCAGTACTCTACCAGGCTGAGCTACGCCCCGACCGGGGCCGATTCTGCGAACCAGCTGCAAGAATCCTAGCTGCTGCGGGTCACGGAAAAGGACGCCAATTCTAGCAAAGATTGCTTGAATTCCGACCCCGGCAGCGGCGCCACGGCGCGCGCCGCCGCCTCGGCCTCGCCCTGCGCCGCGGCGCGCGCGTAGTCGAGCGCGCCGCAGGCGCGGATCGCCTCCAGCACGCCGGCGAAATCCTCCCGCCCGCCATCGCGGATCGCGCGGCGCACCAGATCGGCCTGCGCGCTCGAGCCGCTGCGCATGGCATAGATCAGCGGCAGCGTCGGCTTGCCTTCGGCGAGGTCGTCGCCCAGGTTCTTGCCGATCTCGGCGGTGTCGGCCGAGTAGTCGAGCACGTCGTCGATCAGCTGGAACGCGGTGCCGACGTGCCGGCCGTATTCCGCCAGGTTTTCCTCCAGACCAGCTTTTCCCGAAAGAACGGCGCCGAGCCGCGCCGCGGCCTCGAACAGCTTCGCGGTCTTGCGCCGGATCACCTCCAGGTAGCGCGCCTCGTCGACCCCGGGATCGTGGCTGCCGATGAGCTGCAGCACCTCGCCCGCGGCGATGGTGTTGGTCGCCTCCGCCAGCACCTGCATCACCCGCATGTCGCCGACCTCGACCATCATCTGGAAGGCGCGCGAGTAGAGGAAGTCGCCGACCAGCACCGCCGCCGCGTTGCCGAAGGCGGCGTTGGCGGTCTCGCGCCCGCGGCGCAGCCCGGAGGCGTCGACGACGTCGTCGTGCAGCAGCGTGGCGGTATGGATGAACTCGATCACCGCGGCGAGGGCGATGCGCTGCTCGCCGCGGTAGCCGGTGGCGCCGCACGCAAGCAGCACCAGGGCGGGCCGCAGCCGCTTGCCGCCGGACGCGACCAGGTATTCGGCCACCTGGCGCACCAGCGCCACGTCCGAATCCAGGCGGCTGCGGATCAGCGCGTCCACGCGCTGCAAGTCCGCCGCGACCGGTGATAGCGTGGACAGCAAACTCATGATTCGCTTATAATTCCAAGTCTTTTCGGACGCAAGGCAATTCCAATGTACGCGGTCATCAAATCGGGCGGGAAGCAATACCGTGTCGAATCGGGCGCGCAGTTGCGCGTCGAGGCGCTGGTCGCCGAAGTCGGCGCCACGGTCGCCTTCGACGAAGTGCTGCTGGTCGGCTCGGGCGATGCGGTGAAGGTCGGCGCGCCGCTGGTGTCGGGCGCGAAGGTCAAGGCCACGGTGCTCGCCCACGGGCGCGGCGACAAGGTGAAGATCTTCAAGCTGCGCCGGCGCAAGCACCACCAGAAATCGCAGGGCCATCGGCAGTCGTACACCGAGGTCCGCATCGACGACATTCAAGGCTAAAGGCACGGGCTAGGACTCATGGCACACAAGAAAGCAGGCGGCAGCTCGCGCAACGGCCGCGATTCGCAGTCGAAGCGCCTGGGCGTGAAGGTCTACGGCGGCGAGCAGGTCAACGCCGGGCAGATCCTGGTGCGCCAGCGCGGCACGCGCGTGCATCCGGGCACCAACGTCGGCATCGGCCGCGACCACACGCTCTATGCGCGCGTCACCGGCCAGGTGCTGTACGCGGTGCGCGGCCAGGACCAGAAGAACACGGTCAGCGTAGTCGCGAAAAGTTCTCCGGCGTAAGCCGGTCCTGACCAAAACAGAAGCCCTATCGAAGAATCGATAGGGCTTTTTTGTTTTCCGGGCCATGAAATTCATCGACGAAGCGAAGATCGAAGTTCACGCCGGCAAGGGCGGCGACGGCGCCGCGACCTTCCGCCGCGAGAAGTACATCCGCTACGGCGGGCCGAACGGCGGCGACGGCGGCCGCGGCGGCAGCGTCTGGGCGCGCGCCGACCGCAACGTCAACACGCTGATCGACTACCGCTTCGCGCGCATCCACCGCGCCGACAACGGCGGGCGCGGCTTGGGCGCCGACTGCAACGGCCGCGGCGGGGAGGATGTCGAGCTGCGCGTGCCGGTGGGCACCCTGATCCGCGACGAGCAGAGCGCCGCGCTGGTCGCGGACCTGGCGCGCGACGGCGAGCGCGCGCTGCTCGCGCGCGGCGGCAAGGGCGGCCTGGGCAACGTGCATTTCAAGTCGAGCATCAACCGCGCGCCGCGCCAGTTCACGCGCGGCGAGCCGGGCGAGAGCTGCAGGCTGGCGCTCGAGCTGCGCGTGCTCGCCGACGTCGGCCTGCTCGGGCTGCCGAACGCCGGCAAGTCGACCCTGATCCGCGCGGTGTCGAGCGCGCGGCCGAAGGTCGCCGACTATCCGTTCACCACGCTCAATCCGTCGCTCGGCGTGGTGCGCGTCGGCGACGCCAGCTTCGTGCTCGCCGACATCCCGGGGCTGATCGAGGGCGCCTCGCAGGGCGCCGGGCTCGGCCACCAGTTCCTGCGCCATCTCGCGCGCACCCGTCTTTTATTACATATTCTTGATATCACTGAAGCCAATGCTGCAGGCCACGCCCGCACCATCGCCGCAGAGCTGAAGAAGTACGACGAGGCCCTGTACCGCAAGCCGCGCTGGCTGGTATTCAACAAGATCGACGCGCTCGAAGACGCCGACGCCGCGGTGCGCCGGGTGGTCGGGCAATTGCGCTGGAAGCGTCCGTGGTTCAAAGTCTCAGCCTTGAGCGGCGCCGGTTGCGCCGCGCTGATGAAGGCGATCGCGAGGGAGCTCGCGAAATGATCGCAAGCGCGAAGACGCTGGTGGTGAAGGTCGGCTCCTCGCTGGTCACCGGCGAGGGGCGCGGGCTGGACGTCAAGGCGATCGCGCGCTGGGCGGCGCAGGTCGCGGCGCTCGGCAAGCTCGGCAAGCAGGTCGTGCTGGTGTCGAGCGGCGCGATCGCCGAAGGCATGCAGCGGCTCGGCTGGTCGCGGCGCCCGCACGCGATGCACGAGCTGCAGGCCGCGGCCGCGGTCGGCCAGATGGGGCTCGCGCAGTGCTACGAGAGCTGCCTGCGCAGCCACGGCCTGCAAAGCGCCCAGGTGCTGCTCACCCACGCCGACCTGGCCGACCGGCAGCGCTACCTCAACGCGCGCTCGACGCTGCGCACGCTGCTCGCCCTGCGCGTGGTCCCGGTGATCAACGAGAACGACACCGTGGTCACCGACGAAATCAAGCTCGGCGACAACGACACGCTGGCGGCGCTGGTGACCAACCTGATCGAGGCCGACGCGCTGGTGATCCTCACCGACCAGGCCGGGCTATACGACGCCGACCCGCGCAAGGACACGAGCGCGAGGCTGCTGGCGAGCGCGGACGCCAACGATCCCCGGCTGGAAAGCCTCGCCGGCGGCGTCGGCAGCGCGCTGGCGAAGGGCGGCATGCTCACCAAGGTGCTGGCGGCGCGGCGCGCGGCGCGCAGCGGGGCGCACACCGTGATCGCTTCGGGCGCCGAGCCCGATGTGCTGCTGCGCCTGGCGCAGGGCGAGCACATCGGCACGCTGCTTACCGCGCGCACCGTGCCGCTCGCAGCGCGCAAGCAGTGGCTCGCCGACCACCTCAGCGTCAGCGGCCGCGTGCAGCTGGACGCCGGCGCGGTCAAGGCGCTGGTGCGCGACGGCAAGAGCCTGCTGCCGATCGGGGTGGTCGAAGTCTCGGGCGAGTTCGCGCGCGGCGAGGTGGTCGCCTGCGTCGATCCGGACGGCCGGGAGATCGCGCGCGGCCTGGCGAACTATTCCTCGGCCGAGGCGCGCCAGATCGTGCGGCGCCCGTCAGCCGAGATCGAGGCGATCCTCGGTTACGTCGACGAGCCCGAGCTCATCCACCGGGACAATTTAGTGCTGCTGTAGCAGCGCAACTACATCCCCTGGTCCGGCGGCGGCGGCTGCATCCCGCGGCGGCGCAGCGCGCCGATGGCCTCGCCGGCGCTGGCGACGACCTGGCTCTGCGGACAGAAGAACTCGCGGTATAGCGCGTTGTGCCAGCGCTGCACGCTGCGTGCCTCGATCGTGTGCCACACGCCCGGCCTGCTGCCCCAGCGGCCGTCGCGCCCGACGGCGTAGAGGCGCACTTCGCGGGTGGCGCAGCGCATGCCCTCGTAGCTGACGTTCTGCGCGCCCTGGTCACTGCGCGCGACCAGCACGTAGTGCACGACGCCGCCGGCGACGGTGAGGGTGGCGGCATCGACGAAGAAGCGAAAGCCGCTGGTGGCCGCAACATAGAACTCCACGAGCGAGCGGCCGTCGGGATACGGCGGTGACGGCGGCACCGGCTGCTCCGGCAGCGGCAGGCGCTCCTCGCGCTCGCGCTCCCAGTCGCTCATCGGCGGGCGCGGCTGGCCGCAGGCCGCGGCCGCGACGCAGGCGAGGACCGCGAGGAGCCGCTTCACGCCAGGTCGGCGAGCAACGCGGCGCGCTGCTCGGGAGTCGGCTTGACCGCCGCGCGGTACTCGGCGTGGTCGGTGCCGATGCTCAGGCGGGCGCCACCGCGCAGGCGCTCGCGCATCGCCGCCGGCAGCTCGAAGCGCACAAAATGCACCGCCGCCGTCTTTTCCTCGTTCTCGCGCTCGAGGTCCTCGTCGGCGATGGCGTAGACGCGCCCGGCGCCCTCGACCTCGACCCAGGTGCGCCGCTCGATGCCCTTGAGGCGCGCCAGCATGCGCCGGCGCTCCTCGACCTCCGGGTACTCGATGAACAGGGTCGCCTTCCAGTTGCCGCCGTCGGGGAGCAGCGGGTTGTAGACGTCGAGCTCGCCCTGGATGCCGCTCTCCTCGAAGATGCGCTCGATGCGCAGCATCTCCTGGACCTGGTAGCGGATCAGCAGCTCGTCCTCGAATTGCAGGGTGAGGTGCTCGCCGACATGCAGCGTGCGGCGCTTCTTGTGCTCCATGACGCGCGCGCGGAAGGCGTCGCGCTGGCGCGCGTAGGCCTCGAGCGACAGCAGGCTTTCCCGGGTGATCAGCGGATCGCCGCCTCGATCTCGGAGAAGGTGCGCGCCACCTCGCCGCCCGCCGGCAGCGCGACGCCGAGCTGGCGCGCGATCTGCGAGATCGAGAAGATGCCGCGCACCATGCTGCGCCGCGACGGCCGCTCGAGCGGCCGGCCGGCCGGGATCTCGTCGAAGTCGACCACCAGCGCGTGCTGGCGCCCGGCGCGGCGCAACGTCTCCAGGACGTGGCCGACGCGCGCGCCCTCGACGTCGGCGAGCGCGATCACCTCGACGCGCGAGGCCGGCGTCATGACGTCGGCAACGGTGAGCTCGTCGCGCCTCAGGCCGCGCTCGGTCGCGGCGAGCATCGGCCGCTCGCCGAGGATGTCGGTGGCGGTGATCACGCCGACCACGTTCTCGTGGTCGTCGACCGCGAGCAGCAGGCGCACGCCGCGCGTGATCATGAACTGGTTGGCGCCGCTGAGCGGCGCCTGCGGCCGGATGGTCGCCGGGCTGACCCGCGCCAGGTCGGTCATCACCTGCAGGGCCGGCGACTCGGGGGTCACGCGCGCCGCGGGCGGCGGCTGCGTCGGGCGGCGAAAGCCCGCCGCAGCGCCAAGCTCTCGGATCGGCAGCGCTTGATAGTTGCGTTCCATGGTCCCCCCGTCAGCCGAGCGCGGCCGGCTGCGCCGCGCCTGCGGCGCCGCGGCGGTCGGCGGCAAGATAGCGGTGCAGCTCGGTGAGCGCCTGGCGGTAGACCTCGCGCTTGAAGTCGATCACCGTCTCGAGCGGCACCCAGTAGTCGTGCCAGCGCCACGCGTCGAACTCCGGATGGCCGCTGGCGCGCAGCTTGACGTCGCAGTCGCGCCCCACCAGGCGCAGCAGGTACCAGATCTGCTTCTGCCCGCGGTAGGGGCCGCCCTTGGCCTCCTTGGCGCGCCGCGCCCAGCGCTCGGGCACCTCGTAGCGCAGCCACTCGCGCGTGCGCCCGAGAATGCGCACGTGCGCGCGCCCCAGGCCGACCTCCTCCTCGAGCTCGCGGTACATCGCCTGCGAGGGGGTCTCGCCGGACTGGATGCCGCCCTGGGGAAACTGCCAAGCGTGCTGGTTCACCCGCTTGCCCCAGAACACCTCGTTGCCCTGGTTGGCGAGGATGATGCCGACGTTCGGCCGGTAGCCTTCCTTGTCGAGCACCGCAGCACCGCCTTAAGTTAGAATCCCTGACGATTTTTCCACACCGCATCGACAAACACAACGGCGGTGCGGCCCCATGAAAACCTCGAAGCTTTTCATCACGACGCAGAAGGAAAGCCCGGCCGAGGCCGAGATCGCGAGCCATCGGCTGATGCTGCGCGCCGGCATCATCCGGCGGCTGTCCGCCGGCATCTATTCCTGGCTGCCGCTCGGCCTGCGCGTGCTGCGCAAGGTCGAGGCGGTGGTGCGCGAGGAGATGAACCGCGCCGGCGCGCTCGAGCTCAGCCTGCCGGTGGTGCAGCCCGGCGAGCTGTGGCAGGAGTCGGGCCGCTGGCAGGCCTACGGGCCGGAATTGCTGCGCTTCAAGGACCGCCACGAGCGCGATTTCGTCCTCCAGCCGACCTCGGAAGAAGCGATCACCGAGTTGGCGCGCGCCGAGCTGAAGAGCTACCGCAGGCTGCCGGTGCACTTCTACCAGATCCAGACCAAGTTCCGCGACGAGCGTCGGCCGCGCTTCGGCATCATGCGCGGGCGCGAGTTCATCATGAAGGACGGCTATTCGTTCCACGCCGACCTTGCCGACCTCGAGCGCGAGTACCGCAACATGCACGACACCTACACGCGCATCTTCACGCGTTTAGGGCTCAGGTTCCGCGACGTCGCCGCCGACACCGGCGCCATCGGCGGCACCGGCTCGCACGAATTCCACGTGCTCGCCGACTCGGGCGAGGACGCGATCGCCTTCTGCCCGCAGTCGGACTACGCGGCAAACGTGCAGCTGGCGGAGGCCGTCACCCGGGAACAGAGAAAGAGTCCTGCCGAAAAGATGCACAAGGTCCCGACGCCCGGAAAGACCACCTGCGAGCAGGTCGCCGAGCTGCTCGGGATCGACTTGAGGAAAACGGTCAAGGCCGTCGCGGTGATGCGCGACAAGGCGTTCCACCTGCTGTTCGTGCGCGGCGACCATTCGCTGAACGAGGTGAAGACGCAGAAGCTGATCGGCGAGTTCCGCTTCGCGAGCGAGAAGGAGATCGAGGCCGCGCTGCACTGCAAACCCGGGTACATCGGGCCGGTCAATGTCAAAGTCAAAGTCATCGTCGACCGTGCAGTGGCAGCGCTGAGCGACTTCGTGTCCGGGGCGAACGAGGAGGGCTTTCACCTCGCCGGCGTGAACTGGGGGCGCGACCTGCCCGAGCCGCAGGTCGCCGACCTCCGCAACGTCCTCGCCGGCGACCCGAGCCCGGACGGCAAGGGAACGCTCGAGATCGCGCGCGGCATCGAGGTCGGCCACATCTTCCAGCTGCGCACCAAGTACTCCGAAGCGATGAAAGCCAGCTTCCTGAGCGAGGGCGGCGAGGCGAAGCCCTTCGAGATGGGCTGCTACGGCATCGGGGTGACGCGCATCGTCGCCGCGGCGATCGAGCAGAACCATGACGCGCGCGGCATCGTGTTCCCGGCGCCGATGGCGCCGTTCGCCGCCTGCCTGGTGCCGATCGGCTACCGCAAGAACGCCGCGGTGCGCGCCGCGGCCGAACGCCTGTACGGCGAGCTCGCGGCCGCCGGCATCGACGTGCTGATGGACGACCGCGACGAGCGCCCCGGGGTGCTGTTCGCCGATATGGAGCTCATCGGCATCCCGCACCGCGTGGTGCTGTCGGAGCGCGGCCTCGCCGCCGGCAACGCCGAGTACAAGGGGCGGCGCGACGAGAAGCCGCAGGACATTCCGCTGGCCAGCGCAGCGAGCTTTCTGCAAGAGCGCCTGCGGTGAGGGCCGTCCTTGCCGCCCTGCTCGCCTGGCCGCTGGTGGCGCTGGCGGGGGCGCAGCAGTACGAGCCGCTCGCCGACAGCGTGCGAGCACGCCTGTCGCGCCAGGTGGCGGATCGCGGGCCGGCGAAGATGCATTTCCGCTCGGTGACCGACGCCGAGCGCTGGCTCAGCGAGATGGACCGGCGCCTCGAGAAGCGCATCCCCGACCGCAAGCTGCGCCTCGAGCTGCTGCGCGCCGTGCAGTACGAGGCGACGCGCGCGCGGCTCGACCCGCAGCTGGTGCTCGGCGTGATCGAGGTGGAGAGCGGCTTCCGCAAGTACGCGGTGTCGCGCGCCGGGGCGCGCGGCTACATGCAGGTGATGCCGTTCTGGATCAAGCTGATCGGCGAGCCCAAGCACAACCTGTTTCACCTTCGGACCAACCTGGCGTACGGCTGCGCCGTCCTGCGGCACTACCTCGACGTCGAGAACGGCGACTACCAGCGGGCGCTGGGCCGCTACAACGGCAGCCTCGGCAAGAAAGGCTACCCGGAGCTGGTGCTCGCGGCGTGGCACGGGCGCTGGAAATACGACGGCCCCAAAGCATGAATGCGATCCTTCTGACATGATCGGACGCCTGCTCGAGCGCAACCCGCGATTCGCCAACTGGATGTACGGCTTCGTGCCGCCGGAGCGCGGCACGGTGGTGCTGGTGCACCGCCGGGTGTACATCGTGCCGACGCGCCTGGGCTGGTTCTTCGGCGGCACGCTCACCATCCTGCTGATCGGCTCGATCAACTACGCGCTGTCGCTCGGCTTCGCGCTCACCTTCCTGCTCGCCGGCCTGGCGCTCGCCGGCATGGTGCATACCGCGCGCAACCTGGCGCGCATCGCGGTGAGCACCGGGCGCAGCGAGCCGGTGTTCGCCGGCGAGTCGGCGCAGTTCCGCCTGTTTCTCGACGGTCGCGCCGCGTTCGACCGGCCCTCGATCCTCGCGCGCCATCTCGGCTCGGGCGCGCAGCTGGTGGTCGACATCCCGGCGCGCGGCATCGCCGAGGTGGTGCTCGGGGTGCCGGCGCCGCGCCGCGGCTGGCTGCCCCTGGGCCGCGTGATGCTCGAGACGCGCTTTCCGCTGGGCCTGTTCCGCGCCTGGAGCTACCTCGAGCCCGAGGCGCGCTGCCTGGTCTATCCGCGCCCGGAGCGCTCGCCGCTGCCGCCCTACAGCGGCGCGGCGGCCGCCGGCGCGCTGCAGACGCAAACCCCCGGCAACGACGACTTCACCGGCCTGCGCGGCTACCAGCGCTCCGATTCGCCGCGCCACGTCGCCTGGAAGGCCGTGGCGCGCAGCGACACCCTATCCACGCGCAGCGACGACATGTTGACCAAGCAGTTCGCCGGCGACGCCGCAGCCGAGCTGTGGCTCGACGCGCGCCTGCTGCCGCCCGGCCTGGGCCTCGAGCAGCGGCTGTCGCGCCTCGCCGGCTGGGTGCTGGCCGCCGAGCGCGCCGGCGCGCAGTACGGCCTGCGCCTCGCCGGCGTCGAGATCGCGCCCGGCCGCGGCGAGGCGCACCGCGCCTCCTGCCTGCAGGCGCTCGCGCTGCATCAAGCCATGAAGACGGACGCATGACGCCGAACGCGCACCCGCTCGCCCCCGAGCTGCGCCCGGTCAGCACGCGCGACCTCGCCTGGCTGATCGCCTCGCTCGCGCTGGTGATCGCGCCGCATGCGCAGCGCGCGCCCTGGTGGCTGACCCTGCTCACGCTGTGCCTGTTCGGCTGGCGCGCCACCTTGACGCTGAACCGAGCGCCGCTGCCCTCGCGCTGGCTGGTGCTCGGGGTCGCGGCGGTGTCGATGCTCGGCATGTGGATCGAGTTCCGCACGCTGTTCGGGCGCCAGTCCGGGATCCTGCTGCTGGTGCTGTTCTCGGGCCTGAAGCTGCTCGAGACCCGCAGCCACCGCGACGCCACGATCGCCGTGTTCCTCGGCTATTTCCTGGTCGTCACCAATTTCCTGTACACGCAGACCATCCCGACCGCGGTGGCGATGAGCGTGGCGGCGTTCATGCTCACCACGACGCTGGTCGTGTTCAGCGCCCCGCATCGCTCGACGCGCGCCAACCTGCGCACCGCCGGCCTGCTGCTCGCGCACGCGGCGCCGGCGGGGCTGGCGCTGTTCCTGCTGTTCCCGCGCGTGCACGGCCCCCTGTGGGGGCTGCCGCAGGACGCCTACATCGGAGTGACCGGGCTGTCCGACAGCATGAGCCCGGGAAACCTGGCGAGCCTGGCGCAATCCGACGCGATCGCGTTCCGCGCCGAGTTCCAGGGCGAGTCGCCCCCGCCGGCGCTGCGCTACTGGCGCGGCCCGGTGCTGTGGGACTTCGACGGCCGCACCTGGACCATCGGGCCGTCCTACCTGGTCGAATTCGTCGCGCCGCGCGGCGGGCGCGCGAGCTACCGCTACGAGGTGGTGCTCGAGGCGCACAACCGCCCCTGGCTGTTCGCGCTCGAGACCGCCGCCACGCTGCCCGAGCGGGCGCGCATGAGCCACGACGGCCAGCTGATCTCGACCTCGCTGGTGCGCACGCGCATGCGCTACGAGCTCGCTTCGGTGATCGCGCCCGAGCCCGACCTGAAGGAAGGCCCGGGAATTCTGCGCCGCGCGCTGCGCCTGCCGGCGGGCCTCAACCCGCGCGCCGCGGCGCTCGCCGGCGAGTGGAGTGCGGCGTCGGCCAGCGACTTCCAGGTGCTGCTGCGTGCCATCGACTTCTTGAAGAAGGGCGGCTACGAATACACGCTCGAGCCGCCGCTGCTCGGCGCCGACTCGGTCGACGAGTTCCTGTTCTCCACCAAGGCGGGGTTCTGCGAGCACTTCTCGGCGGCGTTCGTGTTCCTGATGCGCGCCGCGGGCGTTCCGGCGCGCGTCGTCACCGGCTACCAGGGCGGCGAGCTCAACTCGATCGACCGCATCATCACCGTGCGCCAGTCCGACGCGCACGCCTGGGCCGAGGTGTTCCTGGCCGGCCGCGGCTGGGTGCGCGTCGATCCGACCGCGGCTGCGGTGCCCGGGCGCATCGAGTCGGGTATGGCGCGCGCCGTGCCGCAGACCGGGACGCTGCCGCTGATGATGCGCCCGCAGCTGGAGTGGCTGCGCGGCGTGCGTGACCGCTGGGACGCGCTGGCGCACAAGTGGAACGTCTGGGTGCTCGGCTACAACCCGGACCGCCAGCGCGACCTGATGAGATTCGTCGGCATGGACCAGGCGGACTGGCGCGCGCTGACCGCGGCGCTGTTCACCTTCCTCGGCGCGATGACCCTGCTGCTGCTCGCCTGGTCGTTCCGGCGCCTGGCGCGCCCGGACCTGGTGCAACGGGCCTGGCGCGCGTTTTGCCGCAAGCTGGCGAAGCGCGGCGTCGAGCGCGCCCCGAGCGAGGGGCCGCGCGACTTCGCGGTGCGCGCGGCGCGCGAGCTGCCCGCCTCCGGCCGCAGCATTCTGCGCATCGGCGCCCTGTACATCGGCCAGCGTTACGGCGCGCGCGCCAGCGCCGCCGGCACGCGCCGCCTGCGGCGCCGCGTGCGCGAGCTGCGCCTGACATGAACCGCATTGCGGTTTTCCTGCTGGGTTTCCTCGCTGCGCCGGTCCTGGCGAGCTCGTACGCCGACCGCCCCGAAGTCGAGGCCTTCGCCCGCGACCTGATGCAGCGCCACGGCTTCGTCGAGCGCGAGCTGAAGCTGGTGTTCTCCAAGGCGCAGCGCCTCGAGCCGGTGCTCGAGGCGATCAGCCGCCCCGCGGAGCGGGTGCGGCCCTGGGAGGACTACCGCGCGGCGCTGCTCACCGAGCGGCGCATCGCCGAGGGCGTCGCGTTCTGGAAGCGCCACCGCGGCACGCTCGGGCGCGCGCAGGCGCGCTTCGGCGTGGCCCCCGAATACGTGGTGGCGATCATCGGCGTCGAGACCTACTACGGCAAGAACACCGGCAGCTGGCGCGTGGTCGACGCGCTCGCCACGCTCGCTTTCGACTATCCGCCGCGCGCGCGCTTCTTCCGCAGCGAGCTCGAGCAGTACCTGCTGCTGGCGCGCGAGGCCGGCGTGGACGTGTTCTCGATGCGCGGCTCCTACGCCGGCGCCATCGGTATCCCGCAGTTCATGCCGAGCAGCCTGCGGCGCTATGCGGTGGATTTCGACCGCAGCGGCGCGATCGACCTGCAGCGCAGCACCGCCGACGCCGTCGGCAGCGTGGGGAACTTCCTCAAGGCGCACGGCTGGCAGCGCGACGCCGACGCCGCGGTCGAAGCGCGGGTGAGCGGCGACGCCTGGCGCGCCTTCGCCGACGGCAGCATCGAGCCGCGCCATTCGCTCGGCGCGCTGCGCCAGGCCGGCGTCGAGTTCGACTCGCCGCGCCCGGCCGGCGCGACCGCGGCGCTGGTCGAGCTGCCTTCCGCGCGCGCCGGCGCCTACCGCGTCGTGCTGCGCAACTTCTACGTCCTCACGCGCTACAACCGCAGCAATCTCTACGCCGCCGCGGTCACCGACCTGGCGGGCGAGTTGCGCAAGGCCTACGGCGCGGAGCCCTAGGACTTGGGCAGGTAGAGCAGCGGGTCGACCGCCGCCGCGCCCTTGCGGATCTGGAAGTGCAGCTTCGGCCGGTCGGCATCGGTGCTGCCGAGCTCGGCGATCTTCTGGCCGCGGGCCACGGCCTGCTGCTCCTTCACCATGATGTCCTTGTTGTGCGCATACACCGTGATGTAGCCGTGGTCGTGCTTGATCACCACCAGCTTGCCCAGGCCGGGAATGCCGCTGCCGACGTAGGTGACCCGTCCGGCCGCCGACGCGATCACCGGGTCGCCGGGCTTGCCGTCGATATCGATGCCCTTGCGGCGCGGCTCGGCGAACCCGGCGAGCAGCTTGCCCTTGGCCGGCCAGACGAACTGCTGGGGCGGGCCCGCCGGCGCCGGTGACGGCTCAGGCTTGGCAATTTCAGGTTTGGGTTTTTGTTCAGGAAGCGAATCCAGCGGGCGGGAATCGACGCGCCCGGCCGGCCGGCCGGCGCCGACCTGCACCGCCTGCTGCGGCGGCGCCTTCACGCGCAGTTGCTGGCCGACGCGCAGCTTGGAGGGATCATCGAGGTTGTTCCACTGCGCCAGCTCGCGGTAGTCGCCGCCGTGCTCGAGCGCGATGCTGTAGAGGGTATCGCCGCGCTTCACCGTATAGAACTCGTCGGCGGCCGGCTGGGCCGGCGCGGCGGCCGGGGCCTTCGCCGGCGCCGGCTTCTTCGCCGCCGCCGACTTGCCCGACCCGGGCGGCCGGCGGTCCTCGACCGGCGCGGGGCCGCGCTGCTGAGCGCAGCCGGCAAGCGCGCTCAGCACGGCCGCAAGCACCAGTACCGCCGCTTTCACGCCTTGCCGACCTCCATGGGAACGAAACGCACCGTGTCGAGCTCCGACTCGAGGAAGCCGCGGCCGTTGTGCTCGACCAGCACCAGCCGCTGCGCCGCGCCAGCGTGCAGCGGCAGCACCATTCTGCCACCGGGGGCGAGCTGCCGTAACAGCGCCTCGGGCATGCTGCGTGCCGCCGCCGCGACGATGATCGCCTGGAACGGCGCGGCCTTCTCCAACCCGGCGTAGCCGTCGCCGTGCGCCAGGCGCAGGTTCGCCAGGCGCAGCGCGAGCAGGTTGGCGCGCGCGCGCTCGAGCAGCGCCTTGATGCGCTCGATCGAGTACACCTCCGGGAACACCTGCGCCAGCACCGCGGCCTGGTAGCCGCAGCCGGTGCCGACCTCGAGCACGTTTTTGGGAGTCTGCTTCGCGATCAGAACCTCGATCATCCGGGCGACCACGTAGGGTTGCGAGATCGTCTGGGAGAAGCCGATCGGCAGCGCGCTGTCCTCGTAGGCGCGGCTGGCCAGCGCCTCCTCGACGAACAGGTGCCGCGGCACCGCCGCCATCGCCGCGAGCACGCGCTCGTCGCGGATCCCCTTCTCGCGCAGCCGCTCGATCATGCGCCCGCGGGTGCGGCTGGAAGTCATGCCGATGCCCGCCAGGTTCTTGGTCACTTCGCGAGCCACTCCTGCGCCAGGGCGAGCTGCGCCTGGTGTGTCAGGTCCATGCGCAGCGGCGTCACCGAGACGCGGCCCGCCTCGACCGCGTGGAAATCGGTGCCGGGGCCGCAGTCGGCGGCGCTGCCCGCCGGCCCGATCCAGTAGGCGGTTTCGCCGCGCGGCGTCTGCAGCTTTTCGACCGGCTCCGCCTTGTGCCGGCGGCCGAGCCGCGTCACCTCGATGCCGCGCAGCATCGCCGCGGGCACGTCGGGCACGTTGACGTTGAGCAGCACCGGCTCGCGGAACGGCGCGCGCCTGAGCCGCTCGACGAGCTCGAGCGCGATGCCGGTAGCGCTATCGAAATGCTCCCCGGTCTTGCTGGCGAGCGACAGCGCCAGCGACGGGATGCCGAGCAGGTAGCCCTCGGCGGCGGCCGCGACCGTGCCCGAGTAGATGGTGTCGTCGCCCATGTTGGCGCCGAAGTTGACGCCCGAGACCACCACGTCGGGCGTGAACTCGAGCAGGCCGGTCACCGCGATGTGCACGCAGTCGGTCGGCGTGCCGTTGACCGAGTAGAAGCCGTTCGGCATACGGCGCACGGTGAGCGGGCGGTCGAGCGTGAGCGAGTTGGAGGCGCCCGAGCGGTCGCGCTCCGGCGCCACCACGGTCACCTCGCCGAGCTGGCGCAGCGCCTCGGCGAGCAGCACGATGCCCGGCGCGAAGTAGCCGTCGTCGTTCGACACCAGGATTTTCATGCGGGCTATCGCGGATGCCTGAATTTGGTCGGGGCGGTGAGATTTGAACTCACGACCACCGGCACCCCATGCCGGTACGCTACCAGGCTGCGCTACGCCCCGAGAGAGCGGATTTTACCCTTGCAGCTGCTCGAGGACCGCGCGCAATTCGCGCTTGATCGCCGCCACGTCGACGCCCGGGCCGGGCGCGGCGCGCGGCTCGCGGGCATCGCGCACCTGCGGCTCGGGCTTGTCGTCGTCGCCATCGTCGAGGCGCGCGCTGTTCAGCCGCGCATTGTCCAGCCGGTTGCGCGCGCCGCTGATGGTGAAGCCTTCCTCGTACAGCAGCTCGCGGATGCGCCGGATCAGCAGGACTTCGTGGTGCTGGTAGTAGCGGCGGTTGCCGCGACGCTTGACCGGCTTGAGCTGCGTGAATTCCTGCTCCCAGTAGCGCAACACGTGCGGCTTCACCCCGCAAAGGTCGCTGACTTCACCGATGGTGAAGTAGCGCTTCGCCGGGATCGGCGGGAGCTCAGCTTTCCTGCGGCTTGGCTCCATGGCGCGCCTTCTCGACCATCGCCTTCAGCTTCTGGCTGGCATGGAAGGTCACGACGCGCCGGGCGCTGATCGGGATCTCCTCACCGGTCTTGGGGTTGCGGCCGGGCCGCTGGGGTTTGTCGCGCAGCTGGAAGTTGCCGAAGCCCGAGAGCTTGACACTCTCGCCACGCTCGAGGGCACCGCGGATCTCCTCGAAGAAGGCCTCGACCATGTCCTTGGCCTCGCGCTTGTTCAGCCCGACCTTCTCGAACAGCAGGTCCGCCAGCTCGGCCTTCGTCAACGTCATCACGAGCTCCCCTGATTTCCCTTTTATGTTCGGAGACTTGCGGCAAATTTACGGCCCAGCAGCGCTACCAACGCGTCGCGGGCAGCATCTGCCTCCGCATCCGTAAGGGTTCGTTCAGTATGTTGCATAACTACCCGGAAAGCAAGGCTTTTTCTGTTCCCAGGGATGCCCTGACCGCGGAATAAGCTGAGCAAACTTACAACCCCGACGATCGCCGGTTTTTCGGCCTGGATGGCGTCGAAAATGGCCTGGACCGGGGTCTCCAGGGGGAAAAGCAGGGAGATGTCCCGCACCACGGTCGGCTGGTCCGACGGGACCTCCAGCCGGGGCAGCGGGACCGCTTCCAGGGCCTCGGCCTCCACCTCGAAGAGCACCGGCGCCTGGGGCAGGCCGTACTTCTGCAGCCACTTCGGATGCAGCTCGCCGATCCATCCCGCCGCTGCGCCCTCGAGCCGCACGCGCGCCGAGCGCCCGGGATGGAAGGCGGGATGCGCCGCCGGCTCGAAGCGCGCCGCGAGCGGCGCCAGCAGGTTCTCGAGGTCTCCCTTGACGTCGAAGAAGTCGACCGCGCGCGGTGCCGCGTCCCACTGTTCGGCGCGCGCCGGACCGAAGGCGGCCGCGGCGATGCGCATCGGCTGGCGCAGGCCCGCAACCGACAGCGGGCCGTCCTGCGCCGCGGCGTCGCGCAGGAACACGCGGCCCACCTCGAAGACGCGGATGCGCGGCACTTTCCGCGAGTGGTTCTTGCGCACTACCTCGACCAGCGAGCCGATGAGCGAGGTGCGCATCACCGATTGCTGGCTGGCGATCGGGTTCAGCAGCCGGATCGGGGAGTGCCCGCCGGGCGAATCCGGCTTCCCGAAATCATTCTCCCATTGGGGCTCGACGAAGCTGAAGTTGATGACCTCGTGGTAGTCCGCGGCAGCGAGGCGCTCGCGCAGGGCGTGCAGGCTGCGGCGGGTTTCCGGGACCTTCAGCATCGTGGCCGCGGCACGCGGCGGGTGCGCCGCGATGCGCTCGAAGCCGTACAGGCGCGCCACCTCCTCGATCAGGTCCTCCTCGATCGCGATGTCGAAGCGGTAGGACGGGGGGGAGACCAGGAATTGCCCGTTCTTGAACTTCACGGGGAAAACCAGGCGCTTGAAGATCGAGGCCATTTCCTTCTGGTTGATCGCCACCCCGATCACCTTCTGCGCCCGCGCCACGCGCATCGCTACCGGCTTGCGCTGCGGCAGCCGCGCTACGGTATCGACCGTCGGCCCCGGCTCGCCGCCGCAGAGCTCGAGGATCAGGCGCGTCGCGCGCTCGATGCCGTCGACGTTGTTGCCGTAGTCCACGCCGCGCTCGAAGCGGTGCGAGGCGTCGCTCGTGAAGTTGTAGCGGCGCGCGCGCCCGGCCACCGCGTCGGGATAGAAGAAGGCCGACTCGAGGAACACGTTGGTGGTCTTCTCGTCGGCCTTGGTGCTCTCGCCGCCCATGATGCCGCCGAGGCCGATCGCCCCCGAGTCGTCGGTGATGCACAGCACCGAGGCATCGACCTCGACCTCCTGGCCGTTCAGCAGCAGCAGCTTTTCGCCCCGCCGCCCCCAGCGCACGTCGATCGGGCCGCGCAGCTTGTCGAGGTCGTAGACGTGCAGCGGCCGCCCGAGCTCGAGCATGACGTAGTTGGTGACGTCGACCAGCGCCGAGATCGAGCGCTGGCCGGCGCGCTCCAGGCGCTGGCGCATCCACGCCGGCGTCGGCGCGGCGGCATCGACGCCGCGGATGACGCGCCCGGCGAACCGGCCGCAGCCCTTGGGCGCCGAGAGGCGAACCCGGTGCGCCGCTTTGCTTTTCGGCGGGACTTTCTTGATCGCCGGGATCGTCAGTTTGGTTCCCGTCAGCGCCGCGACTTCGCGCGCCACCCCGAGAACCGAAAGGCAGTCGGCGCGGTTCGGCGTGAGCTTCAGCTTCAGGACGTGGTCGTCGAGCCCGAGCAGCTTGCGCGCGTCCGCGCCCGGCTGCGCGTCGCCCGGCAGCTCGAGCAGGCCGGAATCGTCGTCGGACAGGCCGAGCTCACGCGCCGAGGCGAGCATGCCGTGGCTGTCGACGCCGCGCACCGCCTTTGTTCCGACTTGCGCGAGCGCAGCCTTCATGCCAGCGCGCACGTTGGGCGCGCCGCACACCACCTGCACCGTCTCCTTCCCGATCCTCACCTTGCACACCGTCAGCTTGTCGGCGTTCGGATGCTTGTCGACCGAGAGCACCTCGGCAACCACGACCTTGCCCGGCGGCGCGCCGAGCGGCTGATAGGCCTCGACCTCGATGCCGGCCATCGTCAGCTTGTCGGCCAGCACGCGGCCCGACAGGCGAGGATTGCAGAACGTCCGCAGCCAGCTCTCGGGAACGTTCATGGGAATTGCTCGAGAAAACGCAGGTCGCCGTCGAAGAACAGGCGCAGGTCCTCGATGCCATGGCGCAGCATCGTCAGGCGCTCGAGCCCCGAGCCGAATGCGAAGCCGATATAGCGCTCGGGATCGAGGCCGAAATTGCGCACCACCTGCGGATGCACCTGCCCCGCGCCGGAGATCTCCAGCCAGCGGCCTTTCAGCTTCATGTCGATCTCGGCCGAGGGCTCGGTGAACGGGAAGAACGACGGCCGGAAGCGCACTTCGAGCGCGTCGTTCTCGAAGAAGCGCCGCAGGAACTCCGTGTACACGCCCTTGAGGTCGGCGAAGCTGATGTGCTCGTCGATCCACAGGCCTTCGACCTGGTGGAACATCGGCGAGTGCGTGGCGTCCGAATCGACGCGGTAGGTGCGCCCGGGCGCGATCACCTTGATCGGGGGCTTGTGCATGCGTGCGTAGCGCACCTGCATCGGGCTGGTATGCGTGCGCAGCAGCAGCGGCAGGCCCTGCGCGTCCTTCAGGTCGACGTAGAACGTGTCCTGCATCGAGCGCGCCGGATGGTTCTCCGGGTTGTTCAGCGCCGTGAAGTTGTACCAGTCGGTCTCGATCTCCGGACCGTCGGCGACCTCGAAGCCGATCGAGCGCCAGATCTGCTCGACGCGCTGCCAGGTGCGGATGACCGGATGGACGCCGCCGCGGCCGCGGCCGCGGCCGCGGCCGGGCAGGCTGACGTCGAGCCCCTCCTCGCCCAGGCGCGCCGAGAGCTTCGCCTCGGCCAACTCGGCGCGGCGCGCCTCAAGCGCCGCCTCGATGCGCTGCTTGGCGGCGTTGAACGCCGCGCCGGCGGCCTTGCGCTCCTCGGGACTGCCCTGCGGGCGGAAGCCCGCGAGTTCGCCGCCCTTGCCGAGGTAGCGCGCCTTCGCGTTCTCGAGGGACGCGGGGTCGCCCGCCGCGCTGAAATCGGCGAGCGCGCGCGAGACGATGCCGTCTAGGTCTTGCAACTAGTGGGCGAGGCTCGCTTTGACCTGGCTCGCGATTTGCGCGAACGCGGCCTTGTCGCTTACTGCCAGATCCGCCAGCACCTTGCGGTCGATCTCGATGTTGGCGCGCTTGAGGCCGGCCATGAACACGCTGTAGCTCATGCCCAGCTCGCGCACCGCGGCATTGATGCGCGCGATCCACAGCGAGCGGAACGTGCGCTTCCTCTGCCGGCGGTCGCGGTACGCGTATTGCCCCGCCTTCATCAAGGCCTGCTTGGCGACGCGGAACACGTTCTTGCGGCGGCCGCGGAAACCCTTGGTCTGCCTGAAAACCTTCTTGTGGCGCGCTCGCGCCGTGACTCCCCGTTTTACTCTTGGCATGGCGCGCTCCTCAGGACGAGTACGGCAGCATCGAACGCACCGCGCGCGTATTGGTCTGGTCGACGGCGCTGGTGCGCCGCAGCTGGCGCTTGCGCTTGGTGCTCTTCTTGGTGAGGATGTGGCGCCGGTAGGCGCCGCCGCGCTTGATGCTGCCGCTGGCGCGCACCCTGAAACGCTTGGCGGCGCCGCGCTTGGATTTCATCTTCGGCATGACGAACGGACTCCTTCTGTTCTAGCTTGACGCCGGGCGGCCTGCTAAGCAGGCGCTTGATGCCACGGCTATCACTTGTAACTACGCCGCCTGGCGCTTGGGTGCGGCGGCTGTTGCTGCCTTCTCTGCCTTCTCTGCCTTCTCTGCCTTGCCGACCTTGCTCGGCTTCGCCTTCGGCGCCGGGGCCTTCTTCTTCGGCGCCAGCACCATCACCATCTGCCGGCCTTCGAGCTTGGGAAACTGCTCGACCAGGCCAATCGCATCCAGATCCTTTCTCACCCGCTCGAGCAGGCGCTCGCCGAACTCCTTGTGCGCCATTTCGCGGCCACGGAAGCGCAGCGTCACTTTCGCCTTGTCGCCTTCCTCGAGGAACTGGATGAGCTTGCCGAGCTTGATCTTGTAGTCGCCGTCGTCGGTGGCGGGGCGGAACTTGATTTCCTTGACCTGGATCTGCTTCTGCTTGAGCTTCGCCTCGTGCGCCTTCTTCTGCTCGCGGTAGCGGAACTTGCCGTAGTCCATCAGCTTGCAGACCGGCGGCACCGCGAGCGGCGCGATCTCCACCAGGTCCACGTTCTGCTCCTCGGCGAGCCGCAGCGCTTCCGACACCGGCTTGATCCCGAGCTGGTCACCGTTTTCCGCCACCAGGCGCACCTCCGGGGCGGTGATTTCCCGGTTGATGCGCTGCGATCTTTCGAGTGCGATGTGTGAAAAGCTCCTCAGTAGGTTAAAAAAGTTAGCCGTGCACCTGCGCTATCGCCTCGGCTTGGAGGCGCGCGGTGAAGGCATCCAGGCTCATGGCCCCGAGGTCTTCGCCGCTGCGCGTGCGCACGGCCACCGTTTCAGCTTGCATTTCCTTGTCGCCGACCACCAGATGGTAGGGCAGCTTCTGCAAGCTATGTTCGCGAATCTTATAAGAAATCTTCTCGTTCCGCAAATCCAAAATCGCTCTAAATCCTTGATTCACGAGTTTATTTCTCACTGAGGCGGCATATTCGGCCTGCCGCTCGGTGATGTTCATCACCACGATCTGGTGCGGCGCGAGCCACAGTGGAAACGCGCCAGCGTAGTGCTCGATGAGGATGCCGATGAAGCGCTCGAACGAGCCGACGATCGCGCGGTGGAGCATCACCGGGGTGTGGCGCGCATTGTCCTCGCCGACATACTCCGCGCCGAGGCGCCCCGGCATGCTGAAATCGACCTGCATGGTGCCGCATTGCCAGACGCGGCCGATGCCGTCCTTCAACGAGTACTCGATCTTCGGCCCGTAGAAGGCGCCCTCGCCTGGTGCCAGGGAAAAGGTGATTCTTGATTTCTCTAAGGCTTTGAGGAGTGATTTCTCCGCCCGATCCCACGAGTCATCCGAACCGATTCTCTTCGCAGGTCGGGTCGCAATCTTGTAGATCACCTCGCTGAAGCCGAAATCGCGGTAAACCCGCTGCAGCAGCTCGGTGAACTTCACGCATTCATCGAGGATCTGCTCCTCGGTGCAGAAAATGTGGCCGTCGTCCTGCACGAAGCCGCGCACGCGCATCAGCCCGTGCAGCGCGCCCGAGGGCTCGTTGCGGTGGCAGGAGCCGAACTCGCCGTAGCGCAGCGGCAGCTCGCGGTAGCTGCGCACGCCCTTGTTGTAGATCAGGATGTGGCCCGGGCAGTTCATCGGCTTCAGCGCGTAGTCGCGGTTCTCCGACGAAGTGGTGAACATGTTGTCGCGGAAGTTCTCCCAGTGGCCGGTCTTCTCCCACAGGCTGCGGTCGAGAATCTGCGGCGCGCGCACCTCGTGGTAGCCGTTGTCGCGGTACACGCGGCGCATGTACTGCTCGACCGCCTGCCACAGCGTCCAGCCTTTGGGATGCCAGAACACCAGCCCGGGCGCCTCTTCCTGCATGTGATAGAGGTCGAGCTGCGTGCCGAGGCGCCGGTGGTCGCGCTTCTCCGCCTCCTCCAGCATCTTCAGGTACGCGTCCTGGTCCTCCTTTTTCCCCCAGGCGGTGCCGTAGATGCGCTGGAGCATCTCGTTCTTCGAGTCGCCGCGCCAGTAGGCGCCGGCGACGCGCATCAGCTTGAACACCTTCAGCTTGCCGGTGGAGGGCACGTGCGGCCCGCGGCACAGGTCGATCCAGTCGCCCTGGCCGTAGAGCGAGATCGTGTCCTTCTCGGGAATCGAGGCGATGATCTCCGCCTTGTATTTCTCCCCCATGTCGGAGAAAAACTTGACCGCGGCGTCGCGCGGCATTTCACGCCGCTGAACGGGCAAGTCCTTCTTGGCGATCTCGGTCATCCGCTTCTCGATCGCGGCGAGATCTTCGGGCGTGAAAGGACGCTTGTAAGCGAAGTCGTAGTAGAAGCCGTTCTCGATCACCGGGCCGATGGTCACCTGCGCCTCGGGATAGAGCTCCTTCACCGCCTGCGCCAGCAGGTGCGCGGTCGAGTGGCGCAGGATCTCGACGCCGTCGGGGTCGCGCTCGGTGACGATCTGCACCGCGGCGTCGCGCTCGACGCGGGTGCTGGTGTCGACCAGCTTGCCGTCCACCCGGCCGGCGAGCGCGGCGCGCGCCAGGCCGGCACCGATCGCGGCCGCGATCTCGGCGACGGTGACGGGTGCGGGGAACGACTTCGACGAGCCGTCGGGGAGACGGATGTTGGGCATTGCGCGCGAGTCCTTGCATACTAGCATGATGAATCTTCCGCTGACCCTCGCCTGCAGTCCCTACGACCACGTGCGCGACCTGCGGCCGCGCGGCATCGAGCTCACGCTGCTCGAGCTGCCGATCGAGGAGATCTTCTTCCGCTTCACCAAGTTCCAGGAATGGCACGCCTCCGAGATGTCGTTCGGTAAGGTGGCGTCGCTCGCCGCGCAGGCCGACTCGCCGATCGTGGTGCTGCCGGTGTTCCTGTCGCGGGTGTTCCGGCACTCCGCGATCTATGTGGGGAAGAACGCGTCGATCAAGACCCCGAAGGACCTGGAAGGCAAGCGCGTCGGCATCCCCGAATGGGCGCAGACCGCCGGCATCTACGTGCGCGGCACGCTGCAGCACGAGTACGGCGTGGATCTCGCGCGCATCCAGTGGTTCCAGGCCGGGGTGAGCCAGCCCGGGCGCGTGGAGAAGGTCGAGCTGCGCCTGCCCGCTGGAGTCAAGATTGTTTCGAAACCCCAGGACACCCTGGCCAGCATGCTCGGGAGCGGCGAGCTCGATGCGGTGATCTCGGCGCGCGCGGTCGACGGACAGCGCTTGTTCGCCGACTACCGCGAGGTGGAGCGCGAATACTTCAAGAAAACGCGCATCTACCCGATCATGCACGTGCTGGTGCTGCGCCGGGACGTCTATGAGCGCGACCGCTGGGTGGCGCGCAACCTGATGGACGCCTTCGAGGAGGCGAAGAACCGCAGCGTCGAGCGCATCGCCGAATTCGGCCTGTCGCACGTGCCGCTGCCGTGGGTGCCCGACCACGCGCGCCAATGGAAAGAGCTGGCCGGCGCGGATTTCTGGCCCTACGGCATCGAGCCGAACCGGCCGACGCTCGAAGCCTTCCTGCGCTATTCCTACGAACAGGGCGTGGCGTTCAAGCCGCTCAAGGTGGACGAGCTGTTCGCGCCGGAGACGCGCGAGAAGTTCAAGATCTAATCGATCTTGATGCCGATATCCTTCACCGCTTTCGCGTACTTGGCGTAGTCGCGGCGGATCAGCGCCGCAAATTCTTCCGGCGTGGCGACGTAGGGGTCGAGGCCGCCGGCCGCGTTCAGCTTCTCCTTCACGTCCGGGGATTCGAGAACGCGCCGCAGTTCGGTTCTCAAGCGATTGAGGATTGCCTCGGGAATATTCGCCGGGCCAAACAAGCCGAGCCAGATCGAGTTCTCGAAGCCCGGATAGAACTCGCCGATCGTCGGCAGCTCGGGATACTGCGCCGAGCGCTTCGCGCCGGACACGGCGAGCGGCCGCAGCCGGCCGGCCTTGATCTGCGGCGCGTTCGAGCTTCCCGACCACATCGCCATGGTGTCGCCCGCCACGGTCGCGGTCGCCGCCGGGGCGCCGCCCTTGTAGGGCACGTGCAGCAGGTTGATGCCGGCGCGCTGCTTGAGCATCTCCATGGTGAGATGGTGCTGGCTGCCGTTGCCGCCCGAGGCGTAGGCGAGCGGCGGGTTCGCTTTGCGCGCGTACTCGATGAACTCCGGGAAAGTCCGCACCGGCAGCGACGGATGCACCGTCAGCACGAACTGGTTGACCGCCACCGTCGACACCGGTGTCAGGTCGCGCAGCGTGTCGATCGGCATCTTGTACAGGTGCGGGTTGATCGCGATCTGGCTGTCGGCGAGCAGCCCGAGGGTATGGCCATCGGGCTGGGCCCGCGCCACGAGCTCGTTGGCGATGTTGCCGTTCGCGCCGGCGCGGTTCTCGATCACCACCGGCTGGCCGAGGTTCTCGGCGAGCTTGTGCCCGATGACGCGCGCCGCGATGTCGGGCGCGCCGCCGGGCGGGATGGGCACGATGATGGTGATCGGCCGCGACGGAAACTGCGCGAACGCGCTCGCCGCGAAGTACAGCAGCGCGAAGAGAAGAAGAGCTCGAGCCTTCATTGCCAACTCGAAAGGTTCAGGCCGCCAGGCCTCGCGCGTGCGCGATCTCGCCACCGCCTACCTCCCTCAGTTGCCCGGTAGACAAGGTAGTCACCGCGACCGTCTCCCCGTCCAGCGCGATGAACTCGACCTCATAGCCCCCGCCGTCGCCATGGACGAGCACTACCGTACCGACATCGCCACGCTTCAGGCCATGTTCAGGCAGGTCACACTCCAGGACTACGGCATCCAGCTCGCGGATCATGGCGATTTCCTCTTCAGCGGATGCGCGGTAGCAAACCGCGGCACCGATGTCGTTTCGCTTATAAACCATACGCTGCGCACGTTCAAGATTCTACCGTCGGGCGCGGCCAGTGGGCCGTCAACTACATAACGCGTGCCGTACGGCGTGTTCCTGACTGAAGCGACGACATTCTCCGCGGCATGCCGGCGCAGCGCTTCAGCGAGCGCTCGCCAGTTTTTCACCGTAAACCCGTGCTTCCCGAAGAATTCGGCCTTGCTCCGCCCCGCCGGGTGGGTTGACGAGAGTAAATACCGGACGATCTTTGCCTCGGAGATCTCCGCCTTATCGGCATCGGGTAATCCCATTTGATCTGCTTCTCGCTGGATCCAAGCAGGTAACGCGGCCTGGCCCGCTGCAGTTGACGCGCTCGACCGCGAGCGCCGACGCATCCCAGAACCGCATTAGCGGCGTTCCCGGTCCTCGGCGATCAGGCGCGCGGCATCGGCCGCCTTGCGCAGCTTCGCCGGCCTCGGCAGGCGCCGCGGCGGCGCCTTGCGCCCGAGGCGGACGATGCCGCGTCTCTCGAGCTCGGCGAGGCGCGCGTCCTGCTGCGTCCGCGTCCCGGGTTCGAGCGGCGCGAGACGCGCCACCGGTCGTCCGCGATCGGTGATCAGAATCGTCTCGCCACCCCGCACGCGATCGACGTAGGCCGAAAGACGGTTCTTCGCTTCCGAGATCGAGGCTCGCTTCATCTGGCCACTATAGCCAGATCGCCAGGCTGCGGGTAACGCGCCGGGCCCGCCTCCGCCGGTCGGCGGACCAAGGCGGGCACCGGTGCGGGCCGCGGGAACCGCGGCCGTTCTCATCATGGCGGGCCCTGGACGCCCGAGTGCTCACCCGGTGCGACCGTAATCGCGCCGGCTCAGGCGTTCGGGCGTGCTGGCGACGCGCAGGCCGTTGTTGTTGTTGCGGTTAGAAGTCGTGTTGTTGTTGCGGTTGGCGGAGCGCAGGTTCTGTGGATTGTTGTTCCACGAGCCGCCACGCTGGACGCGCTGCGCACAAAGGGCCAGCCAGGCTCGCGCGGCGCCTCGTTCGACGGATCGAACCAGCCGCCGCGAAAGATCGCGCGCCTCAGGCGCCAGGTGTCGGCATGTTCGGCATGCGCGATCCAGGCGCCGATGCGCCGCACAACTTCCTCTCCTGTCACCGTGCCCGCGCGCCAGCGGTCGCGCAGCCCGCGCAGCCGGTTGCGGAAGCGCCTCACATTGTCTTCCGGCAGCCGGCGGTAGCCGCGCGGCGCGAGCACGTAGCCGAGAAAACGCGCCGGCGCGGCGCTCTCGGCGATGTGCGTCTTTTCGGGGTGAAGCAGGAGCCGCCTGCCGCAGAGAAAGCGCGCAAGCTCGCCCCGCCACGCTTCGAGGGTATCCACGCCGTCCGCAAACAGGGCGAAGTCGTCGACGTAGCGCACATAGGGGGCGCGCAGCACTTCCGTGGCGAAGTGATCCAGGCAGTCGAGATACAGGTTGGCGAAGAACTGGCTGGTGAGGTTGCCGATCGGCAGGCCGCGCCTGCGCCCAAAGGGCGAGAACAAATCATCTCCGGGAAAATAACGCTCGACCGGCTCCTGGCGATTGGCGCCGTCGACGATGGCATCGAGCAGCGCGAGTGTGCGCGCGCAGGCGATGCGGCGCCGGAACTCCGCCTTCAATATTTCATGATCGACGGCCGGGAAATAGCGGTAGACGTCGCAGCGGAGCACGTGGCGGTGCCGGTCGCGGTAGCGCTCGTAGCAGGCGACCGCGCGGTGCGAGCCCTTGCCCGTGCGGTTGGCATACGTGTTGGCGATGAAACCGCGCTCGAAGAGCGGCTCGACCACCGCGCAGAGCGCGTGGTGCACGACGCGGTCGCGAAACGGCGCCGCGGAGATGTTGCGCGGCTTGGGATCGAGCACGCGGAAGGTGACGTAGCCGCCGGGCCGCCAGCTTCCCTCCAGCAGCCCGCGCTCGAGCTTGAGCAGCTCGCGCTCCAGGTTGGCCATGAACGCTGCGGCGCCGGGCTTCCTGCGCTTGCCCGTGACGGCCCGCAGCGCCGCTTCGTGCAGCGCGCGAAAGTTCGCGATGCGCGCAAAGAGGTCTTCAGCCCTGCGCGGCACGGTTCGCCTTCTTCCAGCCGCCGACCAGGCGCCCCGTCTCGTCGAGGTTGCGCGCCGCGTGCTCGTAGCGGCGCGCATCGAGGAGCCTCAGGTCGTGCGCGAGGCGAAACAGGATGCGCAGCTTGTCCAGGCCTAGGTTCGCCGCGTCGAGCGCCTGCTCGCGCCGGCGGTCGTAGGTGGCCTCGATCAGGCGCTCGAGCACGTCGAGCGCGCCCGCCTGGATGCGGTCGCCGAGCAGGAACTTCTGCGAGCGCGGGAACTTCTCCACCGTCGGGATGAGCCACAACAGAAACCGGTACAGCGCTTCAAGAGCCGGGCCGGTTTTGCGCGCTGAGCTGTCCGCCATTCAAATTTCCGCCGCGCCTCACGGCGCGGCGGCAAGAGTCAAGGAGTCAAAGATGCAAGAGGCTAGTTTGTCCTGGCGACGCGCAGGCCGAAGTCGAAGCCGCGGTAAGAAGCCGAGTAGCTGAAGTAGCCGCGGACGGCGGAGCGCAGGGACCGCGGATTGATGAACCACGAGCCGCCACGCTGGACGCGCCGCGCACAATTGCTGGAAGTCCACGCGCTGCCGTCGCCCGGCGCCCCGGCATAGTTCGAATTCCAGCAATCCTCGACCCATTCCCAGACGTTGCCATGCACGTCGTACAGCCCGAAAGCGTTCGGCGAATATTTTCCAACCTCCACCGTCTTGCCTTCTTTCGTCCCGGTCGGGCTCCCCGCGTAAGAGACCGAGGCATCATAGTTTGCCTGCTGCGGCGAGATGCTGTTGCCCCAGGAGAATGCGGTCGTCGTGCCGGCGCGCGCGACGTATTCCCATTCCGCCTCGGTGAGCAGCCGGTAGCTCTTGCCCGTCTTGCGCGAGAGCCAGGCGACGTACTGCTTCGCGTCATCCCACGAAACGTGGATGACCGGCCGCCGGCCGCGGCCGGAGTCGCTCGGGTTATGGCTGCAGCCGTTTTCGCGCACGCAGGCGTCCCATTCGTCGAAGGTGACTTCGTATTTGCCCGCGGCGAAGGAACGGGAGATTGTTACCTGGTGCTGCGGGCCTTCGTCGCCGCCTCGCCCAGGCTCGGACTGGGGCGATCCCATCATGAAGCTGCCGGGCGGGATCATGATCATCTCGGGGCAGACATCGCAGTCGCGGAAGCTCGTGCCGGGCCGGGCCGAAGGAGGCGAGACCACGCTCGGCGGCGCGACAACGACCACCTGCTGCGGCGGCGGCGCGGAAATCGTGGGCGCGACAACGGTCACCTGCGGTCGCGGGGCGGAAACCGCGGGCGCGGCGGCTGGGGCCGGCGCGGGGCTCAACGCCTTCAGGCGGGCGCGGGCGACGCCGGCAAAGCGGCCCTTCGGGTACTGCTCGAGATAGGCGTTGAGCTCATCGGCGTTGCGGCTGTTCCTGACGCTCTCCCACAGCGCGAGCTCGAGCGCCACGGGATCGGTGGCGGGGGTTGCTGCCGCGGGAGTTGGCGTGGTCTGGGGAGCAGCAGCGACCTGGGTCCCAGGCCGGAAGTAGAAGTCGCCAACCAGAGAGGTCGATTCCCAGGGCGTCTGCTTGCCGCCGGTTTCCCTGACCACGCCGGCGCGGGTGCGCTGGAAGACCTTGAGGAGATCGGTATCAGACTGATTCAGGCTCGCGAGCAGATGCTTGGTGTACGTGCCGTTGCGTCCCGCACCGTCCGCCGCCACTGAGCCGGGCGCGGTGGCGAAGGCGATGACGCTGCCAGTAGCGGCGTTCATCTGCGCGAGCCCGCGCGACGCCGAACGGAAGCTGCGCGCGAAGGGATTGTTGCGGCAGGCATCGAGGACGATGATGCTGACCTTGACCTGCGCCTCTTCCATGGTGCGCAGCGCGAGGTTCGCATTGATCGCCAGGTCCTCGGCCTCGGCTTCGCTCTGGATGTCGGCCCCGACAGGGACGAGGTAGTTCTCCCCTTTCACCTGCACGCCGTGGCCCGCGAAAAAGAAGAGGCCGACCTGAGCGCGTCGCAGCTCGGCGCCGAACTCGCGAATCGCTTGCCGCATGTCGCGGCTGCCGGCATTGCGCTTGAGGATAACCTTGAAGCCGAACCGCTCGAGAGCCTTGGCGATGTCCGCCGCGTCATTCGCCGGGTTGGCGAGCGGCGAGTCCTTGTAGGCCGAGTTGCCGATCACGAGCGCCACGCGCTGCTCGCCCGCCTGGGCGGGAGCGACATTGAGGTTGCGCTGCGCGGCGGCGGTGGCCGGCACAGCGGAAATCAGGACCGCGAGAAGAATCCGCCACATGAACCCTCCCTGGCTCAAGGCGAACTAGGCGAAGGTATTGTAGGCCTACGGGAGCAAGCAGCGGCGGTGCTGCTGCACCGACCTATAGCGGAATATCACCTGCCAGAGAACCTAGAAGGAGAACTTGAGCCGCAGGTCCCAGGCGTCGACCCGGAGGTCGTCGAGGATCTGGAACCGGGTCCAGGCGATCCCAGCCGAGAGGCCTCCGGCCAGCATGTACGACGCGCCGACCCCGAAGTACGGCGAGACGCCTTCGTCCGACGAGGCCGCGGGAACGGGCTTGTTGTCGAAGGTACCCGCGCCCGTCGCGGTCACGTCCGCGCTCCAGAAGTAGCCTCCCATGCGCGCATTGAGCCTGAAGCGCTCGATGTAGGTCTCGAAAACCGGCCCGAGAAACACGCCCGCACTCTCGATTCTCACGTTGAGCGGGCCGGGCGAATTGAACTTCAGCCGGCCGATCGCACCGGCTTGCGGCCCGGGGGCGCTGATCCCGGTCTCGCCGAGGTCGCGGTATCCGGCTTCGATGCCGACGAAACGGTTGAACATGTATCCGATGCCGACCGACCAGGTCGCGTCGGCGCGATCCGACGAGAAACCCTGGTCCTCGAAGTCGTTGTAGTTCGTCAGCCCCTTGCCGAGGGCGACTTCGGCGAAGAACTGGGCCTGCGCCGCGAGCGCGCAAAGCCAGAGCGCGAGCCCAACGCAGAGCGAAAGCACAGGCTTCAATCGAACCTCCTTCACCGGAGAAATCTGGTAGGCGCGATTGGACTCGAACCAACGACCCCCACCATGTCAAGGTGGTGCTCTAACCAGCTGAGCTACGCGCCTAGGGTGGGAGAAATTTTATCCTAGACTAGCCCCGTGGAACTGATCCTGTGGCGGCATGCGGACGCCGAAGACGGCGCGCCGGACCTCGAGCGGCGCCTGACGAAGAAGGGGCGCAAGCAGGCGGCGCGCGTCGCCGCGTGGCTGCTCGAGCACCTGCCGCGGGATTTCGAGGTGGTCGCCAGCCCGGCGCTGCGCGCGCAGGAGACCGCCGCAGCGCTGAAGCGGAACATCCGCACCGAGCGCGAGATCGCGCCCGGCGCCTCGGTGGCGAAGATCCTGAGGACGGCGGGTTGGCCCGCGGGTGGTGGCACCGTGGTGCTGGTCGGCCACCAGCCCGACCTCGGGCGCGCCATCGCCACCTTGGTGTCGGGCGAGGACCGCGAGTGGCGCCTGATGAAGGGCGGCCTGTGGTGGCTGGAGAGCGGCGAGACCGCGCTGGTCAAGGCCGCGATCTCACCGGACTTGCTTTAAGACCGATACCTTCTTGTCCGAGAGGCCGCTGACCTCGAGCTTCATGTCGACCGCTTTCCAGTGGCCGGCCTCGGCGTCCAGCGCGTCGGCCGACAGCGGGTTGTCGTCGATCCAGGACTGAGGCAGGTCGATGGCGAAGCCGCCGGCATCGGCGGCGACGCGCAGGAACGGCAGGCGCGCATCGCTGCGGCTCCTCAGGATGAGCGAGGCGAGGCGCAGCGCGAACACCAGCTTCCAGTCGGCGCCCTCCAGGCCCGCGTCCTGCACCTTGGCGAGCTTGCCGCGGTGCGCGAGCACGATGCGCGCCAGGCGCGCCTGCTCCATGCGCGAGAACCCCGGCATGTCGGCGTTCGACAGCACGTACGCCGAATGCTTGTGGTACGCGGCGTGCGCGATCGACAGGCCGATCTCCGCCAGGCGCGCCGCCCACTCGAGCATCAGGCGATCGGCGTCGTCCTCGCGCTCCGTCCCCGGAGCGAGACCATCATAAATTTTTATTGATAACGCCCTGGTTCTTTCCGCCTGCACGGCATCCACGTGATAGCGGCGCATGAACTGCGCCACCGTCGCCTCGCGCATGTCGCGGTGCTGCACGCGCCCGAGCAGGTCGTAGAGCACGCCGTGGCGCAGCGCGCCCTCGGAGATCTTCATCGCCTCGAGGCCGAGCGCGTCGAACACCGCGGTCATGATCGCGAGCCCGCCGGGCAGCACCGGCGCGCGGTTCGGCCGCAGCCCGGCGATCCGATCCGGGTCGGCTCTTTCGTTCTTCAACAACAAGGTTCTCAATCGTTCCAGGCCTTCGCGGGTAATCCCGTCCCCGGCGAAGCCGTTCTCGCGCAGGATGTTCTCGATCGAGCGCGCGGTGCCCGAGGAGCCGACCGCCTCGTCCCAGCCGGCGGTGCGGTAGGCCTGGATCAGCGCGGCGAGCTCCTGGCGCGCGGCGAGCTCGGCTGCCTTCATGCGCGATTTGTCGATGCGGCCCTCGGGGAAGTATTTCAGGCTGTAGCTGACGCAGCCCATGTAGAGCGACTCGGTGAGCTGCGGCTCGAGGCCGGTGCCGATGATGAACTCGGTCGAGCCGCCGCCGATGTCGACCACCAGGCGGCGCGCCTTTTCCGATCCTGGCGAGGCCGGCATCGCATGCGCCACGCCGAGGTAGATCAGGCGCGCCTCCTCGCGGCCCGAGATCACCTCGATCGGGAAGCCGAGCGCGGCGCGCGCCTCGCGCAGGAACTGCGGCGCGTTCTTCGCCACGCGCAGCGCGTTGGTGCCGACCGCGCGCACCGCGGGCCGCGCGAAGCCGCGCAGCCGCTCGCCGAACTTGGCCAGCGCCTCGAGCGCCACCGCCTGCTTCGCGCGGTCGATGCGCCTCTCGGGGGTCAGCCCGGCGCCCAGGCGCACCACCTCGCGCACCGCGTCGAGCGGGTAGATCTGGCCGTCGACCACGCGGCCGATCTCGAGGTGGAAGCTGTTGGAGCCGAGGTCGACCGCGGCAAGCGTTTCATGGCGTGCCATGGTCCTAACGTATCAGAGGGTTGCGTGCGGTCACAAACCAGTCATCAAAACCCCCGGCCCGCCGGTGCACAATGTCCGCCAGGAGCCGTTCACGATGGAATCCAAGGAGCTCAGGCAAGGCCCGGAGCGGGTCATTTCTCCGGCCGGGGCGGAGCTTGCAATGGCGCTTTCGGTTCCCGTTCCCGGGCAGCCGATGACCCGCAGACTCCCGCTTCCCGCGCAGTTCCTCAACCGCGAGCTCGGCATCCTGGCGTTCAACCGCCGCGTGCTGGCGCAGGCGGCCGACGAAACCATCCCGCTGCTCGAGCGGCTGCGCTTCATCACCATCGTGTCGTCGAACCTCGACGAGTTCTTCGAGATCCGCGTCGCCGGCCTGAAGGAGACGATCAAGCTCGGGCTGACCGAGCCCGGGCCCGACGGCCGTGCGCCGACCGAGGTGTTCGAGGCGGTGAGCCGCGAGGCGCACGCCATGGTCGCCGACCAGTACCAGCTGCTCAACCAGTCGGTGCTGCCGGCGCTCGCCGAGCAGGGCATCTTGTTCCCCAAGCGGGAGGAATGGACCGGCGCGCAGCGGCAGTGGATCCGCGACTACTTCTTCCGCGAGCTGCTCCCGGTTCTCACGCCCATCGGCCTCGACCCGGCGCACCCGTTCCCGCGCGTGTTCAACAAGAGCCTCAACTTCGCCGTCGAGCTCGAGGGCCGCGACGCCTTCGGGCGCAACTCGGGCGCGGCGATCGTGCAGGCGCCGCGCGCGCTGCCGCGCGCCATCCGCCTGCCGCAGGCGATCGCCGGCGACGCCGAGTACGCCTTCGTGTTCCTGTCGTCGGTGCTGCACGCGCACATGGACGAGCTGTTCTCCGGCATGCGGGTGCAGGGCTGCTACCAGTTCCGCGTCACGCGCAACTCGGACCTGTTCGTCGAGGAAGAGGAGATCAAGAACCTGCACACCGCGCTGCAGGGCGAGCTGTTCCACCGCCACTTCGGCGACGCGGTGCGCCTGGAGGTGGCCGACAACTGCTCGCAGCGCATGGTCGAGTTCCTGCTGCAGCAGTTCGGCCTGCGCGAGGTCGATCTCTACCGCGTCGACGGACCGGTCAACCTGTACCGCATGCGCGAGGTCCCCGACCAGGTGGAGCGGCCGGACCTGAAATACCCGCCGTTCCAGCCCGGGCTGCCGCCGGCGCTCGACACCGGCGAGCTGTTCGAGGTGCTGAAGAAGCAGGACCTGCTGCTGCACCACCCCTTCCAGTCCTTCCTGCCGGTGCTCGACTTCATCCGCACCACGGCGAACGACCCCAACGTGATCGCGATCAAGCAGACCGTGTACCGCACCGGCACCGATTCGGAGCTGATGGAAATCCTGGTCGACGCCGCGCGCAAGGGCAAGGAAGTGACCGTGGTGGTCGAGCTGATGGCGCGCTTCGACGAGCAGGCCAACCTCAACTGGGCGGCGCGCCTCGAGGAAGTCGGCGCGCACGTAGTCTACGGCGTGGTCGGGCACAAGACCCACGCCAAGATGGCGCTGGTGGTGCGGCGCGAGGACGGGCCCGAAGGCAAGGTGCTGCGCCGCTACGCGCATCTCGCCACCGGCAACTACCACCCCAGCACCGCGCGCCACTACACCGACTTCGGCCTGATGACCGCGAACGAGGAGATTTGCGCCGACGTGAGCGAGGTGTTCAAGCAACTCACCGGGCTAGGCCGCGCGGCGAGGATGAAGCACCTGTGGCTGTCGCCGTTCACGCTGCACAAGCGCATCGTCGCCGCGATCCGCAACGAGGCCGCGCTCGCCACGGAAGGCAAGTCCGCCCGCATCATCGCCAAGATGAATGCGCTGCTCGAGCCGCGCATCATCGAGGAGCTCTACGCCGCGTCCATGGCCGGCGTGAAGATCGACCTCATCGTGCGCGGCGTGTGCGCGCTCAAGCCGGGCATCGAGGGGCTGTCGGAGAATATCCGCGTGCGCTCGGTGGTCGGCCGCTTCCTCGAACACTCGCGCGTCTTCTACTTCGGCAACGGCGGCGCCGAGGACGTGTACCTCTCGAGCGCCGACTGGATGGACCGCAATTTCTTCCGCCGCATCGAACTCGGCTTCCCGGTGCTCGACGCCGCGCTCAAGCGCCGCGTGATCCGCGAGGGGCTGCAGCCCTACCTCGACGACAACTGCCAGGCCTGGGTGATGGGCGTCGAGGGCGGGTACGAGCGCCTCAAGCCGCGGCGCGGGCGGCGGCGCTCGGCGCAGGAAGAGCTGCTCTTCACGCTCGGCATCCCGGCCTGATGTCGAGCCCGTACAAGGCGACCGGGCTGCGCCGGGTCGCGAACGCCGTGCGCTATTCGTTCGCCGGCCTCGCCGCCGCCTGGCGGCACGAGGCCGCGTTCCGCCAGCTCGCGATCCTCTGCTTGGTGCTGGTGCCCCTGGGGCTATGGGCCGGCGACACCCCCGTCGAGCGGGCGTTGCTGGCCGGCAGCGTGCTGCTCGCGCTGCTGGTCGAGCTGGTCAACGCGGCGATCGAAGCGGCCGTGGACCGCGTCTCCTATGAGCCGAACCCGCTGGCGAAGCGCGCCAAGGACCTCGGCAGCGCCGCGGTGATGCTGGCGCTGGCGAACGCGGCCCTGATCTGGCTGCTGATCCTCGTGCCGCGCTGCCTTACTGCCTGAAGCCGTAGAAGCTCATCCACAGGCTGACTTCATCGCCGACCGCGACCGGCAGGCCGAACTTCATGCCGAAGTCCGAGCGCTTGAAGCTGCCGGTGGCGTTGCCGCCGCACTGATAGCGCGCACCCTTGGTGCGCATATCGGGCCCGCACTTCCAGCGCACGATGTTAAGAGTCACCGGCTTGGTGACGCCAAGCAGCGTAAGGTTGCCTTCGACGCTCACCACGTCGTCGCCCTTGAAACGCACGGCGGTGGACTTGAACGTCATCGTCGGAAACTCGGCGGAGTTGAAGAAGTCCGGGTTTTTCAGATGCTCGTCGCGCGTGCGCGGCCGCTCGCCGCGCTCGGTGTCGCCGGTGCTGACCGAGGCGGTCTGGATCACGACCTCGAGCGTGCCGGTCTTGGCGCCGCGGTCGACGCTGAAATTGCCCGTCGCGCGGTCGAAGCGCCCGCGCATGGTCGCAAAGCCGAGGTGATCGGTCTCGAAGTACGGCACGGTGTGGTACTGGTCGATGACGTACTTCTCGACCTGCGCCGCCGCGGCGAACGGCAATGCGAGGGCGCACACGCCCACCAGGTATCTGCTTTTCATCGGATTCACTCCTCCTTGTGCGGCTATTCTATCTAAGGCGCACCGCGCGTCGTCAGATAGGCGCTGGCAACCGCCGCGGCGCCGCAGGCGAGGGTGTAGAACGACGCGAGGACGGACTGGCCCCACACCGGCCAGCGCGGGGGAAGTGGGAAGCGTGCCGCGAGCGGCACCAGAGCGAGGACCGCGAGCTCGATCCAGCGCAGGCCGGCGAGCATCAGCGAGGCGGCGGCGATCAGCGCGCCGATTGCGCCCGCAGTCAGGGTGAAGGTGAGCCCGGCCTCGATGCGCCGCCCGGCGATCATCTGCACCAGCAGAAATGCCCCGCAGGCCGCGCCCAATCCCATACCGTACTGCGCGAGCGAGGCCGAGGCCGCCATCAGCGCGGCGAATCCCGCGCCCAGCCCGAGGCCGAGGCCGGCGGCGCCGGCGCGCACCGAGTCTGTGCGCAGCGAGGCCATCGTGCCCACCGTCCACGCGACGTACAGCGCGACGCCGCAGCCGGCGAGCAGCGCCGCCGCGAGCTCGCGCTGCGCGAGCACGGTCGAGAACATCCAGGCCGAGCCGATGCCGAACAGCACACCGAGGACGATGTCGGTGGCGCGCGTCGCCTTGAAGGCGAAATCGGCGAGCAGGCCGATCGCCGGCGCCGCGACCGCGAGCACCATCAGCTTGCGCGTCGCGGTCAAGGGCGTGAAGTGCAGACCGCCGGCGAGCCAGGCGGTGGTGCAGAACCCGGCGATCGCCGCGAGGCCGCCGAGCCTGAACTTGAACAGCAGTACGGCGACCGCGAGGCCCGCCAGGAACGGCGCCAGGCTCGCCTGCACGATCGGGTCGCTCAGCCAGGCGTCCAGGTCAGCCCCCGCAGCTCATCCTCTGGCGACGCGGATCACGCCCTTCAGCCCGCGCACCAGCACGAAAGCGCGCCTGAGCTGCGCCAGGTTCGTCACCTCGAAGGTGAAACGCATGAACGCGAGCTCGTCGCGGGTCTGGGTCCGCACCGCGGTGACGTTGATCTTCTCGCGCGCCAGCGCGTCGCCGATGTCGCGCAGCAGGCCGCGGCGATCGGTTGCCGTCACGGTCATGTCGACCGTGTAGCTCGCCTCCTGGGGACCATCGCTGCGGCCCCAGGCGGTTTCCACGACGCGCTCGGGCTGGCGTTCCGCCAGCCGACGCAGGCTCGGGCATTCCTCGCGGTGCACCGACACGCCCCGGCCCCGCGTGACGAAGCCGCGGATCGCATCCGGCGGCACCGGCTTGCAGCATTTCGCGAGCTGCGTAGCGAGCCCGCCCATGCCCACCACCAGCATCGAGGCGTTTGCGGCCGGGGTTTTCTTTTTCCTGATTTCCGGGATGACCGGCGCGGGCTCCGTCCCCTTGAGCGCAACCTGCAATTGCCTGAGGTTCACCTCGTCGCGCGCCACCGCCGCGAACATCTCGTCGGGCTTCGCAAAGCCCAGCTTGGTCGCTAGTCCTTCCAAGCTGACCTGCGTCGCGCCTTCGCGGCGCAGCTCCTTCTCCACCGCTGCGCGGCCGGCCGCAACGGTCTCGGCGAGCGCCTTGGCGTTGAACCACTGGCGGATCTTGTGGCGCGCGCGCGCGCTATGGACGAAGCCGCGCTCGGCGTTCAGCCAGTCGCGCGACGGCCCGCCGCTCTTGGCGGCGACGATCTCGACGCACTGGCCGCTGGCGAGGCGCGCATCGAGCTTCACCAGGCGGCCGTCGACGCGCGCGCCGCGGCAGCGGTGGCCGAGGTCGGTGTGCAGCGCGTAGGCGAAGTCGATCGGCGTCGACCCGGCGGGCAGGTCCACCACCTTGCCTTGCGGCGTCAGGACGTAGACGACGTCGTCGAGCGGCGCCGCGCCTTTCGCCCGGCCGACCGGCAGCTCGTCGCGCCAGGCGAGCAGCTCCCGCAGCCAGGCGAGCTTCTGCTCGAAGGTCCTCGAGGTTTTCGCCTTCTCCTTGTACTGCCAGTGCGCGGCGACCCCGTATTCCGCCTGCCGGTGCATCTCCTCGGTGCGGATCTGCACTTCGAGGGTCTTGCCGGCGGGGCCGAGCACCGCGGTGTGCAGCGACTGGTACAGGTTGCCCTTGGGGCGCGAGATGTAGTCGTCGAACTCCTTCGGGATCGGCTGCCAGAGGTTGTGCACCACGCCGAGCGCGGCGTAGCAGTCCTTCACCTCGGGCACGATCACGCGCAGCGCGCGCACGTCGTACAGCCCGGTGAAGTCCACCTGCTTCGCGCGCATCTTGTTCCAGATGGAGTAGATGTGCTTCGGCCGGCCGTTGACGCTCGAGCGCAGGCCGATCGCCTCCAGCTCCCGGCCGAGAACCTTCACCGCCCCGGCGATGTACTGCTCGCGCTCGAGGCGCTTCTCGTCGAGCATCTGCGCGATGCGCTTGTAGAGCTCGGGCTCGAGGTAGCGGAACGACAGGTCCTCCAGCTCCCACTTCAGCTGCCCGACGCCGAGGCGGTTGGCGAGCGGCGCGTAGATGTCGAGGGTTTCCCGGGCGTACGCGGTGCTCTCCGGGGAAGGATTCTTCGAGAAAAACCTCAAGGTCTGCGTCCGGCTGGCCAGCCGGATGAGGACCACGCGCGGATCCTCGACCATGCCGAGCACCATCTTGCGCAGCACCTCGTTCTGCGAGCGTGCGCTTTCGGCCGAGCTTCCGCGCGTCGCCAGGCGCAGCTGGTAGAGCTTCTCGACCCCGGCGGCGAGCTCGGCGATCTCGTCGCCGAACTCCGCGCGCAGGCGTTCAAGGTTGGCGAGGACCTTCGGCGCCGCGAACAGGATGCCGGCGGCCCGCCCGGGGGCGTCCAGCCCGATCGACGCCAGGCCCGCGGCCAGGCCGAGCGCGTGGCCCCAGGTCGGCTCGCCGGTCGAAAGAAGCTGCCCGGCATACAGCGGCTCGGCGAATTCGAGCGCGCGCGCGATCAGCGCGCGCTCGGGCGCCGCCAATCCGCCGGCGAGCGCATCGAGCGCCGCCGCGCCGGACTGCGGGTGCAGGTGCACGACCTGCGGCTGGGAGCCTGAGCGCATGCGGTATTTTACGGGGATGGGCTGGCTCACCGACTGGCGCCGCAGGCGCGTGCTGAAGAAGCACCGCATCGACGAGGCGCTGTGGCAGGCGGCCACCGCGAATCTCGCCTTCCTGCCGAAAAGCGACAAGCTGCGCCGGCTCGCGCTGCTGTTCCTCGCCGAGAAGCAGTTCGTCGGCACGCACGGCCTGCAGGTCAGCGACGCGATGCGCGTGTCGATCGCGGCGCAGGCCTGCCTGCCGATCCTCGAGCTCGGCCTGGACTGGTACGCCGGCTTCACCGGCATCGTGGTGTATCCGGGGGACTTTCGCGTGCGCCGGGCGCAGACCGACGCGGCCGGCGTGGTGCACGAGTGGGAGGACGAGCTCGCCGGCGAGGCCATGCCCGGCGGCCCGGTGGTCATCTCCTGGGATGCATTGGCGAACGATTCACAGATGAACGTCGTGATCCACGAGTTCGCGCACAAGCTCGACATGCTGGACGGCGTCGCCGACGGCCTGCCGCCGCTGCATCCCGGCATGGCGGTCGCCGCCTGGGCCGCCGCCTTCGACGAGGCCTACCAGGGCTTCAGCGACGCGCTCGAGCGCGGCAAGGACACCTGGCTCGACCCCTATGCCGCCGAGCACCCCTCCGAGTTCTTCGCGGTGATCAGTGAGACGTTTTTCACGGACCCTGCCGAGACCCGGCGCCGTTATCCCGGCGTCTACCAACAGCTGAAGCTGTTCTACCGGCAGGACCCCAATCCGCCCCGGAATTGAGGCAGAATTCCCGCAGGGAGTCCTCATGCGGGGGGAATGAAGATGGGGTTGCTCGATGATCTCAAGCGCCAGGCCGACATGGCGCGCACGCACACCAGCCTGCAGAAAAGCAACCTGCAGGAAAACTCGCGCGTGGTCGACGAGGGGATGCACAAGACCTTCCTCTACCTGCTCGAGCTGTTCAAGCAGCTCGAGGTGCTGAAGCCGGCGAACCCGATCGTCTACCCGATCATCGGCGTCGGCGAGCTGCGGGACCTCAAGTACATCAGCGCCTTCGTCGACCCGCGCAAGAAAAAGTTCGCCGACCGCGACGTCTACGACTTCATGGACTTCTACGTGAAGTGGGCCGCGCCCACCAGCATGGTGATCGAGCGCGACATGCCGCAAACCATCAAGAAGGTGCGCGACATGCTGTGGTCGGTGAACATCAAGGCCGCCGAGGTCGAGACCAAGTCGTCCTACGGCTCGGTCTCCAAGGTGCAGTTCACCATCCCGGCGGCGGTGACGGTCAATTTCACCCTCAAGTCCGACATCGAGGGGCGGCGACTGCTGTTCTACGGCAAGAACGCCCTGGAGCTCGGCACCCAGGACTTCGTGGTGCCGGCCGACGAGCTGAACGAGGAAGTGCTCGAGGAGCTCGCCAAGCTGCTGATCTGCCAGCGCAGCAACTTCACCCGCTTCCGCACCGCGCTCAAGCGCACGTAGCGACCCGTCAGAGCAGCTTGCGCAACGCTGCCAGCGCGCGTCGCGCCCGCTCGCGCGCATCGAACGGGCCGGCGTGGGGCACCTCGAGGCTGATCGGCAAGCCGGGCGGCAGCGCGCCGAGCAGGCCGCGCAGGTCGAGCCCGCCTTCTCCCGGGAACAGCCGATCGCCGCGCGCCTGCCGGATGAGTTCCTGGGGGTCGGAGGGACGTTCGGGCCGCGCATCGCAGAACTGGGCGTAACGGACCTCGCGCGGAATGTCCTCCAGCCGGTTGTCGGCGCGGAAGAAATGGATCGGATCGACCAGCACTGCGCTATTTTTCCGCCCTGCGCGCTCGAGGACCTGCTTCGCCTGGTTGACGGTCGCGATGTCGACCCAAGGCATCGGCTCGAGGTTCGCATTCAGCCGGTACTGCAGGGCCAGGTCGCAGAAGCGGGACAAGGTTTCCGCCAACCTTGCTTCGACCGGATCGGCGCCGTGCAGCAGCAACTCGGTCGCTTTCATCCGCGCGCTGAGCGCCATCGTCGGCTCGAATGCCCTCACATCGGTGTCGGGCTCCAGCCTGAAAACCTCCACGTCGAGCACGCTTACCCCGGTGTCGGCGAGGCGCTGCTCCAGCTCGCGTTGATCGAACGCCGGCAGCGTCTGCCCGGCCACCGGGATGAGGCGCAGGCCGACATGCGTATACCCAAGCTGCGCGGCGAGCGATACCTGCGCGGGCGGCGCGAGTTCCGGGACGGTGAGCCAGGCGAGCCCGATGCTGCTCACGAGACGAACGCCCGGAAACAGGCTTCCATTCTTGCGGCATCGGCGTCGCGCCCGGTGAACAGCTTGAATCCGCGGATCGCCTGGCCGACGTTCATGTGGCCGCCATCGGCCGTAGCGCAGCCGGCGCGCCGCGCTGCCTTGAGCAGCTCGGTCTCGAGCGGCACATAGACGATCTCGGACACCCACATCGAGGGACGGAGTAGCGCTTCGGGCAGCGGCATCCCCGGATGCCCCGCCATGCCGGTCGGCGTGCAGTGGATGAGCCCGGTGGCGGCCTGCACGGCCGTTTTCAGGTCCTTAGCTTGAACGACTTTCTTCCCCGCGAATTGCGCGCCGAGGCCGGCGGCAAGCGCAGCAGCCCGGGCCGGATCGACATCGAAGATCGACAGCTCCGAGACGCCCAGTTTCAGCGCTGCATATCCGACCGCAGCGCCGGCGCCGCCTGCGCCGAGCAGCACCACCCGCGAAAGATCCGCTTTCGGCAACGCGCGCCGGAAACCCCAGCCCCAGCCCGGGCCGTCGGTATTGTGGCCGGTCAGCTTTCCGTCCGTGATCACAACGGTATTCACAGCGCCGATCGCGCGCGCTTCCTCCGACAGGCCGTCGAGCAGCGGCATGACCGCCTGCTTGCATGGAAAAGTGATGTTGAGCCCGCGATAGCCCTCGCGCACAGCGTCGCGCAGCAGCCCGGGGAGCGCGTCACTGCCCACGCCAAGCACGTCCAGGTCGATCAGCCGGTAACGCACCTGCAGCCCGTGGTGCCGCCCCTCCTCCTCGTGCAGCGCGGGAGAGAGCGAGCGCTGGATGCCGGCGCCGATCAGGCCGAGGAGCAGCTTGCTCATTCGATTTCTCCCGCGCTCAACGAGTAGGCCGGGCGATAGAAGCCGACAACGCCCTCGGGCAGATTCGTGGTTACCGCTTCCCTATCGTGGCCGCCGACAAGGAGGATCCTGTCCGCGGTCGCATCCCCGCCGCGGATCTTCTGCTCCGCCGTCGCAGCCGGCATGGGCTGCGATTCAAGGAGATGCACCCCGGTCAACCCTTTGCGTTTCGGTAGATCGGACAATGCTTTGGAAAGACGGATCGTGGCCAGCGTATGCGGCAGCCCGCCACCCCAACCCCCTCGAAGCACGCACAGACTGCGCACCATGTTGCGATGCTGCGGCATCATCTTTCGCGACCACGGCGTGGGGTTATTCAGGCGCTCGAGGTAGGCCCCGCCGGTGATCGCTGTCAATTGCGCTACTTCGTAAAGAACGAAATAGGACGGCTCGCCGGAGAGAGCGACCCAGCGCGTGCCGCGCAGGAATCCCGGTATCCCAAGGCGCTCGGGCATGTGCTCGTGCGAGTGCCAGTGCTCGAACTCCGATTTCATCGCCGGCGCGATGTCCCACCACATGGCGACCGCCGCGCTGCCGAGCATGTCAGCCCTTGTAGCCCAGCAGCCGGGGCAGCCAGAGGACGAGCTCCGGCACGAAGGTAATGAGCGCGAGCGCACCGATCATCACCCAAAGGAACGGCAGCACCTCGCGCACCAGGTCCTGGAGCGACACTTCGGCGATCTTCACCATCATGAAGAGCAGCAGGCCGTAAGGCGGCGTCACCAGGCCGATCATGATGTTGACGACGCAGACGACGCCGAAATGCACGGGGTCGATGCCGAGCGCGTGCGCGGTGGGGAGCAGGACCGGAACGATCACCAGCAGGATCGTCGTGCCTTCCAGGAAGCAGCCGAGGATCAGCAGCAGGATGTTCGCCGCCAGCAAGAAGACGATCGGCGAGAGCTCGTACGCCTTCAGGGCGGCGCTGAGCGTCTTCGGAATGTTCTCGACCGTGATGACGTAGTTGAACACCAGCGCGCCGGCGATCAGCATGCCGATCGAGACGGTGATGCGCGCGCTCGTCAGCAGCGAGTTGTAGATGTCGCGCCAGCCGATGGTGCGATAGAGAATGACCGAAACCAGTAGCGCGTACGCGGCGGCGACGGCGGCGGCTTCCGTGGGCGTGGTCACCCCGCTGTACAGGCAGCCGAGCAGGATCACCGGCATCATCAGCGCGGGGAAGGCTTCCCAGGTGACACGCGGCATCTCGCGCAGCGGAACCTTCACCTCGACCGGGAAGTTGCGCTTCCTGGCGGTAGACGCGATCAGGCCCATCTGCACGGCGCCGATGAGCAGGCCCGGGATGACGCCGCCAAGGAACAGGAAGCCGATGGACGTATCGGAGACCAGCGCATAGAGAATCAGCGGGATCGACGGCGGAATGATCGGCCCGATCACCGAGGACACCGCCGTCAGGGCGGCGGCATAGGCCTTCGGATACCGGCCGTCCCGCGTCATGAGGGACTGCATCAACTTGCCGGAGCCCGCGGCGTCCGCGAGCGCGGAGCCCGACATGCTGGCGAAGATGATGCTCTGCACCACGTTCACCTGCGCGAGGCCGCCGCGGAAGCGCCCGACGATCGCGTTGCAGAAGCGCAGCAGCCGATCCATGATGCTGCCGCTGTTCATGAACTCCGCGGCGAGGATGAAGAGCGGGATCGCGAGCAGCACAAAGCTGCCGTACATGCCGTTGAGCAGCTGCTCCGCCGCGGTCCCCATGTCGAGGCCCTTGGCGTAGAGGTAGAGAATCGATCCGCCGATCATGGCGTGACCGATGGGCAGCCCGAGCAGGCTGAGGACGACGATCGCCCCAAGGGCGAGCGCAAAGGCGGTCGTCACAAGCCCGAGCTCGTTTTGGTCACGTCGCCCGCCTTCGGGTCCTTGCCGCGCAGGAGCTGCCACAGCAGCCAGAGGTAGCGGGCGATGATCGCGGCGAGGAACACCAGGTAGATGGAATACAGCCAGTCCATGCGGATCTTGAGGTACGAGGACCTCTCGACCTTCATGAAGGTCACGTAGTCGAAGGACGCCTTGAGCGACGCGCCGTAGAGAACGACGATCGCGAGCGCAAAGACGATCGCCATGGCGATGCGCGTGTGGGGAGCGACCGCGCTGTAGATGAGGTCGAAGCGGATCTCCTCCTTCTCCCTCAACACGAAGGCCGAGCCCCACAGGACGAGCCACAGCCACATCACCACGGTCAGCTCGGAAGTCCAGCCGACCGGGAAATTGAACGCATAGCGGAAGACGATCTGGATGATGAAGGCGGCGAACATCACCGCGAGCATGGCTGCGGCGACGTTCTCTGCCCGCCGCCGCAGCCAGGCACCTGCCTTCCGCATCACCTTGGCGGACGCTATTTCAGGGCGTTGATCTTCTCCAGCATCCCCTGCGGCCACGCCTTCGCCTCGTCGGACGCCAGGTAGACCTTCTGCGCGTGCGCGCGGAAAGCCTTCTGGTCCGGGGCGTAGACCTGCAGGCCCTGCTTGCGGAACCCGTCGGCGAGCTCCGCCTCGCGCTTCGCGTGTTCGGCCGCACTCCAGCCGATGGCCTTGTCGGCAGCAGCCTGGAAGGCCTTCTGCTTCGCCGACGACATGCCGGTCCAGGTCTTCAGGTTCACCGTCAGCAGGTCGTAACCGACGAGGTGCGAGGTCAGCACGATCTGCGACATCACCTCGTAGAACTTCATGTTCTGCACGTTCGGCAGCGGATTGTCCTGGCCGTCGATCGCACCGGTCTGCAGGCCGGTGTAGACCTCCGCGTACGCCATGGGCGTCGGGTTCGCTCCGAGCGAGCGGCCCAGGAGCTGCCAGGCGTCGCCGGGGGGCATGCGCAGCTTGATGCCGGCCAGGTCGGCGGGGGTGTTGATCTTCTTGTTCGGCTTCAGGCCGACCTGCCGCGTGCCGAAGAACGTCGGCCCGAGGATCTTCACCTTGACCTCGTCCTCGGCCTGCTTCTTGAACTGCGCGCCGAGGCTGCCCGACCAGAAGGCGTTCAGGTGACTGGCGTCGCGGAACAGATACGCCGAGGTGAGGAGCGACCACGCGGCGATCTGCTTGGAGATGTCCTGCGGCGCGATGTTGCCCATCTCCAGGTTGTCGCGCTGCAGGGCCACCAGCTCGGTGCCCTGCTTGAAGAGCGATCCGTTGTAGAACGGCTCGACGTTGAAGTCGCCGCCCACCTCTTTTGCGAACAGGCGGATCATGTCCGCGCGGATGTCCTTGTCGGAGAACACCGCGGCGAAGCGCAGGGTGGGCTTGGCCTGCGCCCAGGCGGGCAGCGCGGCTGATGTAGCGAGGGCGGCCCCCGCTTTGAGCGTCGAACGACGGTCGATCTTGAAGTCCATTTCGTTTTCTCCTCTAGGTGTTCATCAGGTAGCTGAGAATCACTTCGGCTACGGTTTCTCGACGGCGACGGACATCCCCCTTGGCGCCCATGTCGCGCTGGAAGATGGCGCCAAAGGTGTACTGGTTGGTGACGTTGAACATCCCCAGGGCGGCGATCGCCCGGTGGACCTCCACCGGGTCGACGTCCCGGCGGAACCTGCCCTCGGCCTGGCCGCGCTCGATCACGCGGGCCAGCATGTCGATGATCGGGCGATTCAGCGTGCGCATGGCCTTCGACTTCCTGAAATGCCGCCCCTTCGCCTGGTTCTCGGCCACCACGATGCGTACGAAGTACTGGTGGGAAAGGTAGTAGTCGTAGGTGAACTCCACGATGCGCCGGATCGCGTCCACCGGCGCGAGGTGCTCGAGATCGAGCAAGCTTTCCGCGTGGCGAATCTCGGCATAGACCTGCTCGAGCACCGCCAGGTAGACCTGCTCCTTGCCGCCGAAGTAGTAGTTGATCATCGCGCGCGTCGTATGGGTGCGCGACGCGATGGCGTCCATGCTCGCCCCCTTGAAGCCGCGCGAGGCGAATTCGTCCATCGCCGCCTGGATGATGCGGGCGCGATTGGCTTCGGGCGCCTTGGGCTTGCGCATGGCGGCGGTCCGGCCGGACGACGCTACTGCGGCTTCCACTGCCTTCATGCTCGATGCTTTGAATTAACGAAGCTGTTAGGATAACTTAACGCTTTCGACAATTCACTACTGCGGCGCAGCATTGGGTTCCTGACATGACGATCGCCGAGCACCACCCCGAACCGTCGAACCCGGTCGGCATCGACGGCATCGAGTTCATCGAGTTCGCTACCTCGCAGCCGCAGGCGCTGGGCACCGTGCTGCAGAAGATGGGCTTCGCCGCGGTGGCGCGGCACCGCTCGCGCGAGGTCACGCTTTTTCGGCAAGGCGCGATGAATCTCATCGTCAATGCGCACGACGCCAAGGAATTGACGCCGGAGATCAAGGCCATCGCGTTGCGGGTGCGCGATGCCGGCCAGGCCTGGGCGCACGCGCTCGCCATGGGCGCCTGGGAGATGCCGACGCGCGCGTCGGCCATGGAGCTCAACATCCCCGGCATCCACGGCGTCGGCGACAGCCTGCTGTATTTCGTCGACCGCACCCGCGATTTCTCGATCTACGACGTGGATTTTGTCTTCGAAACCAATACCAACCCCAAGCCGCCGGCGCTGGCCGGGCTGCATTACTTCGGCGTGGTGCAGAGCATCTACGGCGACCGCACGCGCGACTGGGTCGACTTCTACCGCAGCCTGTTCGGCTTCTCGGTGCTGCCCGAGGGCCAGTACTTCGGCGTGCTGCCGAAGGGCACGCTGCTCGAGAGCCCCTGCCACAAGTTCTACCTGCAGCTGATCGAGCCGCCGCCGGGATCCGAGGAGATCCACTGGCAGGAGCAGCTGGTGCGCGTCGGCCTGGGCGCCGCCGACGTGCCGGCCGCGACGCGCGCGCTGAAGGAGCGCGGCGTGGTGTTCGTCGACCGCGGCCCGGTGCAGCCGAGCGACAAGGGCGCGCTGACGCAGGTGTATCTCGGCGGCGTGACGTTCGAGCTCGTCGTAAGCCACCTGAAACCATGAATCTGGATCACTTCGGCATGGACACCATCACGCTGGCCGGGCCGCTGGAGGCCAAGCTGCGCGCGGTCGGCGAAGCCGGGTTCACGCAGATCATGCTGAACGCCAACGACATCGCCGGGCACCCCGCCGGGGCGCAGGCGGCGGTCGAAGCCGTGCGCCGCAGCGGGCTGCGCGTCACCGGCTTCCAGGTGCTGCGCGACTTCGAGGGCCTGTCGGGGCACCTGCACGCCTACAAGATCGACATCGCCAAGGCGATGCTCGAGATGTGCCACGCGCTCGGCTCGCGCGTGCTGCTGGTGTGCTCCTCGACCTCGGCGCACGCCACCGCCGACCCGGATTCGCTGGTGAAGGACCTGCGCAAGCTCGCGATGCTGGCGGTGCCGCACGGCATCCGCATCGCCTACGAAGCCCTGTCCTGGGGGCGGCACGTAAGCGAGTTCACCCAGGCCTGGGACCTGGTCGCCGAAGCCGACCGCGCGAATCTCGGGCTGGCGATCGACTCGTTCCACATCCTGGCCACCGGCACCGCCACCGAGCAGGTGGACGAGATCGCGCCGGAAAAGATCTTCCTGGTGCAGCTCGCCGACTTCATGTGGCAGGAAATCCGCTCGCGCGAGGAGCGCATCAACACCGCGCGCCATTTCCGCGTGTTCCCCGGCGAGGGCGTGCACAGCGCGGAGGTGGCGCAGCTGGTGCGCAGCCTCGACCGCATCGGCTACCGCGGCGACTACAGCTTCGAGGTGTTCAACGACGACTACGCGGCGCTGCCGGCGCCGGTCGTCGCCGAGCGCGCCCGGCGTTCGGTAAAATGGCTGACCGACCAAGTGTCGCGGCGCAGCCTGCCGCTACGCGGGGCCGCACGTTGAATGCAATCGCTCCGGATCTACGACGAGCTCACCGCCGCACGCACGCGCTTCCTGCGCGTCGACGAGCTATGCCGCCGCGCGGCGGAAAAGAGCGCGCTCCCTGCCGCTGACGCGCTGGCGGCGGAAGCGCGCCTGCCGCTGAAGGAAAAGAAGGGGCTGGAGAAGGCGCAGGGCGAGTTCCTCGCCGAGATCCTCGGCAACCCGGTGGCCGGCACCCACCTGTGCCACGCCATGCTTCTCCCCCGGGAGGAAGCCAAAAAGCAATTGCCGGAATATCAAAAGCGCGGAGAAGCGACGTTCACCGGCGCGCACCTCAAGCGCCACGGCAAGGCCTCAGTGCTCACTATGAGCAACCCGCGCTACCTGAACGCCGAGGACGAGTCGACGCTCGACGGCATGGAGATCGCGGTCGACCTGGCGCTGCTCGACCCGCGCACCGAGGTCTGCGTGCTGCGCGGCGACACCGTGACGCACCCCAAGTACGCCGGCAAGCGGCTGTTCGGCGCCGGCATCAACCTCACGCATCTGTACGAGGGAAAGATCCGCTACCTCTGGTACCTGATCCGGGATCTGGGCTTCGTCAACAAGTTCTACCGGGGGCTGGCGTCGCCGGACCAGTCGCCGGAAATTTCCTCCACCGAGAAGCTGTGGATCGCCGCGGTCGAGGGCTTCGCCATCGGCGGCCATTGCCAGGTGCTGCTCACCATGGACTACACCCTCGCCGCCGAGGATGCCTACCTCACCCTGCCGGCGCGCAAGGAAGGCATCGTGCCGGGCGCGGCCAACCTGCGCCTGCCGCGCTTCGTCGGCGACCGCATCGCGCGCCAGGCGATCCTCGCCGAGCGGCGCATCGACTGCGCGAGCCCCGAGGGCAGGATGATTTGTGATGAGGTGGTGCCTTCGAACCGAATGGACGACGCGGTCGCGGCAACGGTTGAAAAGCTCACCTCGTCGGGGGTGGTGAGCGCCGCGGGCAACCGGCGCGCGTTCCGCGCCGGCGAGGAGCCGCTCGACACCTTCCGGCGCTATATGGCGGTCTACGCCCGGGAGCAGGCATACTGCCACTTCAGCCCGGCGCTGGTCGCCAACCTAGAACGGAACTGGAAGAAAAAATGAAAATCCTGGTCCTGCACGGCCCCAACCTGAACCTGTTCGGGCGGCGCGAGCCGCACATCTACGGCTCGACCACGCTCGCGCAGATCAACCAGAAGCTGCAGAAGCTGGCGAAGGAGCTCGGGGCGAAGCTGGCGGTGATCCAGTCCAACCACGAGGGCGAGCTGCTCGACTTCCTCCACAAGCACATGGATAGCGCCGACGGCGCCATCCTCAACCCCGGCGGCCTGACGCAGCACGGCGTGTCGCTGCACGACTGCATCAAGGCCATGCCGTTCCCGGTGATCGAGCTGCACATGTCGAACCTCGCGACGCGCGAGCAGTGGCGCACCCACTCGATCATCTCGTCCGCCGTAAAGGGGACGGTGCAGGGCTTCGGCTGGCGCTCCTACCTTGCGGCGCTGCGCCTCGCGACCGAGCTCGCCGGAGAGGCGAAGAAAAAAAGCTAGGCTCTGATGGACGTCATCACCATCGGGCGCTGCTCGGTCGATCTCTACGGCCAGCAGATCGGTTCGCGCCTCGAGGACATCGCCACCTTCGCCAAGTCGGTCGGCGGCTCGCCGGCCAACATGGCGATCGGCACCGCCCGCCTGGGATTGAAGTCGGGCCTCATCACCCGCGTCGGCGACGAGCAGATGGGGCGCTTCGTCCTCGAGCAGATGCGCCGCGAAGGCGTGGCGGTCGAGGGCATCAAGGTCGACCCGCAGCGGCTCACCGCGCTGGTGCTGCTGGCGGTCGAGGACGAAGGCGTGTCGCCGACGATCTTCTACCGCACCGATTGCGCCGACATGGCGCTCGGCGAAGAGGACATCGACGAGGCCTACATCGCCTCCGCCGGCGCGATCGTCGTCACCGGCACCCATTTCTCGCGCCCGAACAGCGACGCCGCGCAGCGCAAGGCGATCCGCATCGCCAAAAAGAACGGGCGCAAAGTCGCTTTCGACATCGACTACCGGCCGACCCTGTGGGGCCTGACGGGCCACGCCGCGGGCTTCGAGCGCTATGTGAAGTCAGATCAGGTTTCTCAAAAAATAAAAACAATTCTGGTCGACTGCGACTTGATCGTCGGCACCGAGGAGGAAATCCGCATCGCCGCCGGCGTGGACGACGTGCTCGGCGCGCTAAAGGCGATCCGCGCGCTATCGAGAGCGACGATCGTGCTCAAGCGCGGCCCCATGGGCTGCATCGTCTACGACGGCGCGATCACCGAGCTCGAGGATGGGATCGTCGGCAAGGGCTTTCCGATCGAGGTCTACAACGTGCTGGGCGCCGGGGATGCCTTCATGTCGGGGTTCCTGCGCGGCTGGCTGAAGGGCGAGCCGCTGGCGACCGCCGCCACCTGGGCGAACGCCTGCGGGGCTTTCGCGGTGTCGCGGCTGCTCTGCTCGCCCGAATACCCGACCTGGGCTGAGCTCAGCCACTTCCTCAAGCACGGCAGCGCGCAGCGCGCGCTGCGCAAGGACGCGGCAATCAACCACGTGCACTGGGCGACGACGCGGCGCCCGCAGCCGGACACGTTGATGGCGCTGGCGATCGATCATCGCGCGCAGCTCGAGGCGATCGCGGACCGGCACGGTGTGGCGCGCAGCCGCATCGACGAATTCAAGGTGCTGGCGGTCGACGCCGCGCTGCGGGTGGCCAAGGGCCGGCCGGGATTCGGCATGCTGCTCGACTCGACCTACGGCCAGAAAGCGCTGTACCGCGCGGCCAAGCATGGGTTGTGGATAGGCCGGCCGGTCGAGAAACCCGGCTCTCGCCCACTGGACTTGGAGCAGCACCATCTGGCGGAATGGCCGATCACTCACACGGTGAAATGCCTTTGCTTCTATCACCCCGACGACGACGCGGAGCTGAAATCGCGCCAGGAGCGCGAGCTGGCACGTGTCTACGACGCCGCACGCACCGCCGGCCGCGAGCTCCTCATCGAGATCATCGCCGGCAAGCACGGGCCGCTCGCCGACACCACGGTCGCTGCGGTGCTCGCCCGGCTCTACGCGCTCGGCATCAAGCCGGACTGGTGGAAGCTCGAGCCGCAGAAGAGTCCCGCCGCCTGGCGGGCGATCGCGCAGGTGATCGCCGCCAACGATCCCTATTGCCGCGGCATCGTCCTGCTCGGGCTGGAGGCGCCGGAGGCCGAGCTCGCCGCCGCCTTCCGCGCCGCCGCGGCGAGCCCGCTGGTCAAGGGGTTCGCCGTGGGCCGCACGATCTTTGCCGATGCCGCGGACCAGTGGTTATCCGGCAAAATGACGGACGAGGAAGCCGTGGCGGATATGGCGGCCAGGTTCGAGAGCCTCGTTTCGGTATGGAAAGAGACCCAACATGTCCAAACTCCACGTAAAACCGCGCGCTGAGCGCGGCAAGGTCATCAGCATCACGCCCGAGAGCGCCGGCTGGAAGCATGTCGGCTTCGACGTGCACAAGCTCGCCGTGGGCGAAAGCGCGGCCGCCAGGACCGGCGAGCGCGAGGTCTGCCTGGTGCTGGTCTCGGGCAAGGCCAGGGTCAAGGCGGGCGGCAAGGACTTCGGCGTCCTCGGCGAGCGCATGACGCCGTTCGCGGGCAAGCCGCATGCGGTCTATGTCCCCGGCGGCAGCGACTGGCGCGCCGAGGCGGCGACCGAGGTCACCCTGGCGGTCTGCTCGGCGCCGTCGACCGGCGGCAAGCTTGCGGCGCGGCACATCGCGCCGCAGGACATGGGACAGGAAACGCGCGGCAAGGGAACCAACGTGCGCTACGTCACCAACATCCTCCCGGAAAACGCGCCGGCGGACTCGCTCCTGGTCGTCGAGGTGCTCACGCCCGGGGGGCATACGTCGAGCTACCCGCCGCACAAGCACGACCAGGACAATCTGCCGGCCGAATCCTTCCTGGAAGAGACTTACTACCACCGCCTCAATCCGCCGCAGGGCTTCGCCTTCCAGCGCGTCTACACCGACGATCGTTCGCTCGACGAGGCGATCGTGGTCGAGGACGGCAGCGTGGTCATGGTGCCCGAGGGCTATCACCCCGTGGCGGCCATCCACGGCTACGACCTCTACTATCTCAATGTCATGGCCGGCCCGCGGCGCACGTGGAAATTCCACAACGCGCCCGAGCACGAATGGCTGATGAAGCCCTGATCTCCGAGAACCCGCTTTACTCGGGCTGGATGCCGGCTTCCTTGACGATCCGGCCCCACTTGTCGACCTCGATGCGGATCACCTCGGCGAATGCCTCCGGCGTGCCGCCCTGGATCTCGATGCCGGCGCCCATCAGGCGCGCGCGCACGTCCTCGAGCTTGAGTGCGGCGTTCATCGCGGCGTTCAGCTTCGCCACCGCGTCTTTCGGCATCCCCGCCGGCCCGAGGATCCCGCCCCAGGTGCTGGCGTCGTAGCCGGGAAGACTTTCGGCGATCGTCGGCAGCTCGGGCATTGCGCTCGAGCGCTTGGCGGTGGTGACCGCGATCCCGCGCACCGTGCCCGCTTTCACGTGGCCGCGGATCGCGGTGATGGTGTCGAAGATCATCGCGGTGCGGCCGGCCAGCAAGTCGGGGTGCGCAGCGGAGCTGCCCTTGTAGGGGACGTGCTGCATCTTGGTCCCGGTCATGCTCATGAACAGCTCGGCCGCCATGTGCAGCGAGCTGCCCGGCCCGCTCGAGGCGTAGACCGCCTTGCTTGGATTCGCCTTGATCCAGGCCACGAGTTCGGGAACGGTTTTCGCCTGAACCGACGGGTGTACCGCGAGGAGCAGCGGCACGACGTGCGTGTAGACCACCGGCTCGAAATCCTTGATCGGGTCGAAGGGCATCTGCTTGAACAGATGCTTGTTGGTCGCGTGGCTGGAAGCGACGATGACCAGCGTGTAGCCGTCGGGCGGGCTCTTGGCGACGAAATCGGTGCCGAGGTTGTTGGAGGCGCCCGGCTTGTTCTCGACCACCACCGGCTGCCCGAGCGCCGGGGTCAGCTTTTCGGCGAGGCTGCGCGCGATCAGGTCGATCGCGCCGCCCGGCGTCGCCGGGACCACGATCTTGATCGAGCGGCTTGGCCAGGTTTGCGCGCTTGCCTGTTGCAGGCCGAAAAGCACGACTGCGATTGCTATCAACACCCTCATTTCGTTCCCCTTGAGTTGTTTTCCAGTGTCCGAGGCGAATTCTGCGCTAAGTGCATGATCTTCTTGCTTGACAGACCTTTACCCCCGGTCCTTAATGATCCTGCTAAGGTATTGAAGTAGCTACTGCTTCTACAAACGTACCCGGCTGCAGATCGTAGCCGGGACCAACAACAAACAGCAGGACCGCGGGGGAAAGATGAGTGGCGGGTTGGCCACAATTTCGGGCGGCCGGCGACCAGCCGGCTCCGTCATCGCGGCGGGGATCGTGCTCGAGTTGCACGCGGCCGTGCTCTCGCAAGAGGGCCTGGCGCAGTCTGCCACCGCCCTCGCCACCGAACTGGCGAAGGCGCTGCGCTGCGACCGGGTTACCGTGGGGTGGCTCGAGCGCGGCAGCTGCCGCGTCATCGCGACCTCGCACAGCGTCGAGTTCGACGCGCGCCACAAGCTGTTCGAGAAGATCGGCGCGGCCATGGACGAGGCGATCGAGCAGTCGGCCACGATCGTGCTGCCGGCGCCGGAGCCTTCCGGCCCGTTCGTAACGCTCGCCCACGGCGAAGTGCTCGCCTTGCTGGGCGGCAGTGTCTGCACCGTTCCCCTGGTCGATGCCGGACGCCCGGTCGGCGTCATCACGCTGGAGCGTGCTGGCAGCGCGTTCGGCCTGACGGAAGCGGCGTTTTGCGAGGACGTAGCCTGCCTCGCCGGACCGCTGCTCGAGATGAAGCGCAGGGGCCAGCGATCGCCGGCGCAGGTCGCGCTCGACGCGTGGCGCGAGTCGGCCTCCCGGCTCACCGGCCGGGGCCGCGCGGGCAAATGGGTGGGCCTGGGGATCGCCGCGATCGCGGCTGTCGCCCTGCTGGTTCCGGTTTCCCATCACGTAGGCGCGCCGGCCCGCCTCGAGGGCTCCATCCAGCGCATCGTAGCGGCGCCGGTCGACGGCTTTCTCGAGCAGGTCAACGTGCGTCCCGGCGACCGGGTCCGCGCCGGCGACGTCATCGCCGAGCTGTCCCTGCGCGACCTGCAGGCGGAGCGCGCCAAGCGCCAAAGCGAAGTCACGCAGCAGGAGAACCTCTACGGGGCGGCGATGGCCCGCGCCGACCGGACGCAATTCGTCATCCACCACGCGAAGGCAGCCGAGGCGCTCGCGCAGCTGGCGCTGGTCGAGCACCAGATGCAGCGCGCGCGCATCCGCGCGCCGTTCGACGGCGTGGTGATCAAGGGCGATCTGACGCAGTCGCTGGGCGCCCCGGTGCAGCGCGGCGAAGTCCTGATGACGCTGGCGCCGGACGAGCGCTTCCGCCTGATCGTGGAAGTCGACGAGCGCGACCTGGCGCAGGTGCAGCCCGGATCGCGCGGCCGGCTGGCGCTGGCGGCGGCGCCGGGAGAGACGTTCGAGTTCCGCGTGAGCCGCATCCTGCCGGTGGCGGTGGCGGCCGACGGCCGGAATTTCTTCGAAGTGGAAGCGGTGGTCGAAACGGCGAGCGCTACGCTGCGCCCGGGGCTGCGCGGCGTCGCCAAGATCTCCGCCGGCGAGCGTTCGTTGGTTTGGATCGCGACGCATCGCGCCGTGGAATGGGTGCGCCTCGCGATCTGGTCGCTCGGCGCCTAGGTGGCCGAGTCTCTCTTCAGCCCGTTCTGGTACCGCGTGAGCGAGCTGCATCCGCGGCTGCGGGCCGGGGTGAAAGCGCAGCGGCAGATCTACCGCGGCGAGACCTGGTATCTGCTGGTCGACGGCGCGAGCGGGCGGCAGCAGCGCATCAACCGCTCGGCCTACGAGCTGATCGGGCGCTTCGACGGCCGCGCCTCGGTCAACCGGGTGTGGACGCTGCTGCTGGAAAAATTCGGCGACGACGCCCCGACGCAGGACGAAGTGGTGCGCATCCTGTCGCGGCTGAGCGAGAGCGAGGTGGTGCAGTTTGAGTCCGCACCGGACATCGCGGGGCTGTTCCGCCGGCGCGCGGAGCGTTCCCGCCGCCGCGCGTGGGTGAACCCGCTCGCCTTCTCCATGCCGCTGTTCGACCCTTCGCGCCTGCTCGATCGCCTCGAGCCGGCGCTGCGCCGGCTGCTGCATCCCCTCGCGTTCGCGTTCTGGGTGGCTGCGGTGCTGCTGGCGGCGGCTGTGGCCGCCGCGCACTGGGGCGCGCTGCAAGCCCATGCGACGAAATACATGGCGACGGCGTACTACCTCACGCTCGCCTGGATCTGCTACCCGCTCATCAAGGGCCTGCACGAGCTCGCGCACGGCATCGCCGTGCGGCGATGGGGCGGTGAAGTTCACGAAATGGGCGTGACCCTGTTTTTCTTCACCCCCGCGCCTTATGTCGACGCCTCGGCGGCGAACGCATTTCGCGACCGCAGGCAGCGGGCGGCGGTCAGCGCGGCGGGGATCGTGGTCGAGCTCGGCCTCGCCGCAGTGGCGCTGTTCCTCTGGCTCGCCATCGAGCCCGGGCTGCTGAGCGACCTCGCGTTCGTGACGCTGTTCCTGTGCGCCGCCTCGTCGTTCCTTTTCAACGCCAACCCGCTGCTGCGCTTCGACGGCTATCACGTGCTGTGCGACCTGCTCGAGCTGCCGAACCTCGCGATCCGCAGCCGGGCCTACTGGATGCATCTTGCGCTGCGGCTGCTCGGCGGCGCGGCGCAGGCGTCGGCGCCGGTGATCACGCGCGGCGAGCGCAAGTGGCTGCTGCTCTACCTGCCGGCGTCGCTCGCCTATCGCCTTGCCCTGGGCCTTGGCCTGGTCCTCTGGCTCGGAGCCAAGTCGCAATGGCTGGGCTGGCTGGCTGCGGCTCTGTTCCTGGCTTACATGGTGGCCCTCCCGGCCTGGAGCGCGGTTCGCTCGCTCCTCGGTTCGCTGCCGCCGGGACGTCCGCGACGGCGTGCGGCGCTGGTCCTCGCGCCGGCAAGCCTCGGCGTGCTCGCGTTGCTCCCCATCGTGCCGTTTCCCAGCATGCTGGTCGTGCAGGGAGTGGTGTGGCCCCCCGAGCAGGCGCAGGTCAGGGCGGAAACCGAAGGCTTTGTCCTGAAGGTTCTTGCGCGCGACGGCGACCTCGTCCAGCCCGGGACGCCGCTGGTGGAGCTGGCCGAGCCGACGCTGCGCGCCGAGCACGAAGCGCTGCGCTGGCGAGTGCAAGGGCTGCAGGCGCAGCAATACCGCCTGCTGCTGAGCGACCCGGCGCAGGCGAAGAACGCGATCGAGGAGCTGGGCCGCGCGCAGACCGAGCTGGAGCGCGTCGAGGAGCGCGTCGGTCACCTGACCGTGCGCAGCAAGGCCACCGGCCGGCTGATCCTGCCGCACAGCGAGGACCTCCCCGGGTCGTTTGCGCAGAAAGGCAAGACGCTGGGCTACGTTCTGACCTCGGCGCCCATGGCCGTGCGCGCCGTCGTTCCGAACGAGAGCGCCCCGCGGATCCGCGGGGCGAACCGGGGCGTCGAAGTCTTCCTGCCGGGGCGGGAATCGCCGACGCCGGCGCGGCTGGAGCGCGAGGTGCCGGCGGCCGGGAACGTGCTCCCCAGCGCGGCGCTGGGCGAGCGCGGCGGCGGCCAGCATGCCACCGATCCCGCCGACAAGGACGGCACACGCACGGTGGGGCCGGTATTCGTTTTCGACGTCGTGCTGGAAGGCGAGGCGTCGCAGAGCGTCGGGCAGCGCGCCTGGGTGCGCTTCGAGCTCGAGCACGAGCCGCTGGCCGCGCAGTGGTACCGGCACCTGCGCCAGCTCCTGCTCAGGCATTTCAATCCCGCGGCATGAACCTGCGACCGGCCGACCTTCCCATCCCCGGCGTGCTCTGGGGTCGCTATCCCGAGCGGCGCTGGAACGGCCCGGGGTGGCTCGCGGGCTGGGGAGCGATGTTTGCCGGTCGCGCGCCGCGCGACGCTGCTTTCCTGCGCGCGGTCGAAGCGCTGCAGCCTGCGATGCTGCAGCTGTCCTTGGAGCAATGCGCCGCCGAAGCGCACAGGCTGCGCCAGCAGCTCGCGCGCCGCGGAATGGCGCAGGATCTGGTGGCGGCGGTATTCGCCCTGTTCTCCGAAATCTCGCGCCGCCAGACCGGCCGGCGCCCGTACGGCACGCAGATGGTCGCGGCGCGCGCCATGCTCGGCCGTCGCCTGGTGGAGATGGCGACCGGCGAAGGCAAGACGCTGGCCGCCGCGCTGGCCGCAGCGACCGCGGCGCTCGCGCGGATCCCCGTCCACGTCATCACCGCCAACGAGTATCTCGCCCGGCGCGATGCCGACGCCCTGCGGCCGCTCTTCGGCGCGCTCGGGCTGCAGGTCGGCGTGGTGACGCATGCGCTCGATCGGGAGGCGCGCCGGGCCGCTTACCGCTGCGACGTGACCTATTGCACGGCGAAGGAGCTGGTCTTCGATTACCTGCGCGACCGCCTCCTGCGTCCCGACGTCGACGGAGATTTGCGTAGCCGGGCCTATCGGCTGGCGACCCGGGACGCCGGCGGGGGCACGTTGCTGCGCGGGCTGTGCATGGCGATCGTCGACGAAGCCGACAGCGTGCTGATCGACGAGGCGAGCGTGCCGTTCGTCCTGTCACGCGCGGGGGAGAGCCGCGGCAACCGCGAGCATTGGGCGCACGCCCTCGAGCTCGCGCGCGGCTTCGCGTCCCGCGAAGACTTCACCGTCGATCCGGAATCGAAGGCGGTGGAGCTCACGGCTGACGGGCGCGCCAGGGCCGAGTCCCAGCCGGCGCATGCCGATCCGCTGTGGCGCGTCCGGCGCTACCGGGAAGAGGCCTTGTGCCTGGCGCTGGCCGCGATCCATCTCTATCACCGCGACCGGCACTACCTGGTGCGCGACGGCACCGTGCAGATCATCGACGATACCAGCGGGCGGGTGGCCGCCGGCCGCGCCTGGTCCCGCGGCCTGCACCAGCTGATCGAGCTCAAGGAAGGCTGCCGGCCGAGCGCCGAGTTCACTCCTGCCGCGCAGATCACCTACCAGCGCTTCTTTGCGCGCTACCTCCATCTCTGCGGCATGAGCGGCACGCTGCTCGAAGGGCGCTCGGAGCTGCGCTCGGTCTACGGTGCGCCCGTGGTCCGGATCCCGCTGCGCAAGCCCTCGCGCCGGGCGGTCCTGCCGACGCGCGCGTTCGGCACCCATGAGGCGCGCTGGCGATACGTCGTGCGGCGCACGAGTGAACTTCACGCGCGGGGCGGCGCGGTGCTCATCGGCACCGACTCGGTGGCCGATTCGCAGTCTCTCTCCCAGAGCCTGGGCGCCGCGGGCATCGCGCACGTCGTGCTCAACGCGCGGCAGGACCGGCACGAGGCGCACGTCATCGCCACGGCCGGCCAGCCCGGCCGCGTCACCGTGGCCACCAGCATGGCGGGCCGGGGCACCGACATCGAGCTCGCGGATGACGTTGCCCGGGACGGCGGGCTGCACGTGATGCTTTGCCAGGCGAATGCCTCGCGACGGGTGGACCACCAGTTCACCGGCCGCTGCGCGCGGCGCGCCGAGCCGGGAAGCTGCGAGACGCTGCTGTCGCTCGAGTCGGCGCCGGTCCTCGCGGTCCTGCCGGCGTGGATCAGCCGCTGGGCCGCTCGCGCGGAGGAAATACGCCCGCGCTGGGCCGGGATTACGCTCGCGCGCGCTGCTTTGTGGTGGGAAGAGCGCAGACGCCGCTGGCAGCGCGCCCAGCTGCGCCTGCAGGACGAGGCCCTCGAGCGCCAACCGATGCTAGGCTCAGGCAGATGAACCGGCCCGCCATGATGAAGACCTGCGTGGCAGCGCTCCTCGGCGCCGCGAGCTGTTGGGACGCGGGCGCGCAGCCGCTCGGGTGCCTGATCGAGCCGTTTCGCGTGACCGAGGTCGGCAGCCCGGTCATCGGCGTGCTCGAGTCGGTCAAGGTCGAGCGCGGCGATCGCATCGCCAAAGGGGCCGTCATCGCCGTGCTGCGCGCCGACGTGGAGCGGGCGGCGGTCGGGGTCGCGTCCACCCGGGCAAAGGTGGTCGCGGAGGTCCAGGCGGCGCAGGCGAACCACGAGCTGGCACGCCAGAAGCTGACGCGCGCCCGGGAGCTCAGGCGCCAGAACTTCATTTCCGAGCAGGCGCTGGAGCAGGCGCGCGCGGAGGCCGACGTGGCCGAACAGAGGCTGAAGCAGACGCAGGAGCAGCGCGGCATCTGGGCGCGCGAGCTGCAGCTCGCCGAAGCGCAGCTCGAGCTGCGCACCATCCGCAGCCCGGCCGACGGCATCGTTGTGGAGCGCTACATGTCGGGCGGCGAGCGGGTGGAGGAAAAGCCGATCGTGCGCATCGCGACGATCGATCCGCTGCGGGTGGAGATCGTCGTTCCCGCGGCGCAGTACGGCACGATTTCGCTCGGCGCCGTGCTCACCGTCACCCCCGATCTGCCGCACGCGAAGCCCCTGCGGGCGAAAGTCGTCCTGGTCGATCCGGTGGTCGACGGCCCGAGCAATACGTTCCGGGTCCGGCTCGAGCTGCCGAACCCGAACTACGAGCTGCCGGCCGGCGTACGCTGCAAAATCGGCCTCGGTTTCGACGCCAAGGTCGCCGCCGAGCGCAACCTCAAGCGATGATGCGCCGGCGCCCGATCGTAGAAGCGCTCGAGCCGCGGCTGCTGTACTCGGCCGACAGTGCGGCGCTGGCCGCGGCGGTCCTGGGGCCGCCCGCGACGGAGCAGCGCGTCATCGACGGCGATGCCGAGTTCGCGCCCCAGACCGAGCAGGCGGTGCAGAACGCCTCGCGCGAAGTCGTGTTCATCGATGGCCGCACACCCGACTACGAGCTTCTGGTCCAGGACATCGCCGCGCAGAGCGGACGGCAGGTCGACGTCGTCATGCTCGATACCACGCGTGACGGGCTGGAGCAGATCACCGAAGCGCTCGCGGGCCGGGAGAACGTCGCCGCGCTGCACATCATCGCCCACGGCGACGAGGGCGTTGTGCAGCTGGGCAACGCCCTGGTCACGGCCGACAGCCTTCAGAACAATCAATACCGGATCGAAGCCTGGAGCAAGGCGCTCACCGCCGACGCCGACATCCTCCTCTACGGCTGCGACGTCGCGGCGAGCGTGCAGGGACAACTGTTCGTCGACGCGCTCGCGCGCCTTACCGGGGCCGACGTCTCCGCCTCGGACGATGCGACCGGCCACACGGCGCTGGGCGGCGACTGGAAGCTGGAATATGCGACCGGCGCCATCGAGGCGCAGGTGGCGCTCAGCCAGAGCGGGCAGGACGCGTGGTCGCACCTCCTGGGGACCATCGTGCTGGTGGCCAACGAGCCGCCGTTCGGCGACATGCCCGACTTTGACCCTGCCTACGAAATCCAGGGAGGCAATTCGATCGTGCAGTCGTTCACCTACACCAGCGGGGCGGGCACTTACACGGTCGGCCAGATCGACCTCGTCTTGTACAAGAATGCCAACGCCAACGGTAACAACGTCAACGTGCAGTTGCGCGACGCTACTACGACCCTTGCGAGCGGCTCGGTCTCGCGCGCCGGCCTCGGCCTGTCCGAGGGCTGGGCGAGCGTGTCTCTCAAGGTGCCGGCGACGCTCACCGATGGCGTGACCTATTTCATTCGAATCCAGGGCAGCGGCTCGGGAGACATTTTCGTAGGGGTCGACGACACCGGCACCTACGGCGGGGGGAACGCGAACATCGGCGGCACCGACGAGCCCCTGAAGGACCTGGCCTTCCGGGTGATCTCGACCGATGCGCCGGTGGTGGATCTCAATGGTCCGGGCACTACCCCGGCGACGATCGGGCAGGACAACGCGGCGGCGTTCACCGAGCAGACCCCGGTGCTGATCGCACCGAATGGCGAGCTGACAGACCCGGACTCGGCGAATCTGGCGTCGCTGACGGTGACGCTGACGGCGCGGCCCAATGGCGACGCGGTGGAGTCGCTCTCGCTGACCGCATCGGCGGCGACCACGGCGAGCGGCGCGGGATTGACGGTGACCTACACATCCGCGACCGGGGTACTGTCGATCACGGGGTCGGCATCCATCGCGACCTACCAGACGATCCTGCAGGGCATCCAGTACAACAACACGAGCGATGCGCCGATCACGACCGACCGCTCGGTGACGGTGGTGGCCAGCGACGGGAGCACGCCGAGCGTGGCGCGGACCTCGTTCATCACGGTCACCGCGGTGAACGACGCGCCGGTGCTTTCGGGGGCGAGCAATCTGGCCACGATCAACGAAGACCCGGTGGTCAATGGCGGGACGCTGGTCTCGGCGCTGATTGCGGGCCAGGTGACCGATGGCGACGCGAGCGCTCTGAGCGGCATCGCGGTCACCGCCGTGGACAATACCAACGGGACCTGGGAGTACTCCACCAACGGCGGCGGGGTGTGGAATGCGTTCGGCAACCCAGGGGGCGGCAGTTCGCGGCTGCTTGCGGCCGACGCCAATACCTACGTGCGCTTCGTGCCGACTACCAATTTCAACGGCACGGTGAGCAGCGGCATCACCTTCCGGGCGTGGGACCAGACCAGCGGCAGCGCGGGCGGCACCGCCAACACGAACACCAACGGCGGCGCCACCGCCTTCAGCGGCGCGACGGCGAGCTCGAGCATCACGGTAACCGCGGTGAACGATGCGCCGGTGCTGGCCGGGGCGGGCGGCACGCTGGCCACCACCGAGGGCGATGCGGCGACGCTGATCGACGCCACGCTGGCGCTGAGCGATGTGGACGACGTGAACATCGAGTCGGCGACGGTGACGATCAGCACCGGGCTGGTGAGCACCGAGGACCTGCTCGGCTTCACCTCGGCCTTCGGCATCACCGGCAGCTACACCGCGGCCACGGGCGTGCTCGCGCTCTCGGGCAGCGCGACGCTGGCGCAGTACGAGAGCGTGCTGGAGAGCGTCACCTACCAGAACACCAACACGGGCAATCCGGGCACCGGTGCGCGCACGATCACCTGGGTGGTGAACGATGGCACCGACAACTCCGCGGGCGCCACCTCGACCGTCACGGTCGCTGCAGTGAACGACGCGCCGGTGGCCGATCTCAATGCCGGGGGCGCAGGCCAGGACGTGACGGTGGCGTTCACCGAACAGACACCGGTGCTGGTCGCGCCGGTGGGCACGCTCGCAGACGTGGATTCGGCGAACCTGACGTCGCTGACGCTGACGCTGACGGCGCGGCCTGACGGAAACGCGGTGGAATCGCTCTCGCTCGATGCGGCGGCGGCCGCGGCGGCGAGCGGCGCGGGGCTGACGGTGAGCTACACGGCGGCGACGGGAGTGCTATCGATCACCGGGTCGGCTTCGGTGGCGACCTATCAGACGATCCTGCAGGGCGTGCAGTACGCCAACACGAGCGATACGCCGACCACGAGCAACCGCTCGGTGACGGTAGTGGCCAACGACGGGGCCTTGCCGAGCGCGGCGGCGACCTCGACTGCCACGGTAGCGGCGGTGAACGACGCGCCATTGAACACAGTGCCTGGCGCGCAGACGACCAACGAGGACACCGTGCTGGTGTTCTCGGCGGGCAACGGCAACGCGATTTCCATCGGCGACGTGGATGCGGGCACGAGCCCGGTGCAGGTCGTCCTGACGGGCGCCAACGGCGCGATCACCCTGGCGGGCATCGCGGGCCTGACATTCGCCGTGGGCGATGGCGTCGCGGACGCTGCCATGACCTTCAGCGGCACGCTCGGAGCGGTCAATGCGGCGCTGAACGGGCTGAGCTTCATGCCGGGCGCCAACTTCAGCGGCGCGGCGTCGCTGTCGATCAGCGCCGACGACCAGGGCAACACGGGTGCCGGCGGGGCGCTTTCGGACGCGGACGCGGTGACCATTACCGTCCTGCCGAACGTCGCGCCGACGGTCACCGCGAGCGGCGGGACCATCGTCTTCACGGAAGGCAACAACGTCGCGCCTACGCCGGTCGTTCTGGATAGCGCGGTGACGGTGAGCGATCCGGACAGCACGACGCTCGCGGGCGCGACAATCTCGATTGGCGCCGGATGGCAAGCCGCGGAAGACGTGCTCGGCTTCGCCAACAACCCGGCAACGATGGGCAACATCGCGGGCGGCTACAACGCCGCGACCGGAGTCCTGAGCCTGAGCTCGGCGGGAGCGACGGCGACGCTTGCGCAGTGGCAGGCGGCGCTGCGCGCCGTGGTCTACACCGATACGAGCGATACGCCGAGCACCGCGGCCCGCACGGTGAGCTTCGTGGTGAGCGGCCAGGGCGGGAGTTCAGCCGGCTCGACGCAGCAGGTGGCCGTCACTGCGGTGAACGACGCGCCGATGGTGGCGATGAGCGGCGCGGCCGCGACGTTCACCGGGGGCGGCAGCGCGGTGCTGGTGGATGCCGCGCTCGCCGTGGGCGACGTGGACAACGCCACGCTAGCGGGCGCGACGGTTTCGATCAGCGGCGGGTTCCAGGCCGGGCAAGACCTGCTCGGCTTCGGCGGCAACCCGGCGACGATGGGCAACATCGCGGGCAGCTACAACGCGGCGAGCGGGGTGCTCACCCTGAGCTCGGCCGGGGCGACGGCGACGCTCGCGCAGTGGCAGGCGGCGCTGCGCTCGGTGGTCTATGACAACGCGAGCGCGACGCCGATCATCGGCGCCCGCGCGGTGGGCTTCGACGTGAGCGACGGGAACTCGTACGGTCCGGTTGCTTCGGGCAGCGTCACCGTGAACCCCGCCCCGGTCGTGCCCCCCACGCTGCCACCGGTCGTCCCGCCCCCGGTGATTCCGCCGGTGGTCCTGCTCCCGCCACCGGTGACCCCCCCGCCGACCACGGCTCCGCAGCAATCGCCGACCGTGGTTCCTGGCCGCCCCGCCGGAGCTGCGGCGGAGGAAAGCGGAGAAGGTCCAACCTTGCTCGCGAGCGTGGAAACCAGCGCGGGCACGGCCAGCGTCGGGCAGCACTCTACTCCTGCGGCTCCCGGGCTTTCGCCGGTCCGGCTCGCCTCGTTCACGGTTGCGCTGGGCGTGCCGAGCGCAGAGTCGGAGGGCGAGCTCACCCTGGCCGCGGTCCGACAGGTCGAAGCGCGGCAGCTCGATGTTTTCGCCTCAGAGGGGCAGCTGCGGCGTCTGACCGAGACGGAGGGGCTCGGCAGCGATCTGGCGCGGCTGCGCGACGGCGTGCGCGAGCAGGAAGAAATCCAGACCCGCGGGGTCGTCACGCTCGCCGCCGGCAGCCTGAGCATGACCCTCGCCTACCTGCTGTGGCTGGTGCGCGGCGGCGCGCTGGCCGCCAGCATGCTTTCGGCCCTGCCGGCATGGCGGCTGATCGACCCGCTGCCGGTTCTGGCGCGCGTCGATGACGAGGACGATGACGAAGGCGCCGAGGAAGACGACCAGGCCGTGGCGCCGTTCTCCTGGGAGCCGGAAGGCGGCAGGATCGCGTGAAACTCTTCAACACGAAAGCGCACGTCGCGGCCGGCCTGACGGCGATCGTGACCAGTGCGCTGGTGGTCTCCATGGTGCTGGGATTCGTCCCGGACCACCTGGCGGTGCAGCGGCAAGCGCGCGTCAGCCTGGCGGAAACCATGGCTGCCAGCGCGACCGCCTTGCTGACCGCCCAGCAGGAGCGACGGCTCGAATCCCTGCTGCGCTTCGCCATGAATCGGAATCCTGAAATCCTGTCGATCGCGGTGCGCGAGCGCAGCGGGCGCGTTGTCGTCGCCGCCGGCGAGCACGCGACGCACTGGGGACCGATGGAAGGCGGCTTGTCGTCCGATACGCAACTGCTGGTACCGATCTGGGCCGAGCAGCGCCGCTGGGGTCAGCTGGAAATGCGCTACCAGCCCCTGGTGAGCCCCGGGATCCGCGGCGTTCTGGAATGGCCCGGCATCGCGCTGATGATCTTCCTCAGCGCAATGTGCCTGATCGCGTTCTACTTCTACCTCGGGCGGGCGTTGCGCCAGATCGACCCGTCGAGCGCGATTCCGGGGCGCGTGCGCGCCGCGCTCGACACCTTGACCGAGGGGCTGCTGGTCCTCGACCGGAACCAGAACATCGTGCTGGCGAACGATTCCTTCGCCCGCCTGCTCGGGAAAGCGTCGGAGACCCTGCTCGGCACCGCTGCGGCGGCGCTACCCTGGCTCGCCGAGGCCCCCGCCGGCGGCGGCGCCGTGGTCTATCCATGGACCAAGGCGCTGCACGACGCCACGGTCCAGCGCAATCAGACCATCCGCCTCAAGGATGCCGCCGGCATGCTGCGCACATTCCTGCTGAACTGCTCGCCGGTGCTGGGCGCCGGCAACAAGCCCGGCGGCGTGCTGGTCAGCCTGGAGGACATCACCGAGCTGGAGAAGAAGGAAGTCGAGCTCAAGTTCGCGCGCGACGAGGCCGAGGCGGCGAACCGCGCCAAGAGCGAGTTCCTGGCGAACATGAGCCACGAGATCCGCACGCCGATGAACGCGATCCTCGGCTTCACCGAGCTGCTGCGGCGCGGCTTCGGCAAGAGCGAGCGCGAGACCAGCAAGTACCTCAACACCATCCACAGCAGCGGCCAGCACCTGCTCGCGCTGATCAACGACATCCTGGACCTGTCCAAGGTGGAGGCCGGGAAGCTCGAAGTCGAGCACATCCCCTGCGCGCCGCACACCATCGTGCGCCAGGCGCTGCTCGAGCTCGAGGCCAAGGCAGGCGAGAAAAACATCAGCCTCGGGTTCTCCGCCGAAGGCCGCGTGCCGCAGACGGTCCAGTCCGATCCGCTGCGCCTGCGGCAGATCGTGCTCAACCTGGCCAACAACGCGATCAAGTTCACCGATCGGGGCGGCGTGCGGGTCAATGCCCGCTTCCTCCCCGGGGAGCGGCCGCGCTATGCGCTGGAGGTCATCGACAGCGGCATCGGCATCGCGCCGGAGAAAATCGGCGCGCTGTTCGAGGCGTTCGTCCAGGCCGACACCTCGATCACGCGCAAGTACGGCGGCACCGGGCTCGGGCTGGTGATCAGCCGCAAGTTTGCCCGGGCGCTCGGCGGCGACGTCACGGTCACGAGCGAGGCAGGCAAGGGCAGCGTGTTCACGATGACCTTCGAGACCGGGCCGCTGGACGGCGTGCCGATGCTCGCGCCCGAGCAGCTCCACGAGCAGCAGGGCGAGCGCGCGGCCGAGGTGAAGGAGCGCTGGAGCATTCCGCCGGCGCGGGTGCTGGTGGTCGACGACGGCGCCGAGAACCGCGAGCTGGTGTCGCTGGTCCTGTCGCAGCAGGGCCTGTGGGTCGAACAGGCCGAAGACGGCCAGGTCGCCGTCACGATGGCGCTGAAGGGCGGATTCGACCTCATCCTGATGGACATGCAGATGCCCGTCATGGACGGGTACACCGCGACCCGCGCCCTGCGCAAGCTCGGCGTAAAGGTTCCGATCGTCGCGTTGACCGCGAACGCCATGAGCGGATTCGAGGCCCAGATGACCGAAGCGGGCTGCGACGCGTTCCTGACCAAGCCGATCGACATCGATGGCCTGATCGCCACCCTGGCACCCCTGCTGGGCGGCAAGCGCGTCGAGGCGGCGACCGCAGCCGCCGAAGCGACCGCCGAAGCGGCCCAGCCGGCGAGCGCCGGGAAGGTCGCGGCACCGGCCATCACCTCCCGCCTTGCCGGGGACGCGGTCCTGCTGCCGATCCTGCGCAAGTTCCTGGTCAGGCTGCGCCAGCGGATGGCCGAAGTGCGCGAGCTGGAATCGCGCAACGACTACCCGGAGATCGCGCGCTTCGCCCATTGGCTCAGAGGCTCCGCGGGTTCCATGGGATACGACGGGTTTACAGTGCCGGCGACGGAGCTCGAAGCCGCCGCCAACGCCGCAAAGGGCGAGCGCGTGTCGCAGCTCCTGAGCGAAGTGCGGGACATGGCGCAGCGGGTGGTCGCGCCCGAGGAAACCTCGGCGACCGCTTGAAACCCATTGCGCTCAACGGGCTGGCCGACGCCCTGGTCATGATGGTCGACGACGAGGAGCTGGTGATCGACCTCACCCAGGCCTTTCTCCTCAGAGCGGGGTTCCGGCGGTTCATCTCGACCGCCGACGCCTCCGGCGCCATCGACATGCTGCGGCGCGAGCGCCCGGACGTCTTGCTGCTCGACATCAACATGCCGCAGGTCAGCGGCTTCGACGTGCTGAAAAGCATGCAGGGCGATCCGGCGCTGAAGCACCTTCCGGTCATCGTCCTCACCTCCGCCGACGACGCCGAGACCAAGCTGAAGGCGCTCGACCTCGGGGCGAGCGATTTCCTGCGCAAGCCCGTCGACCCCAGCGAGCTCGCCCTGCGGCTGCGAAATACCCTCGCCGCCAAGGCGCACCGCGAAGACATCCGCAAGGCGTTCACGCGCTACGTCTCGCCGCGCCTTGCCGACCGCATCATCAACGATGTCGCCGTGCCGTTCGGCTCCCAGGCGCAGCGCACCGAGGTGGTTGCCATGTTCGCCGACCTGCGCAGCTTCACCCGCATCACCGAGAGCCTCGGCGTGGAGCAAGTCGTGGCCATGCTGAACGAGTATTTCTCGGTGCTCACCGAAGCGACCTACCGGCACGACGGCACGATCTTCAACATGGCGGGCGACTGTCTGCTGGTGGGCTTCAACGTGCCCTTTGCGCAGCCCGATGCCGCGGCGCGCGCCTGGCGCACCGCCGTGGAGATGCTGTCGCGCGTCGGCGAGGTGGCGGCAGGCTGGCGCGCGCGCCACGGCATCGCTACCGGCGTCGGCATCGGCATCGGCCGCGGCCATGCCGTGGTCGGCAACGTCGGCTCGCCGCACTACATGAGCTACACCATGATCGGCGACACGGTAAATGCCGCGGCGCGCCTGATGCAGATGGCGCAGGTGGGCGAGGCGCTGGTCTCCAGCGAGTTCTACGAAGCGGTCCGCGAGCTGGTGCCCGCCGGCCGGGTCGAGTCGCGCGGCCAGGTGGCGTTGCGCGGCAAGTCGGAGCCGGTGCAGGTGTACTCGATCCGGCCGTAGTGCGGTAGCGCCCCCGGCGCTTCAGTGCCCGAGCACCTGGCTCAGGAACAGCCTGGCCCGCTCGGTCTTGGGCGCGCCAAAGAATTCCGCCGGCGGCGCCGCCTCGACCACGCGGCCCTCGTCCATGAACACCACGCGGTCGGCGACGGTCTTGGCGAAGCCCATCTCGTGCGTCACCACCATCATGGTCATGCCCTCGCGCGCCAGCTCGACCATGACGTCGAGCACCTCCTTGATCATCTCCGGGTCGAGGGCGGAAGTCGGCTCGTCGAACAGCATCAGCTTCGGCTTCATGCACAGCGCGCGCGCGATGGCGACGCGCTGCTGCTGGCCGCCGGAGAGCTGCGAGGGGTACTTGTCTGCCTGCTCCGGGATGCGCACGCGCGCGAGGAAGTGCCTCGCGGTCTCCTCGGCCTCCTTCTTCGGCACGTGCTGCACCCACACCGGCGCGAGGGTCAGGTTCTCCAGCACCGTGAGGTGCGGGAACAGGTTGAAGCTCTGGAACACCATGCCGACCTCGCGCCGGACGAGGTCTATGGTCGCGGGATTGTCGTCGAGCTCTACCCCGTCGACCACCACTTTCCCGCTCTGGTGCGCCTCGAGCCGGTTCACCAGGCGGATGAGCGTCGACTTGCCCGAGCCCGACGGGCCGCACACCACGACCTTCTCGCCGCGGCCGACCGTGAGGTCGACCTCCTTCAGCGCCTGGAACACGCCGAACCACTTGCTCACCTGGATCATCTCGATCATCGGCGCTCCAGCCCGCGGCTGTAACGCGACATGGCGGCGCAGAACGCGAAGTACACCAGCGACACCGCCACATAGGCCTCGACCCCGAACCCGGTCCACGCCGGCTCGTTGAGCGAGATCTTGACGGTGGACAGCAGGTCGAACAAGCCGATGATCAGCACGAGGGAAGTGTCCTTGAAGAAGGCGATGAAGGTATTGACCAGCGGCGGCACCGCGATGCGCAGCGCCTGCGGCAGGATGATGAGACAGGTGCGGCGCCAGTACGGCAGCGCGAGCGCGTGCGCCGCGTCGTACTGCCCCCTCGGGATCGCCTGCAGGCCGCCGCGCACCACCTCGGCGAGGTAGGCGGCGGCGAACAGAATCATCGCGATCTGCGCGCGCAGCAGCTTGTCGATGGTTACGCCCGAGGGCAGGAACAGCGGCAGCATCACCGAGGCCATGAACAGCAGCGAGATCAGCGGCACGCCGCGCACCAGCTCGATGTAGCCGATCGACAGCGCCCGAATGACCGGCATGTCCGAGCGCCGCCCGAGGGCGAGCAGGATCGACAGCGGGAACGCGAAAGCGATGCCGAACGTCGACAGCAGGAGCGTGAGGATCAGCCCGCCCCAGCGCTCGTTCTCGACGTAGGGCATGCCCAGCACGCCACCCCACATGAGAAGTCCTATTGTTGAAAGACCAAAAAACCAAACCAGCGTGAGCCACCACCGCCAGAACATTCTGAACGCGGAGAAAGCCCACAGGCCGATCAGCAGCGCGGTGGCGATCGCCGGCCGCCAGTGCAGGTCGTAGGGATAGGTGCCGAACAGGATGAAACGGTGCTTCTCGGCGATGAACCCCCAGCAGGCGCCCTCGGAGGCGCGGCAGGCCTTGGAGTCGGGCTTCCACACCGCGTCGAGGAACGCCCAGTCGATGAACGGCGGCACGGCCGTCCACAGCAGCCACAGGATGAAGACCGTGGCGATCGACTGCGGCCACGAGGCGAACAGGTTCTCCCTGAGCCACCTCATCGCAGGGCCATCCTCGCGTTGTACCAGTTCATGAAAGCCGAGATCGACAGGCTGATCGTCAGGTACACCGCCATGATGATGGCGATGCCCTCGATCGCCTGCCCGGTCTGGTTCATCGTGGTGTTGGCGATCGACACCAGGTCGGGATAGCCGATCGCCACCGCGAGCGAGCTGTTCTTGGTGAGGTTCAGGTACTGGCTGGTCATCGGCGGCACGATCACGCGCAGCGCCTGCGGCAGGATCACCAGGCGCATCGCGTGCGGGCGCGACAGGCCGAGCGCGTGCGCCGCCTCGCTCTGGCCGCGGTCCACCGCCTGGATGCCGGCGCGCACGATCTCGGCGATGAACGCCGCCGTATAGGTGGCGAGGCCGATCAGCAGCGCGGCGTACTCGGGCGTGAGCGCCGCGCCGCCGGCGAAGTTGAAGCCCTGCAGCTCCGGCACGCCGGTGAAGGTCGGGAAGAAGATGCCGCGGTTCGACAGGAACACCCCGGGCAGCGGCGACAGCGCCTCGCGCGCGTGCGGCAGCCCCTCGGTGATCACCGCGTACCAGAAGAACAACTGCACCAGCAGCGGCACGTTGCGCATGAACTCGATGTACGCCGCCGCCAGGCTTCTCAAGAGGAAATTCTTCGTCAATCGGCAAAGACCGATCACGGTCCCCAGGCCCGTCGCCAGCACGATGCCGATCAGCGCCACCGCGAGGGTGTTGGTCAGACCCACCGCCAGCGCCCGGAAATAGCTGTCGGCGGCGCTATAGCGCAGGAACGCCGATTCGCCGATCTCGAAGCCGGCCTCGCGCCCGAGGAAGCCGAAGCCGCTGGCGATGCGGCGCTCCTCGAGGTTGGCGATGGTGTTCGAGATGAAGAACCAGGCGACGCCGAGCGCGACGGCGATGGCCGCAGCCTGATACGCTACCCGCTTCGCTTTCGTATAGTGCCGTGCCATGACCGAGCGCAAGCTTACCCGAGACGATCTTCGCCAGGCCGCCGAAAAATACAAGAACTGGGGACGCTGGGGACCGGCGGACGAGATCGGCACTCTGAACCACACGCTGCCCGAGGACATCGTGGCCGCGGCGCGCCTGGTGCGCAAAGGCAAGGTGATTTCGCTCGCGCTCAACTTCGACAACCACGGCCCGCAGGGCGCGAAGAGCAAGTACCCGGCGCTCGGGCGCATCAACCCGCTGCACACCATGCTGCGCACCGGCACCGACGCCTATTCCGGCGTGCTCGACCACCGCGGCATCCGCGCCGCCGACGACATGGTGGTGATGCCGCTGCAGTGCGGCACGCAGTGGGACGGCCTCGGCCACATCTTCTACGACAACTACATGTGGAACGGCTACGACTGCCGCGAGGTGACTTCGGCCGGCGCGCAGAAATGCGGCATCGAGAAGACCAAGAACAAGATGGTCGGCCGCGGCGTGTTCCTCGACGTGCCGCGCGCCCTCGGCATGGAGATCCTGCCCGACGGCTATGCGATAACAAGTGCAGATTTAGATAAAACTGCTTCTGTTCAAAAGGTGGAGCTGAAAAAGGGCGACTTCATCATCGTGCGCACCGGGCAGATGGAGGCGAAGCTCGCCGCCGGCAGCTGGGACGGCTATCCCGGCGGCGACGCGCCCGGCTTCTCCTTCGAGACGCTCGAGTGGGTGCAGCGCACCCAGCTCGCGGCGCTGGCGAGCGACACCTGGGGCTGCGAGGTGCGGCCGAACGAGAGCGAGCCCGGCATCAACCAGCCCTGGCACTGGATCACCATCCCGATCATGGGCATGACCATGGGCGAGATCTTCTACGTCAAGGAGCTCGCCGAGGACTGCGCCGCGGACAAGGTGTACGAGTTCCTGTTTGTCGCGCCGGCATTGCCCATTACCGGAGCTGTTGGCTCTCCAACGAACCCTTTGGCCATCAAATGAAAAAACTGCTTTGGCTACTGCTGTTCCTGACGGGAACTGCGCTTGCGCAGCCCTATCCCACCAAGCCCATCCGCGTCGCGGTGGCCTTCCCGCCGGGCGGGCCGGTGGACATCATCGCGCGCCTGATGGGGCCGAAGCTCAGTGAGATCCTCGGGCAAAGCGTGGTGGTCGAGAACGTGGTCGGCGCGAGCGGCAACATCGCCGCGCAGCGCGTCGCCAAGTCCGCGCCCGACGGCTACACCCTGCTCGCGCATTCCTCCGCCTACGCGGTGAATCCGACGCTCAGCGCCAACGCCGGCTACGACGGCGAGAAGGACTTCGTCGCGGTCGCGATCGTCGCCTCGCAGGCGAACCTGATCGTGGTGCATGCCGATTTCCCGGCGAAGACCCTGGCCGAGCTGATCGCGCGCGCGCGCACCGACAAGCTCGCCTTCGCCTCGGCGGGCAACGGCACCACGCCCCACCTTACCGGCGAGAACCTGTTCAAGCTGCGCGCCCGGGTCGACATCACCCACATCCCGTTCAAGGGCGGCGGCCCCGCCGCCGCTGCGGTGCTCGGCGGGCAGCCGCCGATCGGCGTGATCGCCGGCTCCGCGCCGCTGCCGCACATCAAGGCCGGCAAGCTGCGCGCCCTAGCCGTGTCGTCGGGGCGGCGGCTCCTGGCCCTGCCCGAGGTGCCGACGCTCACCGAGCTCGGCTACCGGGACATGGAGGACTACACCTGGGTCGGCTTCTTCCTGCCCGCGGGCACGCCGGTGGACGTCGCGCAGAAGCTGAACGACGCCCTGTTGCGCGTCGCCAACGATCCGCAGATCAAGGAACGCCTCGAGGCCCTCGCCTTCGACGTCACCGCGGCGCCGCTCGGCGTTACCGCGGCCTACGTGAAGAGCGAACTGGCGAAATGGGCGAAGGTGGTGCGCGACACCGGCGCCAAAGTCGACTAGCCGCTTACTCCTTCATGAAGCCGCTGATCTCCGGCGTGCTCAGCGTGCGCTCCAGGTAGCCGAAGGTCCCTTTCTCCTTCACCTCGCGCGCGGCCTCGACCAGGCTGCTCATCGCGCTGCGGTAGAACGAGGTGGCGACGCTGATGCGGCGCACGCCGGCGGCTTCGAGCTCGGCGACGGTGAAGGACTTGCCCTTGATGCCGGCCATGAAGCTGAACGGCTTCTTCAGCGCGGCGCAGACCTTGCGCACCGCGGCGAGATCCGCAAGCCCCGGCGCCATGAGGACATCGGCGCCGGCGTTCTCGAACCCCTGCAGGCGGCGGATGGTATCGTCCAGGTCCGGGTTGCCGCGCACGAAGTTCTCCGTGCGCGCGGTGAGCGTGAAGGGAAAGCCGAGCGAGCGCGCCACCTTCGCCGCCGCCGCGACCCGCTCGACCGCATGGGCGTATTCATACAGCGGTTTCGCCTTGTCGCGGGTCGCATCCTCGATCGAGCAGCCGACCAGGCCGACGCCCGCCGCGAGGCGGACGGTCTCCGCCGCCGCCGCCGGCTCGTCGGCGAAGCAGCGCTCGAAGTCGGCCGACACCGGCAGATCGGTCGCCTCGACGATGGCGCGGGCGTGCGCCAGCGCCTCCTCGCGCGTCACCGCGCCGTCGCGGCGGCCGAGCGTGCCGGCATGCGCGCCGCTCGAGGTCGCGAGCGCCTGGAAACCGAGCCCGGCGAGGATGCGCGCCGAGCCCGCGTCCCAGGGGTTGGGGATTAGGAAGCAGCTCTGGTGAAGCTCGCGAAAGCGTTTCGCTTTATCGGATTGGAGGGGCATACATGATGCCGCCCTGATTCCACAGGCGGTTCAGGCCGCGCTCGAAGCCGAGCGGCGTCAGGTTGGCCTCGAAGCTCTCGCCGTAGTTGCCCACCTGCTTGATGATGTTGTAAGCCCACTTGTTGTCGATGCCGAGCATCTTGCCGACGTCGCCGCTCGCGCCGACGAAGCGCTGCACCGCGGGGTCCTTGCTCGAGCCGGCCTGGTCGATGGTCTTGGAGCTCAGGCCCATTTCCTCGCCCTCGAGCATCGCGAACATCGTCCACTTGACCACATCGAACCAGCGGTCGTCGCCATGGCGCACCGCCGGTCCGAGCGGTTCCTTGGAGATGATTTCCGGCAGGATGACGTGGTCCTCGGGCTTCGTCGCGCGCGAGGCGCGCACCGCGATCAGGCCCGAGTGATCGGTGGTGTAGACGTCGCAGCGCCCGGCGAAGTACGCGTTCAGCACCTCTTCCATCTTCTCGATCACCACCGGCTTGAAGCTCATGCGGTTGGCGCGGAAGTAGTCGGAGAGGTTGAGCTCGGTGGTGGTTCCGGGCTGCACGCATATGGTGGCGCCGTTCAGCTGCTTGGCGCTCTTCACGTTGAGCCTGCGGTGCACCATGAAGCCCTGGCCATCGTAGTAGTTCACGCCGACGAAGTTAAGGCCGAGGCTGGTGTCGCGCGTCACGGTCCAGGTGGTGTTGCGCGCCAGGATGTCGACTTCGCCCGACTGCAGCGCGGTAAAGCGCTGCTGCGCGGTGAGCGGCGTGTAGCGCACCTTGGTGGCGTCGCCGAACACCGCGGCGCCGACCGCGCGGCACAGGTCGACGTCGATCCCTTTCCATACGCCCTTGGAATCGGGTTGCGAGAACCCGGCGAGGCCGGTGTTCACGCCGCACTGCACGTACCCCTTGTTGCGCACCGCATCCAGCGTCGACTGTCCGAAGGCGGGAGTTGCGAGGACTGCCAGCAGCAATAACGTTTTCTTCACGACGGTTCTCCTTCAAGTAGAAAATCGCGGACCAGAGCGATCTGGTCCGCATGCAGCAGTGTCGGCGCGTGGCCGACGCCGCGGATCTCGACGACCTTCGCCTTTGGGCCGCGCAGCGCCATCTGGGCCGCAGTATCGCGCGACACGACGTCCGAATGCTCGCCGCGCAGCAACATCGTCGGGCAACGCAACGCATCGTACAGGGTCCACAGCTCCAGGTCCTTCTCGGGCATCGTGGCGTGGAACGGCTCGGCGATGCGCGGGTCGTAGTGCGGGCGCCAGCCCCCCTCGCCCTGGCGCAGCCAGGTCTCGGTGAGGAAGCGCCACTGGGCGTCGCTGTGGGGGCCGAACGGCGCCGAGATCTCCCGGATATAGGCCTCGGCCTGCGCCAGGTCGCCGAATACCGGGGTCTTGCCGACGTAGGCGCCGATGCGCTCGAGCGAGGCGCGCGCGATTACCGGCGCGGCGTCGTTCAGCACCAGCTTCTTCACCGGGCTGCCGGCCTGCGCCGCGAGGGCCAGGCCGACGAAGCCGCCCATCGAGGTGCCGAGCCAGTTCACCGCCTCGACGTCGAGCCGCGCGATCAGCGTCACCATGTCGGCGACGTATTGCGTCCAGGTATAGAGCTTCGGGTCGGCGAGCCGGTCGGAGTCGCCGCGCCCGGCGACGTCCGGGCACACCACGCGAAACTGGCCGCAGAGCGCGCGCGCCAGCTCGTCGAAGTCGCGGCCGGAGCGCGTCAGCCCGTGCACGCACACCAGTACCTCGCGGTTGCGCGGATCGCCCCACTCGCGGTAGGCCATGCGGTGCAGCCCCGCGGGCGAGGCGCACTGCACCGAGCGGGGCCGCGCCTCGCCCGTCAAGCCGGCCGCGGGATCAGCCATTGCGTCACCAGCGCTGCGCGCGCGGCGCGCGCCTCGGCATCGAGCGAGGAATGCACGCCGCCGCTGTTGCGCAGCAGCGCCAGCTTCTCGGACCTCAGGTTGGCACCGCGCACCGGGTAGCCGTAGGCCGCATAGCGCACGCGCTCGAGCGCGGCCTCCTCCTCGTCGTACCAGATCCACTCCCCGACGAAGCGGAACGCCGCCTCCTCGAGCGCCGCGTCGGGCTCCTCGGGGTCGAGCAGGGCGAGCGCGCCGTCGCGATAGCGCCAATAGGTGTGGCGGTCGCTGGTGACGGCGTAGCCGGCGAGCGCGCCGGCGGCGTCGCGCACGCAGGCCAGGCCGAGCTCGAGGCGGCCCTCCTCGCCTAGGGCGACGTCGACCAGCGCCGCGTCGAGCCTGCGGCTCGACTGCTCGAGCACTCGCCCGCTCTCGATGACCGCGCGGCCGCTCTCGCCGTCGCGCTGCCATTCAGCCTCGACCCGCAGCTCGGGAAAATCCTCCGAGGCGGCGGTGAACGCCGGGAACGGGATGCCGCGCCGGGGCGTGAAGCGGTACTCGAGCCGGCCTTCGCCGTGGTGCTCGGTGTAGTCCTCGGCGTCGGCGTCGCGCACCATCAGCCAGCGCAGGCGCTCGCGGAAATCCTCGAGCCGCCCCGCGCCGGTGATGCGCACGACCGCAGTGAACAAGGCCGCGTCCTGCAGGAGGCCAGCGTCAGGCGCCGTACTTGAACGACAGCGCGAGCCGCGCGCGAAACTGCGTGACCTTGCCATTCTCGATCTTGACGTCGAGCTTCTCGATCTCGGCGATGCGCAGGTCGCGCAGCGACTTCGACGCGGTCTTCACCGCGACGCGCACCGCGTCCTCCCACGAACTCGAGCTGGTGCCGATGACTTCGGTGACGCGGTAAACGGCGCTGCCGCTTTTCTTGGCCATGACTCGTTCCTCTCCTCTGGGTTTGGGGACCTGCAGGACGATTCTATACGCGCGGGCTAGGGATGGGATGCGGGATGGGATGCCGTCCGCCAGTAGCGCGGGCGCCGGGCGCGCTCGGCGCGCACCTGCACGCTGTCGTTTCTTAACAAAACCTCGACCGCGCCGTCCAGGTCGGTGCGCAGCACCTCGATTCCCGCACCGCGATAGCGCTCCAGCACCTCGCGCACGGGATGGCCGAAGCGGTTGCGGTACCCGGCAGGCACCACGGCGAAGCGCGGTGCGACCGCGCGGATGAACTCCTCGCTGGAGGAGGTCCGGCTGCCGTGGTGGGGGACCAACAGGACTTCAGCCTTTATGTCTTCCCTCAACAAATGCAATTCGACGACGCGTTCGATATCTCCCGTGAGCAGCATGGACCCGCCCTCGGTCGCGACGCGCAGCACGCAGCTCTGGTTGTTGCGGCGCGCGCTTTCCCAGCCGGCGCCCGGGTGCAGGAACTCGAAGCGCACGCCGTCCCATTCCCAGCGCGTGCCCGCCGTGCAGCGCGTGGGCACCGGCACCAGCGCGTTCAGCGCGTGGTTGCGCGGCAGGGACGAGGCGAGCGAGCCCACTTCGAGCGTTTCGAGAACGGTGAGCGCCCCGCCGAGGTGATCGCCGTCCTCGTGGCTGAGCACCATGGCGTCGAGCTGCGCGATGCCGGCGGCGCGCAGCAGCGGCACGACGACGCGGCCGCCGCTGTCGGCCTCGGGGCCGTAGCTCGGGCCGGCGTCGTAGAGCAGCGAGCGGCCGGCCGTGCGCACCAGCACGGCGAGCCCCTGCCCGACGTCCAGCGTGCTGATCCAGGCCTCGCCCGCCGCGGGCGCGGGCGGCGGAAGGAAAAACGCGGGCGCCGCCAGCGCCAGGCCACAGCAGCGCCACGGCACGCCGCGCGGCGCGAGCATCCAGGCGGCGCCGGCGAGCGCCAGGGCCACCGTCCAGGCCGGCGGCACGTGCTGCTGCCACAGGGCCCCGGGCAGCGCCGCGCACCATTCCAGGAACTCCAGGAGATGCTCCACAAGCCACGCTGCAACCTGCAATAGAAAATCCACTGGAAAAACCGCCGCTGCGAGCGCGAGCGGCGTCACCACGACCGACACCACCGGGATCGCCACGGCGTTGGCGAGCGGCCCGGCGAGCGACAGCTGGCCGAAGAGCAGCAGTGTCGCCGGCGCCAGGCCGACGGTGATCGCCCACTGGACGCGCAGCCATTGCACGAGGCGCGAGCCCGCGGCTGCCACGTAGAAAATCAGCGCCACCGCGCCGAAAGACAGCCAGGTGCCCGCGGCGAGCGGCGCCCAGGGATCGGCGGCCACCACGACCGCAAGCGCCAGCGCGAGGGTGCGCGAGGGCGACGCGATGCGCCCGCCCCACAGCGCAACCGCGACCACCGCCACCATGAAGAAGGTGCGCTGCGCCGGAACCGCGAAGCCGGCAAGCAGCGTATAGCCGAGCGCGGCGACGATCGCCGCCGCGGCCGCCGCCTTCCTTGCCGGCAGGCGCACTGCCGCCCCCGGCACGCGCCGCCACAGCGCCGCCACCAGCCAGGCCGCGAGCCCCGAGACCAGCGTCACGTGCAGCCCGGAGATGCTCATCAGGTGGGTGACGCCGGTCCGGTTGAACAGGCGCCACTCTTCGGCCGAGATCGCGCGCTGGTCGCCGACCGCGAGCGCGGCGAGGATGCCCGCCGCCGGCGTCGCGCCGAGCTCCGCCTGGAACCGGTCGCGCACCGATTCCCGGGTTCTTTCAATCAAACCGGAGAAACTATTTCGCGATCCGAGATTCCGCTGGATGCCGCGCTGCCGGACGTAGCCGGTGGCGCCGATGCCGCGCTCCAGGAGCCAGGCCTCGTAGTCGAAGCCCTGCGGGTTGACGTGCCCGTGCGGCCGGCGCAGGCGCACCGTGAACATCCAGCGCTCTCCCGGGTGCACCGCCTGCTCGAGCAGCGCCGCGCCCTCTTCGCTGTAGAGGCTGCGGTGCCAGGCGAGCAGCACCTTTCTCGGCAGGCGCGCTCCCCCGGCGCTTTCGATCTCGAACTCGAAGCGCAGCGCGCGCTCGCTCGCCGCCGGCAGGCTCGAGACGACCCCGACCACCTCGAGGTCGCGCCCCTCGAGCTCGGGCGCGAGCCCGTCGGCCATGCGCACATGCGCCATGCCCGCCGCCCAGAAAAATCCAGCCGCGAACGCCAGCGGGACAAGCAGGGCTTTCTTTCTCAGGACGAACAGCAGCAGTACCCCCGCCCACGCGAGCCAGGGCAGCTCGGCCTGGAGCTGCAACACCGCGGCGCCGGCGGCGAACGCGAGCGCCGCGAGGGTCATCTACAATCAACGCGCCCTCTGCCGATCCCGCTGACCGTGCCGCGCAAGTTTTTCCGCAAGTACCTGCCCAGCGCCGATGCGCTGCGCTCCAACCGCATCGTCGCGGCGTTCGGCAGCTGGCTGCACCATCCGAACCTGTGGCATCTCAACCGCAGGTCGGTGCCGGGGGCGGTGGCGATCGGCCTGTTCTCCGGGTTGGTGCCGGGGCCGCTGCAGATGCTGGCGGCGCTGCTGCTGGCGGTGCCGCTTCGGAAAAATCTGCCGGTGGCGCTCCTCACCACGCTGTACACCAACCCGTTCACCATCGTGCCGCTCTACCTGCTCGCTTACGCCTACGGGCGGCTGATCCTTACCGGGGACTACGACCCGGGAGCGGTGGAGCCCTTCCATATGGACTGGGCGAACTTCGTCGATTCGATGCGCGCCCTGCTCGCCTGGATGCTCACGCTCGGCAAGCCGCTCGGCGTCGGGCTGCTGGCGCTCGGCTGCACACTCGCCCTGCTGGGCTACGTCGCGGCGCGGATCGGCTGGCGGCTGTACGTCGTCGCAGCGTGGCGCGCGCGCGCCAGGCGCCGCAAGGGCCGGCCGTGACGCACGCGGAATTCGTCGCCGCCTACCAGGCCGGCCGCGTCCGCGTGCAGGTCGACCGCGAAGCCGCGAAGCGCTTCGTCGCCGGTCGCGCGATGCTGCCGCTGGTCCTGCTGCCGGTGCTCGGCCTGGGCGTGGCGCTCGCGCTGGTGGGCTACGTGGTCGCGGGAATCGCCATCTTCCTGGCTGCCCTGCTCCTGCGCTACGTGGTACGCCGCTCCAGCAACGGCTTCCTGCTTTGGCGCGCGCTGCAGGACGCCGGGTTCTACCAGCAGGTCGTCGCCGCGGGGGTGCTCAGGATCGAAGCGCCCTAGGCCGCGCGCAGCAGGCCGTCACGCAGCTCGAAGCGGCGCTCGGCGCGCGCCGCGAGCTCGCTGTCGTGCGTGACGATGACGAACGCGGTGCCGTGCGAGCGCGACAGGCGCACCATCACCGCGAACACCTCGTCGGCGGTGTGCGAGTCGAGGTTGCCGGTCGGCTCGTCGGCCAGCACGCAGGCCGGCTCGGTCACCAGCGCGCGCGCGAAGGCGCAGCGCTGGCGCTCGCCGCCGGAGAGCTCGCCCGGCTGGTGCTCGAGCCGCGCGCCCAGGCCGACTTCCTCGAGGATTTTTCTGGCCTTGTGCAAGGCAAGGGCCCTTTCGTTCCTGCGGATCAACAGCGGCATGGCCACGTTTTCGATCGCAGTGAACTCCGCCAGAAGGTGGTGGAACTGGTAGATGAAGCCGAGCGTCGCGTTGCGCACGCGGCCGCGCTCGGCCTCGCTCATGCTGCTGAAGGGTTTTCCCTGGACCAGGACCGTGCCCGAGGTCGGCGCGTCCAGCCCGCCCAGCACGTGCAACAGCGTCGACTTGCCGGAGCCGGACCGGCCAACGATGGCGATGCGCTCGCCCGGCCGCACCTCCAGGTCCACCCCTTGCAGCACCGGCACCGGCGCCGGGCCCTGATAGGTCTTGTGCAGGTCGCGCCCGGAAAGGACCGCCTCACTCATAGCGGAGCGCTTCCGCCGGGTTGAGGCGCCCGGCGCGCCAGCTGGGGTAAATGGTGGCGAGAAAGGAGAGGACCAGCGCCATCCCCGCGACCCACATCACGTCGTTCGCCTGCAGATCCGAGGGCAGGTCGGGAATCAGGTACACGTCCTTGGACAGGAACTTGATGCTGAAAGCGCGCTCGATCGCCGGCACGATGACGTCGATGTTCAGCGCGGTGACGATGCCGCTCAGCACGCCGATCAGCGTGCCGACCACGCCGAGCACCATCCCCTGCACCATGAAGATCTGCAGGATCGAGCCGGGCGCGGCGCCGAGCGTGCGCAGGATGGCGATGTCCGCCTGCTTGTCGGTGACCGCCATGACCAGCGTCGAGATGATGTTGATCGCCGCGACCAGCACGATCAGCCCGAGGATCAGGAACATCATGCGCTTCTCGATCTCGACGGCGCGGAAGAAGTTGGCGTGGCTGCGCGTCCAGTCGCTCGCGTACAGGCTCTTCGGCAGCCGCGCGAGCAGTTCATACGCGACTGCGCGCGCAGCGAACAGGTCATCCAGCTTGAGCCGCACGCCGCTCACCGCTTCGCCCATCTGATACAGGATCTGCGCGTCGCGCAGGTGCACCACCGCCAGGCCGGAATCGGCGTCGACGATGCCGGCCTCGAACACGCCGACCACCGTGAACTGCTTCAGCCGCGGGATCACGCCCGCCGGCGTCACCACGCCCTGCGGCGCGATCAGCGCGAGCTTGTCGCCGCGCAGCACGCCGAGCGCGCGCGCCAGGTCGGCGCCGAGCACCACGCCGAACTCGCCGGGCCTGAGCGCGTCGAGCGAGCCGGCGCGCATGTGGCGCGCGAAGTCCGCGACTTTTTCCTCCTGCCCGGGCAGGATGCCGCGCACCAGCGCGCCGCGCACCGACAGCCCGCTCGACAGCATCGCCTGCGCCTGGACGAAGGGCGCGGTCGCCACTACGCGCGGGTGCTGCGCCACGGTGTTCGCGACGCTGCGCCAGTCCTGCAGGCGGTTGTCGTCGGCGAGGATCTGCAGGTGCGACACCACGCCGAGGATCCGCGTTCTGACTTCCTTCTGGAAGCCGTTCATCACCGACAGCACCACGATCAGCGCCCACACGCCGACCGCGATGCCGATCATGGACACCGCGGAGTTGATGCCGATGAAGCGATTGCGCCGGCGAGCGCGGGTGTAACGCAGGCCGACGAGCAGCTCGTATCTCACGATCGGGCGAGAGTACTACAATCGCCGCAATGGACTCGGCGACTGCAGTCCTTCTAAGGAATTTAGTTTTTCAGGAAAGAACAGCGCATCTGGCCACGCTGCGCGGCGGCGCGCCGATGGCGTCGATGACGCTGTTCATGCCCGAGCGCGACTGGTCCGCGTTCTACGTCCACGTCAGCCGCCTCGCCTGGCACACGCAGGACATGCTGCAGGACGCGCGCGTCGCGCTGTCGATCGCCGAGACCGACGACCGCCGCCCCGATCCGTTCACCTTGATGCGGGTCACGATCCGGGGAGCGGCCTTGCAAATTGCGGATGGACCAAAGCAAGACTGGCTGAAACGCTTCCCGGAGCAAGCCATCAACTTCGAACTCGCGGATTTCTCGTTCTGGAGAATCACGCCGCGCGACGCGCGCTTCGTCGCCGGCTTCGGTCGCATTCACAATCTTTCCGCGGCACAACTGAAAATCCCATGACACTTCTTGTGAACATCGACGTCGAGGACCTCGAAAGCGCGACGCGCTTCTACTGCGACGGGCTCGGCCTGAAGCTCGGGCGGCGCTTCGACGGCTGGACCGAGCTGGTCGGATCGGGCGCGCCGATCTACCTGCTGCCCAAGGCAGCCGGCACGCCGATCTCGCCGGTGGCGAAGCACAAGCGCGATTACCGGCGCCACTGGACGCCGGTGCATCTCGACTTCGTCGTGCCCGATGTGCGCGCCGCGGTAAAGCGCGCGCTCGCCGCGGGCGCCATTCTCGAGCGCGATGTCCGCACCCAGCCCTACGGCCACATCGCGCTGCTTGCCGACCCTTTCGGCAACGGCTTCTGCCTGATCGAGTTCGTCGGCCGCGGTTACGACGAGATCGCGGTCTAGAGTTCGGCGGCCAGCGCGCGGGTGATCTCGGCCGCGGGGACTTCGCGGCAGCCGCTCGCGTTCTGGCCGCACCACAGCGGCGAGAAGTCGCCGCGCCCCTGCGCTTCGGCCTTGGCGCGCAGCGGCGCCAGGGCCGAGGTCGCCAGCGGAAACGCCGGCACGATCGCGCTGACCGGGCCGAGCTCCTTCATCAGGCGATTGACGATGCCGCGCGCGGCACGGCCGGTAAAGACGTTGGTCAGCGCCGTGTGGCGCGCGGCCTCGCTTTTCAGCGCGGCGCGATGCACGACGCTGGTCGTCGCTTCGGGGCACAGGAGGTAGGCGGTGCCGACCTGCACGCCGGCGGCGCCGAGCGCCAGCGCGGCGGCGACACCCCTGGCGTCGGCGATGCCGCCGGCGGCGATCACCGGCAGCTTCACCGCGCGCACCACCTGCGGCAGGAGCGCGAAGGTGCCCGGCTGGGTGCTCAGGTCCTCACCCAGGAAGATGCCGCGGTGCCCGCCGGCCTCGGCGCCCTGCGCGATGACCGCATCGGCGCCGTGCGCCTCGAGCCAGCGTGCTTCCTCCACCGTAGTGGCCGACGCCAGGACCTTGGAGCCCCAAGACTTGACCCGCGCCAGCAGCGCAGCGTCCGGCAGGCCGAAATGGAAACTCACCACCGCGGGCTTGAACTCGGCCAGCAGCGCCGCCGCTTCGGCCGTGAAAGGCGCGCGTCCCGGCCCCGCCGGGATCGATGCCGCGTCGATGCCGTACTCCCGGTAGTACGGCGCGAGCGCCGCGCGCCACGCCGCCTCGCGCTCGGCGCTCGGCGCCGGCGGCTTGTGGCAGAAGAAGTTGACGTTGTAGGGCTTGCCGGTCCCCGCGCGGATCGCGCCCAGCTCGGCGCGCATCGCTTCCGACGAGAACATGGCGCAAGGCAGCGAGCCGAGGCCGCCGGCGTTGGACACCGCCACCGCCAGCGCGGCGCCCTGCACGCCCGCCATCGGCGCCTGGATGATCGGCAGCTCGGTGCCCAGCAGGTGACGCAGGTCGGCCATCGGCGCCTAGTGTAGATTGACGCGGCGTTTCTGAAAAGTGAATAATAGAGAACACTTAATTCTCTTTTAGAGAACTATGGATCTGGTCGCGCTCAGGATCTTCAAGGCGGTCGCCGAGCAGGGCGGCATCGTGCGCGCCGCGGCCGCACTGAATCGCGTGCAGTCGAACGTGACCACGCGCGTCAAGCAGCTCGAGCAGCGCCTCGGCACGCGCCTGTTCACGCGGCAGGGCCGCAGGCTGGCGCTGTCCGCCCAAGGCAAGCTGCTGCTCGGTTACGCCGAGCGGCTGCTGCAGCTCTCGGCCGAGGCGCAGGCGGCGCTGCAGGGACAGGCGATTCACGGCGCGCTCAAGGTCGGCGCGCTGGAAAGCACCGCCGCCACGCGCCTGCCGGCGATCCTCGCGCGCTACCACCGGGCCAACCCGGCGGTGCGGCTCGAGCTCGCCACCGACACCACCGGTGCGCTGGTCGGCAAGGTGCTGCGCGGCGAGCTGGAGGCGGCTTTCGTCGCCGAGCCGTTCGCCACGCGCGGGCTGGAGGTGCATCACGCATTCACCGAGGAGCTGGTGCTGATTACGCCGAAAGGCCATGCGCGCGTCACGACGCCGCAGGAGCTCGGGCGGCGCACCCTCCTCGCCTTCGCCACCGGCTGCTCCTACCGCCGCCGGCTCGAGGCTTGGCTCGGGCGCTCGAACGTGGTCGCCGAGCGCGTCATGGAGTACGGCTCCTACCACGCGATCGTCGCCTGCACCGCCGCCGGCAGCGGCGTCGCCATCGTGCCGCGATCGGTGCTGCGCGCGAGCGGCATGGAAGCGCAGCTCGCGGTGCACGCGCTGCCGGCCAGGATCGCGCAGGCGCGCACCATGCTCGTCTGGCGCCGCGGCCACCGCTCCAGCCTGCTGGACGCGCTGCGCGCCGAGCTGAAGTGAACTACTTGCCGGGCACCGGCACCAGCTTGTAGCCCTTGGACTCCATGCAGAACTGCGCCAGGCGGCTTTCCTCGAGCATCTGGTGGGCGTACGGGTCGACGTAGGACCCGCTCGGCCAGACCATGAAGCCGCCGCCCGGGCTGTTCACGAAGTAGGGCGATACCGGCCGGTAGAACCCGGCGCTGACGCTCGCTTCGCGAAACGCCTTGTGCTGGCAATCGGACTCGTCGCGGCGGACCTGCTCCGGCGCGACCTCCGGCTTCGCCCACTGCATCGGGGTGCAGGCGGCGAGCGCCGCGGCGGCGAGAATGGCGATCTGGCGCATACCTTTTAGACTCCCCGGCATTGTAATGTTCCTCATGCACTGCGAGCTCGCGGTTCCCGGGCTGCTCGCCGCCGGCGCCGCAACGCGCTGCCCCGGCCTCGAGCTGCTGCTAGCGCGCGGGCGCAAGTACGGCCGGCCGCAGCGCAAGCTCGAACGCTGGCTCGGCGACGCCTTCGGCCTGGGCGACGCGCCGCTCGCCGCCGGCGCCCTCACCCTGCTCGGCTGCGCCGGCGATCCCGGCGAGGCGAGCTGGGCGCGCGCCGACCCGGTGCACCTGCGGCTGATGCGCGACCGCCTGGTCGTGGTGCCGGCCGAGGCTTTCGCGGTGACGCGCGAGGAAGCGGAGATGCTGTGCGAAGCACTCAACCGCCACTTCGCCGGCACGCTCAGCCTGATTCCGTGCGAGCCGCGCCGCTGGTCGGCGAAGCTCGGCGAAGAAATCGCGATGGAGGCGGAGAATCCGCTCGAGGTCGCCGGCCGCAGCGTCGATCCCGGCTCGGGCGCGACGCGCTGGCACGCGCTGGTCAACGAGGCGCAGATGGTGTTGCACGAGCACCCGGTGAACGAGGCGCGCGAAGCGCGCGGCGAGCCGGCGCTGAACAGCATCTGGCCCTGGGGTGCGGGGCGCGCGCCCCAGGGCGCGAGCTCCCCGTGGCAATCGGTCGCCGCGGACGAGCCCTCCGCACTCGGCGCGGCGCGCCTCGCCGGCGCGCGCCACCGCGCCCTGCCCCCGTCGGCGGGCGACTGGCTGGAGCGGTTGTCGGGGGAGAGCCGCCACCTGGCGCTGCTCGATGCGCTGCGCGCGCCCGCGGCTCTAGGTGAAATTGCTTCTTATGAAGAAAATCTGAATGCGTTGGAGGCCAAGTGGTTCGGGCCGCTGCTTGGCGCGCTGCGCGCCGGGCGCATCGGCATGGTGACGCTGCACGTCCCGGACGCCGGCCTCGCCTTCGAGACCATCCGCACCGACCTGCGCCGCTTCTGGCGCCGGCCGAAATCGCTGGACGCGTACGCATGAAGATCGTCGAGCGCCCGTACGCCGAATCGGCGCGCCGCGCGCTGCTCGACGCCGGCCTGCACCCGGTGCTCGCGCGCGTCTACGCCGGCCGCAACATCCGCTCGGCGGCCGAGCTCGACTACGGCCTCGGCGGCCTGATTGCACCGGGATCCCTGAAGGGGGTGGACGCTGCGGCACGGCTGCTCGCCGACGCGATCGCGCAGTCGAAGCGCCTGCTGATCGTCGCCGACTACGACGCCGACGGCGCCACCGCATGCGCGGTCGGCGTGCGCGCGCTGCGCGCAATGGGTGGGACGGCGGGCGCTCACGTCGACTACCTGGTACCCGACCGCTTCAAGCTGGGCTACGGCCTCACGCCCGAGCTGGTCGACCTTGCCGCACAGCGCAAGCCCGACCTGCTGATCACGGTCGACAACGGCATCGCCAGCGTGGAGGGCGTGGCGCGCGCGCGCGAGCTCGGCATCGCCACGCTGATCACCGACCACCACCTGCCCGGGCCACAGCTGCCGGAAGCGGCCTGCATCGTCAACCCGAACCAGGCGGGCTGCGAGTTTCCCTCCAAGGCGCTCGCCGGCGTCGGGGTCATGTTTTACGTGATGCTGGCCTTGCGAGCGGAGCTGAGAACGAGAAAGTTCTTTGAAAATCGAAAAGAACCCAATCTGGCGGCGCTCACCGACCTGGTCGCGCTCGGCACGATCGCCGACGTGGTGCCGCTCGACGCGAACAACCGCACTCTGGTGGCGCAGGGCCTGAAGCGCCTGCGCGCCGGCCGCGGCTGCGCAGGGGTGGCGGCGCTGCTGCGCGCCGCGGGCCGCTCGACCGGCGAGGCGTCGAGCTTCGACCTGGGCTTCGTCGCCGGGCCGCGGCTCAACGCCGCCGGGCGCCTCGCCGACATGAGCCTCGGCATCGAGTGCCTGATCACCGACGACGAGGCGCGCGCCGCGAACTGCGCGCAGCAGCTCGACCGCCTGAACCGCGAGCGGCGCAACATCGAAGCGACCATGCTGCAGCAGGCTTTGCAGGCCATCGAGAAAATCTCTTCCCAGGAACGCGGCACGTTCTTCAACCCCGACTGGCACCAGGGCGTGGTCGGGATCGTCGCTTCCCGCCTGAAGGACCGGCTGCACCGCCCGGTGATCTGCTTTGCGAAGGCGGAGGAAAGCGGCGCCGCGGTGCTGCGCGGGTCCGGGCGCTCGATTCCCGGCCTGCACCTGCGCGACGCGCTCGACCTGGTGGCGAAGCGCGCGCCCGGGCTGATCCGCCGCTTCGGCGGCCACGCCATGGCCGCCGGGCTCACCATCGGCGTGGCGGACTACGAGCGCTTCGCCGCCGAGTTCGAGCGCGCCGCCGAGGCGCTGCTGCCGGCGGGCGCGCGGGCGCGGGTGGTCGAGACCGACGGTCCCCTCGACGCGATGCACTACTCCCTCGAGGTGGCGCGGCTGCTCGAATCCGGCATCTGGGGCCAGGGCTTTCCGCAGCCGGTGTTCTGCGATACATTCGCCGTCGAAAACCAGCGCGTGGTCGGCGAGCGCCATCTCAAGCTGTGGCTGGTGAAAGGCGGCCGGCGCATCGAGGCGATGCGCTTCGGGGCGGTCGATCCCCTGCCGGCCCAGGTGCGCGCCGCCTACCGGCTGAGCGTCAACGAGTTCAACGGCCTGAAGAAAATCCAGCTCAACGTGGAGCACTTCGAATGATCCGAGCCCTCCTTCCAGCACTGTTCCTCGCCTTCGGCGGCGCGGCCCTCGCGGACGACCTGCAGCCGATCAAGGACGCCGGCCCCTACGTGCCCTCGCCGCAGAGCGTGGTCTCGGACATGCTGCGCTACGCCGACGTCGGCCCGAACGATTTCCTGATCGACCTCGGCTCGGGCGACGGCCGCATCGTGCTCACCGCGGCGAAGCTGTTCGGCGCGCGCGGCTTCGGCGTCGAGATCAAGGACGATCTGGTGAAGAAGTCGAACGAGGCGGCAAGGATCGAGGGCCTCGCCGACCGGGTCCGCTTCATGAAGCAGGACCTGTTCAAGACCGACATGTCGCAGGCCACGGTGATCACCATGTACCTGCTGCCGGACACGGTGAACCTGCTCAAGGACAAGTTCCTCGCCGAGCTCAAGCCCGGCACGCGCATCGTGTCGCACGACTACCCGCTGACCGGCTGGATCCCGGAGAAGTACGTACAGATGGACCTCGAGGACAAGATCGAGATCAGCGGCGTCACCACCACGCTGATCTACCTTTACGTGGTGCCGGCCAAGGTCGCCGGCCGCTGGAATGCGCAGATGCCGCCGGCGGTGAGCCGTCAGCCGGCCACGCTGTCGCTGCGCCAGCAGCTGACGCGCGTCTCGGGCAGCGTGCGCCTCGACGGCAAGGACATCCCGCTCGAGGACGTGAAGCTGCGCGGCGACCGCCTCAGCTTCAAGCTGTCGGGCCGCAAGGGCGAGTACACCGGCCAGGTCAAGGGCAACAGCATCGAAGGCACCTTCGACGGCAAGACGCCCTGGAGCGCCAGCCTTGGCGGATGATGGACCGCAAGCGCGTCAATTCCTCGAAAGTGCGCTCGGTCGGCTACGACGAGAAAACGCGCACGCTCGAAGTGGAGATGTCCAACGGCCAAGTGTTCCAGTACGTCGGCGTCTATCCGGAGGTGCACCGCCGCTTCATGGCGGCGCCCAACCCGACCTCCTTCTTCGACGACAAGATCGCCGAGGAGTACACGCCGAAACCCGTAAAATAGCCCGCCGCCATGGAACCCGAGCGCATCAACCAGATCGCCTCCAGCCTCGCCGACCTGCAATCGCGGTCGGCCGAGCTGCGGAGGTATCTTTGACGTCGACGCCAAGGTCCAGCGGCTCGCGGCGCTGAACCGCGAGCTCGAAGACCCGAAGCTCTGGGAAAACCAGGAACGGGCGCAGAACCTCGGCAAGGAAAAGAAGCAGCTCGAAGCCGTGCTCGGCACGCTGGACCAGGTCGCCAGCGGCCTGACCGATGCCAGCGAGCTTTTCCAGCTCGCCCGCACCGATTCCGATCACTCCACCCTGGAGGACATCGGCGCGGAAGCCGCCCGGCTCGAGAAGAACGTGGCGGCCCTGGAATTCCGCCGCATGTTCTCCAACCCGCTCGACCCGAACAACTGCTTCATCGACATCCAGGCGGGCTCGGGCGGCACCGAGGCGCAGGACTGGGCGGTGATGCTCGAGCGCATGTACCTCAAGTTCTGCGACCGCCGCGGCTTCAGCGCCGAGGTGCTGGAGCGCACCGCGGGCGAGGTCGCCGGCATCAAGAGCGCGACGCTCAAGGTCAGCGGCGACTACGCCTACGGCACGCTGCGCACCGAAACCGGCGTGCACCGCCTGGTGCGCAAGAGCCCGTTCGATTCCAACGCGCGGCGCCACACCTCGTTCGCCAGCGTGTTCGTCTACCCGGAAGTGGACGAGTCGATCGACATCGAGATCAACCCCGCCGACCTGCGCGTCGACACTTACCGCGCCTCGGGCGCCGGCGGCCAGCACGTCAACCGCACCGACAGCGCGGTGCGCATCACGCACCTGCCGACCAATACCGTGGTGCAATGCCAGAACGACCGCTCGCAGCACCGCAACCGCGCCGAGGCGATGGCGATGCTCAAGGCCAAGCTCTACGAGCTGGCGATGCGCAAGCGCCTTGCCGAGAAGCAGAAGCTCGAGGACGCCAAGACCGACATCGGCTGGGGCCACCAGATCCGCTCCTACGTGCTCGACCAGTCGCGCATCAAGGACCTGCGCACCGGCGTGGAGAAAGGCGCCACCCAGGCGGTGCTCGACGGCGATCTCGACGACTTCATCACCGCCAGCCTGAAGCAGGGAGTCTAGATGGAACAAGAAGACAACAAGCTCACCGAAGAGCGCCGCGAGAAGCTGAAGGCCCTGCGCGCACAGGGCATTGCCTACCCCAACGACTTCCGTCGGACGGATTTTTCAAATGCCCTTCATCTTCAGTGGGGCGAGAAGAGCAAAGAGGATCTGGAGAAGCAGAAACCTCCGGCAACCATTGCCGGCCGCATGGTGCTGAAGCGCGTCATGGGCAAGGCGAGCTTCGCCACGCTGCAGGACGGCACGGGCCGGATCCAGATTTATGTTTCAAATCTGGAAAACTACGATGCTTTCAAGCACTGGGACCTGGGCGACATCCTCGGCGTCGAGGGCCACCTGTTCCGGACCATGAAGGGCGAGCTGACGGTGCATGCCAGCAGCATCCGGCTGCTGGTGAAGGCGCTGCGCCCGCTGCCGGAGAAATTCCACGGCCTCGCCGACCACGAGATGCGCTACCGCCAGCGCTACGTAGACCTGATCGTCAATCCGCAGGTCAAGGACGTGTTTTTCATCAGGACCAGAATCATCCAGGCCCTGCGCGAGGCGCTCATCACCGACGGCTACATCGAAGTCGAGACGCCGATGATGCAGCCGATACCCGGCGGCGCGGCGGCGCGGCCGTTCAAGACGCACCACAACGCGCTCGACATGGACCTGTACCTGCGCATCGCGCCGGAGCTGTACCTGAAGCGCCTGGTGGTCGGCGGCCTAGAGCGCGTGTTCGAGATCAACCGCAACTTCAGGAACGAGGGCATCTCGACCAAGCACAACCCCGAGTTCACCATGCTCGAGTGGTACTGCGCCTACGAGGACTGGCACTACATGATGGACCACACCGAGCGGCTGGTGCGCGCGGCGGCGGCGGCCTGCCCGGGAAATCGGCTCGAGCTTGGCAAGCCTTTCGCGCGGCTCACGATCCCCGAGGCGATCCGCAAGCAGGGCATCGAGGGCGATCTGCGCGACCGCAAGTGGCTTTCGAAAAAACTCGACTCCTTGAAAATCGAGCAACAAAAGCACCAGGGCTGGGGAGCCCTGCAGCTGATGCTGTTCGAGGCGGTGGCCGAAAAGCAGCTGGTCGAGCCGACCTTCGTCACTGATTTTCCTGCCGAGGTGTCGCCGCTGTCGCGCCGGCGCGACGGCGACCCGGAGGTCGCCGACCGCTTCGAGCTGTTCATCGACGCCAAGGAGATCGCCAACGGCTTCTCGGAGCTGAACGATCCGGAGGACCAGGCGGCGCGCTTCCTCGAGCAGGCGAAGCGCAAGGACGCCGGCGACCCGGAAGCGATGCACTACGACGCCGACTACGTGCGCGCGCTCGAGTACGGCATGCCGCCGTGCGCCGGCGGCGGCCTGGGCATCGACCGTCTCGTGATGCTCCTCACCGACAGCCCGAGCATCCGCGACGTGATCCTGTTCCCACACATGCGGCCGGAGAGCTAGCGCAGGATTTGCTCGAGCAGCGGTCCCATCCGCGCCACCGCGGCGCGCCCCTCGCTGATCGCCTCCGCGGCGCGGTGGTAGTCCATGGTGGCGAAATCGGGCAGCAGCGGCGTGATCAGCACGTCGGCCGGGTCGCCGGCGAGGCGGCTGCGCGCGACGCGCATCTCGACGATGTCGAGCGAGGTCATGAACACGTCGAAGATCGAGGGAATGGTGGCTTCCCCCTCCTCCTCCGGCTTGGGTTTCTTCCCGAACCAGCTCTCTGACAGGCGGCCGAGCCAGCCCGGGTCGCGCGGCGCGGCTTCCCGCCCGCGGCGGTAGGGACCGAGCTTGCCCCAGCCGAGGTCGATCGCGATCACCAGGTCGGCGCCGAGCGCGCGGCACATCGACACCGGTACCGGGTTCACCAGGCCGCCGTCGACCAGCACCTTGCCGTCGCGGATCACCGGCGTGAACAGGCCCGGCATGGCGCAGGAGGCGCGCACCGCGTCGAGCACCTTGCCTTGCTGCAGCCAGACCTCGCGCCCCGAGTGCAGCTCGGTGGCGACCGCGCCGTACGGCATCGGCAGCTCGCCGATGTCGCGGTCCGCGAACAGGGTGCCGAACAGGGTGAACAGGCGCGTGCCGCGGATCAGCCCGCCGCGCCAGGTGAGATCCATCAGCCGCACCACCTTGGTCCAGCCGAGGCCCGTGACCCAGCCCTCCAGCCGGTCGAGCTCGCCCGAGGCGTAGGCCGCGCCGACCAGCGCGCCGACCGAGGTGCCGCAGATGATGTCCGGCTTGACGCCGCGCTCCTCGAGCGCGCGGATCGCGCCGATGTGCGCCCAGCCGCGTGCGCTGCCCGAGCCGAGCGCCAGTCCTAGGCGAAGTTTGCGGCGCATGCGCCGCGAGTCCCTTTACAAGCGCTCGAAGATGGCGGCGATGCCCTGCCCGCCGCCGATGCACATGGTCACGAGCGCATAGCGCTTCTGCGTGCGCTCGAGCTCGTAGAGCGCCTTCACCGTAAGGATGGCGCCGGTCGCCCCAATCGGATGTCCCAGGGCCACGGCGCCGCCGTTGGGGTTTACTTTCGCCGGATCGAGCCCGAGGTCCTGGGTGACCGCCATGGCCTGCACCGCGAAGGCCTCGTTCGACTCCACCACGTCCATGTCGGCGGGCTTGAGGCCGGATTTCTCGAACACCTTCTTCACTGCCGGGATCGGCCCCAGGCCCATGACTTGCGGCTCGACGCCGGCATGGGCGTAGGCCACCAGGCGCGCCATGGGCTTCAAGTTGTTCTTCTCTGCAAAAGAAGAAGAAGTTAGGACGATTGCAGCGCCAGCATCATTAATTCCGGACGCGTTGCCGGCGGTCACCGTGCCATCCTTCTTGAACACAGTCTTGAGTTTCGCCATGTCCTCTGGCTTCACGTCCTTGCGCACGTGCTCGTCGGTGACGAACTGCTCCACGCCCTTCTTCGTCTTGATCTCGATGGGGATGATTTGCGAACTGAAATATCCCGCGCCCATCGCTCTGCCGGCCTTCTGATGGGATTCGACCGAGAACCGGTCCTGCTGCTCGCGGGTGAAGCCGTATTTCGCCGCGATGTTCTCGGCCGTCACGCCCATGTGGCCGTGGCCGAACGGGTCGTGCAGCGCGCCGGTCATGGCGTCGACTACCGCGGCATCGCCCATGCGCTGGCCCCAGCGCCCCGCGGGCAGGAAGTACGCGGCGCGGCTCATGCTTTCGGCGCCGCCGGCGACGACGACATCGCAATCCCCGAGCATCAGGTGCTGGCTGGCCGAGACGATGGCCTGCAGCCCGGAGCCGCACAGCCGGTTGACCGTCAGGCAGGGCGTGCCGACCGGGAGGCCGGCGTCGAGCGCCGCGACGCGCGACAGGTACATGTCTCTCGCCTCGCCGTGGATCACGCTGCCCATGACCACGTGGCCGACGCTCGCCGGGTCCACCTTGGCGCGCGCCACTGCCTCCTTGATGGCGATCGAGCCGAGCTTTGTGGCCGGCAGCTCCTTCAGGGACATTCCATAGTCGCCTATGGCTGTGCGTGCGCCCGACACCACGACTACGTCGCGCATCACATCCGAGTTTCTCATTGCAGTCTCCCATAGAGATCGTGCGCGTCGGCACGATCGATCCGTACTTTGACGAATTGCCCTGGCTTGCCGCCCTTGAAATGCACTGTGCCGTCGATCTCCGGCGCATCCGCGCTCGAGCGGCCGAGGCCCGGCTCGTCGACAAGTACTTGAAATGTCTTTCCTATCTTTTTCTTCAACCGATCTGCGCTGATCTTCTGCTGGACGTTCATGAACTTCTCTTTCCTTGAAGCTTTCACTTCGTCAGGCACGTGATCGGGCAGCGCATTGGCTGCCGCGCCGTCGACCGGCGAGTATTCAAAGCAGCCGACGCGGTCGAGCTGCGCTTCCTGCAGGAACGCGAGCAACTCCTCGAATTCCGCCTCGGTTTCACCGGGAAAGCCGACGATGAACGTCGAGCGAATCGTGATCTCGGGGCAGATCGCGCGCCAGCCGCGCAGGCGCTCGAGCACCTTCTCGGCGCTCGCCGGGCGCTTCATCAGCTTGAGGATGCGCGGGCTCGCGTGTTGGAACGGCACGTCGAGATAGGGAAGGACCTTGTGCTCCGCCATGAGCGGAATGACTTCATCGACGTGCGGGTACGGATAGACATAGTGCAGCCTGACCCACACGCCGAGCTCTCCCAGGGATTCGCACAAGGCCGTCATTCTTGTTTTCACCGGACGGCCATTCCAGAATCCCGTCCGATACTTGATGTCGACGCCGTAGGCGCTGGTGTCCTGCGAGATCACCAGCAGCTCCTTCACTCCGGCCTTCACCAGGGTCTCGGCCTCCTGCATGACTTCGCCGATCGGGCGCGACACCAGGTCGCCGCGCATCGACGGAATGATGCAGAACGTGCAGCGGTGATTGCAGCCCTCGGAAATCTTCAGGTAGGCGTAGTGTTGTGGCGTCAACTTCACGCCGATTTTTGGTATCAAATCAACAAACGGATCATGCGGCTTGGGCAGGTGCGCGTGCACCGCCTTCATGACCGCCGGCGTGTCGTGCGGGCCGGTCACGGCCAGGACGGCCGGATGAGCAGAAGTTATGAGTTCTTTTTTAGAACCCAAACATCCTGTAACGATCACGCGCCCATTTTCCGCCAGCGCCTCGCCGATGGCGCCGAGCGATTCCTCGACGGCGGCGTCGATGAAGCCGCAGGTGTTGACGATCACGAGATCGGCGCCGGCGTAGGTTTTCGAGGTGGCGTAGCCCTCGGCGCGCAGCTGCGTGAGGATGCGCTCGGAATCGACCAGCGCCTTGGGACAGCCGAGTGAGACGAACCCTACCCTAGGACTTCTCGGGATCGCTTTTGTCTTGGCTGCCAGCGGGGAAACCGGGGAAATTGAGACCGGTGAACACACTGCGCGCCTGGTTCTGCATCCGGTCCTGGAACTGCGCGAACATCTTCTGGCTCTGCTCCATGTAGGCCTGCATCAGGCTCTGCATCGCCGGGCCCTGCAGGGTCATGAACTGCGCCCACAGCTCCTGCGAGGCGCGCGAGTTGTCGCCGTACATGCGGCCCGACTGCTCCTGCAGCGCTTTCTGGATGTCCTGGAAGGCGCGGATGTTCTTCTCCAGGTAGGTGCCCATCATGCCCTGCATGGCGTGGCCGTAGAAGCGGATCAGCTGCGACAGCAGCTCGGGGGAGAACATCGGCACGCCGCCCGATTCCTCCTCGAGGATGATCTGCAGCAGGATCTGGCGCGTCAGCTCCTCGCCGCTCTTCGCGTCGATCACCTGGAACTCCTCCAGCTTGAGCACCATCTGCTTGACGTCGGCGAGCGTGATGTAGCTCGACGTCTTGGTGTCGTACAAGCGCCGGTTCGGATATTTCTTGATCAGCCGGAGCTGGCTTTCCATCTTTGCCTCTGCGAGCGCCACGAGCGGAATCTACTCCTTAATACATGTGCTGGCCACCGTTGATCGAGATGTTGGCGCCGGTGACGAACGCCGCTTCCTCGGAGCAAAGGTAGATGATCAGGCCGGCCACTTCGTCGGGCTTGCCGAGCCTGCCGATCGGGATCTGCGGCAGGATCTTGGAATCGAGGATCTCCTTCGGGATGGCGGTGACCATCTTGGTGCCGATGTAGCCCGGCGAGATGGTGTTCACGGTCACGCCTTTGCGCGCCACTTCCAGCGCCAGCGCCTTGGTGAAGCCGTGGATGCCGGCCTTCGCCGCCGAGTAGTTGGTCTGGCCGAAGGCGCCCTTCTGGCCGTTCACCGAGGAGACGTTGATGACGCGGCCCCAGCCGCGGTCGAGCATGCCGTCCATCACCTGCTTGGTCATGTTGAAGCACGAATCGAGGTTGGTGCGCATCACCGCGTCCCAGTCGGCCTTGTTCATCTTCTTGAACGTCATGTCGCGCGTGATGCCGGCGTTGTTCACCAGGATGTCGACCTGGCCGCACTCGCCCTGGATCTGCGCGATCTTGCGGGCGCAGTCGTCGTAGTCGACCACGTCGACCGGGTAGGCGGAAAACTGGTGGCCGCGGCCCTTCATGTCCTCGAGCCAGGCGCGGTACTTGGTGTTCGACGGCGAGTAGGTCACGACTACGCGGTAGCCCGCGTCCGTCATCTTGGTGGAAATCGTCTCGCCGAGACCTCCCATTCCCCCGGTCACAACGGCGACTCTTTGCTTTGCCATGTCCTCCTCCAAGGGAAGCGGCAGTCTACATCATGTGCATTCCGCCGTTGACCGAGATGTTGGCGCCGGTGATGTAGCCCGCCTCTTCCGACACGAGGAACGCCACCACCGCGGCGATCTCCTGCGGTTTGGCGAGGCGCCCCATCGGGATCGAGGCGACGATCTGGTCGCGAATCTCCTGGCGGATGGCCATCACCATGTCGGTCTCGACGTAGCCCGGCGACACGGTGTTGACGGTGACGCCCTTGCGCACCACTTCCTGCGCCAGCGCCTTGGAGAATCCCGCCATGCCGGCCTTGGCCGCCGAGTAGTTGGTCTGGCCGAACTGCCCCTTGATGGCGTTGACCGAGGAGATGTTGATGATGCGGCCCCAGCCGCGCTCGCTCATGCTGTCGATCACCTGGCGCGTGACGTTGAACACGCTGTTCAGGTTGGTGTTGATCACCGCGGTCCAGTCCTGCTCGGTCATGCGCCTGAACACCGCGTCGCGCGTGATGCCGGCGTTGTTCACCAGGATGTCGATCGGGCCGACCACCGAGCGCACGTTGTAGAACATCTCGGCGCAGGAGTCGAACGCCGACACGTCGCCCTCGGCGGCGTGCACACGCCAGCCCTCGGCGCGCATGCCCTCGAGCCATTCGTTCTTCTTGTCGTAGCCGGGCAGGCAGCCCGCCACCACGGTATGGCCGGCGCGTCCGAGGCGCCGGCAGATCGCGCTGCCGATGCCGCCCATGCCGCCCGAGACGAAGGCGATGCGCGTGACCGCCGGGATCGACTCGTCGCGCCACGCCTCGGGCCGCTGCGCCACTTCTGCTTGGTTTCCCATCGTTTTCATTTCCTTTTCTATCGTTCCACAGCCAACGCGACACCCATGCCGCCGCCGATGCACAGCGAGGCCAGGCCGCGCTTGGCGTCGCGCTTCTGCATCTCGTGCAGCAGCGTCACCAGCACGCGGCAGCCCGAGGCGCCGATCGGGTGGCCGAGCGCGATCGCCCCGCCGTTGACGTTGACCTTCGTCGTATCCCAGCCCATCTGGCGGTTCACCGCGATCGCCTGCGCAGCGAAGGCCTCGTTGATCTCCATCAGGTCGAGATCGGCCGGCTGCCAGCCGGCGCGCGCCAGGCAGCGCTTCGACGCGGGCACCGGGCCCATGCCCATGTACTTGGGATCCACCCCAGCCGAGGCAAACGCCTTGATCTTCGCGATCGGCTTGAGGCCGAGCTCTTTCACCTTCTTGGCAGAGGCGAGAACCACGACGGCGGCACCGTCGTTGATGCCGGAGGCGTTGCCCGCGGTGACCGTGCCGTTCTTGTCGAACGCCGGCTTCAGCGCCTTCATCGCCTCGAGCGTCGCGCCGTGGCGCGGGTACTCGTCGTCGGCGAACATCACCGGGCCTTTGCGCGAGGCGATCTCGACCACCACGATCTCGTCCTTGAACCTCCCTGCCTTCTGCGCCGCCTCGGTCTTGTTCTGGCTCGCTACCGCGAACTGGTCCTGCTCCTCGCGCGTCACGGCATATTCCTTGGCGACGTTCTCGGCGGTAACGCCCATGTGGTACTGGTTGTAGACGTCCCACAGGCCGTCGACGATCATGGTGTCGACCATCTTCGCGTCGCCCATGCGGTAGCCGTCGCGCGAGCCCATCAGCGCGTGCGGCGACAGGCTCATCGACTCCTGCCCGCCGGCCACCACGATGTCGGAGTCGCCGTGCGCGATCGCCTGCGCGCCGAGCATCGCGGCCTTGAGGCCCGAGCCGCAGACCTTGTTGATGGTCATCGCCGGGATCATCTCCGGCAGGCCGGCGCGCATCGCCGCCTGCCGCGCCGGGTTCTGCCCGACGCCCGCGGCGAGCACCTGGCCCAGGATGACCTCGGACACCTGCTCCGGCGCCACGCCGGCGCGCTCCAGCACCTTGCGGATCACGAGAGCGCCGAGGTCCGTGGCCGGCATCTTGGCGAGGCTGCCGCCGAACTTGCCGATCGGGGTGCGCGCCGCGCCGACGATATAGATCTCTTCCATACGGTCCTCCTAGTGGACTCTTTCCTTCACGTAGCGGCCGGGCGCCGCCTCGATCGGCTTGTGCCTGGCGTTTCCGGGCTTGACCGGCGCCTTGCGCTTGCCGCCGGCGTGCCTGCCGAGCCATTCGGACCACCGCGGCCACCAGCTTCCGGGAACCTCTTTTGCAGAAGCAAGCCAATCGGCGGGATCGGCCGGATGCCGCTCCCCGAGCCAGTGGCTGCGGCGTTTCTTCGCCGCGGGATTCACCACGCCGGCGATATGGCCGCTCGCGCCGAGAACGAAGGTCTTGTCGTCGCCGCCGAGCAGGCCGAGCGTGCGGTAGGCCGAGCGCCACGGCACGATATGGTCTTCGCGCGTCGCGAGCACGAACAGCGGCAGCCGCACCGCGCCGAGATCCACCGCCACGCCGCAGTTCTTCAGCGCCTTGGGCTCGCGCAACCGGTTCTCGAGGTAGGTATTGCGCAGGTAGTAGCAGTACATCGGTCCCGGCAGGTTGGTGCTGTCGGCGTTCCAGTAGAGGAGATCGAACGCCGCGGGCAAGCCGCCGCGCAGGTAGTTGTTCACCACGTACGGCCACACCAGGTCGTTCGCCCGCAGGCTGGAGAACACGAAGGCGAGATCGGTCCCGGGAAAGATGCCGCGCGCGCCGATGCTGGCCTCGCGCATCGCCACGCTCGGCTCGTCGACGAACAGGCCGATCTGCCCGGTCTCCGAGAAGTCGAGCATCGCCGCGAGGAAGGTGGCGCTCGCCACCCCATCCTGCTTTTTTTCCGAAAGAACCGCCAGGGCGGCGCCGAGCAGGGTTCCGCCCACGCAGAACCCCAGCGCATTAACCTTGTCACTTTTCGCGATCTCCTGCGCGACGCGCAGCGCCGTGAGCACGCCTTTCTCGAGATAGTCGTCCCAGGTGAAGTGCCCCTGCTCGGCGCCGACGTTGCGCCACGACACCATGAACACGGTGTGGCCCGCCGCCACCGCGTAGGCAACGAACGAGTTCTCCGGCCGCAGGTCGAGGATGTAGAACTTGTTGATGCAGGGCGGCACCATGACCAGCGGCCGCTTCGCGACCTGCGGCGTGGCCGCGGCGTACTGGATGAGCTGGATCAGCTCGTTCTCGTAGACCACCTTCCCGGGGGTGACGGCGAGATTGCGGCCGACCTCGAACATCGACTCGTCGGTCTGGCTGATGCGCCGCTTGTGCACGTCGCCGAGCAGGTTGGCCAGTCCGCGCGTCAGGCTCTCGCCGCGCGTGGCGAGAGCCTCGCGCAGCGCCTCGGGGTTGGTGGCGGCGAAGTTGGCCGGGCACAGCGCGTCGATCCACTGCCGTACCGCGAAGCGCGTGCGCTCCTTGGCCGGCGCCGCGAGCGGCGCGTGGTCGACCAGTTCCTCCAGGTAGTGCGCGGCGAGCAGATAGGATTGCTTCAAGTAGTCGTAGTACGGGTTCTCGCGCCATTCCTTGCCGGCAAAGCGCCGGTCGCCCGGCTCCGGCGTCGCGATCGCTTCGGGCTTGCCGGAAGCGAGCGCTGACCACAGCCGGGTCTGCTTGTCGAAGTAGCTGCGCTGCAGCGCGGCGTTGTCCCAGGGAAGCGCGCTCGCCCCCGCCGGGGCGCTCGCCAGAAGCCGCATCCAGCCCTGGGTCACCTCGCTGCCCGACTGCGCGATCGCCGCGAGCAGGGCTTCTGGGGTGGCGGGTTGCATCGCCGGGCGATTTTGCGACGCACAAGACGCGCCGTCAAATCATTCGTAAACAACTGAAACTACAGTTCTTTCTGCGTTAGTGCGGTAGCACCGCGCCGACCAGGGCGATCGCCCCGATTCCGAGGGCGATCAGCAGCACCTGCGAAGCCGTGTCGCGCAGCTCCGGGCGCCGGTGCAGGCCGGGGATCAGGTCGGCGACCGCGACGTAGATCATGCTCGACGCGACTATGCCGAGCAGGATCGCTTCGAGGCCGGCCACGGCCTGGAGGGTGAAGTAGCCGAGGACGCCGCCGACCACGGTCGCGGCCGAAGACAGCAGGTTCATGACCAGTGCGCGCGTGCGCGAGTAGCCGGAATGCAGCAGGATCAGGAAATCGCCGACTTCCTGCGGAATCTCGTGCGCGATGATGGCGATCGCGGTGACGATGCCGAGCTCGGTGCTCTGCAGGAAGGCGGCGGCGATCAGCACGCCGTCGACGAAGTTGTGCACCGTGTCGCCGACCACGATCAGCGCGCCGCTGCGTCCATGGTCGTGCGGCGCGGCGTGCGGGTCGTGCACCTCGCAGTTCTCGGTGTGGCAGTGCCGCCACAGCAGCAGCTTCTCGAGCACGAAGAAGCCGAAGATGCCGCCGAGGATCGCCAGCGCCACCTGGTGCGCTTCGCCCGCCTCGAAGGCGTGCGGGATGATCTCGAGGAACGCCGCGCCGAGCAGCGCGCCGATGGCGAACGACACCAGCATCGGCACCCAGGTCGCGCGCAGCAGCAGCGCGAGCGCGGCGAGGGCCGCCGAAAGCGCGCCGCCGGTGAAACTTGCGGCAAGGATCCAGCCGAGCGTCATGGGGGGTTGGATTCTAACCAGATGAGAGCCGCCATGCGCTCGCGCGCGCGGTCGCGGCGATAGGAGTAAAAGCGCGCGGCCTCCGAATGCGTGCAGAAACCGCCGCCCGAGACCGCTTTGAGAGATTTCAACTTCGCGCGCGCGACCGCGTAGAGATCGAGCAGCCAGTGCCCGGGCCGCGTCGGCCGGAACGCGCTTTCGTAGCCGCGAAACGCCGCGCGCACTTCTTCGCCGACTTCGTAGGCGTCCGGGCCGATCGCCGGGCCGAGCCACGCGACGAGCCGGTGCGGCGGGACGCCCATCGCAGCGACCGTGGCTTCGAGCACGCCGCCGGAGAGGCCGCGCCATCCCGCGTGCGCCACGGCCACCGCGGATCCCGCCTCGTCGGCGAACAGCACCGGCATGCAATCGGCCGCCAGCACCGCGCACACGCGGCCCGGCATGCGGGTGACCGCGGCATCGCCCTCATTGGAGTTCTTCTGGTCCAAATCAACCACAGTCGTACCGTGCACCTGCCGGAGCCACGCCGGATCGGCCGGCAGGAGCTCGCGCAGTTTGCGCCGCGCCTCCGGGAGCGCGAGGTCGCCGAACGCGCGCGTGGTGACGAGCGCGCGCACTGCCGCCGGAGCCTGCCAGTCAGGCCGGATCATGGCGCAGGCTGTCGAGCAGGCGCTTCATGTCGCGCGGCAGCGGCGCCTGCCAGGTCATCGTCCGGTGATCGGCGGGATGCTCCAGGCTCAGCTCTGCCGCGTGCAGCGCCTGCCGCGGGAAGCCGATGCCGTGGCGCGTGCCGCGGCGGTAGGCCGTGTCGCCGATCAGCGGATGCCGGATGTGCTGGAAATGCACGCGGATCTGGTGCGTGCGCCCGGTTTCCAGCCGGCACTCGACCAGCGCGGCCTGCCCGTAGCGCTCGAGCACGCGATACCGGGTGCGCGCCTCCTTGCCGCGGTGCGTGATCGCCATGCGCGTACGCGCTTGTGCATCGCGCCCCACGGGCGCATCGATCACGCCGCTCGCCGGGGGGTCGCCCTGCACCACCGCGAGGTACACCCGCCGCATGCTGCGGCTCTCGAGCTGCCGGACCAGGTCGGCCTGCGCCGAAACGGTCTTGGCGACCACCAGCAGGCCGGTGGTGTCCTTGTCCAGGCGGTGCACGATGCCGGCGCGCGGCACCGCGGCGAGCGCCGGCGCGTGGGCGAGCAGCGCGTTGAGCAGCGTGCCGTCGGGCTGCCCCGCGCCGGGATGCACCACGAGGCCGGCGGGCTTGTCGATCACGATCAGCTGCGCGTCCTCGAACACCACCTTGAGCGGCATGCGCTGGGCCTGCGGCGCGGCGGCGTCGGGCACGCGCGGCGGCTGCAGCGCGATGCGCTCGCCGCCCGTCACCGCGTGGCTGGCGTCGTAGCGCCGGCCCTCGACCGTGATGTGCCCCGACTTGAGCCAAGCCTGCAGCCGGTTGCGCGAATACTGCGGAAACAGCCGCACCAGCGCCTGGTCGAGGCGCATCCCGCCGAGCTCGCGCGGCACGCTCGCCGCCATCGGCACCGCGAAGGCCGCATCCCAGTCAGGGTTATAATTTTTTCTCATGCGTTTCAGTTTACTTCTTGCGGCCGCAACGGTCGCCGTGGCGCTCGCCGGCTGCGCCGGGGTGGACGCCGAGGACGAGACCGTCGGCTGGTCGGCGCAGCGCATCTACGGCGAGGCGAAGGACGCGATGTCCACCAAGGACTGGGCGCGGGCGGTCAAGCTCCTGGAGAAGCTCGAGGCGCGCTACCCCTACGGCCGCTACGCGCAGCAGGCGCAGCTCGAGATCGCCTACGCCCACTGGAAGGACAGCGAGCGCGCTTCGGCGATCGCCGCGGTCGACCGCTTCATCAAGATGCACCCGAACCACCCCAACGCCGACTACGCCTGGTACCTGAAAGGCCTGATCAACTTCAACGACGCGTTCGGCATCCTCGGGATCCTGACCGTGCAGGACATGAGCGACCGCGACCCCAAGTCGACGCGCGAGGCGTTCAACGCGCTGAGGGAAGTGGTGACGCGCTACCCCGACTCCCGGTACGCCGCCGACGCCGCCGCGCGCATGCGCTACCTGGTGAACGCGCTCGCGTCGCATGAAGTGCACGTCGCACGCTACTACATGAAGCGCGGCGCCTACCTCGCGGCCGCCAACCGCTCGCAGTACGCGATCAAGAACTACCCGCAGGCGCCGGCGGTCGAGGAAGCGGTGTTCGTGCTGGTGGTCGCCTACGACAAGCTCGGGATGAACGACCTGCGCGACGACGCCGACCGGGTGATGCGCGCCAACTTTCCGGACAGCCGCTACTTCAAGCCCGGCGGCGCCCGCAAGGACGTCCCCTGGTGGCGCCTGTGGGATCCCGAGTGGTAGCGCAGGCAATGAGGCGCGTCCTGATCATCGGCGCGGCCGGAATGATCGGCCGCAAGCTCGTGGCGCGGCTGGCCAAGGAAGGCGCCGACGAGCTGCTCCTGCATGACGTCGTGCCGTTCGAGGGCTCGACCGCGGTGTCGGACCTCTCGGCTCCGGGCGAAGCGGAAAAGCTCGTCGCATTGCGGCCGGACCTGATCTTCCACCTGGCGGCGGTCGTTTCCGGCGAGGCCGAAACGGATTTCGACAAGGGGTACCGCGTCAACCTCGACGGCACGCGCCGGTTGTTCGAGGCGATCCGCAAGGAGGCCGGCGGCGCGGCAGGTCCCTATCGGCCGCGGCTGGTGTTCACGTCCTCGATCGCCGTGTTCGGCGCGCCTTTCCCCGAAGCGATCGGCGACGAGTTCCTGAGCGCGCCGCTCACCAGCTACGGCACGCAGAAGGCGGTCTGCGAGCTGCTGCTCTCCGACTACAGCCGGCGCGGGTTCTTCGACGGCATCGGCATCCGCCTGCCGACGATCTGCGTGCGTCCGGGCAAGCCGAACAAGGCGGCGTCGGGCTTTTTCTCCGGCATCATCCGCGAGCCGCTCAGCGGGCAGGAGGCGCTGCTGCCGGTGCCCGAGACCGTGCGCCACTGGTTCGCTTCGCCGCGCGCCGCCACCGGCTTCCTGCTGCACGCGGCGCGCATCGACAGCGCGCAGCTCGGCGCGCGGCGCAATCTCAGCATGCCGGGCGTCGCCGCGACGGTCGGCGAGCAGATCGAGGCGCTGCGCAAGGTGGCCGGCGACAAGGTCGCGCGGCTGATCCGCCGCGAGCCGGACCCGGCCATCATGCGCATCGTCGAGGGCTGGCCGCGGAATTTCGCCGCGCAACGCGCGGCCGGGCTCGGCTTCCACGCCGACCGCAGCTTCGAGGAGATCATCCGGATCCACCTGGAGGATGAGCTGCAGCAAAAAAGTCCTCCACCTCGGCGAGCTTCCGCGTAGGTTTCATCGGCGGCAGGCTGCGCAGGACCTGGCGGCCGTAGGCGCGCGACGCAAGCCGCGGGTCGCACAGCATCAGCACGCCGCGGTCGGTCTCGTCGCGGATCAGGCGCCCCGCGCCCTGCTTGAGCTGCAGCACCGCCTGCGGCAGCTGCAGCTCGGTAAACGGATTGCCGGCGCGCGCGCGGACTGCCTCGATGCGCGCCGCAAGCACCGGATCGTCGGGCGGCGCGAACGGCAGCTTGTCGATCACCACGAGGGAAAGGGCGTCGCCTCGCACGTCGACGCCTTCCCAGAATGACTGGCTGCCGAGCAGCACCGCGTTGCCCAGGCTGCGGAAACGCGCCAGCAGCTCGCTGCGCGAGCCGGTTCCCTGCACCAGCAGCGGATACGGCAGGCCGATGCGGCTCAGCCGCTCGTGCGCCCGGCGCAGCGCGCGCAGCGTGGTGAAGAGCAGAAAGGCGCGGCCGCCGCTCGCTTTCAGGACCGGCAGCGTGGCGTCGATCACCGCGTCGGTGAAGGCGGCGTCGTTCGGATCGGGCGGCAGGCCCTTCGGCAGGTAGAGCAGCGCCTGCCGCGCGAAGTCGAAGGGGCTTTGCCAGCGGCGCGTCGCCGCCTGCTCCAGGCCGAGCTCGCGCGTGAAATGGCCGAATTCTTCGCCGACCGCCAGCGTCGCCGAGGCGAAGATCCAGGCGCGCGGATGGTCCTGCATCTGCCGGCTGAACAGCTCGGCGGAGGAAAGCGGCGTCACGTGCAGGCGCGCGGCGTTGGCGAACACCTCCACCCAGCGGACTTCCTCGGCCGCCCCGGCGTCGCGCAGGCGCACCAGGCTCGCCAGCGCCGCGCCGGCGCGGCGCGCGCAGGAGGCGAGGCCCTCGGAGCGCTCGGCCTGGGCTTCGAGCGGCTCGCGCAGCGCCTGCAGGCTGGCGTGCAGCGCTTCCAGGCTGTCGGCGAAGCCCGGCAGGCGCAGCGCCTGGCCCCAGGCGAGGCGCGTCGCCGGCTCCCCGACCGACAGCCGCAGATCGCGCGCCGCCTTCTCCAGCCGCCCGGCGAGGCGCTCGAGCTCCGGCGAGGCGCCGCCGGCGGCGCGCAGCTCCAGGCGCGCATCGCGCGACAGCTCGGCGAGCTGCGTGCTCGACAGGCTTTCGCCGAAGAACAGGCGCGCGGTCTCGGGAAGCTGGTGCGCCTCGTCGAAAATCACGGTATTGCAGGCCGGCAGCAGCTCGGCGATGCCCTCGTCGCGCAATGCGACGTCGGCGAAGAACAGGTGGTGGTTGATCACCACGACGTCGGCGGCGAGCGCGTTGCGGCGCGCGCGCATCACGAAGCAGTCGCCGTAGTCCGGGCAGGCCTGGCCCAGGCAGTTGTCGCGCGTGGAAGTCGCATGCGCCCACACCGGAGCGTCCTCGGGAACATCGGCAAGGTCGGCGCGGTCGCCGGTCGTGGAAATCGCCGCGAAGCGCTCGATGCGCTTGAGCTGCGCCACCTCTTCGCGCGAGGCGAGCCGCGCCTCGCTCGCCGCGCGCCGCAGGCGATAGAGGCACACGTAGTTCGACCGTCCCTTCAGCAGCGCGGTGCTCGCCCCCGAGGCGAGCGCGCCGCGTACCGCCGGAAGGTCGCGGTCGAACAGCTGGTCCTGCAGGGTCTTGGTCCCGGTGGAGACGATGACCTTGCCCCCGGCGAGCAGCGCCGGCACCAGGTAGGCGAAGGTCTTGCCGGTACCGGTGCCGGCTTCGGCGACCAGCACCGCGGTGCGCTCGATGGCATCGTGGATCGCCTGCGCCATCTCGAGCTGCTGCGGCCGCCGCTTGAAGCCGCTCACGGCCTCCGCGAGCGGGCCGCCTTCGGCGAACACCCGCTGCAAGGCGTCGTTCAGTTCGGCAACTCCTCGACCTTGACCCAGGTGCGGCGCGCCTCGTTCGCTCCGAGCTCCACCCATTCGCCGAGGCGGGCATTGATGGTGGTGACGATGCGCTGGGTCGGGCGCTGCGGCGCAACGTCCAGAAACACCTGATTGCCAGACAGGCGCGGCCTCACTTGCATTCCGGTCTGGCCGGTGAAGATCGTGGCCTCGCTGCCTTCGAGGACCTGGAGACGCTGGTCGACCCGCTCGCCCGCGCTGGCGCGCGAATCCTCCGCGGTGACGTTGATGCGCGCGCCGCCGGTGCCGATCGCCCCCTGCACGCCGAGCCGCCGGCGTTCGCTTTCCTGCGCGTCGTCAAAGCGCACCGAGATCTGCAGGCGGCGCGACGGCCGGTCGATCACCTCGAGCGCGCGCTTGATGTCCGCGGCGTTGCCCGGGCTCGCGCGCAGGAACAGCTGACCCCGGTTGCCGCTCAGCGTCGCGCCCGGCTCGAGCAACGGCTGCAGCGCAGGCAGCACTTGCTCGACCGTGCGGTGACGCAGCGGGATGATCTCGAGCGCTTGCTGCGCCAGCGCCCCGGCAGCGCAGCCGAGCAGCGCGGCTCCGATCAAGCGGATCAGGTTCAAGCGATGCATCTTCTCTTATGAACGCATCGCGCCCGCGACACGCCTACGGTCGGTTGATAATAATTCTCATTGACATGGTAAATGAGAGTTCTTATCATTTATCTATCCCCTTTTTCAGAGTCGCCAATGCGAATCTTTTCTTTGTCAAAACAAGGTGTTCTCCTGGCCCTGGGCCTCGCCTTCGCCATCTCGGCTGCAGCCCAGGACAAGGTACTGAACCTCTACTCGTCGCGCCACTACCAGACCGACGAGGCCCTGTACTCGAACTTCACCAAGCTCACCGGCATCAAGATCAACCGCATCGAAGGCGGCGAAGACCCGCTGATCGAGCGCATCCGCAACGAGGGTGAGCGCAGCCCGGCGGACGTCCTGATCACGGTCGATGCCGGCCGCCTGTGGCGCGCCGAGCAGATGGGGCTGTTCCAGCCGGTGAGCACGCTGCTCCTGCAGAGCCGCGTCCCAGCCAACCTGCGCGAGCCGAGCGGCCTTTGGTACGGCTTCTCCACCCGCGCGCGCGTCATCGCCTACAACAAGGCCAAGGTGCAGCCGGGCGAGATCCGCACCTACGAGGACCTGGCGGACGCGAAGTGGAAAGGCCGTGTCTGCATGCGCTCGTCGACCAACGTCTACAACCTCTCGCTGCTCGGCGCGATCATCGATCACCTCGGCGAGGCGCAGGCCGAAGCCTGGGCGAAGGGCGTGCGCGCCAACCTGGCGCAGGAGCCCAAAGGCGGCGACACCGACCAGCTCAAGGCGGTCGCCGCCGGCCAGTGCGACGTCACCATCTCCAACCAGTACTACTACGCGCGGCTGCTGCGCTCCGAGAAGCCCGACGAGCGGCAGGTAGGCGAGCGCATCGGCATCGTGTTCCCGAACCAGGCCACCTGGGGCACGCACGTCAACATCTCGGGCGCCGGCGTGCTGAAGAACGCGCCCAACCGCGACGCGGCGATCAGGTTCCTCGAGTACCTGGCGAGCGACGAGGCGCAGCGCTACTTCGCCGACGGCAACAATGAGTGGCCCGTGGTGGCGAGCGTGCAGGTCGACAACCCGGTGCTGAAGATGCTGGGCGAGTTCAAGCGCGACACGCTGAACGTGGCGGTGCTCGGCAAGAACCAGCCGAGCTCGCAAAAGGTCTACGATCGCGTCGCCTGGAAATAGCGCTTCGAAACGTAAATCACGGGTAGCAGCCCCACCGCAACCATCACCAGGGAGGGCGCCGCGGCCTCGGCCAGGCGCTCGTCCTTGGCGAGGTTGTAGGCTTCGACCGCGAGCGTGTCGAAGTTGAACGGCCGCAGCGCGAAGGTCGCCGGCAGCTCCTTCAGCACGTCGACGAAAACCAGCAGCGCCGCGGTGGCGAGGCTCGGCGCGAGCAGCGGCACGTGCACGCGCGCGAGCGCCCCGGCCGGAGAGGCGCCGAGCGAGCGCGCCGCATCCTCCATGCTGGGCGTGATCTTGGCGAGCCCGGCGTCGGTGATCTGCAGGGCAACCGCGAGCAGCCGCACCAGATAGGCGTAGACCAGCGCCGCGATCGTCCCGGTCAGCAGCAGACCGAGCTTGACGCCGAGCAGCTGCTCCAGCCAGCCGGCGAGGGCGTTGTCGAACCGCCCGAGCGGCACCAGGACGCCCACGGCGATCACCGCGCCCGGTATGGCGTAGCCCAGGCCGGCAACCCGGTTCGCCGCCGCCACCAGCGGGCTGCGCGTCAGGCGCGCGGCGTAGACCATCACCAACGCGAGCCCTACCGCGACCAGCGCCGTCAGCGCGGCCACGCCGAAGCTGTTCGATATCAGCGACGCCAGGCGTGCGCCGGGCAGGGCGCTTTTCTCCTGCCAGGCGAGCTGGGCGAGCAGCAGCGCCGGGAGCGCGAAGCCGAACACCGCCGGCGCGGCGCAGGCAACGAGCGCGGCGGCGGCGGTGCCGCCGCGCAAGCGCTGCGGCGGCACCGGCTTGCGCGGCGCATGGTAGGCGGCGCGGCCGCGGCTGGCGCGCTCGATCCCCAGCACCAGCACCACGAAACCGATCAGGCAGGTCGACAACTGCGCCGCGGCGACGCTGTCGCCCATCGACAGCCAGGCTTTGAAGATCCCGGTGGTGAACACCTCCACGGCGAAGTACGACACCGTGCCGAAGTCGGCGAGCGTCTCCATCAGGGCGAGCGCGGCGCCGGCGGCGATCGCCGGCCGCGCCAGCGGAACGGCGACGCGGAAGAACGCGCCCCAGGCGCCGTAGCCGGCGAGGCGGCCGGCCTCGATCGCGCTGCGCGGGAGATCGTGGAAGGCGGTTCGCGCGATGAGATAGACGTAGGGGTAGAGCGCGAACGAGAGCATCGCTGCGGCGCCGGCGAGCGAGCGCACCTCGGGGAACCAGTACTCGCGCGCCTGCCATCCGGTCAGCGCGCGCAAGGCCGACTGCACCGGCCCGGTGAACTGCAGCCAGTCGGTATACGCGTACGCCATGACATAGGCGGGCACTGCGAGCGGCAGCAGCAGCGCCCACTCGAGCAGGTCGCGTCCCGGAAAGCGATACGCGGTGATCAGCCACGCGCTGAGCACGCCCATCGAGATCACGCCGCAGGCCACGCCGAGAAGCAGCAGCAGCGTGTTCCAGACGTAGCGCGGGAGCGCGGTCGCAGCGAGATGCGCCCAGGTATCGCCGGCGCCGGCGAAAACGCTCGCCACGACCGAGATGATCGGAAGCGCGAGGACCGCCGCGATCCCCACGGCCCCGGCACCAAGAAGTCCTAAGCGCTTGAAATTCAAGGAGGAGTGATTCTAACAAGAATGAGAACTATTCTATAATCACCCAATGAGCTCGATGCTTCTCGAAGTTGAGAACCTGCGCCATGCCTATGGCGAGCAGGAAGTCGTGCGGGGCCTGACGTTCTCGCTCCTGCCGGGCGCCATCGGTTGCCTGCTCGGCCCGAGCGGATGCGGCAAGACCACGGTCCTGCGCTGCATCGCCGGATTCGAGCCGGTGCGCGAAGGCGAGATTCGCCTGAAAGGCCGCACGGTGTCGGCGCCGGGGATGGTGCTGCCGCCCGAGAAGCGACGCATCGGCATGGTGTTCCAGGACTACGCGCTGTTTCCGCACCTGTCGGTCGCGGCGAACATCGCTTTCGGGCTGCACGCTGCGGCCGCGGAAGTGCGCGCCGGCCGCGTGCGCGAGCTCGCCGAGCTGGTCGGTCTCGCCGGCGTGCTCGGCAAATACCCGCACGAGATCTCCGGCGGCCAGCAGCAGCGCGTCGCTCTGGCGCGGGCGCTCGCGCCGCACCCCGATCTGCTGCTGCTCGACGAGCCGTTCTCCAACCTCGACGTCGAGCTGCGCGGGCGCCTGTCGCTCGAGGTGCGCGACATCATCAAGGCCAGCGGCGCGACCGCGATCCTGGTGACGCACGATCAGCAGGAAGCGTTCGCCATGGCCGACGAGATCGGCGTCCTGCACCAGGGCCACATCCAGCAATGGGACAGCGCTTACAACCTGTATCACCGGCCGGCGAACCGCTTCGTCGCCGACTTCGTCGGCCAGGGCGTGTTCCTGCCGGCCAAGGCCCTGAACGGCCACCAGCTGGAAATCGAGCTCGGCGTGCTGCAGGGAGATTCCCAGGGAGGCGGAGATCTCGAGGTCCTGCTGCGGCCCGACGACATCGTGCACGACGACGCGGCGCCGACGCAGGCGGAGGTGGTGCACAAGGCGTTCCGCGGCGCCGAGATTCTCTACACCCTGCGCCTGGCGAGCGGCAGGAAGGTGCTGGCGCTGGTGCCGAGCCATCACAACCATGCGCTCGGCGAGCGTATCGGCATCCGCCTCGACGTCGATCACGTCGTGGCGTTCCACCCCGAGGCCCGCTAGTCCTTCAGGCGGTACTCGAACACCAGGTCCCGGAGCGTGGATTCCTTGCCCCGCAGCAGCGGCGGCAGCAGCACCTCGTCGCTCGCCAGCCTCAGGATCTCGATCGCCTGGCGGTCCAGGACCTCGTACTGCGAGCTGCGCTTCACCGCAATCGACGTTGTGCCGCTCGAGCTGATCGACACGCCCAGCCGCACGTCGCCTTCCCAGTTGTTGTCCTTGGCTTGCGCCGGATAGCGCATGCGCTCCTTGATCCGCCTCGCCGTTGCGATCAACTCCAGCCGGTACTGGTCGGCGGAGCGGATTTCCAGGGCTTCGGCGCTCGGTGCGGCCGGTGCCGGCGTTCGCGGCGCGGCTGCGGAGGGCGGCGCGCTCGCGATGGCTGCCGGCGCGGGCTGCGGTCCTGCCGGCGCGGGCACCGGGTTCTGCGACACGGGCTGAGGGTCCGAAGGAACCGGTGCAGGCTCCGCGGGAGGCGCCGGTAGCGGCTTGGCCGCGGAAGGGACGACCGGCTTCGCAGGTGTTGCCGCCAGCTCTTCATTTTTCTTGTCCGGTTCCGGCGTCAGCAGGTGGGCGACGAGCGGCGCCGACTTTACGACATGCCTCAGCGCGGGCCCGAGATCGGAGAAACCGAAAAGCAGCAGTGCGTGCAGCGCGAGCGAGACCAGCACCGCATAGCGGAACGCGCGGCTCTCGCGCCTATCGCCCGCCACGCAGGGCCTTCCACACCGTCTCCGGTGTGAGCGGCATTTCGAGGTGCAGCACCCCGCGCTCGGCGAGCGCGTCGAGCACCGCGTGCACCACGGCCGGCACGGCGCCGATGGTGCCGAGCTCGCCGCAGCCCTTCACGCCGAGCAGGTTGGTCTTGCAGGGAACGCTCTCGTCGAAGCGGTTGTGCATCGCGGGCAGCTGGTCGGCGCGCGGCGCGCAGTAGTCCATGAGCGAGCCCGACAGGAGCTGGCCGCTCGCCGGGTCGTAGCGCACCTGCTCCCACAGCGCCTGGCCGGCGCCCTGCGCCATGCCGCCCTGGATCTGTCCCTCGACGATCGCGTGGTTGATGATACGACCGATGTCGTCGCAGCTCACCAGCGCGACCAGCGCGACCTCGCCAGTCTCCGGATCGACTTCGACCTCGCTGACTTGCGCGCCGTTCGGCCACGAAGGCGTCGAGGGCGTCTGGGTCTCCGAGACGCGGATCGTGCGGCTCGGTTGGCGCGCAGCCAGTTCGGCGAAGGAGATCGAGCGATCCGTCCCGGCGATGCGCAGGCCCTCGCGGCCGAGCTCGATATCCGGAAGCGCCGCCTCCAGAGCTTCGGCAGCGATTTCTCTCAGTCTCAGAACCATCTTGTGTCCGGCCGCCACCACTGCGGAGCCGCCGACGAAGGCCGAGCGCGAGCCGACGCTGCCGACGCCGTTGGCACGATCGGTATCGCCCTGAATGATCTTGATGTTTTTCACGTCAAACCCAAAAATCTCTTCGACCAGCTGGGTATACGTGGTCTCCAGCCCCTGCCCCATCGCCTGGGTGCCGGAGAAGACCGTCAGCATGCCCTGCGCGTCGATCTCAATGTCCACGGTCTCGGTGGGTAACGCGCCAGTCCACTCCAGGTAGACCGCCAGCCCGCGCCCGCGCAGCCTGCCTCGCCTTTTTGATTCTTGAAGACGTTTTTCAAATCCTTGCCAATCGGCGGCCCGCAGCGCTCCGTCCAGCATGCGCTCGAACTCGCCGCAGTCGTAGGTCTCGCCGACGTGGGTCTTGTACGGCAGCTCCTCGGGCCGCAGCAGGTTGCGCCGGCGCAGCTCGACGCCGTCGATGCCCATCTCGCGCGCCGCCTTCTCCACCAGGCGCTCGATCAGGTAGTTGCCCTCGGGCCGCCCGGCGCCGCGATAGGCGCCGGTCGCCATGGTGTTGGTGAGTACGCCCCGGATCCAGTAGTCGACGACCGGCACCCGGTACACCGAGGTCTGCACCTTCGCCACCATGGCGAGCGGGATCATCGCCGAGGAGCTGACCGGGACCGCGCCGATGTTCGCCAGCGACTCCATGCGCAGCGCGAGGATGCGCCCGTCGCGGTCGAGCGCCAGCGCGCCGCGGTAGTGCTGGTCGCGCGCCATGTGCGCGGCGAGGAACTCCTCGGAGCGCTCGGCGCGCCACTTCACCGGCCGGCCGAGCTTGCGCGCGGCGTAGCACACCAGGGCGTCCTCGGGCGCGAGCCCGGTCTTCATGCCAAAGCCGCCGCCGATGTCGCCGTTGATCACGCGGAACTCCTGCGGCTTCGTGCCGAACACCGCCCCGAGCAGATCGCGCGTGCCGGTCGGCTGCTGGCTCTGGGTGTAGAGCGTGGTGCGGCCCGCTTCGTGCACGCCGATGGCGCAGCGCGGCTCCATCGCCATGGCGTTGAGGCGCTGGTTGTGCAGCTCGATCTCGGTGACGTGGGCGGCTTTGGCGAACGCCTCTCTCACTCTTTCCGCATCGCCGTAGCGCGTCTCCGCGGCAATGTTGTCGCTGGCCGCTTCCCACAGGACCGGCGCGCCGGGCTCGATCGCGCGGCGCGGATCGACCACCGCCGGCAGGTCTTCGTAATCGATCGCCACCTGCTCGGCGGCGTCCTGCGCCTGCTGGCGCGTCTGCGCGACGATCGCGACCACCGGCTGGCCGACGTAGAACACCTTTCCTTCGGCAAGCGGCGTGCGCGGCGGCGCCGCCATCGGCGAGCCGTCGGCGCGCTTGAACAACGGCGGAACCGGGATGTGCTTGACGCCGTCGGCCCGCAACTCGGCCATCGACCAGGCCGCGAGTACTCCGGGTTGGTTTTTTGATTGATCTAGATTGACTGAGGAAATGCGAGCGTGGGCATGAGGCGAGCGCACCAGCACCATCCAGGCCTGGCGCTCAAAGACCCGGTCGTCGCTGAACAGGCCCTGGCCGAGCAGCAGCCGGTCGTCCTCGAGACGCTTCTGCGAGCGCGACGCGCCGAAGCGCGCCGACGCGGGATCGAACTGGACCTGTAGGGGAACGGCGCTCATCGGGCAATACGGCACAATCCCTGTTGGCTAATTGTAACGTATACGATACACTAGCGACTCGTGTTCGAGATCAGGCGTTACCGGACAGCCACGGGCAGTGAGCCTTTCTCGGAATGGCTTTCGGGCCTTCACGACCGGCAGGCGAAGGCGCGCATCCTGGCGCGGCTGGAACGACTTGGGGTCGGAAACTTTGGCGACTGCAAGTACCTGCGGGATGGCGTCAGGGAACTGCGCGTTGATTGGGGGCCAGGGTACCGCGTCTACTTTGGGCGCGAAGGTCAAACTGTAGTCGTTTTGTTGTGCGGTGGTGACAAGCGGAAGCAGGACGCGGACATTAAAAAGGCGGTGGCGCTATGGCAAGAGCACGAAAATCGGAAAAAGCGCGATCCACGCGCAAAGAGCTGACTGTCTCGCACAGAGAGCGGCTGGTTAGCGAGCTGCGGTCTGACCCGGCGCTTGCCGCGGAGTACCTCAGTTCGGCCGCAGAAGACGGTGATCCTCGCGTCTATCTCGCGGCGCTCAGAACGGTCGCCGAGGCAAAGGGCATGGCCAAGCTTGCGAAAGCGGCGGGCGTGCCTCGTGAAAGCCTTTATCGCGCGCTTTCGTCGAGCGGCAATCCTCGCTTTTCCACGTTGCATGCGGTGCTGAAAGCCGCCGGATTAAAAATGGCCGTAGAGGTCATCTAGAAGCAGTTGAATAGTGGCGGAGAGAGAGGGATTCGAACCCCCGGTACCGCAAGCGGTACAACAGATTTCGAGTCGGTCCAGGCGGCACCGACCCAACCTCTCCAAATCGGAAAGCGTAATGTTATCAGCGTCGCAGCGCTCGCCGATTTTCTGACAGTCAACGCCATCTCGACGAGTTCCCCGCGGTGGCGGAAACGTCGAAGGAGCTGCAGGAAAAAACGCGCGCTAAGGGGAAAGACGTTCTGTAGCCGGCGGGCTTAACGCGGCTTCCTGAAGGTTTCGGCCACCGGCAGCGGCAGGGTGACCTTGTAGGCCTGGCGTACCCGGGCCAGGGGCTCGTCGAGGTTGAGAGGCGCGTGGAAGTGGACTCGCGTGAACCGCAGCGCGTCCCGCTCTGCCGAGAAATCGAGCACCTGTGGCGTCGAGGCGTGCAGCGGCGCAGCGTCGGCTCCCTTCAAGCGCAGGCGATAGATGCCAGTCACTCGCATCGGCAGTTCCAGCTGCAGCACGTAGAGCAGAGGAATGTGGTCAGGCTCGGTGGCAAACACGTATAGCGCGCCGCCCGCACAATAGGCCTGACTCGGCCGGCCGCGGCGCCAGTGCAAGGCCCGGACGGCACCTTCACCCGTGATGCGGACCGAAGGCCACTCGCCGGACGGCAGTTCAGGCGACTTGCGCATCTCCTGCATCGGGTCGGGCAGTTCGATCGCGCCCGCGCAGTTCAGCGCCCGGTTGAGGACCGATTTCACCTTACCCGCGGGCAGCCGCTCCGGAAACTCCTTAAGCACAGAGACGTCGAGCGGCACTTCGTACAGCGGCGGCGCGGCCGCCTTCGGTCCGCGCGTCGGCGGCTTGAGAACACGCGTCACAAAGTCTTCCATTCCGGCCCCTCGAGCGTGCGCCGGGCACAGTCTGCCGCTGGCGTTCGCCACCCATCTCTTCGAGGCAAAGATTTCGCCGGTGCGGTTGTCCACCACCGACATGTCCAGGACGCTTGAGACGCCGGACAGGCCAGATTTCGGCGCCGCCGTGCGGGTGGCGCGAATACGAAACAGCACCGCATCCGGCGCCGGCGTACTGATGGAATGCAGCGGCGAGGCCTCGACGAAGCGGTGCTGCCCGAACTGGACGAACTCGTAGCCGAGTGATAGCGCCTGCACGGGATGCCGCAGGGCGCCGAACTCGTAGGCGTTCCCGTCTGCCTTCGTCTCGATCTCGAATCCCGGCACTTCGCTATAGGAGCGGCTTATGCGCTCGCCTTGCGCCTCGGCATCCTTGCACGCCGCAGCAAAATCGCGCTCCTTGAGCCAAAGCGCGCCCTGCTCGTATCCGACCAGCACGCCGAGAATGGCCAGCGGCAGCGCGAACGCCCCCGTCACCAGCAGCGCTGCGCTCCCCTTTCTTTCATTCATGGCCACGGCGAGCACGAGCACTACAACGTAGAGCAGCAGATAAGCGATCACGCCGAGGATGGCGATGGCCATATCAGCGGCGTTTGGTCGCGAACCGGGTGACGCGCTCGACTGACTCGACGCTGCCGTGCGCGTGCAACAGTGGCACCGCGTGAGCACCGCTGTCGGTAAAGTAGCCTTTGCAGCGCAATAGGTCATGCTGGACGGTCTTCGACGTATAGGTCGGCCAGGCTTGGCTCACCTTGGCGCGCTGCCGGCGGCGCACCTCGGCCACATAGGCCGTGAATTCATCGGGTCTCTCGGGCGCGTAAATTGAGAGCACCAGGTCGTCGCCGTCCCTGATTTTGAGCAGGCTGGCGCCGCGCGATACTTCCTCGCTCAGCCTGATCAGCGGTGCGCAACGATCCAGCTCGCGGTAGGGCAGGTCGAGCCTGACCTCCGGACCCCGATCGGCCTTGGTACCTGCGAGCTCGGACAGGAAGGTGACCAGCTGCTCTTGGGCGGGCTCTTCGAGATTGCCGAGCGGGCGGTCTTTGGCCTCGTCCGACCCGCAGTCGAGATGCTGGTAGCGATTCTCGAGCCCCTGCTGCCACGCCCCGTAAGCGTAGACGCGCTCGGCAATGAGCTGCCCGGTCACCGCCTCGCGCACCGCGAAAATCCCGTGGAACACGCCTTGCGGCGCCGGAAGCCGCCGCTGCACCACCAGGTAACCCGAACGCGGGCCGGCTTGAGTCGGATCGAGCGCGACCAGAGTGAGAGCCTTCGCGTCAGTCTGAAGGGAAAGCGCCTCGAGCTTCCGGGGATCGCGCGGACCCGCGTCCCAGAGGTAGAACGTGTGCGGGCTGGCGGGAAGCTCGGCGTATCGCCGCGTACCGACCGATTTACACAGCGCCGGCAAGTTCTTCCCGGCATTGCCTTCCTGTTGCCTGCCGGCCGAGGTCCACGGGTCCGCAGGCACGAGCACGAAAACCGCCGCGGCAATGGCGATAAACGTCCCGAATATCATGCGCGAGCCGCGGGGCACGAACGCGCAGAGGACCGTGATGCCGGCCATGGCGACCAGCGCCGGACCGGCGGCCTTGAGCACGAAGTACAGGAAACCGTAGAGGAGCGACACGGACCTAGGGCGATACGCCGCTGGCGACGAGCACGGAGCGGACGAAGTCCGCGGGGTCCGTGATCGGGCAGACGCGCACAGTCCCTTCTCCTGTGCGCAGCTTGAAGTTCTTTTGCATACCCAACACCTCGCCGGTCGTGCGATCGAAGATCTCCAGGCGGTAAGGCTCGATGCCGGCTTCGCGCGACGGATCGCGGCGCCAGCGCAAGCCGTGGCGCGGCAGCACCTCGACCGGCTTGCCGTAGTGGTCCGGCTGCGCATGGAGCCCGCGAACATAGACATACCTGCCTTGAACGCCATCTTTGGTGTGAGTAGTGAAATGAACTGCGATCTGGGTAAAGCGCGGGTGCTCGCGCAGCAGCGGGCTGCTGATACCCCGATCGACATGGGGAATACTAAAACCCAGGTGCATGCCGACGTTTCCAGGCTCGCCCGGGTCGTGCTCGACGAAGACCTCGTTTACGCCCTGAACGGTCCGGCGAACTTCGCCGCCCGCCTCTCGGCAAGCCGCGTCGAACGACGCGAGAGCGTCCTGTGTCCGGCTGGTCTCGTAAGACGGCATGAGAAACGCGGTGGCGCCGCCGGCAGCCACGATCGCAGGAGCGATCAGGCGGCGCCAGCCCTTCCCGTGCACTGCGCCACCGATCGCGATGATCACGGCGACGGCGAGCACCAGGTATTCCATCCCCGGATGCATGCCGAAAATCATCCCCCACATCACCGGCTCCCTCGCAGAGCTGTTACCGGACCTCGATGTTCACGCCCACGTCCTTGCCCCTTGCGCTCGGCGAGCTACGCAGAGCGGGTAACGCTAGGGTCCGCCGCAAAGGCACGAATCCGTCACAGCGACGGAAGTGATGAAGCGGCAGACCTAGCAGCAAGTAGCTGAATACTGGCGGAGAGAGAGGGATTCGAACCCCCGGTACCCTCGCGGGTACAACAGATTTCGAGTCTGCCGCAATCGACCACTCTGCCATCTCTCCGCGGCGGCGGAATTCTATCAGGGCGGGGTGAGCCGCTCGGCGCCGTCCATGTACGGCCGCAATGCCGCAGGGAGCGACACCGAGCCGTCCGCGTTCTGGCCGTTCTCGAGGATCGCGACCAGCGTGCGGCCGACCGCGAGCGCCGAGCCGTTCAGCGTATGCACGAGCTCGGGCTTGCCGCTTTTAGGTCGCCAGCGCGCCTGCATGCGCCGCGCCTGGAAGGCCTCGAAGTTGGAGCAGGAGCTGATTTCGCGGTAGGCCTTCTGCGCCGGCAGCCAGACTTCGAGGTCGGTGGTCTTGGCAGCGGCGAAGCCCATGTCGCCGGTGCACAGGGTTACCACCCGGTAGGGCAATTCGAGCTTCTTGAGAATGACCTCCGCATGTCCCGTGAGTTCGTCCAACAACGGATAAGAGTTGTCGGGGTGGACGATCTGCACCAACTCGACCTTGTCGAACTGGTGGTTGCGGATCATGCCGCGCGTGTCCTTGCCAGCCGCGCCGGCCTCGGAGCGGAAGCACGGCGAGTGGCAGACGAAGCGCAGCGGCAACGATTCGAGCGGCACGATCTGGTCGCGCACGAAATTGGTCACCGGGTACTCGGCGGTGGGGATCAGGTAGAGGTCGCGGTCCTCGAGCTTGAACAGGTCGCCCTTGAACTTCGCCAGGCTCGACACGCCGTTCGCGCAATCGCCGCTGACCATGTACGGCACGTACACCTCGGTATAGCCATGCTCGCGCGTATGCACGTCGAGCATGAACTGCGCGATCGCGCGATGCAGCCTGGCGACCCCGCCGCGCATCACCACGAACCGGCTGCCGGCGATCCTGGCGCCGGTGGCGAAATCCAGCCCGCCGAGCGCTTCACCGAGGTCGACGTGATCCTTGGCCGGAAAGGCGAAATCCCTCGGCTTGCCCCAGCGGCGCTCCTCCCGGTTCTGGTCGGGCGAAGAGCCGAGCGGTACCGACTGGTGCGGGATGTTCGGAATGCGCGAGAGGAAGTCCTGCAGCTCCTGCTGCACGCCGGCGAGCATCTTTTCCGAATCCTCGAGGCTCGCCTTGAGCTGCTCGCCTCGCGCCATAAGGTCTTTCGCATCCTGACCCTTGGCTTTGGCCTGGCCGATCTCCTTCGCCAGCTTGTTGCGCGCGGCCTGCGCCTCCTCGACCTGAATCTGAATTCCCTTGCGCCTGGCCTCGAGGCGCTGGAACTGCGCGGCATCGAAAACGCCGGGCCCGCGCGCGGCCAGCCGCTGCGCCACCGCCTCCGGATCCTTTCGCAGCAACTGGATATCGATCATCGCTTGCTTCTGAGCTGCCTGAGTTTTTCCCGAATTTTCTCTTCCAGCCCACGCTCCGTCGGCTGGTACCACTCGGCGACCGGCATGCCCTCGGGGAAGTACGTTTCGCCCGCCGCGTAGGCGTCTTCCTCGTCGTGCGCGTAGCGGTAGCCCTTGCCGTAGCCGAGGTCCTTCATCAGCCGGGTCGGCGCGTTGCGCAGGTGCATCGGCACCGGTCGCGTGCCGTCGCGGGAGACGAATTCGCGCGCCAAATTATAGGCGGTGTAGACCGCGTTCGACTTGGCGGCGACCGCGAGATAGAGGACGGCTTCCGCAAGCGCGAGCTCGCCCTCGGGGCTGCCGAGCCGCTCGTAGGTCTCGCAGGCGTCGAGCGCCACGCGCAGCGCGCGCGGGTCGGCGAGGCCGATGTCCTCGACCGCCATGCGCACCAGGCGCCGCCCGACGTACAGCGGGTCGGCGCCGCCGTCGAGCATGCGCACCATCCAGTAGAGCGCGGCGTCCGGGTCCGAGCCGCGCACCGACTTGTGCAGCGCCGAGATCTGGTCGTAGAACTGCTCGCCGCCCTTGTCGAAGCGCCGCAGGTTTTTCGCCAGCGTCTGCTCGACGAACGCTGCATCGATCTTCTCCACGCCCGTGTTCTTCAGGATCTCGACCGCGTTGAGCAGGCGCCGCGCGTCGCCGTCGGCAAAGCCGATCAGCCTCGCCTGCGCTTCCTCATCGATGGCGATGCCTGTTTTCGAAAGGAGAATTCCGAGGTCGGCCGGGCTGAGCGGCTCGAGCACGTAAACGGTGGCGCGGGAAAGCAGCGCGCTGTTGACCTCGAAGGACGGGTTCTCGGTGGTGGCGCCGACGAAGGTAATCAGCCCGCGCTCGACGAAAGGCAGGAAGGCGTCCTGCTGCGCCTTGTTGAAGCGGTGCACCTCGTCGACGAACAGAATGGTCGAGCGGCCGTTGCGGTTAAGGGCCTGTTCGGCCGCCTGCATCGCCTCGCGGATGTCCTTGACGCCCGAGAACACCGCCGAGAGCGCGACGAACTCGGCGTCGAAAGCTTTCGCCATCAGGCGCGCGATAGTGGTCTTGCCCGACCCGGGCGGCCCCCACAGGATCATCGAGTGCGGCTTGCGCGACTCGAACGCGAGGCGCAGCGGCTTGCCCGCGCCGAGCAGGTGCTTCTGGCCGACGACCTCGTCCAGCGTTTGCGGGCGCAGCGCGTCGGCGAGCGGCGCCGCCGGTTCGCGCTTGCCGAAGAGGTCGGTCACCTCTCCCCTAGCACATCGGCGTTCTTGGGGGGCTCGAAGCGGAACTCCGAGCGGTCGAGTTTCGGGTTGCGCGTGAAGTTCAAGAAGCGCAGCACCGTGGTCTGGCCGAAATGGTCGGAGAGCTCCATGGCCTTGACGCCGGTGGCGTCGAAGCCCATGCGGATGCGCTCAAACCCCGCCTCCTTCTCGCGCGGCCTGGCCTCCAGCCACTCCAGGCCGTCGCGGCTGCCCGCCTCCGACAGATCGAAGGCCTGCTCGACGTCGGCCGCGCCGGCGAGCAGCGCCGCGGGGGTCGAGCCGAGCGCGCGCGACATCTTGCGCACCGTCACCTGGTTCAGGTCGCGGTCGTGGATCCAGATGCGCTCGCCGTCGCCGACGATCACCTGGTCGACCGGCTTGGCGTACACCCAGCGGAACAGCCCCGGCCGCTGGAATACGAAGCTGCCTTTCGATTCCTGCGCCGGCCTGCCGCTGCGGTCGTAGACCTTCTGCTCGAAGTCGGCCCGCGCCGACTGCGTGCCGCGCAGAAAGCTCTTGAAGCGCTCTATGGCGGCAGCTTGTACCGTTGCAGAAAAAAGTATCGCGAAGAAAAGCGCAAACCGCATCGGCTTACTCCGCCCTGGCGGGGACCAGCACCTCGCGATTGCCGTTCGACTGCATCGGCGACACCATCCCGGCGCGCTCCATGTCCTCGATCAGGCGCGCGGCGCGGTTGTAGCCGATGCGCAGGTGGCGCTGCACCAGCGAGATCGACGGGCGGCGCGTGCGCAGCACGATCTCGACCGCCTGGTCGTACAGCGGATCCTTCTCGCCCGCCGGCACGCCGTCGCCCGCCGGGCCGGCCTCCTCGTCGACCGCCGGCTCGAGCACCTCGCCAAGGTACTCGGGCTTGGCCAGCGACTTCAGGTATTGGACCACCTTGTGCACCTCGTGGTCGGCCACGAAGGCGCCGTGCACGCGCTGCGGCAGGCCGCTGCCGGGCGGCAGGTAGAGCATGTCGCCGGCGCCGAGCAGGGTCTCGGCGCCCGACTGGTCGAGGATGGTGCGCGAATCGATCTTGGACGACACCTGGAAGGCGATGCGGGTCGGGATATTGGCCTTGATCAGACCGGTAATGACGTCGACCGACGGGCGCTGCGTCGCGAGCACCAGGTGGATGCCGGCGGCGCGCGCCTTGCCGGCGAGGCGCGTGATCAGCTCCTCGACCTTCTTGCCGACGACGAGCATCATGTCGGCGAGCTCGTCGATCACCACCACGACGTGCGGCAGGTGCTGCAGCATCTGCGGCTTGGCCTGGGGTTCGTCCGACTTCGGCGAGAAGGGGTCCTCGACCTTGCGCTCGACGACCTTGTGGTTGAAGCCCGACAGGTTGCGCGCGCCGATCCAGTTCATCAGCTTGTAGCGCCGGTCCATCTCCGCGACGCACCAGGTGAGCGCGTTGGTCGCCTGCTTCATGTCGGTGACCACCGGGGCGAGCAGGTGCGGGATGTCCTGGTAGACCGACAGCTCGAGCATCTTCGGGTCGATCAGGATCAGGCGGATCGCGCGCGGCTCGGACTTGTAGAGCAGCGACAGGATCATGGCGTTTAGCGCCACCGACTTGCCCGAGCCGGTGGTGCCCGCCACCAGCAGGTGCGGCATCTTCTGCAGGTCGGCGACCACCGGGTTGCCGGCGATGTCCTTGCCCAGCGCCAGCGCGAGCGGCGAGTGCATCGTGTGGTAGGCCTCGGAACCTAGGATCTCGGTGAGGCGCACGGTCTGGCGGTGCGGGTTGGGGATCTCGAGCCCCATGCACGACTTGCCCGGGATGGTCTCGACCACGCGGATCGACACCACCGACAGGGCGCGCGCCAGGTCCTTCACCAGGTTCACGATCTGGCTGCCCTTGACGCCGATCGCGGGCTCGACCTCGTAGC